>JBKBQB010000004.1:0-135130 GCA_046292785.1 Paracoccaceae bacterium
TGGCGCAGCTTGTGGCGGGGTGAACCCCGCCCTACCCCCTTGATTCCCGTTTGCGGATGTTTTCGCGGCTTGCCCCCGCAGGTTTCGCCCATTATCCCGAAGCCAGCCAATTCTTGCGGGAGGATGCCGATGTCCACGAACACGCGTTTCGACAAGTCGAAACTGCCCAGCCGTCATGTCACCGAAGGCCCGGCGCGCGCGCCACACAGGTCGTATTTCTATGCCATGGGCATCACCGAGGAAGAGATCCACCAGCCGTGGGTTGGCGTTGCGACCTGCTGGAACGAGGCGGCGCCTTGCAACATCTCGCTGAACCGTCAGGCGCAGATCGTGAAGCATGGGGTGAAAAAGGGCGGCGGCACGCCACGCGAATTCACCACGATCACCGTCACCGACGGCATCGCGATGGGGCATGAGGGCATGCGCTCATCGCTCGCGTCGCGTGATGCGATTGCCGATACGGTGGAGTTGACGATGCGCGGTCATTGCTATGACGCGCTTGTGGGGCTGGCCGGGTGCGACAAGAGCTTGCCGGGGATGATGATGGCCATGGTGCGGCTGAACGTGCCAAGCGTGTTCATCTATGGCGGGTCGATCCTGCCGGGCCGCTACAAGGGCCAGGATATCACCGTGCAGGATATGTTCGAGGCGGTCGGCAAGAATCAAGCCGGGACGCTGTCGGCGGCGGAGTTGGAGATCATGGAGCGGGTGGCCTGCCCGTCCAGTGGCGCGTGTGGCGCGCAGTATACCGCCAACACGATGGCCTGCGTGTCAGAGGCGATTGGTCTGGCGCTGCTGAATTCGTCGGGGGCGCCGGCACCCTATGAAAGCCGCGACCAGTATGGCGAGGCGTCGGGTGTCGCGGTGATGCATCTGATCGAGAAGAACATCCGTGCCCGCGATATCGTGACGCGCAAGTCGTTGGAAAACGCGGCGCGGGTTGTGGCCTGCACCGGGGGCAGCACCAATGGCGCGCTGCACCTGCCGGCGATTGCGCATGAGGCGGGGATTGATTTCGACTTGTTCGACGTGGCCGACATCATGCGCGACACGCCGTATTTCGTCGATCTGCGTCCGGGTGGCAAATATGTGGCCAAGGACCTGTACGAGGTTGGCGGCGTGCCGATCGTGATGAAAGAGCTGATGAAGCTGGGTCTGATGCACGAAGACTGCATGACCGCCAGCGGCAAGACCATTGGCGAGTCGCTGGACGAGATCGTGGGCGATGCCGATGGCCGGGTGATTTATCCGGGGGCGTCGCCCATCACCAAGACCGGCGGTGTGGTGGGCCTGAAGGGCAACCTTGCCCCCGATGGGGCGATCGTCAAGGTGGCGGGGATGTCGGAAGCCGAGCAGGTGTTTTCCGGCCCGGCGCGGGTGTTTGAATGCGAGGAAGACGCGTTCGAGGCAGTGAAGAACCGCGAATACTCTGAGGGTGATGTGATCGTGATCCGCAATGAAGGCCCGGCAGGCGGGCCGGGGATGCGCGAGATGCTGTCGACCACAGCCGCCCTGTCGGGTCAGGGGATGGGTAAGAAGGTGGCGCTGATCACTGATGGCCGGTTTTCGGGCGCGACACGCGGGTTCTGCGTGGGTCATGTGGGGCCGGAGGCGGCGCATGGCGGGCCGATTGCGCTGCTGAAGACCGGCGATGTGATCACGCTGAACGCGCTGACGGGGGAATTGTCGGTGGCGTTGACCGACGCGGAACTGGCGGCGCGCAAGGCCGACTGGAAAGGCCCGCGTGAGACGCAATATGCCACCGGCGCGCTGTATAAATACGCCAAACTGGTTGGCGGGGCGCGTTGGGGCGCGGTGACGCATCCGGGGGCCAAGGCGGAGAAACATGTCTACATGGACCAGTAAGCTGGTTCTGGTGCGGGCGTTGCTGATGGGGCTGGCGTTGGGCCAGCCCCATGCGGCACCGGCCGACACACCGTTGCCAAAGGCTGTTGCGCTGCGGGCGATTGATATCACGGTGCAGGGACCGCCAAACTATTGTCCGGACCCGGCGACGCTGAAGCAGACCGACGGCGCGGTGGTGCTGCTGCTGGGCCGTTGCAATGATCAGACTGCGGCCGCGCCTGCGGTGATCACCGTCACCTTTGGCCGCGCGGGAAGTGCGGCGGTGATGGCGGCGGGTGGGGCGGAAATGGCGGCGTTCTTTGGCTCGGATGCCGGACGCAAATCGCTGAGCCGCCGGGGGCGTTCGGCCGATGTCACTGTCACCTCGGCCCGCAGTGTGGGCGACTTGTTTCTGTTTCGCGTGGCGGACCGGGGTGAGGGAATTTATTGGCGCGGCATGACCGCTATTCGCGGCCGCACGGTCAGCGTAAAGGTTTCGGGCCCCGATCTGGACGAGGCCGAGAGCCGCAAGCTGGTGGAGAATACTGCCAAGGCTCTGCGCCGGGCCAATCGTTGAGCCGATGGGGGCGTGGCGGGCCTGCAAAGTGTGTGGAGTGTTAAGACGTTTCCGGCAATAAAGGGAATCGTTTCCAAGCCGTCAACAATCGGCGGATCGATGCGGGTAGGATTGCGAAAAGCAGATGGCAGGCAGGATTGACGCGATACTGGATCGGCTGTTGCAGCGCAGTGTGCAGCGGCGGTGGGGGGCGCTGGCCGAACGGGCGGCCAATCTGGACCTGGAAGCCCTGAGCGGGTTGCGCGGCCGGGCGCGGTCGATCCGGCGCCAGTTGGACCGGGTGATCCATGAGGCTGAACATCGTCTGGCTCTGCCGGTGATCGGGTCGAACGCCATGCGCCGACCGCTGGGCACCGATTGGTCCTGGCGGCCGATGCTGTGGCGCGGGCCGATCCCGGTGCCGGGGTTTTCATCGGTGCCGGGGCGGGCGCTGGTCTGTGAGGGATCGACCGTGTTTCACGACTGCCGCCGCAGCGAGCTGACCGTGCGCCAGATCCGCAACACGCGGCAGGCCGATCTTGCGCCATTCGGGTTCCGGATGGATGTGTTCCGGTTCGACGGGTCGTTCCTGAGCCTGGTGGTGGATTTGCCGCCCGAGGCCGCGACCGGGCTGAAGTTGCGCCATCTGATCCGGCTGGATGTGATCGTGGAGATGGAAAAGCCGTTGGAAATTTTTGCACGGCTCAACATCAAGCACGGGCCGAACGTGGAACAGATCGTGCGCGAATTGCCCTTGGGTGATGAGGAAGTGATGGTGGAGTTCGATCTGGCCTATACCAAGGTCAATGAAAAACGGGTCGAACGGTTGTGGGTGGATCTGATCTTTGAGGGCCCCGAAATGAACCAGATCATCCTGCGCGATGTAACATTCAGCCGCCGCCCCCGCGCGGACCTGTGAGGCTTTGATGATCGAGACGCGACTGACCAAGACACGCATCCGGGCCGGGATCTGGGAAGGCGTGCTGAGTGCCGAGGGCGACACGGCCCCCCGGCTGGAGGTGCTGTTGCTGGAAAGAGCGGTTCCGGGCGTGGTGGTGGACCCTGTCGCCGGGCGCGCCGGGGAGTGGGCGGTGCGGGTCCCGATTCCCGCCGAGGTGCTGACCGACGGGGTGCAGACCTTTCTGATCCGCGTGACGGGGACGGATGAGACGCTGGCACATTTCACCATCATCACCGGCGTGGCGATGGAAGATGATATGCGTGCCGAGGTGGATTTGCTGCGCCAGGAGTTGGATATGCTGAAACGCGCGTTCCGGCGTCATTGCCTGGAGACGATGGCGTAGGGGTGGCGGATCTGCCGCTTCGACAGTCGCATTGGCGGGGTTTGGCCCGGCTGATCTGGCCCGACTGATCTGCCCGACTGATCTGAAGGAGCGGGCGTGCCGCCCGCGCGCGGTGTGTCGGGCCGCGGCTTGCGCCGCGATCCCTCCGCAAGGGGGGCGTTGCCCCCCGTCGCGCGAAGGGCGCGACTCCCCCCCAGGATATTTGGGAACAGATGAGAGCCTGGGGCGATCCCCGTCGAGTGGTCGGGCGCGGGGGGTTGCGGGGGCCGGGGCTTTCTGAAACCGTGCGGGCAGCGCGTCGAAAGTGAGCCCATGCTGCCGATCCTTTTGAAGACATTGCCGTTCTTTGCCCTGATCGGGCTGGGCTATCTGGCGGGGCGGACGCGGTTTTTCGGTGCCGAGGCGACGGCGGCGCTGACGAAATTCGTGTTCTATTTCGCGCTGTCGGCCATGTTGTTCGGCTTTGCCGCCAATCTGTCACTGGGGCAGATCTTTGAGTGGCAGTTCGTGCTGGCCTATCTGTCGGCCTCGGTGGCGGTGTATCTGCTGGCGACGGGGATCGCGCTGTGGCGCGGCGTGTCGGTGGAGGAGGCGGCGGTCGAGGCGCAATGTGCGGTGATCGGCAATGTGGGGTTTCTGGGCGTGCCGATGCTGGTCTTGCTGCTGGGGGCGGCGGCGGCGGGGCCGGTGCTGTTGGTGCTGGCGGTGGATTTGATCGTGTTTTCATCGGTGATCACGCTGATCATCACCGCGCGGCGCGAAGGGCGGATGAGCCTTGGGATTTTCCGGGTGCTGGGGATGGGGCTTTTGCGCAACCCGATGATCGTGTCGATCGTGCTGGGGTTGGCCTGGGGTGCCACCGGCTGGGCGGTGCCGGGGCCGGTGAACGAGTTCATGACCACGCTGGGGGCGGCGGCGACGCCCGGTGCGCTGTTTGCCATTGGCGCGTCGCTGGCGGGGCGCGCGGCGGAGCGGGTGGGGGTGGCGGTGTGGCTGGCCTGCGCCAAATTGGTGCTGCATCCGGCGGCTGTGGCGGTGGCAGCGCTGGTGATTTTTGACGTGGAGCCCTATGCGGCGGGGGTGATGATTGCGGCGGCCGCCCTGCCGGTGGCGGGCAATGTGTATATTCTGGCGGCGCATTTCGGTGTGGCGCCGCAACGGGTCTCAACCGCGATCCTTTTGTCTACGGCGGCATCTGTGCTGACGGTGACGGCGGTGATCGCGCTGGTGAATGGAGGGATGACGGGATGAAGACGGTATCGGAGAGCAGGGCGTTTGGCGGGGTGCAGGGGGTGTACAGCCATGCCTCGGCGGCGACAGGGGGGGAGATGACCTTTGGCCTGTTCCTGCCCGAAGGGGCCGAGGATGGGCCGGTGCCGCTGGTCTGGTTCCTGTCGGGGCTGACCTGCACGCATGAGAATGCGATGGTGAAGTCAGGCGCGCAGCGCTGGGCGGCGGAGGCGGGGGTGGGCGTGGTGTTTCCCGACACCTCGCCGCGCGGGAAGGGAGTGGCGGATGACGCGGCGTTTGATCTGGGGCAGGGGGCGGGGTTTTATGTGAACGCCACGCAGAAGCCCTGGGCGCCGCACTTTCGCATGTGGGATTATGTGACGGATGAGCTGCCGCGCCTGTTGTTCAGTGCCTTTCCGTTGGCCGAGGAGGCGCAGGCGATCACCGGCCATTCGATGGGCGGGCATGGCGCGCTGACCATTGCGATGAGCTTTCCGGGGCGATTCCGGTCGGTGTCGGCCTTTGCGCCGATCTGCCATCCCACCGCCAGCGACTGGGGGCGCAAGCAGTTCACGGCCTATCTGGGGCGGGATGAGGCGGTATGGGCCGCGCATGATGCGACTCTTCTGATGCGCAAGCGCGGGTTTGACGGGCCGATTCTGGTGGATCAGGGCACGTCGGACCAGTTTGTCGATCTGCTGATGCCGGAGGCTTTGGCCGAGGCCATCGCGCTGCGGCGGCAGGGGGGCACGGTGCGGATGCAAAAGGGCTATGACCACAGCTATTTCTTTGTCTCGACCTTCATGGAGGATCATATCGGGTTTCATGCCAAGGCTTTGTATGGCTGAGCGATGACGCGGGTGTTCATTGATGCCGATGCCTGCCCGGTGAAGGCCGAGGCCGAGCGGGTGGTCACCCGGCTGGGGGTGCGGATGCTGGTGGTGTCGAATGGCGGGATAAGGCCGTCGCCCAACCCGCTGGTGGAGAGCGTGTTTGTGGCCGCCGGGCCGGATGAGGCCGACAAGTGGATTGCCGAGACGTGCATGGTGGGGGATGTGGTGGTGACCGGCGATATTCCCCTGGCCGCGAAATGCGTGGCGGCTGGGGCGCGGGTGGTCAAGCACAATGGCGAGGAGTTGACCACCGCCAACATCGGCATGGTGCTGGCGACGCGCGATCTGATGCAGGATCTGCGCAGCGCCGATCCGTTCCGGCAGGGCGGCGGGCGGCCGTTTTCCAAGGCCGACCGATCCCGGTTTCTGGATGTGCTGGACCGGGCGATCCGCGCGGCGCAGCGCGATGCCGGGGGTTGAAATTCGGCGTTTGGCGGGGCTTGATCAGCGGGATGGACAGGATCGGCAGGAAAAGGCGGGAGCAGGATGACCAGACCCGAAGCGGTGGTTTTCGATATAGGAAATGTGCTGGTGCATTGGGATCCGGAAGGATTCTATGACCGGCGTTTGGGAGAAGCGGAGCGGCGGCGGCTGTTTGCCGAGACCGGGGTGGAGGAGATGAATGCGGCAGTTGATGCCGGCGCCCCGTTCCGGGCCACGGTCGAAGCGCATGCGGCGGCGCATCCCGCGTGGGCTGATGATATTTTGTGCTGGTATCACAACTGGATCGAGATGGCCGCGCCACGGATCGAGGGGTCGATCGCGCTTTTGCGCGCGCTGCGGGCCAAAGGTGTGCCGGTGCTGGCGTTGACCAATTTCGGGATCGACACGTTTGACTATGCCCTGACCCGATATGATTTTCTGAGCGAGTTCGACCGGGCCTTTGTCTCGGGTCGGATGGGGGTGATCAAGCCCGATCCGGAGATTTACCGGCAGGTGGAGGTGGAGACAGGCATCGCGCCGGGCGGGCTGATCTTTGCCGATGACAAGGCCGAGAACATCGCGGCGGCGGCGGCGCGCGGCTGGCGGGTGCATCATTTCACTGGCTGGCAGGGATGGGCCGAGCGGTTGGTGGCGGAAGGGTTGCTGACCCGGGCCGAAGCGGGGGTGTGAGCGTGCGGATGATCGGGCCGGAGGTGGAGCCGCGCCTGACGTGGGACGGGTTGACGGCAGCACTGGAGGCGGGGCACCGGCGGCCACGGGCAGAGATCCGCGATATGGTGCTGGTGCGGGGCGGCGATACGCTATTGAACCGGGCGGCGTGGATTGATGGCCTTGGCCAGTTGGTCAAGGTGGCGACGGTGTTTCCGGGCAATGGCGCGGCGGGGCTGGCGACGGTCAACGGTGCGGTGACGCTGTATGATGACAAGACCGGGGTGCTGACGGCTTTGGTCGATTTCCATCTGGTGACCAAGTGGAAGACGGCCGGTGACAGTCTGCTGTCGGCCAGGCGGCTGGCGCGGCGGGATGCGCGGCACATCCTGCTGGTGGGTGCGGGCGCGGTGGCACGCTCGATGGTCAGCGCCTATCGCAGTGCATTTGCGCAGGCCGAATTCACGGTGTGGAGCCGGAGCCGGGCCAGTGCCGGGGCGATGGGGCTGCCGGTGGACGATGATCTGGAGGCGGCGGTGCGGGGGGCCGATATCATCTGCACCGCCACCATGGCGACAGAGCCGCTGATCAAGGGCGCCTGGCTGCAACCCGGCCAGCATCTGGACCTGATCGGGGCCTATACATCCACGATGCGCGAAGTGGACGATGAGGCGATGGCGCGGGCGCGGGTGTTTGTGGACAGCCGGGCCACCACCATCGGGCATATTGGCGAGTTGATCGCGCCGATCCGGAGCGGGGCAATAACCGAGGCGGATGTGATTGCCGATTTCTACGACACGCCCGCGCAATATGCGCGGCGATCCGATGATGAGATCACGATTGCCAAGAATGGCGGCGGCGCACATCTGGACCTGATGACGGCTGATTATATCGCGCGGATGGCGGATGCGGGGTAGGGCGGGGTTCACCCCGCCTTTGCCGCACCACATGGCGGGGTGAACCCGCCCTACCCCAGTTGGTGGCTGTGGCGCACGCGCCATCACAGGATCGGCAAAAGCCCGCAATGTTTGCGCAAAGGGTGATGCAAGGGCGCATTGGCGCCATTATATGGTCCTTATGAACCGTAGAACCGCCATATTGGCCCCGCTCGCCCTTTTCGCGCTTGGCGCCCCGGCTTTTGCCGCGCGGATCCCGCTGGCCGATCTGTCCAACTATCTGAATGGTCTGACCACCGTTCAGGCTGATTTCACGCAAGTGAACAGCAACGGCACCATTGCCACCGGCAAGCTGTTCATCCGCCGTCCGGGGCGGATCCGGTTTGAATACGCGCCGCCCGATCGCAGTCTGGTGATGGCGGGGGGCAGTCAGGTGGCGATTTTCGATCCGAAATCCAACCAGCCGCCCGAGCAATACCCGCTGAGCCGCACGCCGCTGAACCTGATTCTGGCGGCAAACGTCAATCTGGGCCGGTCAGGCATGGTGGTGGGCCACCGGGAGGTGGAAAACACCACGCGGGTGATCGCGCAGGATCCGCAGAATCCGTCCTATGGCACCATCGAGCTGGTGTTCACCGCCAACCCGGTGGAGTTGCGGCAGTGGATCATCACCGATGATGTGGGCACCAAGACCACGGTGATTTTGGGCGAGATGAGCAAAGGCGGGTCGATCCCGGCGTCACAGTTCGACATAACGGCCGAGACGCGCAAGCGCGGATTGTAACGGGCGCTTTGGTCAGGCCACCCCGATCCGGGGTGGCACCCGCTCAGGCCCGCCCGCATGCGGCGAGTTGCTGGGCATACATCTCTGACCGGCGCTGTACGCGGGCGGCGACATCGACCAACCATGGCTTGGCCAGATAGCTTTGGCGGGAAAACCCGGTGCGGCCCTCGTGATAGGCCAGATACTGATCCTGGGCATTGGATTTCGAAATCCCGAGTCGCTTTTCGCTTTGGTCCATGTACCAGCCCATGAAATCGGTGGCGTCCGATATCCGGTCGCGCCGCGCGCTGCGGCGGTTCTGTTCCTGCTGGTATTCCTCCCACGTGCCATCCAATGCCTGTGAATAGCCATAGGCTGAAGATTGCCGCCCCATCGGAATGACGCCAAGCGCGAATTTGTGCGGGGTCTGGGCGTTGCCGATGAATTTGGATTCCTGATGGATGGTGGCCATCTGAACATGGATCGGGATGCCCCACCGGCGTTCTGTCACCTGCATGGCACGGAAGTATTGAGGACGCTCGCGCACGATGGCGCAGGCGTTCTCAAGGTCACGGGGCGCCGAGAATTGACTGCTTCCACCGCCACAGGCAGCCAGCAACAGCAACAATACCGACGCGCGGAGAAGTCTGCTCATCTGCCCCTCGCACGTTTTTCTTTATTATGGGTGACAATAGGGCAAAACCCGTGTGGGGGAAATGGGGCACAAGGGCCTGTCAGATCAGAAAACCGAGAGTGAGCGGTAAAGTGATGACCGCCAGCAGCGTCGAGGCGATGACCAGCCCCGCCACGGCATCGGCATCGGCCCCGTATTTTTCGGCCAGCATGTAGGAGGTGACGGCAACCGGGGTGCTGATCTGCACCACCAACACGGCAAAGGCCACAGGATCAAGCGCAAAGAACCGCCCGATGGCGACCGCGACCGCCACCGTCAGCCCGCCACGCATCACCGTCAGCCAGACCGCCCGCCCCAGACGGCCCGGCGTCAGCCGCGCGACCGCCACGCCAAGGGTGATCAGCATCATCGGGATGGCGATCTGACCCAGCAGGGTCAGCGAATTGGTGAGCCAGAGCGGGGTTTGCCAGCCCTGCCACAAGAACAGCGCGCCCAAAAGGGTGGCCCCCATCGCGGGTTCCTTGATCACCCGCAAGAGCGACCCACCGCCCGACACCAGCCAGATGCCGAAGGTAAAGCTCCAGACCATCATCACCGCGAAGATGACCACGGCATAGCCCAGACCCGCCTCGCCAAAGGCAAAGAGCGCCAGCGGCAGGCCGACGTTGCCGGTGTTGCCAAAGATAAGCGGGGCCAGATAGGTGCGCCTCTCCAGTCCCAGCAGCGAGACGATGCCCCACAAGATCACCGTCAGCGCGGCGTAGGCGGCGATGGCGGCCAGCGTCACGGCGGTGAGGGCGCCGGGGTCCAGTTCGGTTTTCATCAGCGCGGTGAAGATCAGCGCGGGCACCGACAGGGTCATCGACAGCCGGGTGATGAACTCCATCCGGTATTCATGGCCGGTCCGGACCCACAGATATCCGATGGCGCCCAAGAGCCCGACAGGGGCCACGATTTCCAGCACTGTGAGGATAAGGACCACAGTTTGTTTCCCTGTAACAACGCCTGTCAGGTGGACAAGACACTGTCATCGGGATTAATAACCAATATCAGAGGATGCAATGTGATGCTGAGATTAACCCCGAAATACCATCTTGGTCAGGTTCTGCGGCATCGCAAACATCCGTTCCGGGGCGTGGTGTTCGATGTGGATGCGATGTTTTCCAACACCGACGAATGGTATGAGAACATCCCCGAAGAAAGCCGGCCGTCAAAGGATCAGCCGTTCTATCATCTGCTGGCGGAAAACGATCAGAGCTATTACGTCGCTTATGTGTCGGAACAGAACCTTGTGCCGGACGAGACCGGAGAGCCGGTGGGTCACCCCGATCTGGGCGATCTGTTCGGAGATTTCGAAGACGGCCGCTATCCGCTGCAATTCCAACTGAACTGATCTGCGACTGGACCGATCCGCCGGCGTTGAGAGATCGGTAACCTTCTGCGCGTAGCCTACCGGAAGAAACGCGGAGGGCTCTATGCAGCTGGATTGCACCCAAACCCCTGACCTGATGATCGTTCATGTGCGCGAGGCGCGCATCGATGCGGCGGGGGCCATTGATTTCAAGGACAGGATGCGGGATTTGCTGGCAGCCAGCCGGTGCCGGGTGATGCTGGATTTGTCGCAGGTGGGCTTTATCGACAGTTCAGGTCTGGGGGCTGTGGTGGCGGTGCGCAAATCGCTGGGCCCTGATCGTCCGCTGGAACTGGCCGCGCTGACCCCCGCGGTGGCCAAGGTTTTCCGGCTGACCCGGATGGATTCTGTTTTCATCATCCATGATACGGTTCCGGGGCCTGCGGAAGGCGTTCGTGATGTCGTCTGACGCAACCGGCGATCACAGCCGCATTGTGATCCCGTCTGATCCTATGGCGGTGCGGCAGGCGCTGTGTGCGCTGTTTGACAGTCTGATGGCCGGGCGGATGAGTGCAGATGCCAGAGACACCGCCCAGATTGTTCTGGCAGAGGCGCTGAACAACATTGTCGAGCATGCCTATGCACACACCTCGGGCGAGATTGAAGTGACGGTCGATGTCTCGCCGCTTGGCCTGACCTGCCGGATCATGGATGCGGGTTTGCCGTTGCCGGGTGGGGCCTTGCCACAGGGCGCCCTGCCCGCGTTGCGTCTGGGCGATGACCTGCCAGAGGGCGGCTTTGGTTGGCACTTGATTCGGACCTTGTCCGAGGATCTGGACTATCGCCGCGAGGGAGGCCGGAATTTTCTGACATTCCGCATATCGGCGCAACAATACGCGAACTGACGCCATGATTTCATTCAATTGCGCGGGTTTGACGCGATATTGCCCGAATTTCCCCCTGAAATCGACGCGCTGCAGATCGATACAGGTGGGGTAGCTGCATAAAGCTTCCCTCGGCGCTGCGGGTAACGCCCCCGCCCAGTTCGCGGCGCCGAGGTTCCTTATGCAGATCGCCTTTCCCCCGTTTGCACTTGACCTTTGCTGTGGATAGCCTGCGCCAAAACAGCAGGGGGCATCATGCGCGATTTTCAGTTTCCGGGTCGTTCGGCGGTTTATGCCGAAAACGGGGTTTGCGCTACGTCGCATCCTCTTGCGGCGCAGGTCGCGGTGGAGGTGCTGAAATCGGGCGGCAATGCGGTGGATGCGGCGCTGGCGGGCGCGGTGCTGCTGGGGTTTTGCGAGCCGCAGATGACGGGTCTGGGCGGCGATTGCTTTGTGCTGATCAAACCCGCGGGGGAAGAACGCGTGCTGGCGCTGAACGGATCTGGCCGGGCGCCGGCGGGTCTGTCGGCGGCGCAGATGCGCGACCGGGGGCTGGATGCGGTGCCGCTGCGCGGGATCGAGGCGGTGACGCTGCCGGGGGCGGTGGATGCGTTCTGTACGCTGGCCGCCGACTGGGGAAGCCAGCCCTTGTCGCAGGTGCTGGCGCCCGCGATCCATTATGCTGAAGCTGGGGTGCCGGTGGCCCCGCGCGTGGCGTTCGACTGGGCCGATGATGCGCCCTGTTTGCAGGGCCGCGCGCGCGATCTGTTCCTGATCGGCGGGCAGGCCCCGCGTGCGGGGCAGATGTTCCGCGCCCCCGGTCAGGCCGAGGTGCTGCGCCGCATCGCGCGCGAGGGGCGGGCGGGGTTCTATGAGGGCGAGGTGGCGCAGGATATCGTGGGCAGCCTGCGCGCGCTGGGCGGCTGCCACACGCTGGACGATCTGGCCGACACGCGCTGCATCTGGGGCGATCCGGTGCAGGGCGGCTATCGCGGCGTTGACCTGCTGGAGCATCCGCCGAACGGGCAGGGGGCGACGGCGATCTTGCTGCTCAACATCCTGTCGCAGTTCGATCTGGCGGCGATGGATCCGCTGGGGGCCGCCCGCGTGCATCTGGAGGCCGAGGCGGCCAAGCTGGCCTATGACGCGCGCAACCGGTTCATCGCGGACCCTGCGGCGCGGCTGGATCACATGTTGTCGATGGAAACGGCCGTGCGGCTGGCGGCGCTGATCCATCCGCAAAAGGTCATTGCCCAAGCTGCGCCGCTGACCGAAGCGATCCACCGCGATACCGTTTATATCACCGTGGTGGACCGCGACCGGATGGCGGTATCGCTGATCTATTCGGTGTTCTGGGGGTTTGGGGCCGGCATGGCGTCGAACAGGTTTGGCCTGTGTTTCCAGAACCGGGGCGCGGGGTTCACCCTGACGCCCGGCCACCCGAACGAGGCGGCGGGCGGCAAGCGGCCCATGCACACCATCATTCCGGGGATGCTGATGGAAGGGGGCCGCGTGTCCATGCCCTTTGGCGTGATGGGTGGCGGGTATCAGCCTGCGGGCCATGCGCGGCTGATCTCGAATCTGCGCGATTTCGGGATGGATCTGCAAAGCGCGATCGATGCCCCGCGCAGCTTTGCCAGCGCCGACGGGCTGGAGGTGGAGCGCGGCTATGGCGATGACGTGCGCGCCGGGCTTGCGGCGATGGGGCACAAGGTTGTGGTGCCCGAGACCCCGCTTGGCGGCGCGCAGGCCATTGTGATAGGGGCGGATGGTGTGCTGGTCGGCGGGTCCGATCCGCGCAAGGATGGCATTGCCCTGGGGTATTGAGATGACTGTGGACTATGACGGTTTGCGGGCCGCAATCTTGTCGCTGACGCAAGGCGAGACGGATGCGGTGGCGCTGATGGCGACGGTGGCGTGCGAGGTGCATCATCACCACCCGTTCAGCGATTGGACCGGGTTTTACCGCGTGGTGGCGCCCGAACTTCTCAAGATCGGGCCGTATCAGGGCGGGCATGGCTGTTTGGTGATCCCGTTTTCGCGGGGGGTGTGCGGGGCCTGCGCGCGCACCGGGCAGGCGCAGAACGTGCCCGATGTCGATGCGTTTCCGGGCCATATCGCCTGTGCTTCATCCACCCGGTCGGAACTGGTGTTGCCGGTTTGGACCGGGGCGGGGGCGCTGCTGGGCGTGTTCGATCTGGACAGCAACACGCCTGCGGCCTTCACGGCGCAGGATGAGGCGTTTTTCACCACTTTGCTTGCGGACGTGTTCCGCGATGCAGTCTGAAAGGGTCGACCATGGCACAGATCACGCTGTTGGATGGCGGCATGGGGCAGGAGTTGATGGCGCGGGCGGGCGATGACCGCTCGCCCCTTTGGGCCACGCGGGCGATGATTGATCATCCGGGCATGGTGCGCGAGATCCATGCCGAGTATTTCGCGGCTGGCGCGTCGGTGGCGACCACCAACACCTACAACATCCTGCATGACCGGCTGGAACGCGAGGGGCTGGACCACCTGTATCATGCGCTGCATCTGAGCGCGCTGTTGCAGGCGCATGAGGCGCGGGCCGCGCATGGGCGGGGGCTGATTGCCGGGTCGATGGGGCCTTTGGGCGAGAGTTACCGGCCGGATCTGACGCCTGCGGTTGCGGTGTCGGCGGCGCTTTATGCGGAAAAGGCGCGGCTGATGGCGGCGCATGTAGATGTGATCCTGTGCGAGACGATGTCGTCGCTGGATCTGGCGCGCGGGGCGTTGCAGGGCGCGCAGGCGGCTGGGCTGCCGGTGTGGCTGTCGGTGTCGGTGGATGACCGGGACGGCACCAAGCTGCGGTCGGGTGAGCCGGTGGCGGCGCTGGCGGATGTGATCGCAGAGCACCCCACAGCGGCGGTTCTGGCCAATTGCTCGATGCCCGAGGCGATGGCGGCGGCCTTGCGCGCCTTGTCCGGGCTGGGCCTGCCGTTCGGGGCCTATGCCAACGGGTTTTCCGAGATTTCCAGCCTGCCGCTGCCCGACAGTGGCGATGCGCCTGATTACGCGCACCGCCACGACCTGACACCCGAAAAATACGCCGATTTCGTGCTGCAATGGGTTGATCTGGGGGCCACGATCGTGGGCGGCTGTTGCGAGGTGGGGCCCGCGCATATCCGCCATCTGGCGGAGCGGTTGCGCGCGGCGGGCCATACCATTCTATGACCCGACGTGTCGTGCCCGACCATGCGCCCAGCCTGATCCCCGATTTCAGCTATGATCCGCCGGATGTGCCGTTGCAGGTCCTGCATGAGGACCGGCATATTCTGGTGGTGGACAAGCCCGCCGGATTGCTGAGCGTGCCGGGCAAGCTGGAGGGGCGGCAGGATTGTCTGATCACCCGGTTGCAGGCCGCGTTCTGGGATGCGCTGCTGGTGCATCGCTTGGATTGCGACACATCGGGCGTGATGATCTTTGCCCGCACCAAACAGGCGCAGGGGTTTCTGGGGCAGGAGTTTGAACAGCGCCGCGCCCGCAAGACCTATGTGGCGCGGGTCTGGGGCGTGATGGAGGAGGATCGGGGTCATGTCGATCTGCCCTTGGGCAGCGACTGGCCACGCCGCCCGCGCCAGATGGTGGACCACGCCAATGGCCGCCCCGCCCGCACCGATTGGGAGGTGATCGGGCGCGAGGCGACCGAGACGCGGGTGCGGCTGCATCCGCTGACCGGGCGCAGCCATCAGTTGCGCGTGCATATGCTGGCTTTGGGGCATGTCATTATCGGCGATCAGATCTATGCCACCAGGGCGGCACGCGCGGCCCCGCGCCTGATGCTTCATTCCGAAACGCTGGGTTTGCACCATCCGGCGACGGGCGCGTGGGTCAGCTTTGCCGCACCGATCCCTTTCTGATCAAATCCGCTTTCCTCTGGCGCGGGTAATGGTCTACACCACCATAATGAGATGGACGTTGCCCAATATATTGACGGTGATGCGTCTGATCGCGGCGCCCGGCGTTGCGATCATGTTCTTGTATTTCCATCGACCCTGGGCGGATTGGTTTGCGTTGGCGCTGTTCGTTGTGGCGGCTGTTACAGACTGGTTTGACGGTTATATCGCACGGCGCTGGCAGCAGGAGAGTAAATTCGGCGCGATGCTGGACCCGATTGCCGACAAGGCGATGGTGGTGATCGCGCTGGTGATCATCACCGGGTATTCCGGGATGAACCCTTGGCTGATCCTGCCGGTCACGCTGATCCTGTTCCGCGAGGTGTTCGTGTCTGGTCTGCGCGAGTTTCTGGCGGAAAAGGCCGGTTTGTTGCGCGTGACCAAGTTGGCCAAGTGGAAGACCACGGCGCAGATGGTGGCGATTGCGGTTCTGTTCCTGAGCACCGGGCTGGAGCATGTGGAAGGGATCGCCCGACGCGGGATGACGGCCGAGCAGTATGCCGGACTGGTCACACAAGGGTTGGCCGACCCGCTGCGATCTTGTGGCGCGCGCGGCTGTTCTTTGGTAGCGACCCAGGTGGGGCTGGCGCTGATCTGGGTTGCGGCGGTGCTGACGATGCTGACGGGGTGGGACTATTTCCGCAAGTCGCTGCCCTTTTTGAAGGATGACACGCCGTGATGATCGAGGTGATGTATTTCGCATGGGTGCGCGAGCGGATTGGCCTGCCGCGCGAGATGGTGCAGACGCAAGCGGCAACGGTGGCGGATCTGGTTGCCGAGCTGATCGCGCGCGAAGATCGCTATGCGATGGCTTTTGCCGATCTGGGGTCGTTGCGGGTGGCGCTGGATCAGGAACTGGCGTCTTATGACGCGCCGCTTGCCGGGGTGCGCGAGGTGGCGTTCTTTCCGCCGATGACCGGGGGCTGAGATGCGGATTTCGGTGCAGGCGGCCCCGTTCGATCTGGGGGCCGAGTCGGTTGCCTTTGCCAAAGGGGCTGCGGGGGCCGGGGCGGTGGTGACATTCACCGGCATCGTGCGCGACAATGGCGGCGCGTTGTCGGCCATGGAGATAGAGCATTATCCCGGCATGACCGAACGCGCGATTGCCGCGATCATGCATCAGGCGGTGGCGCGCTGGGCGTTGATCGACGCGCTGGTGATCCACCGCCATGGCCGGTTGGCGGGGGGCGAGATGATCATGATGGTGGCCACCGCATCCCCCCACCGCGCCGATGCCTTTGCCGCGGCCGAATTCCTGATGGATTACCTCAAATCCCGTGCGCCGTTCTGGAAAAAGGAACTGGGGGCGGATGGCGCGGTCTGGGTGGCTGCGAAGGATGAGGACGAGGCGGCCTTGACCCGCTGGTGACTTTGGCCGCTGCCGGATGCGCTCTGTGTGGGAGTATCTGGAACAGGTGCAAATGCTGGTGGCTTTCTTGCGCCTGCGGTCCGTGCTAGATCTGCCGGATGGAACAGTTGCCCAGCAAAGAACAGATCCTGCAATGGATCACCGAGAACCCCGGTCTTCAGGCCAAGCGCGACATTGCCCGCGCGTTTGACATCAAGGGGGGCGCGCGGATCGAGTTGAAGCGCATCCTGAAAGAGCTGGAAGATGAAGGGCAAGTGGCAAAGCAGGGTCGCAGCTACCGCGACCCCGAAAGCCTGCCGCCGGTGTCGATCCTGGTGATTACGGGCCCAGATGCGCAGGGCGATGTGTTCGCGCGGCCGATGGAATGGGGCGGCGAAGGCGAGGTGCCGCGGGTGCTGTTTATCGCAAAGAAGGGCGATCCGGCGCTGGCGGCTGGCGACCGGATTCTGGCGCGATTGTCGGCAGTGGATGTGGGCGAGTATCAGTACGAGGCGCGGCTGATCCGCCATATCGGCACCAATCCGTTGCGGGTGCTGGGGGTGTTTCGCGCCAATGCCGAGGGCGGCGGGCGCATTGTGCCGGTGGACAAGAAGCAGGACAAGGAATGGCGCGTCGGGCGCGACATGACGCTGGGGGCCAAGGACGGAGAGCTGGTTGAAGGTGAAGCGGTGGGGCGGCGAAATATGGGCCTGCCGCAGGCGCGGATCACCGCCGTGCTGGGCGATCCGTCGGGACCGCGCGCGGTCAGCCTGATTGCGATTCATCAGCACGGGATTCCCGACCAGTTTCCCGATGCGGTGATTGCGGAAGCGGACCGGGCCGAGCCCGCGGGGATGAACGGGCGCGAGGATTTGCGCGATCTGCCGTTGTTGACCATCGACCCTGCCGATGCCCGCGACCGTGATGATGCGGTTTTTGCCGAGCATGATCGCGAGCCGGGCAATCCGGGCGGCTTTGTTGTCTGGGTTGCGATTGCCGATGTGGCCTATTATGTGCGCCCCGGTTCGGCACTGGACCGAGAGGCGCGCAAGCGTGGCAATTCCAGCTATTTCCCCGACCGGGTGGTGCCGATGCTGCCCGACATCCTGTCGGGCGATCTGTGTTCGCTGCATCAGCATGTGGATCGCGCCTGTCTGGCCGTGCGGATGCGGCTGGATGCGCAGGGGCAAAAGGTCAGTCATCGCTTCGTGCGTGGGATCATGCGGTCGGTGGCCAGCCTGACATATGAACAGGCGCAGGCGGCGATTGACGGCGCGCCGGACGCGGCGACGGAACCGCTGCTGGAAACGGTGCTGAGGCCGCTCTACGCCGCCTACGGCGTGACAAAGCATGCACGCGCCCTGCGCCAGCCTCTGGAACTTGACCTGCCAGAGCGCAAGATCGAGCTGTCGGACACGGGCGAGGTGACGGCCGTTTCGTTCAAGGAACGCTTTGACGCGCACCGTTTGGTCGAGGAGTTCATGATCCTTGCCAATGTGGCGGCGGCAGAGGAGTTGGTGCGGCGCAAGCAGCCGCTGTTGTTCCGCGTGCATGAAGAGCCGACGCCGGAAAAGCTGGATGCTCTGCGCGAGGTGGCCGAAGCCTCGGGTTTTGTGCTGGGCAAGGGGCAGGTGCTGCAGACCCGGCATCTGAACACGCTGCTGGCGGCGGCGCAGGGAACAGAGTTTGACGAGCTTTTGAACATCTCGACCCTGCGCAGCATGACGCAGGCCTATTACTTCCCGCAGAATTTCGGCCATTTCGGGCTGGCGCTGAAGCATTACGCGCATTTCACCAGCCCCATCCGGCGCTATTCCGATCTGATCGTGCACAGGGCGCTGATTTCCGCGCATGGTTGGGGCAAGGATGGCCTTTCCGTGCAGGATATTGAAACGCTGGAGGAGACCGCCAAGCTGATTTCAGACACCGAACGGCGCAGCATGGCGGCGGAACGCGATACGACCGACCGCTATCTGGCGGCCTATCTGGCGGACCGGGTGGGGGTGGAATTTACCGGGCGGATTTCTGGCGTGCAGCGCTTTGGCCTGTTCGTCAAGCTGGACGAGACGGGAGCCGATGGGCTGATCCCCATTCGCAGCATCGGGCGCGAGTTTTTCCATTATGATCAGGACAGCCAGACCCTGACCGGGGCCGATACCGGCATGACCATCGGCATCGGCCAGCGGGTAACGGTGCGGCTGGCCGAAGCGACGCCGGTGACGGGCGGCATCACGCTGGATCTGCTGACGATCGAGGGCGGCCAGTTGCCCAAGACCCCCCAGCGGCGGGGGCGTTTCAACCCGCGCAAGCCGGGGCAGGCAGCGGCCAAGGACAGCAAGTTGAAGCGCAAGGTGCTGCGCAAACGGCGTTAGGATTTGCGACGGCGGTGCGCGGGGGGTATCCGTAGCTCGGCCCGGTATTTGGCAACTGTCCTGCGGGCAAGGGCGGCCCCGGTTTCGCACAGGGTCAGCGCAAGCGTGTTGTCTGACAGCGGGTTTGCGGGATCTTCCTGAGCGATCAGGCGCGCCAGACGCGCACGCAGGGCTGCCGCGGCGGTATCGGCCCCCATGTCGGCCGAAAACAGGCGGCGCAGCCACCATGTGCCATGCGGGGTGTCGACGGCGGCACCGGCCACCACGCGGCTGATGGTGGATTTGTGCAAGCCGACCGTATCGGCCAGGCTTTGCATGGTCAGCGGTCGCAGGGCCGACGGGCCGGTATCAAGCGCCGCGCGCTGATGCGACAAAATCGCCTGTGCCACCGCCAGAAGCGTCGAGTTTCGGGTCTCGACCAACCGGGCCACATCACGGGCCCGAGCGGCGCCTGATGCATCGGGATCAATGGTCATGGCGGGCAGAGCCGAGTGATTCAGCGTGACCTGCCACCCGTTCTGGCCCTGCCGCACGATCAGATCCGGTTCCCGCACGGGACTGGCGGTGGCGGCAAAGCCAGTACCCGGTTTGGGGTTGAAGCTGCGGATCAGGCGAAAGCAGCTTTGGATCTGGATCTCGTCCGTTTGGGCAAGCCGTGCCAAGGTGCCCCAGTCGCCAGACGCCAGAAGATCAAGTCGGTCGAGCATGAGGGTCATCACATGGTCCATGGCGTCGTCTGCGATGGCTTGCAGGCGCAGACAGTCTGCCAGATCGCGGGCAAACAGGCCGGGCGGGTCGATCCGTTGAAGGCAGAGCAGGACACGTTCCACTGCTGCCGGTGACTGGCCCAGTTCGGAGGCGAGTGAATCGACGGACTGCCCCAGCCAGCCTGTGGGTTCCAGCGCCTCGGCCAGGGCCAGCGCGATGGAGCGATCCGCGGGCTGCGGAACAAGGGCCGGAAGGGCCGCCAGCACATGGGCCATCAGGCTTGGGCCATGCGACGCCAGCCCGGCGGCCTCATCCGGGCCGCTGTGCGGCAGGACGCCGGACCAGCGTGACAGCCATTCGCCCGCCGCCGGATATGCCGGGCGCAAGGTCAGGGCCGGGATCTCGGCCGCCTGTTCTTCGAGATATTGGGTCAGACCGGCTGCATCGGCGCGCAGCAACCGCAACGCAGTTTGCAGACCGGCGCTGAGTTGCATCCGATGGGTCTGGGTGACCCCCAATTTCGTGCGCGCCCTCATTGAGCCAGTGTACGGCGTGGTCCCGAGGTCAGGCAAGGGACTTGGCCGACGACCAGCGGCACCTCGCCGCACGGCAGGGGGGGCGTGGCGCTCGCCCTTGGGCTGCCAAGCGCGTAAGGTGGTCTTAGCCTTCGTGAAAGTGATCCGACTGATGCAGATGCCCCCGTTCCCGCTGACCCGTGATATTGTGCTGATCGGGGGCGGGCATGCCCATGCGCTTGTGCTGCAGATGTGGGCGATGGACCCGTTGCCCGGCGCGCGCGTCACGGTGATCAATCCCGGCCCGGTGGCCCCCTATACCGGCATGTTGCCCGGCGCGATTGCGGGCCACTACAGCCGCGACGCCATGATGATCGACCTTGTGCGGTTGGCGCGGTTTGCGGGGGCGCGGGTGATTCTTGACCGCGCCTGCGGCTTGGATCGTGGGGCACGGCAGGTGGTGCTGCAAAGCGGGCGGCGGCTGCGCTACGACGTAGTGTCGGTCGATATCGGCATCGCGTCTGATCTGCCCGATGTGCCGGGCTACGCGGATCACGGTGTGGCGGCGAAACCCCTTGGGGCCTATGCCGCGCGGTGGGAGGCGTTTTTGGCCACTGCGGGCGCGGCGCCGCACCTGGTGATCGTGGGCGCGGGCGTGGGCGGGGTGGAACTGGCGCTGGCCTCGGCCCACCGGCTGCTGGGGATGGGCAAGCGGCCAGGCATCACGCTGGTGGACAGGGGCGAGCATGCCCTGCCGGCGGTGTCGTCGGGCACGCGGCGCGCGCTGCTTGGGGCGATGGCGGACCATGGGGTAACGCTGCTGAGCGGGGTCAGCCCGGTGCAGGTGCTGGCGGATGGCGTGGTGTTGTCGGACGGGCGGCGCGTTGCGTCGGATTTCACGCTGTCGGTGGCGGGCGCGCGGCCGCAGGGCTGGCTGGAGGCGACGGGGCTGGCGCTGACCAACGGCTTTATCGACGTGGGGCCGACGCTGCAAAGCGCGGACCCGGCGATCTTTGCCGTGGGCGATTGCGCGCATCTGACCCATGCGCCGCGCCCCAAGGCCGGGGTGTTTGCGGTGCGGCAAGCGCCATTCTTGCTGCACAACCTGCGGGCGGCGGTATCTGGCGGGCCGATGCGCGCCTACCACCCGCAGCGTGATTATCTCAAGCTGGTGTCGGTGGGCGGCAAGACGGCGGTGGCGGACAAGT
Source organism: Paracoccaceae bacterium (assembly GCA_046292785.1). Lineage (GTDB taxonomy): Bacteria > Pseudomonadota > Alphaproteobacteria > Rhodobacterales > Rhodobacteraceae > Pseudotabrizicola. The sequence goes on from JBKBQB010000004.1 coordinate 21,517, forward strand.
TCGGCCTGCATTTTGGCGGGGCATGGCTTTGGGGCGTGAAGGACCGGATCGACGCGAAGTTCATGGCAAAGTTTGCCGATTTTCCGGCGATGGCGCAGCCTGCCCTGCCGCAGCCGCACGCAGATGGCTTGGCGGAAGCGATGGGTGACAAGCCGATGTGTGGCGGGTGCGGCGCCAAGGTTGGCGCGGGGGCCCTGCGGGCCGCACTGGCCAGCGTGCCCGCGCCGGGGCGGGCGGATGTGCTGGCGGGCGCAGGCGACGATGCCGCGATCCTGCGCATCGCCGGGCAGGATCAGGTGATCACGACCGACCATCTGCGCAGCTTCAGCCATGATCCGGCGCTGATGGGGCGGTTGGCGGCGGTGCATGCCTTGGGCGATGTCTGGGCGATGGGGGCCGAGCCGCAGGCGGCGCTGGCGCAGATCACCCTGCCGCGCCTGTCCGATACCTTGCAGGGCGATGTGCTGGCCGAGGTGATGGCGGCGGCGGGGGCGGTGTTTCGCGCGGCGGGGGCCGATGTGGTGGGGGGCCATTCTTCGGTTGGGGATATCTTGACGGTGGGCTTTGCGGTGACAGGTCTGTTGGCGGGCGCCCCCCGGCTGAAGGGTGGCGCTCGGGCAGGGGATGCGATTGTGCTGACCAAGCCCCTGGGCACCGGGGTGGTGCTGGCGGCAGAAATGGCGATGGCGCGGCCAGACCCCGACATGACCGACGGATTGATGATGGGCGAGATCTGGGCTGCCTGCATTGCCAGTATGGAGCGGCCGTTGTCGGGGGCGGCGCAAATCTTGCGCGGCCAGGCCAGCGCGATGACCGATGTGACCGGATTCGGGTTGGCGGGGCATTTGTGGGAGATGCTGGGGACGGAAGCGCTCGGAGCTGAACTGACACTGGACACGCTGCCGCTGCTGCCGGGCGTGGAAGCGTTGGCAGTGGCGGGTCTGGCCTCCAGCCTTGCGCCGTCAAACCGGGCGGCGGTCGGTCGGCATGTGGATGGACCAACGGGGGCCAGGCTGGACCTGCTGTTCGATCCGCAGACCTGTGGCGGGTTGCTGGCAACCGTGCCCGCAGACCGCGTGGGGGGGATGTTGGCGGAGATGGCGGCGGCAGACGAGTTGGCCGTTGTGATCGGCCAAGTGGTGGCGGGAACAACAGGGGTGGCGCGGATCGTGCTGCGTTGATCGATGATGGGCTGATTGGTTCGGTCCGCGATGGTCTTGGCGAGCGGATTTGCCTCAGGCTTGCGTGACAGTTCGTGCAATGCGGCTGGCAAGATCGGGCAGGGTGTCAGGCGCAAGTGTTTGGGTGTCGATCTGGGTCGTCGGGTTGGAGGCGCGTGCGCGATGCTTGGCGTAGCGCGGGTCGTAGTGATGCTGCATCAAAGCTGCGGCCAGGGTGTTGAACTGCCCGGTCCTGGCAAGGATCTGCCAGTCTTCGATGATCTGGGCGGCATGATAGGGCCGCATCTGGTCGAGAATTCTGATCAGCCGCTCCGGATCGGCGCCAAGGTCGTCATAGGCATGCGCCAGATAGCGGGCGCGGGCCGCCAGAGGGGCGGTGAGGGTGATGCGTGGTGCCTGCACCATCGCGCGCCACAAACCGGCGGGCAGGCGCAGGGCGCCGATCTTGGAACTCTCCGCTTCGACCATCACCGGGCGCGTCGGGTCCAGCCGCGCAATGGCAAGCGCCAACCGGCCCTCGAACAGGCGTTGCGACGGTTGCGGCCCCATCGCCCCGAACATGGACCCGCGATGGTGGGCGAGGCCTTCGAGGTCGATCACCTGCACGTCATGATTGCGCAGCAGGGTCAGAACTTCGGTCTTTGCGGTGCCGGTGTTGCCATCCAGCACGATGACCGGGCAGGGCATAGGCTGATCATAAAGCAGGTTGATTACCAGCCGGCGCCAGCTTTTATAGCCGCCGTTGATGATCTGAACCCGCCAGCCGATCTGTGACAGGATGGAGGCGAAAGAGCCCGACCGTTGCCCGCCGCGCCAGCAATAGACCAGCGGCTGCCAGCCGCCGGGGCGGTCGGCCAGTGGACCCGTCAGATGTGCCGCAGCATTTTTCGCCACAAGCGCCGCACCGAGTTTGCGGGCGTCGAAGGGCGAGACCTGTTTGTAAATCGTGCCGACATGGGCGCGTTCGGCATCATCCAGAACCGGCAGATTGATCGCGCCGGGCAGGTGGTCATCGGCATATTCCGCAGGCGCGCGCACATCGATGATATCATCGAAGCGCAAGGCCAGCACATCGGAAAGAGAGGTAAGATCGACGGCCATGGGATTCCTTGCAGGTCTGTCGATCATGGGCCGCCTGGCCGCGCGGTGCAAGTCCCGGTCGATGGCAAACTGAACGGTCTGACCTGGTCCACCGTGGATCTCAGGGCGCTCCGCGCAGAGCGGGGCAGCACCCTGAACCGTCAGGCCAATGCCGCGACCCGCGCGTGACAGGGGCATGTGACCAGATGGTCGTTGACCATGCCCGTGGCCTGCATGAAGGCGTAAACGATGGTTGGGCCACAAAAGGTGAAGCCTTCGGCCTTCAATGCCTTTGACAGGGCCTGTGATACCAGAGTTTGTGCGGGCACTTGCGACAGGCTTTCCCACGCATTTTGCTGCACCCTGCCGTTCTGAAATCCCCAGATGAAAGTCGAAAACCCCTCGCGCTGGTCGATCCGCAGATAGGCGCGGGCCGAGGCGATGGTGCCCGCGATCTTGCCCCGGTGCCGCACGATGCCGGGGTTGGACAGCAGGCGGGTGATGTCATCGTCGCCCCAATGCGCGATGTTGTCTGGCCGGAACCCTTCGAACGCCGCGCGGAAATTGTCGCGCTTTTTCAGGATCGTGATCCAGCTCAGGCCAGCCTGAAAGCCATCAAGGATCAGCTTTTCCCACAGCCTGCGCCCGTCGCGTTCAGGCACGCCCCATTCAGTATCATGATAATCCACATAAATCGGTTCTGTCCCGCACCACCCGCAGCGTTGCGGCCCCCCAGTTTCCATGCCCGTCTGTCCTTTTCGCCAAGATCGCGACAATTGGAACAAAATGTGAAACTTTACGCAAGCTTTACCCTTGTGGCGGCATCAAGGCACAGGGCTTGGCAAAAGGTGGCGCGGGATGCACGGGAAGGTCTTGCTTCGGGATGTTGAGCAGGCGCAAAGCAGCCCGCTGGCTTTTGCGGTTTCGGAAAACGACCGCCAGACAATTGCCATGGTGCGGGACGCCCTGCGCACGGGAAGGCTCAGGCTGGCCTATCAGCCGGTTGTGCTGTCTGCCGACACCAAGCGCATCGGGTTTTACGAAGGGCTGATGCGGGTGCTGGACCCATCGGGCCGGGTCATTCCCGCGCGCGATTTCATGGAGGCGGTTGAAGCGCATGAAATCGGGCGGGAAATTGACTGTGCCGCGATTGCGATGGGGCTGGCGACACTGGTGCAACAGCCGCAGATCAGGCTGTCGGTCAACATGTCGGCGCGGTCCATCGGCTACCCGAAATGGACGTCCATTCTGCGCAATGCCCTGCGAACCCATCCCGGTCTGGGGGAGCGGTTGATCCTGGAAATCACGGAAAGCTCGGCCATGCTGGTGCCCGAAATCGTGGTCGCTTTCATGGACAGTTTGCAAACCGAAGGGATCGCCTTTGCGCTGGATGACTTTGGCGCAGGCTTTACCGCCATTCGCTATTTCAAGGATTTTTCCTTTGATATCCTGAAAATCGACGGGCAGTTCATCCGCAACATCCACGCCGACGCCGACAATCAGGTGCTGACTGCGGCGCTTTGCGCCATTGGCAAGCAGTTCGACATGCTGTGCGTGGCGGAATCCGTCGAAACACTGGCCGATGCGGAGTATTTGCAGGCATTGGGGGTGGATTGTTTGCAGGGCTATTTCTTTGGCGTGCCAACGGTGCGGCCCGAATGGGCGGACGCGGCCCGATCGAAGTTTGCGTGACTGCGGGTTTCTTGACGCAGAAAAACATGTAGCGCGCAAGAATCTTGCGCTTTGCGGCACAGCGGCTTAGGTCAAAAGGGATGGCGGAGGAAAGGCCCTTCGCCGCCTTGGCCAGGGAGAGAGATCGTATGACCAATGTCGTAATTGTTGCCGCGGGGCGGACCGCAGTGGGCAGCTTCAATGGTGCTTTTGCCAATGTGCCGGCCCATGATCTGGGGGCCGCTGTCATTTCCGCGGTGGTGGAACGCGCCGGGATTGACAAGGCAGAGGTGGAAGAAACCATTTTGGGTCAGGTGCTGACCGCAGGCCAAGGCCAGAACCCCGCTCGGCAGGCGCACATCAAGGCCGGTCTGGCCAAGGAGGCAAGTGCGTGGTCGCTGAACCAGGTCTGCGGCTCGGGTCTTCGGGCGGTGGCGCTGGGCGCGCAACACGTGCAACTGGGCGACGCGCGGATCGTGGTTGCCGGCGGTCAGGAAAACATGAGCCTGTCGCCGCATGTCGCGCATCTGCGCGCCGGGCAAAAGATGGGTGATCTGAATTTCATCGATTCGATGATCCGTGACGGGTTGTGGGATGCCTTCAACGGCTATCATATGGGCCAGACGGCGGAGAACGTTGCCAACCAGTGGCAGATCAGCCGCGATATGCAGGACCAGTTCGCGCTGGAAAGCCAGAACAAGGCCGAAGCCGCGCAAAAGGCCGGCAAGTTTGCCGACGAAATCATTGGCTACACGGTGAAGACCCGCAAAGGGGAGACGGTGGTGGATCAGGATGAATACATCCGCCACGGGGCCACGCTGGAAAGCATGCAAAAACTGCGCCCGGCCTTTGCCAAGGATGGCTCGGTCACCGCTGGCAATGCGTCGGGGTTGAATGACGGCGCGGCAGCCGTTCTGATCATGTCTGAGGAGGAAGCGGCCAAGCGTGGGTTGACCGTGATTGCGCGGATCGCATCCTATGCCACTGCCGGGCTCGATCCTTCGATCATGGGTGTTGGTCCGATCCACGCTTCGCGCAAGGCGTTGGGCAAGGCAGGTTGGTCGGTCGGCGATCTGGATCTGGTGGAGGCGAATGAAGCCTTTGCAGCACAAGCCTGCGCTGTGAACAAGGATATGGGCTGGGATCCGTCGATCGTGAACGTGAATGGTGGCGCGATTGCCATTGGCCATCCGATCGGCGCCTCGGGGTGCCGCATCCTGAACACGTTGATCCACGAAATGGCGCGGCGCGATGCGAAAAAAGGTCTGGCGACCCTATGCATTGGTGGCGGCATGGGCGTGGCCATGTGTCTGGAGCGGTAAGACAAATCGTTGCTGCAACTGCACAATGGGCGCGCAATAATCTTGCGCGCCCATTGGCTTAAGGGTAGCTATGTTTCAAGATATGCCAGAAGAGGGAGGATACCATGGCTCGTGTTGCATTGGTTACGGGGGGGTCGCGCGGGATAGGCGCGGCGATTTCCGTGGCACTGAAAGCCGCTGGCTACACCGTCGCCGCCAATTATGCCGGTAACGAGGAGGCGGCAAATGCCTTTACCAAGGAAACCGGGATTCCCACCTACAAATGGTCTGTGGCCGAATATGACGCCTGCGCCGCCGGCATCAAACAGGTGGAGGCCGATCTGGGCCCGGTCGACGTGCTGGTCAACAATGCCGGGATCACCCGCGATTCGATGTTCCACAAGATGACCCCCGGTCAGTGGAAAGAGGTGATCGACACCAACCTGAGCGGCCTGTTCAATATGACCCATCCGCTGTGGTCGGGCATGCGCGACCGCAAATTCGGACGGGTGATCAATATTTCTTCGATCAATGGGCAAAAGGGGCAGGCGGGGCAGGCGAATTATTCCGCGGCCAAGTCGGGCGATCTGGGCTTTACCAAGGCGCTGGCACAAGAGGGCGCACGCGCCGGAATAACGGTGAATGCGATCTGCCCCGGCTATATTGGCACCGAGATGGTGCGGGCGATTGATGAAAAAGTGCTCAACGAGCGCATCATCCCACAAATCCCGGTTGGTCGCCTGGGCGAGCCCGAGGAAATAGCACGGTGCGTGGTATTTCTGGCCGCCGAGGATGCCGGGTTCATCACGGGCGCCACCATCAGCGCCAACGGCGGTCAGTATTTCGTCTGACCCCAAATCAAACGGGCCGTCCCGACCGGGACGGCCCTGTTCTGTGCAATTCTGGTTTGTCAGACTTTTGCGACAACGCCCACGGGCTTGCGGCGAAAAAAGCTGATGACGCTGCGCGCCATTTCTACAAGTGCTTGCGCCTGCAATCTGCGCGCTTCGCGTGCGATCGCGTCGTGGTCAAGTCTTTTGGTCGGTTCCAACATTGGACATTCCTTTTATGGACATGTCCTCCCTGCTGTTGAAAATGACTGTTGCATCAGTGTATTGCAAGGGTGAAGGCCATGCGTCTTGTGCATTGCCGCTGCCCGATAAAAGCAAGGACGGGCTTGACCCCGGCCTGTGCCTGACGTCTGGTCCGGTCGCGCCAGCCACTATGAAAGGGCACAATCTTGACGAAGGGACGGGCCACGGCCATTGGATTTTCGGCCATTCTGATGTGGGCCTTGCTGGCCTTGTTCACCATCGGATCGGCGCCGGTGCCGCCGTTCCTGCTCAATGCGCTGTGCTTCGGGATTGGTGGCGGCATCGGGTTGATCTGGACTGCGCGGCGTGGCTTTGGCGTGCTGCGAACGGTATCGTGGAAGGTGTATGCTTTCGGCACCTTGGGTCTGTTTGGCTATCATTTCCTTTATTTCTCTGCCTTTCGCATTGCGCCCACAGCGGAAACCGGGTTGATCGCCTATCTTTGGCCGCTGTTCATTGTGCTGTTTTCCGGGCTGCTGCCGGGGGAACGCTTGCAGATGCTGCACATTGTCGGGGCATTGGTGGCGTTTGCGGGTGCGGCGCTGATCGTGCTGCGCGGCGGGATTGATCTTGGTGGAACATCCGCGCCGGGCCTGCTTCTGGGCTTTGGCTGCGCGATCACCTGGGCGGCCTATTCGGTGTTGTCGCGCAGGCTGGGCGCGGTTCCGACCGAGAGTGTGACGGTGTTTTGTCTTGCCACCGCCCTGCTGTCGCTGGCAGCCCATCTGGGTCTGGAAGAAACGGTCTGGCCCGCAGATGCCCTTGGGTGGATGGCGGTTCTTGCGCTGGGGATCGGTCCTGTGGGGGTGGCGTTCTTTACCTGGGATGTCGGGATGAAAAAAGGCGACATCCAGCTTTTGGGTGTCGCCTCATATGCTGCGCCATTGCTGTCGACGCTGGCACTTGTTGGGTCAGGCATTACGCCGGCAACCCCCGTTATCGCAATCGCGGCCCTGCTGATCGCAGGGGGCGCGATGTTGGCAGCACGCGCCAGCGCCACAAGGCAAAAAAAACCTGTCGTCAGCCCTGTGCCAGACGGTTGATTTCTTCCTTCAGCTTCATTTTCTGTTTCTTCAGGTCAGCGATCTTGAGCGCATCGGTTGCCGGGCTGCGCTGCTCACGCTCCACCATTTCCGAGAGGTTCTCGTGCTTGCGGCGCAGTTCCTGCAGGTGCGAAGCGACAGTCATATTAACCCTCCTGTAATCGGTTTCAATGTAACGATTGCATCACAAGAGCTGAGTCGTGTCGCCCTAAATCGTCAGAAAGGTAACAAACGTTGCCGCAAATTCAGCGAAAATGCGCCAGAAGATCGTTTCCGTGGCGCAAAACGGCGCTCGCCTCTGGCGTGTAATTCTCGCGGTCGCCGTCGTGGCTCAATCCGGCGTGAATGACCAGCGGCGCCATCAGGCGGAACGGTCCGCGCCCCCCCTTGCGCGCCTGCACGATGATGCGCAGGGCCGGACGGCCCGCGCGCGCCGTCAGGGGCAGCACGGTGACCGACCCCAGTTTTGCCATGCCCGCCAGCACGGCGGGCAGCCCGTCGGTGCCGCAAATCAGTGTCAGCCAGCCACCGGGGGCCAATCTGCGCGCGCCCGCCTGAACCCAATCGCCCAGCGGCAAGTCGACCTGCATCGCGCGGGCGCGCTCTGGCACGGGGGATCGTGTGCCTTCCGGCGGATAGTAGGGAGGGTTCATGATGACATGATCGAAGCCCATCCGCAGGGCTTCGGGCATCTGGGCCAGATCGCCGTCATGCACTTGCATCGCAATGCCATTGCGCGCGGCGTTGCGGCGGGCCAGCGCGGCATAGCCGGCCTGCACCTCCAGCCCCCAAAGCAGCGCGCCGGGCACCCGCGCGCCAAGGCACAGGCTGGCCGCGCCCGCGCCACAACCGATATCCAGCACGCGGTCCCCCGCGCGGGCCGGGCAGGCGGCGGCCAGCAGCACCGGATCGGTTGCGGCGCGATAGCCCCTGATCGGCTGCAACAGGTTCAGTTTGCCGCACAGGAACTTGTCATCGGTCAGGTCGGCATCATCAAACATCGCGGTTCAGGGGTCTAGAAGCCAAAGTCGATGTCATTGTCGCGCAGGACGGTGCGCGCCATGAACAGATCAGAATCGCGCACCATCAACCGGCGCGGCAAAATGCCAAGGCTGCCGTCAAGGATGCTCATGTGGACGTCCATTTCAAAGGTCGCTATACCCTCGCCCTGAAGCAGGGCCTGTGCATAGGCGATCACTGTGACATCGGTTGTGCGCAATAGCTCTTTCATGCGCCCAGATTTATGGTCTTTTCCATGAAAAGGCGAGAGCGGAGCAGACAGGGGATGAGTTTGGATCAGATCGCAGCAGGGCAAGCCGCACAAAAGCCACAGGAGCGGCTTTCTGCCCGTCTTGCAGGCGATATGGAGGCTGTCAATCTGCTGATCCGTGACCGGATGGCCAGCGAACATGCGCCGCGAATCCCCGAGGTGACGGCCCATTTGATCGAGGCCGGAGGCAAACGGCTGCGCCCTATGCTGACACTGGCGGCTGCGCGGCTGTGTGGCTATGCTGGGCCCTATCATGTGCATCTGGCGGCGACGGTCGAATTCATCCACACAGCCACGTTGCTGCATGATGATGTGGTCGATGAAAGCAGCCAACGGCGCGGACGGCCCACGGCCAACCTGCTGTGGGACAACAAATCCAGCGTGCTGGTGGGTGATTACCTGTTTGCCCGCAGCTTTCAGTTGATGACCGAAACCGGCAACATGCGGGTGCTGGCGATCCTGGCCAATGCGTCTGCCGTGATTGCCGAGGGCGAGGTGCTGCAACTGACCGCAGCGCAGGATCTGCGCACGGATGAGGATATCTACCTCAAGGTCGTGCGGGGCAAGACAGCGGCGCTGTTTTCCGCCGCCACGGAAGTGGGCGGCGTGATCGCCGGGGCCGCGTCGGCACAGGTGCAGGCGCTTTATGATTACGGCGACGCGCTGGGTATTGCGTTTCAGATCGTGGATGATCTGCTGGATTATGGCGGGACCGATGCTGCAATCGGCAAGAACACCGGCGACGATTTCCGCGAACGCAAGCTGACCCTGCCGGTGATCAAGGCGGTGGCACTGGCCACGCCCGAGGAGCGCGCGTTCTGGGAACGGGTGATCGAGCGGGGCGACCAGCGCGAGGGCGATCTGGACCGCGCCCGCGCCATCATGGCCCGTCATGGCACGATGGACGCCGCGCGGCAGGACGCGATGACATGGGCGGCCAAGGCACGCGGCGCGCTGAACCATCTGCCCGCCCATGAGTTGCGCGACATTCTGGCCGATCTGGCCGATTACGTGGTCGAGCGGATCAGTTGAACAGGCGCCCCGCTGCGACCCACCAGCCGGGTTGCGCGGTCTGAACCGCGCGGGCGGCGGCGCTGGCCGACAGGCCGTCGGCGAACAGTCCGAAACAGGTGGCCCCCGATCCAGACATCCGCGACATCAGGCAGCCTTGCTGCGCTGACAGTGCCGATTTTGCCGCGCCGATCACAGGCGCAAGCGCCAGCGCGGGCGGCTCCATATCATTGCGCATCATGTGCAGGAACGCCGCAAGCTCGGCAGCGGATTGCAGGCGTGGCATATCGCGCGGCATGGGCGGGTTTTCCTTGCGCGACAGGCCCCCGAACACCGCAGGCGTTGCCACCGCCACGCCCGGATTGACCAGCACCAGCCAGCTTGGTGGCAGCGGTGGCACCGCGCCAAGCCGGTCGCCCACGCCCTGCATCCGCGCAGGCCGCCCGTCAAGACAAACCGGCACATCTGCACCAAGGGTCAGCACCGCGCTTTGATCCGGCAGCGCGCGCCCGCCAAGGCGCGCCAGCGCCCGCAGTGCCGCCGCCGCATCCGCAGACCCGCCGCCGATGCCAGACGCCACCGGCAGGTGCTTTTCCAAGGTGATCGCAGCTTGCCCGCCGATCAAACGCGCGGCGCGCAGCACAAGATTGTCATCTGTCACCGGCAAGCTTGCCGATCGGGGGCCGGTGATGTGCAGCGAGAGGTTTTCGGCAGGCCGCACAAAGACGCGGTCTCCGACATCGGCAAAGGCCACCAGACTGTCGAGCAGATGGTAGCCATCGGCGCGTTGGCCAATAACATGCAGGGTGAGATTGATCTTGGCCGGAGCAAATTCCGCAGCAGGCACCGAAGCCACTTTCCGCGCGTCAGTTGCCATTCGCCACCGCTTGCAGCGACGGCGCGCCCTCTTCGGCCAAAACGGCATCCAGCCCGATCTCCAGCTTGCGCCGGATCCGCGCTGCATCTTCTTCCTTTGGATCGAATGACAGCGCGCGGCGCCATTGGAACCGTGCCTCCAACTGACGCCCGACGGCCCAGTAAACATCACCCAGATGGTCTGTCACGACCGGGTCCACGGGTTCCAGCACGCTGGCCCGTTCCATCTGCGGCAGTGCGTCGGCGTAGCGACCCAGCCGGAAATAGGCCCAAGCCAAGCTGTCGATGATGTAGCCTGCATCGGGGCGGGCGGCGACGGCGCGTTCGATCATCTCCAACGCTTCGCCAAGGTTTTCGCCACGGTCCACAAAGCTGTAGCCCAGATAGTTCAGCACCTGCGGCTGATCCGGGTTCAGGTCCAACGCCTTGCGGAAATCGGCCTCTGCCTTGTCCCAGTTGCCGGAGCGTTCATGCGCCACCGCGCGCGAATAAAACAGGCCCCAATGCCGCTCGGTCGGTTCCGGCAAAAGCGCAACGGCGGCATCATAGGCGGCGGCGGCTTGCGCAAACTGTTCGGTGCGGCGCAGGGCATCGCCGTAAGCCATGTGGACCATCAACAGGGTCGGGTGGCTTTCGGTCAGGGCTTTCAGTGCGCTCAGGGCCTCGTCCTGTCGGTCCAGCGTCATCAGCGTGGCGGCGCGCCCGATTTCGGCGGCGTGGAAACTGGGGTGATCCTTTGGCAAAAGTGCATAGGTGTCGCCGGCCAGTTCGGTCTGGCGCAGTTGTTCCAGCAACCCGGCAGACAGCAGCAGAGCCTCGGAATGCGACGGGTTCAGATCAAGGGCTGCACGCGCATAAAGCAGGGTATACCCATCCTCTGCCTCGCCATTCAGGGCGACGGCGACGGTAAAGAAAACCTCTGCGATGCCACCTTTGGCGTCACGCACCACGTCAAAGGCCAGCGGTGTTCGTGCTGCCAATGCGTCACGAAGGGCCGTCACCTCGGGTTCCGGTTCGGTGCCGAAGCTGCGCTCCAGAAGCGTGAGCGCCTCGTCGAACTTCTCCAACTGGCTGAGAATTTGGACATGGGCGATGATACCGCGCCGATTGACCACCAGCGGCCCCTCGGCCCGGCCCGACAAGATGTCGTCGGCGCTTTCGAAATCACCGACGGCAGCCAAGGCCAAGGCCTTGTGATACAAGCCAAAGGCTTTCAGCCCGTCGGTCTTGGCGATGCCGTCAAAGGCCGCGACCGCCTCGGACATGCGGCCCGCGCCGAATTCGGCCCAGGCCCGCACCAGATCATCCAGCAGATTGCCGATCTTGCGGGTGTCGGGCAGGGCCAGGATGGCCTTGAAATCCTCGGCCTGTGCATCGCGCACCAGCAGCGCCATGCTGGCCCCGATGCTGCGCCCCCCCAGTTCTGTCAGATGTGCGGCGGCTTCGGCAGACCTTTCGAAATCACCGACCCCGATGAAAGACAGGACCGCGCCCTCCAGCAGACCAAGTGTGTCGGGGTCACTTTCCAGCGCGCGGGCAAACCAGCGTGCGCCTTCGCGGAAATCGCTTTGCGCGGCTGCGGACCGTGCCGCAAGATAGGCCCCGGCATCGCCCGGTTCTGCAGGTGTGGCCGCTTCGGAGCCCTGTTCGGTCTGGGCGGGCAGGATGGCCGGTTGCACGGAAATCAGGGCCGCCAGCAAAAGGGCAGTCAGGCGGGGCGGCAGAGCATGGGTCATGGGGTCGCTTTTCCTGTGAACTCGGGGCAAAGCTAGCCGCCGCCCGCGCCGCTGGCAATGGTGGGGGGGCGGATCGGCCCATGATCGCGCGATTGTCAGAGCCAGCGGACGGCCGCGATCACCAGTGCGGCCAACAGCGGCAGCCCGATCAGGATCAGGGGCGCATTCAGCCATTGGCGGGAGGGGGCTGCGGGCAAGACGGGATAAACCAGCGGCCAGCACCCGGATCTGGCTGCGTGCGCCAGCGTGCTGATCGCCAATGGCAGGCGCACGCCGAACAGAAGGGGCGGTGAAAAGGGCCAACCCGGTCGCATCAGGCGCCGCGTGTCGCGGTAGTGAAACTGTGGCTCATACCCGGTCAGGTCCACCGAGAATTCTGCCGCAAAACTGTCCATGAACGCTGCCGCGCGGTCTCCATCAAGTGCGAGCGCAGCCAGCACATCCGATTCATGCAGCGGCGTCAGCCGCCGCCCGGTCCGGTGCTTGACAAACGCAAGGATATCTTCACGCCCCGGACCGTTCATGCTGCCTCACATATTGGGATAATTCGGCCCGCCCGCACCCTGCGGCGTGGTCCAGACGATGTTCTGGCTGGGATCCTTGATGTCGCAGGTCTTGCAGTGGACGCAATTCTGGAAGTTGATCACAAAGCGCGGATCTTTGCCATCTTCCGCCACCACCTCATAAACCCCTGCCGGGCAATACCGCTGTGCGGGTTCGGCGTATTTGGGCAAATTGACAGCGATGGGGATCGACGGATCTTTCAGTTTCAGATGCGCAGGCTGCGCTTCGTCATGATTGGTGAAGCTATAGGCCACGTTGGTCAGCCGGTCGAACGACAGCTTTCCATCGGGGCGCGGATAGTCGATCGGCGCGAAATCCTTTGCCAAGCCAGTGGCGGCGGCGTCGGTCTTGCCGTGCTTGAGCGTGCCGAACAGCGAAAAGCCCAGCGTGTTGGTCCACATGTCCAGACCACCGCCCATCAGGCTGGCGATCAGCCCATATTTTGACCACAACGGTTTGACGTTGCGCACTTTTTTCAGATCACGCCCAATCGCACCGCCGCGCACGTCCTTTTCATATTCGGCCAGTTCATCGCCCGCGCGGCCCGCCTTGATCGCGGCATGTGCGGCCTCGGCGGCCGCCTTGCCTGACAGCATGGCGTTGTGGTTGCCCTTGATGCGCGGCACGTTGACCATGCCAACGCTGCACCCCAACAGCGCCACACCCGGCGCCACCATCTTGGGCATCGACTGAAAGCCGCCTTCGGAAATCGCCCGCGCGCCGTAAGCCACCCTTTTGCCGCCCGCCAGCAGATCGGCCACCATCGGGTGATGCTTGAAGCGCTGAAATTCCATATAGGGATAGAGATGCGGGTTTTCGTAGTTCAGGTGAACCACGAAGCCCACGTAAACCTGATTGTTTTCCAAGTGATAGATGAAAGACCCGCCGCCCGCGTTCTTGCCCAGCGGCCAGCCCATGGTGTGGGTGACGGTGCCGATCCGGTGCTTGGCGGGATCAATTTCCCAGATTTCCTTCATGCCAAGGCCATACTTCTGCGGGCAGTGGCCTTTGGACAGGTTGTATTTCTCGATGACCTGTTTGGCGAGGCTGCCCCGCACGCCTTCGGACAGGAACACATACTTGCCAAGCAGTTCCATTCCCGGCTCGTAACTTGGCCCCGGTTCCCCGGTCGCAGGGTCACGCCCGAATTCGCCTGCGACCACCCCGGCCACGCGGTCGCCGTCAAAAACCAGTTCCGAACACGACATGCCGGGGAAAATCTCTACCCCCAGCCCTTCGGCCACGCCCGCCATCCAGCGGCAGACATTGGCCATCGACACGATATAATTGCCGTGGTTGTTCATCAGCGGCGGCATCGGCGCGTTGGGGATGCGGATCTGCCCGGCAGGCCCAAGCATGTAGAACTGGTCCTCGGTCACCAGTGTCTTGATCGGCGCGCCCATGCTGCGCCAATCGGGCAGCAGCGCATCCAGCCCTGATGGGTCCAGCACCGCGCCCGACAGGATGTGTGCGCCAACCTCTGACCCTTTTTCCAGCACCACGACAGACAGATCACTGTCCAGTTGCTTCAACCGGATCGCGGCAGACAGACCGGCCGGGCCAGCGCCGACGATGACCACATCATATTCCATCTTCTCGCGCGCAATCTGGCTCATCTAAAGTCTCCGCTGACGGGCGGCGCCCGTGTCTGATCTGGTGCTTTTGCTGGGGATGTCATTGCCCCAAGGGTCGCATCCGGTCAACCATAACGCAACATCACAGTGCCGCAATGCAGCGTCACCGCAATTTTATGTCTTGACCGATCACGGCGCGTTGTGCGCCGGGCGACAAGCTGCCGACGCAATGCACCATGCCCCCTTGCAATTCGGTGCGCCATCCGTTTGGGTGATGTCCAGTGAGTGACGGGCCATGGCCCCCGACAGGGGCCGTGGCCTCCCTATTTCGTGGAAGAAAACGATGGAAAAGATTCCGATGACCCGTGGTGGGTTTTCTGCACTGGACGAAGAGCTCAAACAGCTCAAATCAGTGGAGCGTCCTGCGGTGATCCGCGCCATTGCCGAGGCGCGTGAGCACGGCGATCTGTCGGAAAACGCCGAATACCATTCCGCGCGTGAAAAGCAGTCCTTCATCGAGGGCCGCATCAAGGAGTTGGAGGGCATTCTCTCGTTGGCCGAGGTGATTGACCCGACCAAACTTTCCGGGTCGATCAAGTTCGGTGCGACCGTGGTTCTGGTCGATGAAGACACCGATGAAGAAAAGAAGTATCAGATTGTGGGTGAAACGGAGGCTGATATCGAACGCGGCCTGCTGAACATCCGTTCGCCTCTGGCGCGTGCGCTGATCGGCAAGGACGAAGGCGACAGTGTCGAGGTGAAAACCCCCGGCGGTGATCGCAGTTATGAAGTGGTAAGCGTTCGTTACGTCTGATCCCCGGAACGGAACGAGGCGAAAATGCCTGACAATGCTGACAAACACGTTGATCTGGGGGCGCAGGCCCGCACCGAAGAGCCCGGTTTTTCGGTGACTGAAATCGTGGCGGCAGCTTTGGCGGCGGTTTGGGTCGTTGCCGTTGTGGTCTACGTGCTGAATGCGCCAGAAGGCACCGGCACACTGGGGTTGGTGATGACGTTGCTGGTGGTGTTTTTGCCGCTGGCACTTATCTGGGCTGCGGTGACGACGCTGCGTTCGGTCCGCGTCTTGCGGTCCGAAGCCGCGCGCTTGCAGGCTTCGGTTGATGCCATGCGCAACGCGTATGTTGCTAGTCAGCAAGCGGGGGGGGCAGGACTGCGCCCGTCTGTCGAGAAAAAGCTGGAAGATATTGCACGCCAGACCGAAACCGCGCTGGCCACATTTACGTCGCGACGAGACAGTGGGCTGACCCAACCTTCGGCCGACCGCAAGGCCGCGCTGATCGCACCGCCCGCGCCGCAGCCCGCCGATGAGCAGCCCGGCCTTGCGCTTGGCACCCCGGCCGACTCGTTGCGCGCGCCGCTGTCAGTTGCAGATTTCATCCGCGCGTTGCAGTTTCCCGAAAACCCCGATGACCGCGAAGGCTTTCGCGCATTAAGGCTGGCGCTGGAAGACCGCGACGTGGCCAAGCTGATCCGCGCAGCGCAGGATGTGCTGACCCTGATGAGTCAGGAAGGCATTTACATGGATGACCTGCGCCCTGATCGCGCCCGGCCAGAGCTGTGGCGTCGCTTTGCTTCAGGCGAGCGGGGGCGCGGCATTGCCGCCATCGGTGGTGTGCGGGATCGGTCGTCGCTGGCGCTGACTGCGGGGCGGATGCGCGAGGATCCGGTATTTCGCGATGCGGGCCACCATTTTCTGCGCACGTTCGACCGCATGTTCCAGCAGTTCGAGAAGAATGCCACCGATGCCGAGATTTCCGATCTTGCCGATACCCGAACCGCCCGCGCCTTCATGTTGTTTGGCCGGGTGATGGGGGTGTTCGATTAGGCAGCAAGGCTAGGGCCGGGGCGCTGCGGCCCGCCGCAAACGGTCATTGATCGCGCGGCCCAAACCCGTTTCCGGGACCGGCGCAAAGGCAATGCGGCCACCCGGCCCGGCCAGCGCATCCGCGTCGCGCAGGGTCTGGAACAGGGCCGCCGCTGCCTCTACCAGATCACCCGATGGCGACAGCGACAGCGCGGCTCCCGCGCAACCGGGGCCAAAACCCACCCAGACTTCGTTTGACTGTGGTGCGGTGGCGTCCAGCCGCACTTCTGCATTGGGCGCGTAATGGCTGGCCAATTGCCCCGGTGCATTGGGTTTGTGCGCATCGCCGCCCGTGATGATCGGCCCCAGCATCGCCTCCAGCGCCTCCAGCGGCACACCGCCGGGCCGCAAAAGCGCAGGCGGGCCATCAAGGCCGAGTATTGTTGACTCGACCCCGACCGCGCAGGCCCCGCCGTCCAGAATGGCATCGATCCGACCGCCCAATCCCTGCCGGACATGATCTGCCCGTGTGGGTGAAACCCGCCCCGACGGGTTCGCCGAGGGCGCGGCCAGCGGCCCATCGAACGCCCGCAAAAGCGCCTGCGCGACCGGATGCGCCGGACAGCGGATCGCCACGGTGGGCAAGCCCGCCGTGACCAGTGGCGACAGACCCGCACCCTCGCACAGCGGCAGCACCAGCGTCAGCGCGCCCGGCCAGAATGCCGCCGCCACCGCGCGTGCGCGGTCGTCAAACACGGCCAAAGTCTCTGCCATTTCCAGCCCGGTCACATGCGCGATCAGCGGATTGAAGCTGGGTCGTGCCTTGGCCGCAAAGATCCGCGCCACCGCCTGACCATTTTTCGCATCGCCCGCCAACCCGTAAACTGTTTCGGTCGGCATCGCCACCAGCCCGCCCGCCCGCAAAATCGCGGTCGCCTGTTCCAAACCCGCTTCATCGGGCATAAGGTCTTGCGTAATAAGTGTCATGTGACGCAGCGTAGGGCTTGAGAGGTTGGCCCCTGCGGCTAACCTGTGTACCACGCCCATACGCTTGCCTGCCGCATTTGCCAAGGCGGCTCGCCCAGATCCGAGGTTCAGATGCCCTACCGCGCCCCCGTATCCGACCTGCGTTTCCTGATGGATCATGTGGTCGACTTTCCTCAGGTCGCCGCGACCGATCGCTTCAGTGATGCCACGCCCGAAACCGTCGATGCGGTGCTGACCGAAGCGGGGCGTCTGGCGGCTGAGGTGCTGGCCCCGGTCAACCGCGCGGGGGACAAGGTGCCGGCACGGCTGGAAAACGGTGTTGTGCGCACCTCTCCCGGTTATGCCGAGGCTTACCGGGCGCTGGCAGAAGGCGGCTGGGTCGCGATCACTGCCGGGGCTGATCATGGCGGCATGGGCCTGCCATTGACGCTGGCGAGCGCGGTCAATGACATGTTCTCGGGTGCCTGTTTGTCGTTGCAGCTCAACCCGTTGCTGACCCAAGGCCAGATCGAGGCGCTGGAGCATCACGCCAGCGACGCGTTGAAGGACACGTATCTGCCCAAGCTGATTTCGGGCAACTGGAACGGCACGATGAACCTGACCGAACCGCAAGCCGGGTCGGATGTGGGCGCGTTGCGGTCAAAGGCGGAACCCAACGGCGATGGCAGCTATGCGATCAGCGGCCAAAAGATCTATATTACGTGGGGTGACAGTGATTTCCAGGACAACACCATTCATTTGGTGCTCGCGCGGCTGCCCGATGGCGCGGCGGGCACGGCGGGCATCAGCCTGTTTCTGGTGCCGAAATTCCTGCCCGATGACGCGGGCAATCCCGGCCCGCGCAACAGCCTGTCGGTCGTTTCTCTGGAGCACAAGCTGGGCATCCATGGCAGCCCGACCTGCGTGATGCAGTTCGACGGGGCCAAAGGCTGGCTGGTGGGGGCACCACACAAGGGTATGGCGGCGATGTTCACCATGATGAACAACGCGCGGCTGGGCGTGGGCCTGCAAGGTGTGGGCGTGGCCGAAGCGGCATACCAGCAGGCACTGGATTACGCGATGACGCGGGCCCAAGGCCGCACCGCGGACCCCGCCACCCCCACCATCATCGGCCACGCCGATGTGCGCCGGATGCTGGCGACGATGAAGGCGCAGGTGTTTTCGGCCCGCGCCATCGGTCTGGCCTGCGCAGTGGCCATCGACATGGGCCACGCGACGGGGCAGGCGGATTGGAAAGCCCGCGCCGCGTTTCTGACCCCGATTGCCAAGGCTTACGGCACCGATATCGGCGTCTCTGTCGCATCCGAAGGCGTGCAGATCCACGGAGGCATGGGGTTTATCGAGGAAACCGGCGCGGCGCAGTTCCTGCGTGATGCCCGCATAACCCCGATTTATGAAGGCACCAACGGGATTCAGGCGATGGATCTGGTAGCGCGCAAGATGGCCGACAACGGCGAGGCTGCCTTCCGCCTGATCCGCGAAATCGAGATCGGCGCGCAGACCGCCCGCGCCACGTTGCCCGAGCTTGCCGAAGATGTCTGGCAGGCGTGCGAGACGCTGCGCGAGGCGACCGAGGCGCTGTTGACGCTGGACCTGAACGACCGTTTCGCCGGGGCTGTTCCCTATTTGCGGGCCTTCGCGTTGGTGTTGGGGGGGCATTTCCATCTTAGGGCCGCCTTGGCCGAGGGGGGCACCGGCCCGCGCACGGCGCTGGCGCGGGTGGCGATCAAACGGCTGTTGCCGGAACACGCGGGCCTGCTGGCCCAAACCCGCGAAGGTGCAGGCGATCTTTACGCGCTGACCCCCGAAGATTTTGCCGCATGACATTTGACGGAACGGCCGGCATCCGGCATCCGTTTCCCGATGCCCCCGCCGAGGGGGAGGCAACAGAGGTTGCGCCGGGTATTTTGTGGATGCGCTTGCCGCTGCCGATGGCGCTGGATCATGTCAACGTTTACGCGCTGGACGATGGCGACGGCTGGACCGTGATCGACACCGGGTTCGACAGCAAACGCAGCCGGTCGATCTGGCAAAGCCTTCTTTCAGGCCCTTTATCGGGCCGGCCGGTGCGCCGGGTTGTTGTCACCCACCATCACCCCGATCACGTGGGGCTGGCTGGATGGTTCCAGTCGCAGGGGGCCGACCTGTGGATGCCGCGCACCGGGTGGCTGTATGCGCGGATGCTGGTGCTGGACGTGCAGCCTGTTCCCTCCCCCGAGGCGCATCTGTTTTACCAGCGCGCCGGGATGCCCCCCGCGATGCTGGCCGAGCGCGCAGCAGAGCGGCCTTTCAATTTTTGCGATGTGGTGGCGCCGATGCCCTTGGGCTTCACGGTGCTGGACGATGGCGGCAGCATCCGGATGGCCGGGCGTGATTGGACCATTCGATTTGGTTCCGGTCATGCGCCGGATCAGGCCACGTTCTGGTCGGGCGATCTGATCCTTGGCGCCGATCAGCTTTTGCCCGGCATCTCTGCCAACATCGGGGTCTATCCAACCGAGCCAGAGGGCGACCCGCTGGCCGATTGGCTGGAAAGCTGCCGTCGTTTCCAACCCCTCGCGCGCGATACCCAGCTGGTTCTGCCCGGTCACAAGCTGCCCTTTACCGGCCTGCCGCTGCGGCTGGGCCAGATGATCGACAATCACCTTGGCGCGCTGACGCGTCTGTTGGATCACCTGGCAGCGCCAAAGACTGCCGCCGATTGTTTCACGCCCCTGTTCAAACGCGAGATCACCGACGCGGTTTACACCATGGCGCTGGTCGAATCGGTGGCGCATCTGAACCATTTGCTGCGTCAGGGGCGGGTATCGCGCCACCTTTCGCCAGAGGGTGCTTGGCTGTGGCATCGCGTGTGATCACGGATTCGATCCGGAATGGCAGGGGCCGTCGTGCTGACGTGGCCTTGCCACATGTCACAGACATGTTTGCCGCGCATCCGGGCGCGTGACAGGGCGGCATGAATCGTTTATCAGCAGGAAAAGACAAAGAAAGGAAGTCGCATCATGGCCGAACACAAGCATGGCAGCATGGATATCACTTCGCAGGAAAAGACCTTTGCCGGTTTTATCCGCATGGTGACATGGGGCGCGATCATCAGCATCGTTGTTTTGATTTTCATGGCTTTGGCCAACGCCTGAAAGGCTTTTTCACATGGTTCGCCTGATTCTCGTCCTTGTGGCGGTTCTTTCTCTTGCCGCCTGCGGGGCCGAGCCGAAGTGGGCCTCGGAAGAGGCGGTGGCGCAGGCGCGCTATGTGCACAACGGCCCGCCATCGGTCACGCTGTTCACGGTTCTGTCCACGCGTGACGGGTCGGGTGCCCATTCCGGGCTGATGATCAATGGCAACGAACGCATCATCTTTGATCCGGCAGGCACCTGGCATCATCCGGCGCTGCCGGAACGCAACGATGTTCACTTTGGCATGACACCCAAGATGGTGGCGTTTTACATTGATTATCATGCGCGTGAAACATTTGACGTGATCGAGCAGACGGTGGTTGTATCTCCTGGCGTGGCAGCCTTGGTGGCGCAGCGGGCAAAGGCGTATGGCGCAGTGCCAAAGGCGCAATGCACCAAGTCGATCTCGGCCATTTTGCGCGACGTTCCGGGGTTCGAGTCGCTGCCATCCACGTGGTATCCGGCAAAGTTCATGGAAGAGTTTGCCAAACTGCCGGGCGTGATCAGTCGAAAGATCACGGACACCGACGCGGACAACAATCACGGCGTGCTGCTGGTGCAGGCTGGCGATCCGCGGTTGGAATAGTCAGATCCACATCACCGCATAAAGCGTGATACCGCCTGCAAGAATAGCCCCGATGACGCTGCGGGTGGCGAGGCCTACCGCCAGCGTCACGCAGGCAGCCGCAAGCCGGGCCGGATCCGTCTCGCCGCCTGTGGCGGCTGGCCAAAGCACGGCAGGCGCGACCAGCCCCGGTAGGATGGCGACTGCAGTATAGCGCAGCGCGCGGCGCAGGCTGACCGGAAGTGGGCGGTTTCCCAACACCCCAAGGAACGACAGCCGTATCAGATAGGTGCCAATCCCCAGCGCGGGAAGGACGATCCAGAAGGTCGACGGATCAATCTTCATGCCCCGCGCCTCTGGGTAAGCGCAACTTCGGCGCCTGCACCTGCTGCCATTGCCAACACCGCCGCGATCAGCAACCCGGTGCCGTAAGGCAGGCCCGACAGCGCCAGTGCCGCAACAATCGAGACAGCCGCTGCGACCACATGCGGAATGCTGCGCAGCATCGGCGCGCAGATGGCCAGAAAGGTGATCGGGACCGCAAAATCCAATGCGTAATCCTTGGGTATCGCCTCGCCCAACACCGCACCGGC
Source organism: Paracoccaceae bacterium (assembly GCA_046292785.1). GTDB lineage: Bacteria > Pseudomonadota > Alphaproteobacteria > Rhodobacterales > Rhodobacteraceae > Pseudotabrizicola. The sequence continues at coordinate 43,064 of JBKBQB010000004.1, forward strand.
AAAAGTTGCCGCAAACCACAGCGGTGCAATCGGCGCGACTGTTCCGAAGAAGAAAGCAACCTTGTCCGTCAACGGTTGATCCGGCCTGCGGTCAAATTCAAGTTGGCTTGCCGCAAAGCTTTGATCCACCAGAAAATAAGCCATCAACGCCCGCGTGCCGAACGAAGCCGCGCCCAGATGTGGGGCCATTGCAACAGAATACATCACCATACGCAGGTTGACGGCGAGGGAGGTCGCCAACACGATCAGCACCGGGGCCTGATCCTGCATCAGTTGCACAGCGGCGAATTGTGAGGCGCCCGCAAAAACGCTGAAGGAAAACAGCATCACCTGCAGCACATCAAGCCCTGCTTCGGTCGCGACGACACCGAACAGCAGGGCAAAGGGCACCACCACGATGACGAACGGCGCCGAGGCAACGCAGCCGCGCAGGAACGGGGATCGGATGGTGGGCATGGCTTTCACCTTTACCGTACGGTTCTCACGGCTTAGGCATTTTGAACGCGACTGGAAAGGGGGGTAAACAGGGTGCATGTCAGGCTTGGGCTTCCCGAACACCTGAAGCCGCAGGCGGCCGTGCTGTATTGGCAGGCCTTTGGTGGCAAGCTGGGCCGTGTGATGGGACCGGAAGCCCGCGCCCATGCTTTTTTGCTGCGGGTGCTGCGTGCTGACCACTGTATTTGTGCTCTGTCAGATGATGGGCAACTGCTTGGCATTGCCGGTTTCAAATCGTGGCAAGGCAGTTTTGCGGGTGGGGCGCCTGAAGATCTTCGGGCTGTGTATGGCTGGCTTGGTGCAGCTTGGCGCGGCGCCCTGCTGCGCTTGTTGCAAAGTGAAATCGACAACGACCGTTTCCTGATTGACGGAATTTGTGTGGCGCGAGAGGCGCGTGGTCATGGTGTTGGCAGCGCGCTTGTGGCCGCACTGATGGCGGAAGCCACGGCGCGCGGCTATCGCGCGATCAGGCTGGAGGTGATCGACACCAACATCCGCGCCCGCGCCCTGTATGAACGGCTTGGCTTTGCGGCGTGGCGTGTTGAGACCCTTGGCCCATTGCGCCACGTTTTCGGCTTTTCCCGCGCGGTGACGATGGTGCGGGCCTTGCCTTGACTGGTGGCCTTATCGGGTTCTGGCCCGCTGATCTGTTGCAAACCGTCCGCGCCAAGGCATGATGCACAAGGCGATCAAGATTTCCCCCTTTTTTGCTGGAAAAGCTGTGGCATAACCAAACCGCCTGCGCCTGACGCATGGATGGGAACAGCGCTGCAAAATGCAGCCGCGCAACGGGGATATGTGGGAATGATTAACGAATTCAAAGCCTTTATTGCCAAAGGCAACGTGGTTGACCTTGCCGTTGGAATTATCATTGGGGCGGCGTTTACCGCCATCGTCAATTCGCTTGTGGCCGATCTGATCAACCCGATCATCGGTCTGATCACCGGCGGCGTCGATTTCTCGAATCTTTACATCGACCTGTCGGGCACCGACCCGGCGTCGCTTGCCGCAGCGCGGGAAGCGGGGGTGCCGGTGTTTGCCTATGGCGCATTCATCACCGCAATCATCAATTTCCTGATCATCGCCTGGGTGGTGTTCCTGCTGGTCAAGGCGGTCAACCGTCTCAAGGCCCAAATGGTGCGCAAAGAAGCCGCCGAGGCTGCTGCCGCTGTGCCTGCTGGACCGACGGAACTGGATGTTCTCAAACAAATCCGCGACGCACTTCAACAGCGGTGAGCAGGTGATCTAGCAAGAGGGCCCCCAGGCGATGGGGGCCCTTTTGGGTCAAAGCTTCATCGCCTCATCCGCCGTGATCGACGGCAGGCCCAGCGCCTCGCCTACCGCGGCATAGGTCAGGTGGCCTGCATGGGTGTTAAGCCCCGCTTTCAGGTGTGGATCATCGGCGCAGGCGGCTTTCCAACCCTTGTCGGCCAGCGCCAGCAGGAAGGGCAGGGTGGCATTGCCAAGCGCCTGCGTGGATGTGCGCGCAACAGCGCCCGGCATGTTGGCCACGCAATAATGCATGATGCCATCCACCTCATAGATCGGGTCTTGATGCGTGGTGGCACGGCTGGTCTCGAAACAGCCGCCCTGATCGATCGCCACATCCACAATCGCCGCGCCCGGCTTCATCGTGCCCAGTTGCGCGCGCGTCACCAGTTTGGGCGCGGCGGCGCCGGGGATCAGCACCGCGCCGATAACCAGATCCGCCTCGGCCACCGCCGTGGCTGTCGCGGCACCGCTGGCATAGCCGTTGCGGAACACGCCCGCAAACACATCATCCAGATAACGCAAGCGGTTGAGTGAGCGGTCGAGCACCACCACATCCGCGCCCATGCCAGCGGCGACCCGCGCCGCGTGGGTGCCAACGACGCCGCCGCCGATCACCACCACCTTGGCGGGCAGAACCCCCGGCACGCCACCGAGCAGAACGCCGCGCCCGCCATTGGCCTTTTGCAGCGTCCATGCGCCCACCTGCGGGGCCAGCCGCCCGGCCACTTCCGACATGGGCGCAAGCAGCGGCAAGCCACCCGCGCGGTCGGTGACTGTCTCATACGCGATGGCGGTCACGCCCGACTCCAGCAGGTCGCGCGTCTGGTCCGGGTCGGGCGCCAGGTGCAGATAGGTGAACAGCACTTGCCCTTCGCGCAGGCGCTTGCGCTCCACCGATTGCGGTTCCTTGACCTTGACGATCATCCCGGCCTCGGCAAACACCGTCTCCGCATCCGGGGCAATCTGTGCACCCGCCGCCGTGTAATCGGCATCGGGAAAGCCCGCGCCAACCCCCGCGCCGGTTTCGACCAGCACCGAATGGCCATGCGCCACCGCATCGCGCACCGCATCTGGCATCATGCCAACGCGGAATTCCTGCGGCTTGATCTCTTTCGGGCAACCGATTTTCATGATGATTTCCTGTTGGTTCTTTTGTTGTATGCCATTGAGTGTCGCGCCGATTGCCCGTCACTTTCTTGAATTTTCCGCGACAGGCGCATGGCTCTGGCGTAGGATATGGCGCAGATCATCCATCAGGCGAAAGAAATCACCACCCCCATGGATCTTGACGCAACAGACCGCCGTATCTTGAACGTGCTGCAACGCGACGGCCGCATCACCAACGCCGAGTTGTCGGAACGGGTGAACCTGTCGCCGTCGGCCTGTCATCGCCGCACCCAGCGGCTGGAGGAGGAGGGGTATATCGCGGGCTATGTCGCCCTGCTGGATACCCGCAAGATCGGACGACTGACGACGGTGTTTGTGGAAATCACCCTGCAAAGTCAGGCCGAGGAGTTGCTTGACGCGTTCGAGCGAGAGGTGGCGCGGCTGCCTGACCTGCTGGAATGTCATCTGATGGCGGGCACAGCGGATTATCTGCTCAAGATCATGGCCGAGGATACCGAGGATTTCGCCCGGATCCACCGCCAGTTCCTGTCACGTCTGCCCGGCGTGCGGCAGATGCAGTCGTCATTTGCGCTGCGGACGGTGGTAAGCACCACCGCCATTGCGGTATAGCGGCGGCCCTGCACCACAGGGCCGCCGCAAGGGTCAGGCCAGAACAGCCAGATCGGCAGCGTCAAACCCGGTCAGGTCCGCACCACGCCCGGCGTGCACTTTGTTCACCCAGTCAGCATCCGAAATCAGCGCGCGGCCCACGGCGATCAGGTCGAATTCGTCGCGTTCCATCCGGCGGATCAGCCGATCCAGCGGGGTGTTTTGCGACGCTTCACCGGCAAACGCGCCACCAAAGTCGGAGTTGAGCCCGACCGAGCCGACGCTGATCGTGGCCGCGCCAGTCAGTTTCTTGGCCCAACCGGCAAAGTTCAGCCCGTCTTCGCCATCCAGTTCGGGGAATTCGGCCACCCAGAACCGGCGCTGCGAACAATGCAGGATGTCTACCCCGGCTTCGACCAATGGCAGCAGCCAATCGGTCATCTCGGCCGGCGTGGTGGCCAGCCGCGCGGTGTAATCCTGTTGCTTCCACTGGCTGACGCGCAGAATCAGCGGGAAATCGGGGCCAAGCGCTGCTCGCACCGCCTTGACAATCTCGGCCGCGAAACGCGACCGCTCGGCAATCGTGGCCCCACCCCAGCGGTCGTTGCGCAGGTTGGTGCCGGACCAGAAGAACTGGTCGATCAGATAGCCATGCGCGCCGTGCAATTCCACCGCGTCAAAGCCCGCGGCTTTGGCATCGCGCGCCGAGGCGGCAAAGGCCGCGATGGTATCGGCGATATCTTCGTCGGTCATCACGACCCCGCGTGGGGTGTCGGGGCCAAGCAGGCCCGACGGGCTTTCTACGGGTGCTTCCGGTTCCCATTTCCCGCCGCGGGTTGATCCGGTGTGCCAGATCTGCGGGGCAATCTTGCCGCCTGCGGCATGGACAGCTTTCGCCACTTCCGTCCAGCCGTTCATCGCTGCCTTGCCATGGAAAAACGGAATGCCGGGCAAGTTGCGGGATGCGGGACGATTCACGACCGTGCCCTCGGTCAGGATCAGGCCGACGCCGCCGATCGCCCGCTTGCGGTAATAGTCGGCATTGGCCGCGCCGGGGATGCCATCGGGCGCCATGCCGCGTGTCATCGGGGCCATCACGATCCGGTTGGGCAGGGTCAGGCCCTTGAGGGTGAAGGGGCGGAACAGGGTATCGGGAGTCATTGCGGCATGTCCTTTGATTATGCTGCAATGCAGCTAAGCATGAACCTGCCGCTTTCAACTGCACAGTCACTGTTCGAATCGGCCCCTGTGCCACGCTTCCACATGCCATCGCGCAAAGAAAAACCCCCGGCCTTGCGGACGGGGGTTGATCGGGGGGCAGGGGCATTCAGCCACTGCCCAGCATTCCAAGAACGACTTAAACGCCGCCTTCGCGCAATGCCTTTTTGCGCGCAAGCTTGCGCGCACGGCGAACGGCTTCGGCTTGCTCGCGCGCTTTCTTGACGGAGGGTTTCTCGAAATGTTGCTTGAGCTTCATTTCGCGGAACACGCCTTCGCGCTGGAGCTTTTTCTTGAGAGCCCGGAGGGCTTGCTCAACGTTGTTGTCACGGACGCTGACCTGCATGTGGTTGTCACCACCTTCCTAGGTTAGAGTTGCACTGTTTGTGCAGGCAAGGCGCGCTATAACAAAGGCAACAGGCCCTGTCCACCGCCATGACGGAAGGATGACACCATGACGACCGAAACAACGCCAACCCCCGCCGACCGTGTGCTGGATGCCGCCCTGATGCATGTGCCGTTCGATGGCTGGTCCGAAGCCACACTGCGCGCTGCGATCATTGATTCAGGGGTGGCAGAGGCGCTGGCCCGCGCACTTTACCCGCGCGGCGGGGTCGATCTGGCGCTGGCCTACCACCGGCGCGGCGATACGCTGATGCGTGACCGGCTGGCCGAAACGGACCTGAGCGCGATGCGCTTTCGCGAGCGGGTGGCCCACGCGGTGCGCCTGCGGCTTGAATTGGTGGAGGACAAGGAAGCTGTGCGCCGGGGCAGCACCTTGTTCGCCTTGCCGATTTACGCTTCTGATGGGGTTCGCGCGATCTGGGGCACGGCAGATGCGATTTGGGATGCGCTGGGCGACACCAGCCGCGATGTGAACTGGTATACCAAGCGGGCCACGCTGTCGGCGGTCTATTCTGCCACCGTATTGTTCTGGCTGGGCGATGACAGCCCCGGCCATCACGACACGTGGGAGTTTCTGGACCGGCGTATCGACAATGTGATGCAGATCGAAAAAGCCAAGGCCGCACTGCGTGAAAACCCGATTTCCAAGGCATTGCTTGCCGGGCCGATGAAACTGATGGAAAAGATCCGCAAACCCGAAACACCGGATGACCTGCCCGGAAAAAGCTCGGGCTGACCCCGCTGAAAGGCCTTTCATGACCCTGTCCCATACCATGCGCGCGATCGAGATTTCTGAACCCGGCGGGCCGGATGTGTTGCGCCTTGCCACCCACCCGGTGCCGGTGCCCGGTCATAGTCAGATCGTCATTCGGGTGGCCTATGCCGGGGTCAATCGCCCCGATGCGCTGCAACGTGCGGGCTTGTATGCACCGCCCGCCAGCGCCTCGCCCCTGCTGGGGCTGGAGGCATCGGGCACGGTGGTGGAATTGGGCCCCAATGTTACTCGCTGGAGCATTGGCGACAAGGTGTGCGCGCTTCTGCCCGGTGGTGGTTATGCCGAATATGTCACCACCCACGAATCGCATGCGCTGCCGGTGCCGGACGGCATGGCGATGGATCAGGCGGCGTGTCTGCCGGAAACCTGCTTCACTGTCTGGTCAAATGTGGTGATGCGCGGCGGATTGCGTGGCGGAGAGCGTTTTCTGGTGCATGGTGGCGCGTCGGGCATCGGCACGACGGCGATCCAGCTTGCGCGCACATTGGGCGCGCGTGTTTTCACCACCGCAGGCACCGATGACAAGGCCCGAACCTGTGAGGCGCTGGGGGCCGAGCGTGCGTTCAACTACAAGACCGAGGATTGGGCGGCCGAGGTGAAAGCAATGGGTGGGGCCGATCTGATCCTCGACATGGTCGGCGGACCTTACCTTCCGCGCAACATCCGCACACTGGCCGATGATGGCCGTCTTGTGCAGATCGCGTTCCTGCAAGGCCCCAAGATCGAGCTGAATTTTGCCGAACTGATGATGCGCCGCCTGACGATCACCGGATCGACGCTGCGCCCGCAATCCGACGCCGCCAAGGCCCGTATCGCGCGCGAGGTGGAAACCCATGTCTGGCCAATGATTGCCGCCGGCCACTTCGCCCCGGTGATGGATAGCCAATATCCCCTTGAGCAAGCCGCACAGGCGCATGCCCGCATGGAAAGCTCTGGGCACACCGGCAAGATCGTGCTGAAGGTGGACAACTAGGCGCGGCCGGTCAGCCTGCGCCTTGCGCTTCGGACGGAATCGCGGGAATGTCGGTGCGTTCTGACGCATCGGCCCCCGTCAGCAGGTCCACCGCCCGATCCGCCGCATCCTGAAACGGCTCCAGCACGATATCCACGCCCGCCCCCAGCAGGATCTTTGATTCCGCCGGTCCATGCGACGACATCGCGATTTTGCCGGTAAAGCCGGCAGCGCGGCTCAACTGGATCAGAGTGTGACGAACATCCTCATGGCTCAGCCCGGTCAAATGCACAGGCACGGTCGACGCCACCCAGTCCGCCCCGCGCAATGGCAACTCGGCCAGAAATTCCGGATCCGTCGCGTCGCCGAATTCGGCGTCCATCCCCATTTCGCGCCAGCGTTTCACCGCCTGCGGGTTGAAATCGATGCCAAGCACCTTGATTCCGCGCTTTTTCAAACGCACGCCGATTGCCGTGCCAAACCTACCCAGACCGAACAGAATGACCGACGCATACGCCGCGCGGGTTGTATCGTTTTCGTCGGTCTCGCGCGGAGTGCCCTTGCGTTCAAACACACCGAGATAGCGCTCAAAAACAGCGTACAGCTTGTGTGAAAACGTGATCATGTAGGTTGACGCGGCAATGGTGACCAAGCCGACCATCGTGACCAATCCCAGCGCGTCCTCGGGCACATGGCCCAAGCTGACGCCCATGGCCACAAAGATCAGCGAGAATTCACTGATTTGCGCCACAGTCAGGCCCGCCAGAAACCCTGTCCGCTTGCGATACCCCATCGCCCCCATGATGGCCAAAACGATGAGCGGATTACCGATCAACACGAACAGCGAGAACACCACTGCCCCGGTGATATGGGTGCCCAGAAGCGACAGGTCCAGTGTAGACCCCAGGGCGATGAAAAAGAACAGCAACAGGAAATCGCGCAAGGGCGCCAGTCGGGCGGCAATCGTTTCACGGTAAGGCGTCGACGCCAAGGCGACGCCGGCCATCAATCCGCCAACCTCTTTGCCCAGACCCACGGCATCACCCACAGCGGCAAACAGCGCCGCCAGTGCGATGGCAAAGATCACCAGAAGTTCAGGCGCGTGCGCCAGCCGTTCGGTCAGCGGGTTGGCAGCAAAGCGCACAAACAACACCACGACCGCCACCATGCCTATTCCCGCAGCCAGCACGGTCCAGACCGATCCCCCGGCGTCTTCCGCGCCACCGATGCCAATGGCCGATAGCACGATCATCGCCAGCACCACCACCAGATCCTGCACGATCAGGAACCCAAGCGCGATCTGCCCGTGCAGAGAGTCAATCTCGCGCTTGTCCGACATCAGCTTCACGATGATGATGGTGGACGAAAAGGTCAGCGCAACGGCGACATACAGGCTGGTGATCTGCCCCAACCCCAGCGCAAGCCCGATCAGATACCCAAAAAGGGCCGTAAACGCGACCTGGCCCAAACCCGTCAGCACCGAGACCGCGCCCAGCGACCGGATCAGTTTCACATCCAGCTTGATGCCGACCAGAAACAGCAAGACCGCAATGCCCAGTTCAGACAGCAGTTCAATCTGTTCATCCGAATGGACCAGATCCAACGCTGACGGCCCCGCGATCAAGCCTACCGCAATGAAGCTGACGATCAGAGGTTGCCGCAGCATCGTTCCGACAATGCCGATCCCGGCTGCCATGACCAACAGAATGGCAATTTCGGCAAAAGGTGTCATCGTCAGCATCTCTAATCCTTTAACGCTCACTGCGCATCGCGGTCCGACACAAGCTGCCAGGCTTTGGAGGCGTCACAGAACCAACACATGACCCGCGTTCAGGATCCTGCCCGCACCTCACATAGCAACAGATCTCGCGGATGATAACCGATCCAGCCCGCAATTATGATCGTTCAAAGGGGGAATTTGGTCGGAGCGAGAGGATTCGAACCTCCGACCCCCTGCTCCCGAAGCAGGTGCGCTACCAGACTGCGCTACGCTCCGACCATGGATCTTGCCGTAAACCGTTCATTTGCGCTTTGCAAGAGGGGTCGAATGGCTACTCTGTCCGCCTGCGATCGCCGCGCTTCAGCAGCAAGCTGATGCGGGGCATCAAGCCGGTTTCGGGGCGGGATTTGTTCGACAGAACGGGGCTGTTTTTTGAAACGCTGCCGGTGCCTTCGCGCAGCACGATATAGATGCCTGACGCGATGATAACCCCCGTGCCGACCAATGTGTAAAAATCAGCGGATTCGTCGAACAACAGCGCGCCAAAGATCACCGCCCAGATGATCTGTGAATATTGCATCGGGGCGACGATGATCGCAGGCGCGGCGCGATAGGCGGCGATTGACAACATCGCGGCCACAAAGGCCAGAAGTGCGATGACGCCGGTCAGCGCCAGATGTTCCAACGGCATTGGCACGTAGACAAAGGGCATGGCGGCTCCGGTCAAAAGGAAGGTTGCCACCATCGGATAGACCATCAGCACGGCAGACCGCTCATCCGCCCCGATCTTGCGCACGATGACGGATGTCAAAGATCCCGTCACAGCCGCGCCAAGTGCTGCAAGATGGCCAAGCGACAATTCCGCCGATCCCGGACGCAGCACGATCAACACCCCGACCAGCCCGACCACCACCGCAATCCCGCGCCGAAAGCCGACCTTTTCGCCCAGCATCGGGATCGCCATCACGGTGATCAAGAGCGGCATGGCGAACAGGATTGCATAGGTTTGCGCCAACGGCAGCACTGTGAAGGCATAAAACGCTGCCGCCCCGGTCGAAACGGCGGTAAGCGAGCGCAGCAGGGACCACCATGGATGGCGCGGAATCAGGTTGCCATCGGTCCGGTCGCTCATCAGCATGAAAGTGATCAGCGGAAAGCCCAGAAGCCCCGAGAAAAAGATGATCTGGAACGAATTGTAACTTTCGCCCAAAAACTTGATGACCACATCGTGGGTGGCATAGATCGCAAAGGCGAGCAGCGCGAGAAGCGCACCTTTCAGGTTGTGTCCCATGCCGTCCCCTTTCGCCATCAGGGGCCGAACGCCAGACCTGTTTGCGCTATCACTATGTGCAGAAACGGCAGGAAGGCTCAACGGTTCCCGTCACGGAAATGACAAAGGCCCGCAACGTTGCGGGCCTTTGTGCAACAGCCTGCCCGTGGCTTACAGGCTGTCGTCCAGCGCCGCGATGATCGCATCGCCCATTTGCGTGGTGGTGATGGGGGTGCCGTCTTGTGGCCCCATCAGATCGGCGGTGCGCAGCCCGTCGGCCAACACTTTTTCCACCGCTTTTTCCACCCGCACGGCTTCGTCGCCCATGTCAAAGGAGTAGCGCAGCGCCATCGCGAACGACAGGATGCAGGCGATCGGATTTGCCTTTCCCGTGCCGGCAATGTCAGGTGCAGAGCCATGCACCGGCTCATACAGCGCCTTGGGCCGGCCATTCGCCATCGGTGCCCCAAGGCTGGCCGAGGGCAGCATGCCGAGGCTGCCGGTCAGCATCGCAGCGCAATCGGACAGCACATCGCCAAACAGGTTGTCGGTGACGATCACATCGAACTGCTTGGGCCAGCGCACCAGCTGCATCGCGCCGTTGTCGGCATACATGTGGGTCAGCGCGACATCGGGGTATTCCTTGTCGTGGATCTCTTGCACCACATCGCGCCACAGGATGCCCGATTCCATCACATTGGCCTTTTCCATCGAGCAGACCTTGCCCGAACGTTTGCGCGCCAGCTCGAATGCCGAGCGCGCGACACGGGCGATCTCCGATTCGGTATAGCGCTGGGTGTTGATGCCCACCCGCTCGTTGCCCTCGACAAAAATCCCGCGCGGCTCGCCGAAATAGACGCCGCTGGTAAGCTCGCGCACGATCACGATATCCAGACCGGCCACGACCTCTTTCTTGAGGCTGGAAAAATCGGCCAGTGCGTCAAAGCATTGTGCCGGGCGCAGATTGGAAAACAGGTCCATTTCCTTGCGCAAGCGCAACAGACCGCGTTCCGGCTTTACGCTGAAATCCAGATTGTCATATTGCGGGCCGCCCACGGCGCCCAAAAGCACCGCATCCACCTCTTGCGCTTTTGCCATGGTGTCGTCGTGCAGCGGGACCCCATGTTTGTCATAGGCGCAGCCGCCAACCAGATCTTCGGTCACGTCAAAGGTGACACCGCGCCGCGCGCCCATCCAATGGATGATTTTCTTCACCTCGGCCATGACTTCAGGGCCGATGCCGTCACCGGCGAGGATAAGAAGGGAAGGGTTGGCCATCACAAAGGCTCCTGTCTTTTTGGGTTGCCAGCGGCGTAGCCAATGGGCCGCACAGGGTCAAGCAGTGCTTGGGCGATGTGGCCGTTCAGGGTAAGATTTCCACCCAGATCGGGTGATGGCGCGCGCCCTGCGGCGTCGGCGCGTGGCCCGCGTCTGTGACCGTGATGCCGGAGGACGGCAGGATATAGCTGACACGCAGTGGGCCCAGATCGCCACCATAATCCACCGTGTCGCCCGCGATCACATCCTGCAGCCGCGGGTCTGACAGCAGCGACCGGATGGCTGCCGGATCGCCGTTGCCCTTTTCCGGATCAGCATTGGCTTGCCCCAACAGCATAAATGGCTCCTGTGGCGCCTGCGGACTGTCCAGAAGGTGCAGCCAGAACGCCGCTTCGTCGTGGTTGCGCCGCGTGTTGCGCCGCGCCGGCCCCTCGAACGCGGGCGGGGTTGCGTGCCATGTCAGCAGGTGCAAGTGTCGGCCATCGGGCAACACCACCGCCGTGTCATGATGCCCGGTTGTCGACAGACGCAACACCTGTCCCGCGCCCGCAGGCAGCGGTGGCAGGACGGCCCAAGGCAGATCGCGCCAAAGCAGGGCAGAGTAGTCCACGCTTTTCCCTGCGTCCAATGGCAGGCGTGACAGAACCGCCATGCCAGATTCGCCCGGAAAGCGGCCGTAACCAATGGCATCGCGCGCTTCGTCTCTGCGACCGTTGCCATCAAGGTCAAAGCCGCTGGCAATCCCGGTATTGGGCCGCAAGGCCACCAGATGCGGATAGGGCAGGGGCAATGTGGCGTTCAGCGCCATAAGTGCCAGCGCGCCCGCGTCATAGTCAACGCCGGACAGCACCAGCACATCTGCATCCAACGCGGTAATCGTGGTTGTCGCCACGGCGATATCTGTTGCGGTTCCCGCCACCAGATCGCGCAACAACAGGCCCGGTCCGGCCCTGTTCAGATCGGTCGTCCAATAGGCGACCCGTATCGGCTCTGCTTCTGCCGCCCCGCAGAGCGCGATCAGAACGCCCGCGAGGCCCGCGCGACGGCCATTTGGTCCCTTGCGCCCTGCACGCGGCGGATCTGTCGGATCATATCGGCAATGCGCCCCATTGCTATGCCGCGCATGAACAGACTTGCGGGAAGAAAAGCCCATGCTGTCATTGTCCAGATCAGGGTTTGAGATGCGGTCATGCTATCCGGGTTCACCCCAGAGGACGACAGGCTGACGAAAAACGGAATGATGAAGGGCAGCAAAAACCCAAGGGCAATGTTGATGCGCGCGTCGCGTTCCAGCCGTTCGACCAGATCACCGGCAGTCGGGTCAAAGGTGGGCAGGTTCACCCAGACGTTGAACACGAGGTGCCGGCTTGGCCATATCCGTGCCTTCAGCAGGATGACGAACACGGCCAGAGAGATCAGCGATGTGATATAGGCCAGCCCCGCCGCATCGCGCACGGCCTGCACCTGTTCGGCGGTGGCGGTTTCGGCCAGCATCAGCTTGGCAAGGCGCACAGGGGAATAGGGGAAATCCATTGATCGCCCGACAAGGTGGCCGATGGCCTGCACAAGATCGGTCAGGCTTGTGGCCTGCACCCGACCGCTTTCCATCACAGTCAGGCAAAAGACTGTAAAAAACAGCATCGCAAGCCGGACCCGGTTGAAGGGTGGCGCATCGCGGAATTCGATCAGGCTGGGCGCTTCGGCGTTGTATTCGACAAATGTCAGAAGCCCTGCAAACAGCGCGACAAGCGCGGCCATCTGCTTTGCGTCACTGGACACGCCGGTAAGCATGACCGATGGCGTCACAACCACCGCCATCACTACCACGGCCCGTATGAGAGCTCCCGATAAACGCGAGACCACTGCTTTGCCACCTTCCATCCGGTCGGACCCGATACTGTGCCGGGGCCTTGTTCCGAAGATTCCGCGCCATTTGTGGCGGGTTGCCTCAATCTTGCCCAAGTTGTGCCTTCTTTCGCTTCGGCCCGCAATCATCTGTTCTGGTTTGATTAAATAATGTGGCACATTCACGGCCAATGTGTCGCCAGATTGCATCAAGAGCGCGAAAACAAAAAGGCCGCCCGGTGGGGCGGCCCAAGATATTGTGGTTCAAGGGATTTCAGGCCCAAGGGCGCAGCGTGGCCGTCTTTGCTTCATAGCTGTCTATTGCGGTCGCCTTTTCCAGCGTCAGACCGATATCATCCAGCCCGTTCAGCAGACAATGCTTGCGATGGCTGTCCACGTCAAAGCCAAAGCTCTGCCCGTCCGAGGTCGTGACGGTCTGGGCTTCCAGATCAATCGTGACCCGCGCATTTGCACCCTTGCGCGCATCGGCCATCAGCACATCCACCACATCCTGCGGCATCACGATCGGCAGGATGCCGTTCTTGAAGCAGTTGTTGTAGAAGATATCAGCAAAGCTGGTGGCGATCACGCAGCGGATGCCGAAGTCCAGCAGCGCCCAGGGCGCATGCTCGCGCGAGGAGCCACAGCCGAAATTGTCGCCAGCGATCAGGATTTCGGCACTGCGATAGGCCGGCTGGTTCAGCACGAAATCCGGGATTTCGACACCGTCTTGCGTGTAGCGCATCTCGTCAAACAGGTTCTTGCCAAGGCCAGAGCGTTGGATGGTTTTCAAGAACTGTTTTGGAATGATCATGTCGGTGTCGATGTTGACCAGCGGCATGGGCGCCGCAATGCCGGTCAGGGTGGTGAACTTGTCCATCGCGATCTCCTGTGGTTACTGCCTGATAGCGCAGGCCCCCAATCGCTTCAAGCTGTCAGGGAACCATATAGGTCAGGGACGCCCAATCCGAATGCCAGACCGGGCCCGCAGCGGCATCATCGTTGGACAAGGCATAGATGGCGACACTGTCGGCCAGATAGGTATGAGCCGGCTTGGCAGGCACCAAGGCGACACCCGCCGCGTCGGTGGTGAAAAACGTCTCTGTCACCGTGCCATCCGGGGCAGTGGCGAACAGGTCGATCTGCGCGCCTGCGTGCGGAGCCCCATCAAGACGCACCTGCAACGGCAGGCCCGCCGCCAGGTCGTCGGTATAGGGATTTGCCAGCGCCACAATCTCGATCCTCAATCCCGCAGCCTGATCCTGACCGTGGCCATCACCCACGCCGATCAGGGTCTTGGCATAGCGGCGATAGGTTTCGGAAAACCCGCTTTCAGGCAAGCCCCGCGCGCCATGGGTGGCCAACAGCCGGCTTGCCGCCTTGTGGGTCAAGAACTGTTCGAACTGCGCCAGACTGTCATAGGTAACCGTGTTGTTTGTGGTTTCATGGACCACCGCGACCAACCCTTCGGATGGCGCAGACATCGACAGCGCGGGAATATCGCCCAAACGGCTGACAACGGGCAGAGCGGCACCTTTCGCGATCACTTCGAACCGGGCGACCGACTGCGGCAGGTAGGGCAGCGAAACCCCTTTCATCTGCTGACCGTTGCGCAGATCAACGGTGAACTGCGCTTCTGGCTGGGGCGTGAAATTATCCGGCAGAAGCCAGAATTCATGGGCAAAGGCGCTTGTCGTGCTAGCTATCGCCCAAATCAGACCAGTTCCGATACCGCGCCAAAAGGACCGTTGCATGATCTTCCCCCGCTTTACGCTCTCTTTGTGCAACGTGGCGCTTTGGGCCGCCCTGTCAATGGCTGCGTTGCCGGTGGTCGCGCATGAGGTGCGCCCGGCGGTGGCCGATGTAGCTGTCGGCGAAGACATGGTCGAAATGACGGTCAGGCTGACGGTTGAACCCATCCTTGCCGGCATTGATCTGGCCGGATTACAGGACACCAACGAATCTCCTCTGGCCGGGGAATACGATACCTTACGGGCTGAAAGTCCCGAGGCATTGATGGCCGCGTTCGAGACGCGGTGGCCGCAGTTGAAGGCTCGTTTAACCTTGATTGCCGGTGACGCGCGGCTGGAGCCGCGCATCGTCAGCCTGACCGTGCCGGAGGTGGGCGATGTAAGTCTGCCGCGCGACAGCATTCTGGTCATCAGCGCCGAACTGCCTGACGATGGCAGCGCGGTGCAGGTGGGCTGGGATGCGTCCCTTGGCTCGCTTGTCGTGCGTCAAGCCGAAGGCGATGCCAATGCCTATGCAGCCCTGCTCTCTGGGGGCAGTCTTTCCGAGCCATTGCCCCGTGCGCAAGTGACGGCTGATACGGCAGGCGCGGTTTTCGCGCGCTATATCATTTCGGGGTTTGAACACATCATACCCAAGGGGCTGGACCATATTCTGTTTGTGCTTGGTTTGTTTTTCTATGCCCTGCGGTTCGGGCCGCTTCTGGCGCAGATCTCTGCCTTCACCCTGGCCCATACCGTCACGCTGGCACTGGCCAGTCTTAAGATCGTGTCGGTTCCGGCCGCGATCGTGGAGCCGCTGATCGCGGCGTCCATCGTTTATGTCGCGGTTGAAAACATCATCGGCAGCGGCAGGATCACCGCGCTGCGCGTGGCGGTGGTGTTCGGTTTTGGCCTGCTGCACGGGCTGGGGTTTGCGTCGGTGCTGGGCGATGTGGGCTTGCAGGACAGCCGCTTTGTGGTGGGGCTGATCGGGTTCAACATCGGGGTGGAACTGGGGCAATTGGCGGTGATCGCGGTGGCCTTTGTGCTGCTGGCGCTGCCGTTTGGCAAAAAGGACTGGTATCGCCGCGCCATCGCCGTGCCGGCGTCGCTGGCTATCGCGGCTGTGGGCGCGTGGTGGACCTATGAGCGGGTTTTCCTTTAGGCATATGCCACACGAAAGGGCGGCAGGGTTTCCCCGCCGCCCTTTGTGACCTCTGACGGTTGCTGTCAGGCCGTGGTTGCCTGTGCCATCATCTCGCGCACATCGGTCAGGTGGCCGGTGATCGCAGCAGCCGCCGCCATCGCGGGCGACATCAGGTGGGTGCGACCGCCCCGGCCCTGACGGCCCTCGAAGTTGCGGTTGCTGGTCGCGGCACAACGTTCGCCCGGAGCCAATTGGTCCGGGTTCATGGCAAGGCACATCGAGCACCCTGCCAGCCGCCATTCAAAACCGGCGTCGATGAAGATCTGCGCCAGACCTTCCTCTTCCGCCTGCGCCCGGACAAGGCCAGAGCCCGGAACCACCATGGCGCGTTTCACGGCAATCTTCTTGCCCTTCAGGATCTCGGCTGCCGCCCGCAAATCCTCGATCCGGCCGTTGGTGCAGGACCCGATGAACACGGTGTCAATGGTGATATCGGTCAGCTTCTGACCCGGCTCCAGCCCCATGTAGTCAAGCGAGCGTTGCGCCGCCTCGACCTTGCCGCCGGTGAAATCGCCCGCCGCAGGCACGGTGCCGGTGATCGGCAGCACATCTTCCGGGCTGGTGCCCCATGTGACAACCGGGGCAATGTCTTCGCCTTTCAGCGTGACAACCTTGTCCCACTGCGCATCATCATCGGAGAACAGGGTCTTCCAATAGGCCACCGCCGCCTCCCACTTCGCGCCTTTCGGGGCGTGCGGGCGGCCCATGCAGTATTCAAACGTCTTTTCATCCGGCGCGATCAGACCGGCGCGCGCGCCGCCCTCGATCGCCATGTTGCAGACCGTCATCCGGCCTTCCATCGACAATTCGCGAATGGCCTGCCCGCAATACTCGATCACATAGCCGGTGCCGCCCGCAGTGCCGGTGGCGCCGATCACCGACAGGGTGATATCCTTGGCGGTCACGCCGGGACGCAACGATCCGGTGATCTCCACCTTCATGTTCTTGCCCTTGCGCTGGATCAGCGTCTGGGTGGCCAGCACATGTTCCACCTCGGATGTGCCGATCCCGTGCGCCAAGCTGCCAAAGGCCCCGTGCGTGGCCGTGTGGCTGTCGCCGCACACCACTGTCATGCCCGGCAGGGTCCAGCCCTGTTCCGGGCCGACGATATGCACGATTCCTTGGCGCACATCGGAGACCGGATAGTAGTTGATCCCGAAATCGCGGGCGTTGCGGTCCAGCGCCTCGACCTGGATCCGGCTGTCTTCGGTCATGGTCGCGGCGTTGGCGCGGTCCAGCGTGGTGGGCACGTTGTGATCGGGCACGGCAATGGTCTTTTCCGGTGCGCGCACAGAGCGGCCGGTCATCCGCAGGCCTTCAAAGGCCTGCGGGCTGGTGACTTCATGCACGAGGTGCCGGTCGATGTACAAAAGGCAGGTGCCGTCTTCGGCCTGGTGGACGACGTGGTCGTCCCAGATTTTGTCGTAAAGTGTACGCGGAGCGGTCATGGCTCTCACCTTATTCTGGTTTTGGGATGGCTTTTGAAGGGGGCATCGGCGCGCGCCATAATTGGCGGGGACAGCATCAAAGGCGCGCAAGCACGCTGCGGGTCATGCCGAAAAAACGGGCGGGAAGCCGCGCATGGTCGGTGATGTTGAAATAGATGAACCCGGTCATGATGCGTGTGATACGCGCAATTCCCATGTCAGGCAAGGTTCGATGGCCGTCTGCGCTTGCACGCGCGCCAAATCGGCGCTATGGCCCCCGGCTTGCCCGTTTTGTTGAGGTTGCGCCACAAGGGTGCTACCCTGTGGGCGTCCCGGCGCCGGGGATGGATCGGCGCGTCAGATGGAGGACGATGTCCTGTCTCACTCAGATCCTGCGACCGGGCTGCCGGTCGGACCCCGGGCAAACCGCGCAAGCGCCCCGGACTACACTGCCGAAGAACTGCTGGAGGCGGTTCTGGCCTCGGTCGATGACGACAAAGCCGAAGGCATCGTGCAGATCGACCTGCGCGGCCGATCAGACGTGGCCGATTACATGGTGATCTGCTCGGGCCGGTCTTCGCGTCAGGTGGCGGCGATTGCCGAGAAGCTGGCTGACCGGATCAAGCAAGGCTTTGGCCTTGTCTGCAAGATGGAAGGCAAGGAAACCGGCGACTGGGTGTTGATCGACACCGGCGATGTGATCGTGCATGTCTTCCGCCCCGAAGTGCGCGAATTCTATCAGCTGGAAAAGATGTGGCTGCCATCAGGCGACGCCCTGCGCGGGTCGGTCGTCTGACGCCATGCGGGTGCATCTTTGCACTGTGGGCCGGTTGCGCACCGGCCCGGAGCGCGCGCTGATCGACGATTACACCACGCGCTTTGACCGCTCTGGCCGGGCGCTGTCTCTGGGCCCGCTCACCGAGCATGAGGTCGAGGACAAACGCGGCGGCGGCATGGCGGCCGAAGCCGAACTGCTGTCGCGCGCCGTGCCTGCGGGCGCGCTGATGGTCACGCTGGACGAACGCGGTGCGCTGGTCAGCAGCCCGGAGTTTGCCGCGATGCTGGTGCGGTGGCGCGATGGCGGGCGGCAGGATCTGGCCTTTGTGATCGGCGGTGCGGACGGGATTGATCCGGGATTGCGGGCGCGGGCCGATGCGTCGATCAGCTTTGGCAAGATGGTCTGGCCGCATATGCTGGTGCGGGTGATGCTGTGCGAACAACTTTATCGCGCGGCGTCGATTCTGGCGGGGGCGCCCTATCATCGGGCGTAAGCGCCGGGGGGAGGTGTGGGAGCCTCCGGCGGGGATATTTGAGAACAGATGAAATTGCTCAGGACAGTGTTGCCCATCTGAGCTGTGCTTTGGTCTCCACCGCGCAGGGGCGGGCGGCACGCAGGCGATTCAGGGCGGTGCCCGGATCCTCGCCTGCATCTGTCAAAAGTCGCAGCACCGCCATACCCGACCGTCCGCAGCCTGCCATGCAATGGGCAAGCACCTTGTCGCCTTCTGCCAGACTCGCCCGAACTTGGGCCGAAGTTTCAAGCCAGAGCATCTTTGTGTCGGGGCATGGCGTGCCGAAATCCGGCACCGGCAGATGCACCCACGCGACACCCGCTGCCGCCAGATCGGCGGGCAGTGTAGCGGCCCCCTTGGTCGCCAGTTCCAGCTTTGAGGTCATGCTCATGACCAGTGCGGGCCGCCACGCCAGCAGCGTGGCAAGGTCGCCCGCATAGTCGCCGGTCCGCCCCGGCATCGGGCAGAGCGCGAGGGTGCCGCCAAGGGCGGGAATTTCTGCAATCTCAAGGGTCATCATCGGGCCTTCGGGTGGACGAAGGGCGCGGCAGCGCCTAGGTTGGGGCAACGCAACCCCGGAAAGGCAGTATGTCCGACAGTCCCGAGAAATCCTATCAGGTTCTGGCGCGCAAATACCGCCCCGCCACCTTTGCCGATCTGATCGGGCAGGAGGCGATGGTGCGCACGCTGAAAAATGCCTTTGCCGCCGACCGCATCGCGCATGCCTTTGTGATGACCGGGGTGCGCGGCGTGGGCAAGACCACCACGGCGCGGATCATCGCCAAGGGGCTGAACTGTGTGGGCGCTGACGGGATGGGCGGGCCGACCACCGAGCCCTGCGGCCTGTGTGAGCCGTGCCGCGCCATTGCCGAAGGCCGCCATGTCGATGTGATGGAGATGGACGCCGCGTCGCGTACCGGGGTCGGCGATATCCGCGAGATCATTGATTCGGTGCATTACCGGGCGGCCTCGGCCCGCTACAAGATCTATATCATCGACGAAGTGCACATGCTGTCGACCAGCGCTTTCAACGCGCTGCTCAAGACGCTGGAGGAACCGCCGGCGCATGTGAAGTTCATCTTTGCCACCACCGAGATCCGCAAGGTGCCGGTCACCGTGCTGTCGCGCTGCCAGCGCTTTGATCTGAAACGGATCGAGCCCGAGGTGATGATGGCGCATCTGTCGCGCATCGCCGGGCTGGAGGGCGCATCGCTGGCCCCTGACGCGATGGCGCTGATCACCCGCGCCGCCGAAGGCTCGGTCCGCGATGCCATGAGCCTGATGGATCAGGCGATCGCCCATGGCGCGGGCGAGACCACCGCGCTGCAGGTGCGCGCCATGCTGGGGCTGGCCGACCGGGGCCGGGTGCTGGATCTGTTCGATCTGATCATGAAGGGCGAGGCGGCGGCGGCGCTGACCGAAGTGGCGGGCCAATATGCCGATGGCGCCGACCCGATGGCGATCCTGCGCGATCTGGCCGAGATCACCCATTGGGTGAGCGTGATCAAAATCACACCGGAAGCGGCCGAGGACCCGACCACGCCGCCGGATGAACGCGCGCGGGGCCTTGATATGGCGACGCGCCTGCCGATGCGGTCCCTCAGCCGGATGTGGCAGATGCTGCTGAAAGCGATTGAAGAGGTGGGGCTGGCCCCCAATGCGATGATGGCGGCGGAAATGGCGATCATCCGCCTGACTCATGTGGCCGACCTGCCCGATCCCGAAACCCTGATCCGGCGGTTGCAGAACAGCTCCGGCCCGGTGCAGGGGGGGCCGGTGCCGGGCGGGGCCCCCGCGGGCGGGGGCGGCAGCGTGCATGGCGCGATGATGCGCGCGCCCTCCGCGCCGATGCGCGGGCCGATGATGAACAGCGCGGGGCAGGCAATGCAGCTTGCCGCCGATCAGGTGGTCTATGCCACCTTCGAGTCGGTGGTCGCGCTGATCCGCGAGCGGCGCGACATGAAACTGCTCTATGAGGTCGAAGAGGGCGTGCGTCTGGTGCGCTATGCCCCCGGCCGGATCGAATTTGAACCGTCGCCGCGCGCGGGCCCTGATCTTGCCGCGCGGCTGGGCCAGCGTCTGCAGGCCTTTACCGGCCAGCGCTGGGGCGTGTCGGTGGTCTCGGGCGGCGGCCAGCCCACGATTGCCGAGACCCGCGACGCAGACCGTCTGCAGACCGAGGCCGAGGTGATGCAGACCCCGCTGGTGCAGGCGGTGATGCTGGCCTTTCCGGGGGCGAAGATCGCCGAAATCCGCACGGCGGAAGATCTGGTGCAGGCCGCCGCCACCGATGCGCTGCCGGAGGTCGAGGATGAATGGGATCCGTTCGAGGATAGCTGAAAGGACGACACGATGCTGAAGGGTTTGGGCGGTCTGGGCGATATGGCCGGGATGATGAAGAAAGCACAGGAGATGCAGGCCAAGATGGCCGAGATGCAGGAGGATCTGTCCCGCATCGTGGTGATCGGCGAGTCCGGTGCCGGTCTTGTGCGCGCGCGCGCCACCGCCAAAGGCGAGTTGACCGGGTTGGAGATTGATCCGTCGATTTTTGTGGCATCGGAAAAGGAGGTGGTCGAGGATCTGATCCTTGCCGCGATCAAGGATGCACAGACAAAAGCGGCGGAGCGCAGCCGGACGGAACTGGCAAAGCTCACCGAAGGTCTGGGCCTGCCACCCGGCATGCAACTGCCGTTCTGATCCATGTCGGGCCCCCCGCGCGAGATTGAATCCCTGATTGCGCTGATGGCGCGGTTGCCGGGGCTTGGGCCCCGGTCCGCGCGGCGGGCGGTGCTGCATTTGCTGAAAAAGCGTGACATGGTGATGGCTCCCCTGGCGCAGGCGATGGCCACCGTGGCCCTGAGCGCACAGGATTGCCGGGTATGTGGCAACATCGGCACCACCGACCTTTGTCCGATCTGCGACGACCCGCGCCGCGCGACGGGCGAGATCTGCGTGGTGGAAACCGTGGCAGATCTGTGGGCGATGGAACGCGGTGGCGCGTTCAAGGGGCGCTATCATGTGCTTGGCGGCACACTCAGTGCGCTGGACGCCATCGGCCCGGAGGATCTGCGGATCCCCGATCTGGCCGAACGGGTCCGCTCCGAAGGGGTGGCAGAGGTCATTCTGGCGCTGAACGCCACAGTCGATGGCCAGACCACGGCGCATTATATCACAGACGCATTGGCCACGTTGGGCGTGCAGATCACGTCCCTTGCACAAGGCGTGCCGATCGGTGGCGAGTTGGATTATCTGGATGATGGCACCATCGGCGCCGCTTTGCGGGCCCGGAGACGGGTTTAGCCGTGCCGTGAAACGCAGTCTGCCACGCCCAGCCGAACTGCTGCATCGAAAAACAAAAGGCACCCAGAAGGGTGCCTTTTGTTTTGGCGTGACTGCCCGAACCGAAATCAGCGGCCAGGGTCTTCGTCGTCTTCGTCGTCATCATTCTGCGGCAAGTTGAAAAAGCTTTCTGCATCCGAAAAATCGGCGGGTTTTTCTTCTTTTTCCTGGCGGGCGAATACGTCAAGCCCCGAGGGCATCTTCGGTTCTTCCGACATGCCAAGCGACTGTTCGGTCGACACCAGCTTGCGGCGTTCGTCATCGCTCATAACCACACCTTCGGCAGCACGACGGCGCACGGCGGCCTGAACGGCAGTGTCGAGTTCCGACTGTTTGCACAGCCCCAGAGCGACCGGATCAACCGGCGTGATGTTGTTGATGTTCCAATGCGTTCGCTCGCGGATCGCCTGAATCGTTGGCTTGGTGGTGCCCACCAGCTTGCCGATGGCACCATCCGAAAGTTCGGGGTGGAACTTCACCAGCCACAGGATGGATGCGGGCCGGTCCTGCCGCTTTGACAGCGGGGTATAGCGCGGACCGCGGCGCTTTTCTTCCCCTACAGCCGAGGCGTTGAACTTCAGCTTCAACTTGTAGAGCGGGTCTTTCTGACCCTTCTCGATTTCAGCTTCATCCAGCTGGTTGTTGGCGACGGGATCAAACCCCTTGACGCCCGGTGCCACATCGCCATCGGCAATGCCCTGGATTTCCAATTCATGCATGCCGCAGAAATCCGCGACCTGTTTGAACGACAGGGTGGTATTGTCCACGAGCCAGACGGCGGTGGCCTTTGCCATGAGCGGCTTGTTCATGCCCAACTCCTTTACAAATCTGTCCCGTGCCGGGAAAACGGCTGCAAGCCTTGGCCTGCGATTTCCACGATGTCGGGGAATTCTAGGGTGATATATGTGGTTTTGACTGGAAGGGGAAGTGAAAATGCGGAGGCTGTGTTTGGCGCTGGCACTGATGTGTGCAAGTGCCGGGGCGCTGCGCGCCGAAGGCGAACGGGCAGGGGAATTCGACTATTATGTGATGGCGCTGTCATGGTCTGCCAATTGGTGCGCGCTGGAGGGCGACGCGCGCCGTGATCCGCAATGCGATGTGGGCAGGGGCACCACATTCGTGTTGCACGGGCTTTGGCCACAAAACGAACGCGGCTGGCCCAGTTATTGCCGCACGGGGGTCAGCGATCCATCGCGCAGCGATACGGCAGCGATTGCCGATGTTTTCGGGGGGGCAGGATCGGCGTTCTATCAGTGGAAAAAACACGGGCGTTGTGCTGGTCTGCCCGCGCGCGATTACTACGCTTTGGCACGCAAGGCGTTTGGGTCAGTGAAGATGTCCCCGGTGTTTGCCCGGATCAACAGGGATCTGAAAGTCCCGGCTTCGGTGATCGAGGGTGCGTTTCTGGAGGCAAATCCCGGTCTGTCCCGCGATCAGGTCACGGTCACCTGCAAAGCCGGGATGATACAGGAGGTCCGCATCTGTCTGACCCGCGATCTGGAACCGCGCCGCTGTGGTGCCGATGTGATCCGCGACTGCTCCTTGCAGGACGCCGGGTTGAACGCCGTCCGCTGACCGCGCAGCGCCCCGATTTTTCGCAGAAAAATCGTGCTGCGCGGCCTGCCGGAAGTCAGGTTTCGGGCACCAGAATCTCGCGTTTGCCGACATGGTTGGCTGCTGTCACCACCATCTGCTCTTCCATCTGTTCCACCAGCTTCGCGGCCTTGTTGTAGCCGATCCCCAGCTTGCGCTGGATGTAGCTGGTCGAACATTTACGGTCCTTGGCCACGATCGCCACCGCCTGGTCATACAGCGCATCATCGCCGCCCTCGCCCGACGACAGCCCCAGCACCACGTCGATATCGGAGGCGGACTCCTCATCCGGCCCCTCGACCACGCCCGACATATACACCGGCGGGCCAAAGGATTTCAGGTGGTTGACGATTTCCTCAACTTCCTCGTCGCTCACAAACGGCCCGTGGATACGGGTAATCTTGGCCCCGTTGCCCATGTAAAGCATGTCACCCATGCCCAAAAGCTGCTCGGCCCCCTGCTCCCCCAGAATCGTCCGGCTATCGATCTTGCTAGTGACCTGAAACGAAATCCGGGTCGGGAAGTTCGCCTTGATCGTGCCGGTGATCACATCCACCGACGGACGCTGCGTCGCCATGATCAGGTGAATGCCGCTGGCCCGCGCCATCTGCGCCAGGCGCTGGATGCAGGCCTCGATCTCTTTGCCCGCCACCATCATCAGATCGGCCATCTCGTCCACGATCACCACAATGTAGGGCAGGGCGACGGGCGCGAATTCTTCCGTTTCGAACACCGGCTCGCCGGTATCTTCGTCAAACCCGGTTTGGATCGTGCGCTTGAACATCTCGGCCTTGGCCAGCGCCTCGCGCACGCGACCGTTGAAGCCTTCGATATTGCGTACGCCCATCTTCGACATCTTGCGATAGCGTTCCTCCATCTCGCCCACGACCCATTTCAGGGCGACAACCGCCTTTTTCGGATCGGTCACCACGGGCGACAAAAGATGCGGGATGCCATCGTAAACCGACAGTTCCAGCATCTTGGGGTCGATCATGATCAGCCGACATTCCTCGGGCGACAGCTTGTAAAGCAGGCTCAGGATCATGGTGTTGATCGCCACCGATTTGCCCGACCCCGTGGTGCCCGCGATCAGCAAATGCGGCATCTTGGCAAGGTTGGCGACAATCGCATCGCCGCCGATGTCCTTGCCCAGGGCCAGCGGCAGCCGCATGTTGCTGTCGCCGAAATCGCGCGCGGCGATGATCTCGCGCAGCACCACCTTTTCGCGGGTGGCGTTGGGCAGCTCGATCCCGATCACCGACCGGCCCGGCACGGTGGACACGCGCGCGCTCAGCGCCGACATGCTGCGCGCGATATCATCGGCCAGCCCGATCACGCGGCTGGCCTTCAGCCCCGGTGCCGGTTCCAGTTCATACATGGTGACCACCGGGCCGGGGCGCACGCTGACGATCTCGCCCTTGACGCCGTAATCATCCAGCACCGATTCCAGCATCCGCGCGTTTTCTTCCAGCGCCTCGTCAGACAGCGCGAACCGCTCCACCGTGGACGGGCTTGACAGCAGCGACAGCGGCGGCAGCTCATAGGGCTGGTTCACCGCCGCGTCGAACCGCAGCCGAGGTTGGCTTTCTGCCAAAGCCTGCCGCGACGGGGTCATCGGCTTTTTCACGATGTGCTGAACCACGGGTTTGCGCACCTCGGCCACAGGAATACGCGGCGGCACGGGGGGCATCACGGGTGACGGGTCATAGTCCGGCTCGTAATTGTCATCCGGCTGCCAGTCGTCTGCCGCCCCATCGCCAAGGGCAGGCTCAGGGGGCAACTCGTGGGTAAAGATATTCTCGGCATCCTCCCAGTCATCAACCGCAATCTCCGGCTCCGTGGCGTGGGTCCGGGGCAGGGGCAGGGGCATGACGCGCGGTAGCGGGACATGGGGGGCCGTGGGCACATGGGCCGCTGTCAGCGGCGGTTCCGGCGGCAGACCGGGGATGGCCCCTGCCGGCTGCACCGGCTTGCGCGTGTCTGCGATCAGGGGCTGTGGCCCGCGCAGGCGCTGTGTCAGGCTGCGCGCCACGGGCGGCTCACGCCGTGCCTGCACGGCGGTCGTGACCGGGTTCAGCACCGGGCCGGGATGGCGCATGCGCGAGCGGATCGCATCAGAAATCCGCGCCTTGATCCGGTCGTCATTCGGGGCCATCTCGTCGGAAAACTCCGGCAATACCGGCTCTACCAGTTCCGGCTCCGGATCGGCCCGACGCATCAACTGCGGCATCCGCGCCAGCAGACCCGCCTTTTCGCGGGGCGGGGCATAATGCGCGGCCTCGGCCATCGGTTCTGGATACCGTGGATCGGCGCGCAAGGTGCTGCGCAATGCCGAAGGACGGCCCCATTCCGACGCATGATCCGCCGGAACCTGCGCGGCCTCGGGGCCTGTTGCACGGCGCACGGTTGCACCGCGAGAGGCGAGGGGCGGCGCGATCCCTGCCGCATCCGCCCAGTCCTGCGACCGGATCGCGGCGCCTTGTGCCACCGCTTCTGCCTTGGTCGCCCGCCGTTCCGCCAACGACTGTGCCGCGCGCGAGGCGCCGCGCCCGGCCAGGTTGAGTGCGGCACCATAAGCAAAGACCGACCCCACCGCCAATGCCCGCCCGATGACTGACAGTTCCAGCATGGTGAACCCGGTCACCCACAGCCCCATCACCAGCAACAGCGCCCCGAGCACCAGCGAGAACAGCGTCAGCCCGACGCCGGCACTGACCGGCGCCACGCCCAGCAGCGTGCCCAGAATGGTATCGCCAAACAGCCCGCCCAGACCAAACGAATGTGGCCAAGCCGCCCCCGGCACCAGCGTTGCGGCAAAGACCGAAGCCAGCGCCACCGCGATCACCGCAAACACGATGCGCCCCACCGCCCGTTCGGCCCCGCGATGGGTCACGAACCGCAGACCCCAGACGCCCAATATCACCGGCAGCATCCACGCGCCCTTGCCGCCGATGATCATCAGCGTTGACGCCACCGCCGCACCAAAGCGGCCCAGAATGTTGTTGGCGGGTTCATCCGTGGCGACCATCCAGCCCGGATCTTCGGGTGAATAGCTGCCAAGCATCAACGCAAACAGCACCGCCCCGGCCAACAGGCCCAGCCCCATCAGTTCACGTCCTCGGCGTTCCAGCATGGCGGCTGTGTCCTGATCCAGAAGCGGGTCGCGTTGACGCATGTTGATGGATGCCATGACCTTACCTGTCCTCAATCGTAGAGGCAGTCACGAAGGCGGATCAGCCCGTGCTGCAATTCTGTTTGTGGGGCGACCAGAGCCACCCGGATATAGGCTTTGCCGGGGTTGTCGCCCCCGACATCGCGCGACAGGTAAGCGCCGGGCAACACCCGCACCCCCGTTTCGCGCCACAGTTTCACGGCCGCCGCTTCGCCATCGGCCACGGGAAGCCACAGGAAAAACCCGCCCTCGGGCGCCACGCGATTGTGCCGCCCGGCAAACACCTCATCCGCCATGCGGAACTTGGCCTGATAGAGCGCAAGGCTTTCCGCCACATGCGTCTCGTCGCTCCACGCCGCCTCTGACACGCGCTGAATGGGCAAGGGCAGCGGCGCCCCGGCAAAGGCCCGCAGCTGGCGGATGCGCGCCATGCTGCCCGCCCCGGTCGCCACAAAACCTGACCGCAGCCCCGGCAGGTTGGACCGTTTTGACAGCGAATGAAACACGGCCACCCGTTCCGGATCGGTGCCGGTCGCTTGCGCCACGGCAAGCGCACCGGGCGGCGGCGCATCACGCCAGATCTCGGAATAGCATTCATCGGCGAAGATACGGAAATCATGCTTTTCCGCCAGCGCCATCAGCCGCGCCAAATAGTCAGCCGGGGCCACAACGCCTTGTGGATTGGCAGGCGAGCACAGATAGGCCACCGTCACCCGGTCCAGCAATTCCGCTGACAGGCCTTCATAATCCGGCAGGAACCCGGTCCCGGCTGTTGCGGGCACATAGACCGGCTCCGCCCCCACACTCAGCGCCGCCACGGCATAGACCTGATAGAACGGGTTCGGCATCAGGATGACCGGGCGCTTGCCGCTCTTGGTTTCCGGCGACAGCGCGATGGCCGCGTTGAACAACCCCTCACGCGTGCCGTTCAGCGCCATGATCTGATCATGTGCCAGATCGACGCCATAGCGTCTCTGCACCCATCCGCCGATGGCGGCCAACAGCTCTGGCGTGCCGTCATTCGGCGGATAGACGCCAAACCCCTCAAGGCTCTGCGCCAAGATCGGCCCGACAAATGCCGGCATCGGATGGCGCGGCTCGCCGATGGTCATGTGAACAGCAGGCCCGCCCGGCGCATGCGCATCCAGCAGCTTCCGCAAACGCGGAAACGCATAATCAGGCAGGTTCAAGAACCGCTCTGGAAACGCCATATCTGCCTCATGTTCAGGGTCATGCCGCCCCGTTTGATCCAAGGATAGCTGCTCGTATCGGCGCGGTCCAGAAAAAGCCGCGACTGCACAGGGTTAGCCACAAGCAATTGTGTCTTTTTCGCCCGTTCCCGGCGCCCTGACGCTAGCGCAGCGCCCGCTCTGCTGCCGCCCCCAGCCGCAACAGCCGCTCCTCCTGCATCGGCCCTGACATCAGGCTGATGCCGCAGGATGGCTGAGAGGTTGGCAATGTCAGCGCGCAGCCCCCCATCAGGTTACCGATCCGGGTATTTCGCAGGGCCAGCAGGTTTTCAGAGACGTAATAGGCATCATCGCTCATCAACCGCGCCGCATCGGGCGGCAGAATCGGCGCGGTTGGCACCAGCACCGCATCATAGCCCGCAACCGCCTGCGCCCAGATGCTGCGCAACGCGTGCAACCGCCGCCACGCTGCAACATAGTCCGCCGCCTTGAACGCGGCCCCCGCCCGGAACCGCTCCAGAATACGGGGAAACATCTTTTCGGGTGCGGCCTCGATAACCTTGCCCCAAATGCCATAAGCCTCGGAGGTGAACAGAACCGCCGTCAGCGCCATTGCCTCGGTCACTTCCGGCACCGTCCCGCGTTCAATGCGCGCGCCCGCCCGCG
Organism: Paracoccaceae bacterium; assembly: GCA_046292785.1. Taxonomy (GTDB): domain Bacteria; phylum Pseudomonadota; class Alphaproteobacteria; order Rhodobacterales; family Rhodobacteraceae; genus Pseudotabrizicola. Next base: position 71,626 of record JBKBQB010000004.1, read on the forward strand.
CCAGACGCGCCAACGCATCATCAAATCCGCGTGCAGGTGCGTCGCGCAGATCTTCCAGCGCCACCGTCTCCAGCACCAGAAACCGCGCGCCGGACAGGCTGGCACCGTCCAGATCCGCCGCTCGCCCGCCCTCCATCGCTGCCAGCAGCAGCGCGCAATCCTCTACCGTGTGGGCCAATGGCCCAACGGTATCGAACATCTCGCACAATGGCACCACGCCCTGGGTCGACAAGCGGCCATGCGTGGTCTTCAACCCCACCAGATCATTCCACGCAGCCGGAATCCGCACCGACCCCCCGGTATCAGACCCGATCGCCGCCGGGGCCAACCCATGCGCCACCGATGCCGCTGCCCCGGAAGACGACCCGCCCGCCACCGCCGCGTCATCATTGATGCAGGGCGGGGTTGCCGTTATCGGGTTCAGCCCCAACCCGGAAAAAGCCAGCTCTGACATATGGGTTTTCCCAAGACAAACAAGCCCTTGCAGCGTTGCCATCTGCAACACCTCGGCATCTGCCTCAGGCATCCGCCCGCGCAACAGGGCCGAACCGGCTTCTGTTGCCCGACCGGCCGTGTCGAACAGATCCTTCCAGCTGACCGGCACCCCGTCCAATATCCCGCGCCGCAATCCAGCCTTGGCGCGGGATGCCGCCGCCATCGCCTCGGCCCGACTGCGGTTGGGCAGCACCCGGACGAAGATCCGGTCGCGCAGCGGATGGCGGTCGATCGCGTCAAGGTGCATTTCGCACAGTTCCACCGGATTGATCCGCCCCCCGCCGATCCCGGCCCCGAGTTCTGCCGCTGTCATGTTCGCCCAAGTCTTCGCCATGCCATTCCCCAACCCGTCTGCGGCAACGCTAGCGGCAAGGCGGCGCATGGACAATTCCGATCTTTGCCCCATACTCGCAACCATGACATATGACAGCGACATCCTGATTGCCGGGGGGGGATTGAACGGCCCGGCACTGGCGCTCGCCCTTGCACAAACTGGCCTAAGTGTTACCGTGATCGACGCGCGCTCTGCCCCGACACGGGCCGAGGTGGGCTTTGACGGTCGCAGCTACGCCCTTGCAATCGCGTCCAAGCGTCTGCTTTGCGCCATCGGGGTCTGGCCAAAAGTGTCAGATCTGGTGCAACCGATCCTTCAGATCAAGGCGTCGGATGGCATTGCAGGTCAAGGTGCGGCGCCGTTCTTTCTGCATTTTGACTCCGCCGAGATCGAAGAAGGTCCGATGGGCTTCATGCTGGAAGACCGGCACCTTTATCGCGCGTTTCGGGCCGCAATGGATGACACACCGGGCATCACGGTGATGTCGGGCGAAACCGTGGTGGAACAAGAGGTTGAGGCCAGCGGCGCGCGTGTGACGCTCGCCTCGGGGAAATCGCTGAGCGCCCGCCTGCTTGCGGGGTGTGACGGGCGCGGCTCTGGCACGGCGGCGCGGGCTGGCATTCCCCGCGTCGGTTGGGGCTACGCCCAGACCGCGCTGGTCACTGCGATCCGGCACGAAAAAAACCATCACGGCATCGCTCAACAATTCTTCATGCCCGCGGGCCCGCTGGCCATTCTGCCGCTGTTGGGTGGGCACCATTCGTCCATTGTCTGGAGCGAGACCGACAGCGCAGCCGCCGCAATTCAGGTCTTGGATGACGCCGCCTATCTCGAAGTGCTGCGCCCGCGATTTGGCGATTTTCTGGGAGAGATTTCGCTGGCCGGAGCGCGCTTCACCTATCCGCTGTCGCTGAGCCTTGCGCAAAGCTTTATCGCGCCACGCGTGGCGCTTGTCGGGGATGCCGCACACGGCGTGCACCCAATTGCCGGGCAGGGCCTGAACCTTGGTTTGCGCGATGTGGCAGCGCTGGCCGAGGTTTTGGTCGACGCCACCCGCCGCGGTGAGGATCCGGGTGCGGCGGATGTTCTGGAACGATATCAGCGCTGGAGGCGCTTTGATTCGACCACACTGGCGCTGGGCATGGACAGTGTGAACCGGCTGTTCTCTAACGACAATCCGGTGTTGCGCCTTGCGCGGGATCTGGGAATGGCCGCCGTTGGCGCCCTGCCGGGTCTGCGCCGCGGTTTCATCCGGCAGGCCGCGGGGCTGAATGGCGACTTGCCCCGTCTTCTGACAGGCCAGACCTTGTGATCAAGGCCCGATGGCCGTCGTTGGGGCCATCGAGCCACCAGCGACGGCGTCACCACCCAAACATGTAGGTCTCAGTGAAGTTCAGCGAGCATTCTTCGCGCCGCACCGTCAGAGCATTTTTTGAAAACACTCAGATGGCAACGCTTGCCCCTCGCGCAATGCCAACGGGCTCGTTTACACCGCCAGATGGGCGCGAAATCTGTCGACCACCTGATCATAAACCGCCCGCTTGAACGGTACGATCGCCGCACACATCTGCTGCGCGCCGATCCACTTCCACGCCGCGAATTCCGGGTGGTCACTGTCGATGCGGAACTGATCATCCTGACCCAGAAAGCGCATCAGGAACCATTTCTGCTTCTGGCCGCGAAACTTGCCTTTCCAGACCTTTCCCAGCAATTCGGGTGGCAGATCATAGGTCAGCCAGCCGCTTGTCTTGTCGATGACTTCGACCAGATCGGCCGTTATGCCGGTTTCTTCCCACAGCTCGCGCAGCGCGGCTTCTTGTGGGGTTTCGTCGGCGTCAATTCCGCCTTGCGGCATTTGCCAAGCGGCTGTGGCAGGCGGTGCGTCAAGACGCTGGCCTGTCCAGATCTGGCCTTGATCGTTGATCAGCATCACCCCGACACAGGGGCGATAGGGCAGGGTTTCGGGATCAATCGACATTGCGTTTGCCACTCTGGATGGAGAAGCATCGCAGCATCTGTGCCGCGATGCCCCGGTTCACGCGACCGGATTTCACTGTGCCACGGCTTGCAAGCCGCGCAGGATGTCGACAGCATAGGCCAACTGATAATCCTCGTCCCGCAGTTTGGCAGCCTCTTCGGTGCGGGCGCGTTCTTCTTCCAGAAGTTTGCGTTCATCCTCTGACATCGAGTCGTTCGACAGCGTGCCGCGCAGGTCGGCTTCGGACGTCTGGCGGCGCACGGCGCTTGCCGGTTCTTCCGGTTCGGCGGCGGCATTTGGGTTGGTGCGGGGCTGGTTGACCACAATATCGGGCATCACGCCCAATGCCTGGATTGATCGGCCCGAGGGGGTGTAATAGCGGGCTGTGGTCAGCCGCATCGCCCCTTCGCCGCGCAGCGGGATCACTGTCTGGACCGAGCCTTTGCCAAAGCTTTTGGTGCCGACGACGATTGCGCGGCGATGGTCTTGCAATGCGCCCGCCACGATTTCCGAGGCCGAGGCGGAGCCGCCATTGATCAGCACCACAATCGGTTTGCCTTCGGCCAGATCGCCCGGTTTGGCATTGATGCGTTCGCTGTCGCGTGCGTCGCGGCCCCTGGTCGACACGATCTCGCCCGCGTCGAGGAAGGCGTCCGACACCCGGATGGCTTGCGTCAGAAGGCCGCCGGGGTTGTTGCGCATATCGACGACAAAGCCGTTCACATTTTCCATGCCGCCCAATTCGGCCACGGCTTTCTTCAGGTTTTCTTCCAGTCCGGAATAGGTCTGGTCGTTGAAGGTGGTGACCCGCAGCACCACGGTATCACCCACCACACGGCTGCGCACTGCGGTCAGTTTGATTGTATCGCGGATGATCGACACGTCGAACGGTTCGGCCACATCCTTTCGCACCACGGTGATGATGATTTCCGACCCGACCGGGCCACGCATCATGTCAACAGCGGCGTCCAATTGCAGGCCCAACACCGACTCGCCGTTCACATGGGTAATGAAATCGCCTGCCTCGATCCCTGCTTCATCGGCGGGGGTGTCGTCGATGGGCGACACCACTTTGACAAAACCGTCTTCCTGCGTCACCTCTATGCCTAGTCCGCCAAACTCGCCGCGGGTTTGCACCTGCATGTCGTCGAAATCCTTCGGCGCCAGGTAGCTGGAATGGGGGTCGAGCGATGTCAACATACCGTTGATAGCCGCTTCGATCAGCTTTTTGCTGTCGACCTCCTCGACATACTGGCCGCGCACGCGCTCGAAGATGTCGCCAAACAGGTCCAGTTGTTCATAGACATTGGCGTTCCGGGCATTTTCCTGAGCGATCAGGGGGGCTGCAAATTGCGTCGTCAGGACGACCCCGGCCACTGTGCCGCCGATTGCGGCCATTACGAACTTTTTCATCGCCTCGTCCTATTCCCTCAATGCTGCGAACCATTCGGCCGGATCGACCGGGTCAGCTCCTTGCCTCAGCTCCATATAGAGCGTTTGTGTGCCCTGCACGCCACCACCTTCTTGCGCGGCAGCCAGAAAATCGGCAACGCCCGGCTCGCCCCCGCCCATCAGACCAAGCGCCGCGCCGGGTGCCAGAACTTCGCCAACCTGACCATAAACGGTTTCCAACCCCGCGAGGATCAATAGATAGCCCCCTCCGGGCTCCAGCACGATCACATTTCCGTAGTCCAGCAAAGGGCCAAGATATCGGATGGTTGCAGGCCAGGGCGCCGTGACCAGAGCACGGGCGCGCGTTGCCAGTGTCAAGCCTGGACGCCGCACCCCGGCCGCATCCGATTCCATCGAACGGCGCAGCAAAGTGCCCAGAACCGGCAAGGGCAGCCGGCCTTTGGCATCAACAAAACTGCTTGTGTCGCGCTCGTCCATCGCAAGACCGGAGGCAAAGGCATCCAGCGTGTCGGCACTTTCCAGCAAGCCGCGCAGTGTATCGGGATCTTCGGTAAAACGTCGCGGCAACTCTGTGCGGTCGGAAATCGCTTGCGACAGGGCGGTGCGCGCATCTTGCGCAACGGTCAAGCCGCCCAGCAGCGTTTCTCCGGCTGCTTGTTGCAATGCTCTCAGGTCGCGCAATTCGGCAAGTTCTGCGTTCAGCGTTTCGGCTTCGGCTTGCAGGGCGGGTGTCACATCGGCCAACATCATGCCCGACCGCACTGTGCCCAAAGGCCCCGAAGGATGCAGAAGCAGCAAAGGGCCGGGGCGGCTTTCCATCTGGCTCAGCACGCCGACCAACTGTGCTACCCGGTCGCGCTTGGCCTGAAACTGAAGATCCAATGTGGTCTCGCGCAGATGGGCCTGACGCAGAGCTTCCCGCAGAGCGGCCAGTCCGTCCTCATAGGCGCGGATGGTTTGCGTCAGTGCCGACACGCGATCACGTGAGCGCGTGGCGGCGCCCAAAGCGGCCACCGCGCCTTGCAGATCGGCAGAGGCGGCCGCGGCCTGTTCCGCCACCCCCTGCGCCACGGCCGGGCTGGTCAGCAGCATCAGGCCAAGGGCGGCAGCGCGGATCATGTCAGCAGGCTTGCCCCGGTCATTTCGGGTGGTTGTGGCAGCCCCATAAGTTGCAGTACCGTCGGCGCAAGATCTGCCAGCCGACCGCCGTCGCGCAAGCGTGACCCGGCTGGCGCGCCCATCACGATCACGGGAACCGGGTTCAGCGTATGGGCCGTATGCGGGCCATTCGTCACCGGATCCCACATCTGTTCACAGTTGCCGTGGTCTGCGGTTACAATCATGGCGCCGCCACAGGCCTTCAGCGCCGCCACTGCGCGACCCAGACCATCATCGACCGCTTCGCAGGCCTTGATCGCGGCTTCCAGCACCCCGGTATGGCCCACCATGTCCGGGTTGGCGAAATTGACAACGATCAGATCGTGGCGCGCTTCGATCGCCGCGACCAGTTGATCGGCCACTTCCGGCTCACTCATCTCGGGTTGCAGGTCATAGGTCGCGACCTTCGGCGATTGAGGCATGAACCGCTTTTCGCCATCAAACGGCACTTCGCGGCCGCCGTTGAGGAAAAATGTGACGTGTGGATACTTTTCGGTCTCGGCCAGCCGGAACTGTGTCCGGCCATGTTCTGCGACCCATTCGCCAAGGCAATTCACGATCACCCGCTTTGGGTAAGCCGTCGCCATATACGCATTGTGCGCGTCTGAATATTCGATCATGCCCAGCATGGCCGACCACGCGGGCCGTGTCCCGGCATCGAACGCATCAAACTTCGGCTGACCCAGCGCTGCCAAGATCTCGCGCGCCCGATCCCCGCGGAAATTCAGGCAAAACAATCCGTCGCCATCCTTGGCGCCTGCGTAATCGCCGATGACCGTGGGGGCGAGAAACTCGTCGGTTTCACCCTTTGCATAGGATTGCACCACGGCGGTTTGCGCATCTGGTGCCTGCGCGCCGGTGGCATGAACGATCGCGCCGAACGCCCGCGCCACACGATCCCATCGGTTATCGCGATCCATTGCCCAATACCGCCCCGTTACAGTTGCGACCTTCGCGCCATCGGGCAAGCCAGACATCAATTCGGTCACGAACCAGCCTGCGGAGGACGGGGGTACGTCGCGGCCATCGGTGATGGCGTGCAAGGCCACAGGCACGCCCAGAGCGGTCAGTGCACGGCACGCAGCCAATACATGCCCGATATGGCCATGCACACCACCGTCCGACACAACGCCAATCAGGTGCGCTGTGCCTCCTTTAGCCTTGATCGCATTGGCAAAATCCAGCAGTGCCGGATTTGCGGCAAAGCTGCCATTCTCGACGGCCAGATCAATCGCGCCCAGATCCATCGCAACCACCCTGCCGGCGCCGATATTGGTGTGCCCCACCTCTGAATTGCCCATCTGGCCCGTGGGCAGGCCCACATCAGGGCCAAACGTGGTCAGCGTTGAATGTGGGCAGCTCGCCATCAGCGCATCAAAATTCGGGGTTTTCGCCAAAGCGGGCGCATCCCATTCCCGAGCCGGCCCAATGCCCCACCCGTCTAGAATACACAAGACGACAGGTTTGGGAATGGTCATGGCGCGGCCTCATTTTCTGGACTGCAGCGTTGATATCCTGTGCAGGCCTTGCGGGCAACCGCCCGGCAGCGCGATTGCCATGCTGGTTGCTTGACCAGCATGGCTGACCAAGCATCAGCCTGCTGTCTGGCGTCGCAGTTCGCGCAATTGGTCAGCTGTCATGTAGCCGCTGGCACGCAGCCCCTCATCCCTTTGCCAAGCGCCCAAAGCACGACGGGTGTTGCGCCCGAATGCTCCGTCGATTCCGCCGGTGTTGTAGCCAAGTTGCGTCAGTCTGCGCTGGATTTCACGGCGCTCCGATGCGGTCAGGCCAAGCAGCCTCTCTTCGATCGGATCGTCGTTGGCGGCGGGCGCATCAGGCTGTGTGCTGGTGACTTGACCGGCCTGTTGCTGAAGAAGCCTTACCTGGCTTGATGTCACGTAGCCGGTCGCGCTCAGTTTGTTCGCTGTTTGCCACCGTCCGATTGCCCCACGGGTATTGGACCCCCAAAGCCCGTCCGCAACGCCCGTTGAATATCCAAGCGATGTAAGCTGTGTCTGGATAACCACTCTTTGGTTGCGGGTCAGACCTATTGACGCCTCGACCGAGGCCGCACTTGCCGTCGCCGGGGGCACCGGGTCTGGCGCGGGTGAGCCTACAGATGCCCCAAGGCGCCGGATTGCGGCTTCGGCGCTTGCTTTGTGCACTCCGGTAGGAAAGCGCTGAAGGTAATTGCGATAGCTGGCGACCGAGTTCACCCGCTGGGCTTCGCGGAATGCGGTTTGGTCAAGTTCTTGGGCAATCAGCGATTTTGCCACGCCCGACACGATGTCACCGAAATCGGTTTGTGCTACGGCAGGTGCCGCAATGCCGACACTCGCGGCGAACAGCGCAGCGATTGCTAATTTTTGCATGATCAAATTCCTTTAGACCGATGACGCGCCGTGTCGGCGGCATCTCCCGTTGGCCAACGCGCGAGTGCGTGTTTGGTTGCAAGAAATCCGCTGCAAAGATGTCACGCTGTTCATGCCGAAAAAGACTAGAGCAGCACGCCTTTGCAAGGCAGCGTGCATTTTATTGCTGCAGAAATTGACGCCAGTTCCAGCAAGCCATCAGACCATATGGTCTGTGTCATTCCCTTTTCACAAAAAGAACCGAGTGTTGGACGCTCGAAGGGAGTTTGTCCGCATCCGTCTCTGTTGCACGACACAAAACATGCCCTTCGGGCAAGCCTGTTTTGCGGCTTGAAAACGTCTGATGACGGAAAGGGTGAGAGGCTGGACAACGACCCAAGCGGGGCTCGTTACGGCTGCTTCCTTCCGGACCTGACCGGGTTGGCGAGGCGCTCGCCCGCGCCAACCTCTCGAATTGTCAGATAAGCCAGGAAGGCGCTGCGCGCAAGCCCCTCTGATCAGCGATTCGGCCCGTCAGGTCCAGATCCCCGCCCAGCGGGCGCCTTCGGTCAGGCTTCTGGCAACATGATGGGCAAAGCGCCCCGTTGCCGGGATGATGTCCGGCACTTGAACCACGGTCATGCCTGCGCTGAACGCAGCCTCTGCCCCCGGTTCACTGTCTTCAAACACCAGACACCGCGCCGGTTCCACGCCCAGGCGTGAGGCGGCAAGCAGGTAGGGTTCGGGATGCGGCTTTGGCGATGTGACATCGTCGCGGGTGATCACGGCCCGGAACGCTGGTCGAAGGCCGGCCTGTACCAGACGCACCTCTGCCGGGTCACGCCGCGATGATGTGACCAATGCCAGGGCGTGCTGTTCGCGCAGCCCATGCACAATTTCGGACGCCCCCGGTTTCAGCAACAGGTCGACTGCCTGCGCGGCCAGAAAAGCCGTCTGCCACGACTCGTTCAGTTGTGCCAAATCAAGATCCGGGTAGCGTTCAAGGATCATTCCGGCTGATGTGATCTGATCCACGCCGACAAGACTGTGCAGCAAGTCTTCGACATTGCGGTGCCCTTGCGCGGCGAATGCGGCAGTGCCGGTTTGAACGGTCAGCCGCTCGCTGTCGACAAGCGTTCCGTCCAGGTCGAAGAATACGGCATCAAACACAGGTGTGCCCCTTTTAAGGAAGGGTCGGGTGACCCCAATCAGAGGATCGCGTATCAGATTGCCCCCGGATGAGAAAGGCGCAGCCGACCCTAAAGCGTCAATCTCATGCGCAAGAAACCATCCATGGTCCGACACAGCGGCGTCAGCGGGAGGTGAGGTTGATCGGTCAGATGCCGCTCGGCCCAAGGGCTGGTGTCAAACACAACCGATGTCTGGGGCATCGGGCGGAAACGCCAGTTTGGCGGCGCGCCTGCCAGATCAAGACGTGGTTTTTTCAGCACGCGGCCGATGTGGGTGATCAGAATATCGGTGATCGCGGTTTTCTCGTCCAGCACCACTTTGACCCCTTGGGGCGGAAGGCAGCCGCCATTGCCAGACCCGCGATAGCTGTTTGTCGCCACAATGAAGGCCTGCGTCGGGTCAATCGGCGCATTTTTCCAGCGCAGATTTTTGATCCTCTGCCCGCCTTGGTCGACGGGCGGGGCCGACAGGTCAATTTCATAGGTCAGACCTGCAATCGTGTCATAGGCGAAAGAGGGTATTTCCGGACGGAAAAGCGGTTGGTCCGCAAGCCCCGGTACGATCCTCCGATACCCGCGCACTGAATATTCCAACCAGTTGCGCAGCTCCTGTGCTGTTATCTGAAGCGCCATGATGGTGTTGGGATGCACATAAAGATCCACCGCATGGCGCAGCAGGATGTCACCCGGCGGGATGTAGGTGTAATTTTCTGGCCCACCAATTCCTCCCACCCTGAAAGGTGCGGTTGCGGAAAGAACGGGCAGGTGGCCCAAGGCCCCTTCAACCAGCCGATTTCTGACATGCTCTGCCTGGGCCTCGTTGACGATCTGCACCGAAGGACAATCGGTGACCATGGCGAAAAAGCTGTGGATCGCGGATGGTGCATGCCCGACTGGTCTACGCACCCAGGCCCTCGTTGCTTCGTGCGCCGGGCGGACCAGTGCAGCCAAGGTTTCGTCTGGTGCGACCAGTGGCACTGGATTTCCCTCTGCGTCGCGGACGGAAATGGCGCGCACAGCGACCCGGTGCCCGGCCACACGCCAGCCGTTTTCGCTTTGGATCAAGTCAAGATCGATCACCCCAAGGTGCGATCCGAAAAAGCCGGGCATCACTGCGGGTTTGCCAAGAAGAGTGGCCGCCGCGCAATCCACTCCGGCAACTGCGATGTGGCCAGGGCCGGGAAAGACCGCATGAACATGGCCCATCACGACCGCGTCGACACCATCAATTCCCGCAACGTCAAGACCGCCGTCCGGCGGGCCGACGTCATCCGGAGCGGACGAAATGCCGCAATGTGCCAGAACCACGATGACATCCGCACCGGCGGCGCGCACTTCCGGCACTTGACAGGCGACTGACCCGGCAAGCGGGCGCATTTGCACCTGTCCATCGATGGCCTGCCTATCCCAGATTTCGGTTTGCGGTGGCAAAACGCCAATCACGCCCAGCCGCACCGTATGTGACCTGCCCGATGTGTCGGTCAGCGTTCGTTCAATGATCGCCCACGGTCGCAGGATCCCGCCCAATGGGCTTTCAGCAGAAGGGATCGTGTTCGCTGACAGGATGGGGAAAGGCGCCTCAGCCGCCGCCGCGACCAGAGTGTCGATTCCAAGCGAGAACTCGTGATTTCCCAGATTCACTGCATCATAACCCAAATGGATCATGGCCTGCACCATCGGGTTCGGACGCACATTGTTGCGCGCAACATGGTCGCCCAGCGGGCTGCCTTGCAGGAAATCACCGTTGTCCAGCAGCACCGACCCGTCAACTTCTGCTCTGGCCTGCGCGATCAGGGTGGCGGTCAGGCAAAGTCCCTTGCGTACGCATGTGGTATCTGCGTGGTAATCGTGGCCAGCCAAATGCATGTGCAGGTCACTGGTCGCAAGAATACGCAGGTGTACCTGCGGCGCAAGATCGCCGGTGCCTTTGTAAACCGACGGCACGGGGCCGGACGAATCTGCTGTCATGCGCTGCCAAACAATCGTGATTACAAAAGACCGCACTTTTCCAAAGCGTTTGTTTCTGGATAGCCAGAACTTGCGTGCAATCAACGACGAACTTAAACCATGACAACCTGATCGTCCCAGAGTTGTATTTTCACACTACTGCGTTGGCGTCGGTTTACCGTTGTTCAGCGCCGTGGCATCAGGGGTGCCTGTCTTTGATGCGGTGTGAGGGAGGACAGGAAATGAAATTGGCGGAAACGGTGACATTCGGCGGTTCAGGACTGAACCGCGCGGCAGAGCTGCGCGGGGATGCTGCGGCCCAGGCGTCGCTGCTGACGCATGGGCGTGTTTTGCCGATCTGGCGCGGCAAACCGCTGATGCGACCCGACGGATTGGGCTGGGTCGCGTCGGACTCAGTGGCGCTGCATCACGCCGGCGCCCCGGTGTTTCTTGGTTTTGATGATGAAATGCCGTGTTTTGCCGCGGATCTTTCGGATTGGATGCCAGAGGCCGGGGCCGATGCGGTTCTGTCCGGTTTTGCCGACACGAGCCAACAGCACTACCCTGGCCTGCCAGACAACTTTGCCTTTGTCGAATTGCGCCTTGTCATGCTGCGCCTGACCGCACGCGAGGCCGAGCTTGCGGCGACGGCAAAGGCAGTTTTGCAGTGGCACCGCAGCCATGGCTTTTGCGCGCTGTGCGGTGCAGCGTCTGTTCCGGTGATGTCAGGTTGGCAGCGGGCGTGCCAAAGCTGCGGGGCGCAGCATTTTCCAAGGACGGATCCTGTGGTGATCATGCTGGTCACACATGGAAATCGCGCGCTTTTGGGTCGCAGCCCCGGCTGGCCGGACGGAATGTATTCCTGTCTGGCCGGATTTGTCGAACCAGGAGAGACGGTAGAAGCCGCTGTCCGCCGCGAGGTGTGGGAGGAGGCGGGCGTGCGCCTTGGCGCTGTCCGCTATCTGTCCAGCCAACCATGGCCGTTCCCGGCCAGCCTGATGCTGGGCTGTGCCGCCGAGGCGCTGGACGATGCGATCACCCTCGATCCGAATGAAATCGAAGACGCACTCTGGGTCACGCGTGAAGACATGGTGTCGGTCATGGCGGAGACACATCCGGCCATCAAACCTGCCAGAAAGGGAGCAATTGCGCATTTTCTGATACAGAACTGGCTTGCAGACCGTCTGCATTGACGCCAGTTTCATCTGAACGGGCGAAAACAGTCCGGCAGGGCATCGGCGGCATCGGTCCAACGCCCACCACAAAACAGTCCAGGGAGCAGCAGGATGCATCTTTCATCGAGAACCGATATCGAAGCACCGATAGAGTTCGTCTATGCCGCTCTTTCGGATTTCGAGGATTGGGAACGTGCGGCGATGCGACGAGGTGCCGATGTCAGCCGCACAGACAAGATGCGCGCACCCGGCGTTGGCATGGGGTGGCACGTCATTTTCCGGCTACGGGGCAAGGAACGCATGGTCGACATACATCTGGCCGCGCAAGAACCCGATGCCAAGCTGGCATTCACCGCAAAAAGCCGAATGGTTGATGGCGACATGTCGATCGAACTTGTTTCTCTTGCCCCCAAGCGGACCCGCATGGTCTTGCACACGCAAGTGCGCCCGCTGACAATCGCAGCACGCCTGTTCCTGCAGTCGATGAAGCTGGCCAAGGGCCGCGTTCAGGGCAAGCTGAACAAACGGATGGAACAATTGGCGACGACTGTTGAAAGCCGATTTACCACCACGCGCGGGCGCTGATCGGAACGTTCAGCCGCGCGCCCGGTCTGATGGATAGACGCCCATAATATTGATGTTGTTGGTGAAATACCGAAGCTCTTCCAGCGCGAGCGCTACATTGGCATCGTCCGGGTGGCCTTCGATATCAGCATAGAATTCGGTCGCGATAAAGCTGCCCCCGATCATGTAGCTTTCCAGCTTGGTCATGTTTACACCATTGGTCGCAAAGCCACCCATCGCTTTGTAAAGTGCTGCCGGAATGTTGCGCACCTGAAAGGTGAAGGTGGTGATCATCTGCTTTGAACGACGGCTGTGATCGGCGGTGCGGCTCATGACAAGAAACCGCGTCGTGTTGTTTTTCTGATCCTCGATATGCGCGGCCAGCACGTCCAGACCGTAAATCTCGGCCGCCAGCTCGCTGGCCAATGCTGCGCGGCTCTTTTCGCCGGTCTCGGCCACTTCGCGCGCGGCGCGGGCGTTGTCGGAACTGACGCGGCCGGCGATGCCATGGTTGCGCAGGAACTGCGCGCATTGGGGCAGGATCACGACATGACCGTGCGCTTCGCTGATGTCTGACAGTGCCGCACCCCGCACCCCCAGCAAATTGACATGCACCCGCACAAAGGCTTCCGCCACGATGTGCAGGCCGGACCTGGGCAGCAGGCTGTGGACATCTGCCACACGGCCATAGGTTGAATTCTCGACCGCCAGCATCCCCAGATCAACAGCGCCGGACCGAGTCAGCTCGACGACATCCTCAAACGTGGTGCAGGGCACGACCTCCATATCAGGGCGGGCTTGTTGGCAGGCCTGATGCGAATAGGCACCAAGTTCGCCCTGAAATGCGATCCGACCTGTCATGTTTGAAGCTCCGAATTTGGAAACACGCGAAAAAGGGGCGAATGGTCGCGCACCTACACCTTGAAACCTGTATAGGGAAGCGGGTAGAAGCCCTGAAAAGTGAATGCCAAGGGAAAGCGCGACATGTTCGACACGATGACGATGACCAAGGTGTTGGGGGCGGTCTGCGGCTCGCTTCTGGTGTTTTTGCTGGGTGCATGGGCTGCCAGCGGACTTTACACGACGGGAGGTGGCCACGGCGAAGGCCACCAACAGGCCTATGTGATCGACACCGGCGCTTCCGAAGCCCCTGTCACCGCAGAAGCAGAGGCTCCGGATTTCGAGACGATCTTCGCCTCGGCCGATGCGGGCGCTGGCGAAAGTGTGTTCGCCAAATGCCGTGCTTGCCACAAACTCGATGGCACCGACGGCGTGGGCCCGCACCTGAATGGCGTTGTTGACAAAGCGAAGGCTGCCTCCGAGGGATACGCTTACTCTGATACGCTCAAGGGGATGGCTGGCGACACCTGGACACCGGAAAACCTGTATGCCTTTCTGCAAAACCCGCGTGGTTATGCACCCGGCACCAAGATGGCATTTGCCGGACTGCCGCGCAGCGAAGAGCGTGCCAACCTGATCGCCTATCTTGCGACCACCAACTGATCTGGCTGATATGCCGGGCAAAGGGCCGTCCCTCCGGGGCGGCCTTTTTGGATTCTTGGCCTGTTCACGCAAACGCCACTTGAGCCATCGACAAACCGCGCTTTACTTCGCTTAATGGATCAAAGCCGCGCAAAAGCGGCAAAGTCAGTCAGGGGAAGGTCAAATGGCAATGACATATGGCAAAACGGCGGTTATTAGCGGGGCTCTGTTGGCATATCCGGTCTGGGCGCAAGACGCGGTCATCACCTCGCACGGCATTTCAACATTTGGCGAACTGCAACTGAGCGCTGATTTCGGCCATCTGCCTTACGTCAACCCCGAAGCGCCGAAGGGCGGTGAAATCTCGATCTGGGCATTCGGTGGGTTCGACAGCATGAATCCGTATTCGGTCAAGGGCCGGGCGGCGGGGCTGTCTTCGGCCCCTTACGAGTCGATCCTTGTCGGCACGGCAGATGAAATCGGTGCTTCCTATTGCCTGCTTTGCAGCACGTTGGAATATCCCCAGGATCGCTCTTGGGTCATCTTCAATCTGCGCCCTGAAGTGACCTTTTCCGACGGTAGCCCGATGACCGCCGAAGATGTGCTGTTCAGCTATCAGACATTCCTTGAAAAGGGGCTGACCGATTTCCGCACCGTGCTGGCCACACAGGTGGAAAGTGTCGAAGTGCTCGATCTCCACCGCATCAAGTTCAGCTTCAAGGCCGGTTTCCCGTTCCGCGATCTTCCCGCCGACATGGGTGGTCTGCCGGTGATGTCAAAGGCGCACTATCGGGCGAACGATCTGGATCTTGAGGAGTCCAGCATGACACCAGCTTTGGGCAGCGGGCAATACATGCCCGGTCGTGTCGATGTTGGCAAATCGGTGACATGGGTGCGCAACCCTGACTACTGGGGCAACAATCTGCCGATCAACAAGGGGCGCGGCAATTTCGACACCATCCGCATTGAATACTATTCCGACTATGACGCCGCGTTCGAAGGGTTCAAGGCCGGCAACTACACCTTCCGCAACGAGGCCAGCAGCATCAAATGGGCCACCGGGTTCGATTTTCCCGAAGTGGCGAGCGGCCAGATCATCAAGGCCGAACTGCCAAACGGAAACAAGGCGACGGGGCAGGCTTTTCTGTTCAACCTGCGGCGTGAAAAATTCAAAGACTCCCGCGTGCGCGAAGCCATCGGGATGATGTTCAACTTTGAATGGTCAAATGCCACGCTGTTTTATGACCTCTACGCCCGGGTCAATTCGGTCTGGGAAAATTCATGGCTGGAGGCCACCGGCACGCCCTCGGCCGAGGAAGTTGCTTTGCTTCAGCCGCTGGTTGACGAAGGGATGCTTCCGGCGACCATCCTGACCGAAGAGGCGGTGCGGGCGCCCACCTCGGGTGATCGCCAGCTTGACCGCGCCAATCTGCGCCGTGCCAGTGCGTTGCTGGATGAAGCAGGTTGGACTGTGGGCAGCGACGGGATGCGCCGCAATGCGGCCGGGCAGGTGCTGTCGGTCGAAATGCTCAACGACAGCCCCAGCTTTGACCGGGTGATGAACCCCTATATCGAAAATCTCAAGGCGCTGGGCATCGATGCGAAACTCACCCGCGTTGACAACGCGCAGATGGAGGCGCGGACCCGCCCGCCATCTTACGATTTCGACATGATCACCGGCAACGCGCGATCCAACTACATCTCCGGTTCGGATCTGAAGCAATTTTACGGATCGGAAACCGCCGATGTGTCGGCCTTCAATATCATGGGTTTGAAAAGCCCGGCGGTGGACAGGCTGATAGATGTGGTGATGGCGTCGCAATCGCTCGATGACCTGACGGTTGCCACGAAAGCGCTGGACAGGGTGTTGCGGGCGGAACGCTTCTGGGTGCCGCAATGGTATAAAAACACCCACACCGTTGCCTATTACAACATGTTTGAACACCCCGAAACCCTGCCGCCCTATGCGCTGGGCGAGTTGGATTTCTGGTGGTATAACGCTGAAAAAGCAGCGGCGCTGCGCGCTGCGCGCGTCCTGCGATAACAAGAACAACAGGCAGGCAGGCCACATGGGCGCCTATATTTTACGGCGGATCTTGCTGATCATTCCGACGCTGATCGGAATCATGATCATCAACTTCGCGCTGACACAATTCGTGCCGGGTGGCCCGATCGAGCAGGTCCTGGCCCGCATCGACGGCGGCGGCGATTCCATTCAGGCGATCAGCGGGGCGGGTGACGCAGGCATCGCGCAGCAAGGCAACGACTCCGGCTATGTCGGGGCGCAAGGCCTCGACCCCGGTTTTCTGGCCGAGCTGGAGGTTCAGTTCGGCTTTGCCCGTTTCGTCTGCGAGCCGGGATTTACCGGCAGGCCATCAGCCCGCGTCGCCGAATGTGTCAAAGAACCCATTCCGGCGTGGGAACGGTTCTTCATCATGATGGGCAACTACATCCAGTTCGATTTTGGCCAAAGTCATTTCCGGTCCATTGGCGTGTTGGATCTGGTCTGGGAAAAGCTGCCGGTGTCGCTGACCCTTGGCCTGTGGTCCACGCTGATCGCCTATGCCATCTCGATCCCGCTGGGTATCCGCAAGGCGGTGCGCGACGGCTCAAAGTTCGATACATGGACCAGCGGCGTGATCATTGCCGCCTATGCCATCCCCGGATTCCTGTTTGCCATCCTGCTGCTGGTGCTGTTCGCAGGCGGCAGCTATTTCCGCTGGTTCCCGTTGCGCGGGCTGACATCGGACAATTTTGCCGACCTGTCGATGATCGGCAAGGTGCTGGATTATCTGTGGCACATCACCCTGCCGGTGCTCGCCTCCACCATCGCCAGCTTTGCCACGCTTACCCTGCTGACAAAGAACAGCTTTCTGGACGAGATCAAGAAGCAATACGTGATGACGGCCCGCGCCAAGGGTCTGCCGGAAAACCGGGTGCTCTATGGCCATGTGTTCCGCAACGCCATGCTGATCGTCATTGCGGGCTTTCCGGCGCTGTTTTTATCGGTTTTCTTCGGCTCCAGCCTGATCATCGAGACGATCTTTTCGCTTGATGGCCTTGGCCAGCTTGGGTTCCGCGCAGCGGTGGAGCGGGACTATCCGGTGATCTTCGGCACGCTGTTCTTCTTCGGCCTGATCGGGCTGGTTGTCGGTATTTTGTCCGACCTGATGTATGTCTGGGTGGACCCGCGTATCGACTTCGAGCGGAGGGGCTGAGCCATGGCCCTGTCGCCGCTGAACCAGCGCCGCCTGCGCAATTTCAAGGCCAACCGGCGCGCCTATTGGTCGCTGATCCTGTTCTCGATCCTTTACGGCATCTCGCTCTGCGCCGAACTGGTCGCCAATGACAAACCGCTTCTGGTGCAGTTTCAGGGCGAATGGCACGCGCCTTTCGCGCGGTTCTATCCCGAAACGGCCTTTGGCGGCGACTTCCAGACCGAAGCGAAGTACAAGGATGTGGAGGTGCAATGCCTGATCATGGCCGCCGGGTCCGAGGCGTGCTGGGATGATCCCGAGGGTATTCTGGCCGAGGCCACCGCGCAGGGCACCGCTCTGGGTGAACCCATTGAAAAGGGCCGCATCCTCTGGCCCATCGTCCCCTACAGCTTCACCACCATCAACGACATCGGCAAGGCCGCGCCTTCCGCCCCCGATGCGCAGCACTGGCTGGGCACCGATGACACCGCCCGCGATGTGCTGGCGCGCGTGATCTACGGCTTCCGCCTCTCGGTCAGCTTTGCGCTGATCGTCACCGTGCTGACCAGCATCATCGGCATCGCCGCAGGCGCGGTTCAGGGCTATTTCGGCGGCCTGACCGACCTGATCTTCCAGCGCATCATCGAGATCTGGGGGGCCACGCCCTCGCTTTACGTCATCATCATCGTGGCGGCGATCTTCACCATGAACTTCTGGATTCTGGTGTTCCTGATGGTGCTGTTCGGTTGGACGGCGCTGGTGGGCGTGGTGCGGGCCGAATTCCTGCGCGCGCGCAATTTCGAATATGTCCGTGCCGCCCGCGCCTTGGGCGTGCCCGACCGGGTGATCATGTTCCGCCACGTGCTGCCCAATGCGATGGTTGCCACGCTGACCATGCTGCCCTTCATCATCACCGGCACCATCGGCGCGCTGACAGCGCTTGATTTTCTGGGCTTCGGCCTGCCGTCCTCGTCGCCGTCCTTGGGCGAGATGACGCAGCAGGCCAAGCAGAACCTGCAAGCGCCATGGCTGGCCTTTACCGCGTTTTTCACCTTTGCCATCATGCTAAGCCTGCTGGTGTTCATCTTCGAAGGCATCCGCGACGCCTTTGATCCGCGAAAGACCTTTCAATGAGCGTGCTTGCGGTTGATGACCTGAAGATCAGCTTCCGGCAGGACGGGCGCGTGATCGAAGCGGTCAAGGGCGTGTCCTTTACCGTGGGCAACGGCGAAACCGTGGCGCTTGTCGGCGAATCCGGTTCCGGCAAATCCGTCACCGCGCTGTCCACCGTGGGCCTGCTGGGCGACAACGCGATTGTCGAAGGCTCTGTCACCTATCAGGGCACGCAAATGGTGGGGGCATCCGAGCCGGACCTGCGCCGGGTGCGGGGCAACGACATCAGTTTCATCTTTCAGGAACCGATGACCAGCCTCAACCCGCTGCACACGATTGACCGGCAGTTGGGCGAAAGCCTTGCGCTGCATCAGGGGCTGACGGGGCAGGCGGCACGGACGCGTATTCTGGATCTGTTGGAGAAGGTCGGCATCCGCGATGCCGAAAGCCGCCTTGGCGCCTATCCGCACCAGCTGTCGGGCGGGCAGCGCCAGCGGGTGATGATCGCCATGGCGTTGGCCAACGGCCCGGATCTTTTGATCGCGGATGAGCCGACCACGGCGCTGGATGTGACCATTCAGGCGCAAATCCTTGATCTGCTCTCTGACCTCAAACGGTCAGAGGGGCTCAGCATGCTGTTCATCACCCATGACCTTGGCATCGTGCGCCGCATTGCTGACCGGGTCTGCGTGATGCAGGGCGGCGAGATCGTTGAACAGGGGCCCACGGCCGAGATTTTCGC
This sequence comes from Paracoccaceae bacterium, assembly GCA_046292785.1. Lineage (GTDB taxonomy): Bacteria > Pseudomonadota > Alphaproteobacteria > Rhodobacterales > Rhodobacteraceae > Pseudotabrizicola. Next base: position 90,765 of record JBKBQB010000004.1, read on the forward strand.
CAACCCCCAGCATCCCTACACCCGCAAGCTGCTGGCGGCCGAGCCAAAGGGCCTGCCAGACCCGGTGCCGGAAGATGCGGCCGAGGTGGTCAGCACCACATCGTTGCGGGTCTGGTTCCCGATCACCGCCGGTTTTCTGCGCAAGACGGTTGGCCATGTGAAGGCGGTCAACGATGCCACCCTGTCGGTGCGCGCGGGCGAGACGCTGGGCATTGTCGGTGAAAGCGGATCGGGCAAGACCACGCTGGCGCTTGCCATCCTGCGGCTGGTGCCATCGACCGGGCCGGTTGTTGTGCTGGGGCGCGACATCGCGGGCCTGTCGGGTGCCGCGCTGCGCCCGGTCCGGCGTGACATGCAGGTGGTGTTTCAAGACCCGTTCGGCAGCCTTTCACCGCGTATGACGGCCGAGCAGATCATCTGCGAAGGCCTTGCGTTGCAGGGCACCGACACGCCCGCACAATCACGTGAAAAGGTCGCCGCCATCATGACAGAGGTGGGGCTCGACCCCGCCACCATGGCCCGATACCCGCACGAATTTTCCGGCGGGCAGCGCCAACGGATCGCGATTGCTCGCGCCATGATCCTGCGCCCCAAACTGGTGGTGCTGGACGAACCCACCAGCGCGCTGGATATGACCGTGCAGGTCCAGATCGTGGATCTGCTGCGTGATCTGCAACGCAAATGGGGGCTGGCCTATATCTTCATCAGCCACGATCTGCGCGTCGTTCGGGCCCTGTCGCACAAGGTGATGGTGATGAAGGCGGGCGACGTGGTGGAAGCGGGCGACGCGCGCGCGGTATTCGATGCCCCCGCATCCGACTACACCCGCGCCCTGATGCTGGCGGCCTTTGGCGATTTGCCGGGGGCACAGACAAAGGCCAAAGCATGAAGCTTTTGTTCCTGCACCAGAACTTCCCCGGTCAGTTCCTGCATCTGGCCCCTGAAATGGCGCGGCGTGGTCATGATGTCACCGCGATGACCGATGCCAAGAACAACCGGCAATCCTCGGTCAAGACCATCCGCTACAAGCACGACGCCGCAACGGTAGAACCGGCCCGCACCCGGCTGGGGCGCAACTATACCATCATGTCAGATCGAGGCGTGAACGTCGCCCGCGCCTGCGCCCATCTGCGCGATGCCGAAGGCTACGCGCCCGACGTGATCTTCGGCCATTCCGGTTGGGGTGAGACGTTGTTCCTGAAAGAGATTTGGCCGCAGGCCAAACTGATCGTCTATGCCGAATTCTATTATCGCGGAGTGGGGGCCGATGTTGGCTTTGACACCGAATTCACTCCCCATGGGCTTGACCAGATCATGATTGCACAGGGCCGTGCCGCGCATCTGGGCCAATCGCTTTTGCACGCCGATGCGGCGCTGGCGCCGACGGCATGGCAGGCCAGCACTTACCCAGATGCCCTGCGACCGATGATCCGTGTGATCCATGACGGCGTTGACACGGCCGTGATGCGGCCCAACCCGCAGGCCAGTCTTACCCTGCCGGATGGTCAAACCCTGCGCGCGGGTGATGAGGTGCTGACCTTCGTCAACCGCAACCTAGAGCCGTATCGCGGGTATCACACCTTCATGCGCGCGCTGCCAGAGGTGCTGCGCGCAAGGCCGCGGGTGCATGCTGTCATCGTTGGTGGCGACGAGGTAAGCTATGGTGCCACGCCCAAAGGCGCAAAGGGTTGGAAAGATCTGATCCTATCCGAGGTGCAGGACCGTCTGCCGATGGACAGGGTGCATTTCATGGGAAAGGTGCCTTATGCCAGCTTTGTCTCGATCATGCAGATCAGCCGGGTTCACGCTTACCTGACTTATCCGTTTGTCCTGTCATGGTCGATGCTGGAAGCGATGGCGGCGGGCTGTCTGGTCGTGGGCTCAAAAACCGCGCCGGTGCAAGAGGTGATCCACCATGGCGAAAACGGCTTGCTGGTTGATTTCTTCGATGTCGTCGCATGGGCGAACACCTTGACCGATACGCTGGCCAATCCCGAAAGGTATGATCCTCTGCGCGCTGCGGCACGGCGCATGGCGCTGGAAAAGTATGACCTGCGCGGCTTATGCCTGCCGCGCATGGTTGATTTCGTGGAAAGCTTCGGGCCGCAGGCTTAGGCTGCTTTGGCCTGCGTCAGGTCCGAAAGAACGTCAGCCGCAATTTCAAACGACCGCAATCGCGCGGTGTGGTCATGGATCATGCCAGTGACCATCAATTCATCGGGCTGGTAGCGTTCAACGATCGCCCCAAGCTCGCGGCGCAAGGTTGACGCGGAGCCGACCGCCGCCACCGACAGCGCGGCTTCCACACCTGCCATCACCTGCGGCGGAATCTGCGCCTCGATATCCTTGACCGGGCGCGGCAGCTTGCCGGGTGTGCCGGTGCGCAGCCGGGCAAATGCAAGCATCTGCGACGTGCGCAGGAACTGCGCTTCGGCATCCGTTTGTGCAGCACAAACACCCGCCACCATCATCGCATAGGGCTTTGCCAGAAACCGTGACGGGCGAAAGGTGGCGCGATACGTCACCAGCGCATCTTCAAGCATTGCGGGCGCGAAATGCGAGGCAAAGGCGTAGGGCAAGCCCAGATAAGCCGCCAGTTGTGCACCATAAAGACTGCTGCCCAGAATCCACACCGGCACTTGCGTGCCTTCGCCCGGAATGGCGCGCACCGCTGCACCGTCCTTTGCCGGGTCAAGATAATTGATCAACTCGACCACATCTTGCGGAAAACTGTCCTCGGGCGCCATGTGTCTGCGCAAGGCGCGCGCGGTGGCGATATCGGTGCCGGGCGCCCGACCCAACCCCAGATCAATGCGCCCCGGATACAGCGTATCCAGTGTGCCGAACTGCTCCGCCACGATCAGAGGGGCGTGGTTTGGCAACATGATGCCACCCGCGCCGACACGGATGGTTTTCGTCGCGCCCGCAACATGGCCGATCACGATTGCCGTAGCTGCCGAGGCAATGCCGGGCATGTTGTGATGCTCTGCCAACCAGAAACGGTGATAGCCCGACGCTTCAGCCCGTTGCGCCAGCGCAACGGTGTTGGCCAGCGCATCGGCGGTGCTGCTGCCCTCGGGCACGGGGGAAAGATCGAGTAGGGAATAGTGGTGCATGGCAAATCTCCTGCCTTAGAAGGTAAGAGCGGGCGCGCTGCAATGTAAGACCCAAGGCCGATCAGACAGCTGCCGAATGTTGCGCCTTGGTCTGGTCATAGGCATCAAAGGCCCGTGCCACCATCCGTGTCAGAGGCCGTCCGCGAGGCGGAATGGTCAATCCGGTCGCGTCCAGAACAACCATTCCATCAAACCCGGCCGCGGCATGGCGCAGCATGCCGTCCAGCCGGTCCGTGGTGCAGTCAAAATCGCGCAGGATCTCGGCCCGGCTGACATGGAAATCGCACATCAGCGCCTCGATGATGCGCGCGCGCATCTGGTCTTCGCCCCCGAATACATGGCCGCGATGGGTCGAAAACTGTCCGGCCCGTATCGCCTTTGTGTAATCCGATGTGCCGCTGACATTCTGCGCAAAGCCTTGCGGAAAACGGCTGATCGATGATGCGCCCAAGCCTATCAGCACCGGGGCGGTGTCATCGGTATAGCCCTGAAAATTGCGCCGCAATGTCCCTGCCGCCAAGGCCTGTGCCATGCCATCCTCAGGCCGCGCAAAATGGTCGATGCCGACATCGACATAGCCATCCCAGCGAAACAGTTCTGCCGCCGTCTCGAACAGCCGCAACCGCTCTGGCGGGGTGGGAATCGTGTCGGACGGGATCATCTGTTGGCGGCGGCTCATCCACGGCACATGGGCATACCCATAAAGCGCCACGCGGTCGGGCGACAGGGTCAACAGTTTCTGCACCGAATCGGAAATTCGCGCCGCAGTCTGATGTGGCAATCCATACAGGATATCGGCGTTCAGGCTACGCACGCCCCTGTTGCGGATCATATCAGCCACGGCGCGCGTCAGATCATAACTCTGTTCGCGCCCGATGGTCTGCTGGATCAGCGGGTCGAAATCCTGCACCCCGATCGAGGCGCGGTTCATCCCCGCCGCCGCCAGCGCATCCAGACGTGCCGCATCAATCTCGTTCGGGTCGATCTCTACCGAAAACTCGGCTCCGACGCCCAACGGCACCGCGTCGAATACAGCAGCCGCCAACGCTTCCATCTGGGCCACCGGCAGCAGCGTCGGGGTGCCGCCGCCCCAATGCAGCCGCGACAATGTGACTCCTCGCGGCAGATGCCGGCGCAGCAGCGCGATTTCTGCGTGCAGTGTCTTGGCATAGGCGATCACCGGATCGTCGCTCTGCGTGCCTTGCGTCCGACAGGCGCAGAACCAGCACAGCCGACGACAGAACGGCACGTGCAGATACAGCGAAATCTCGGATCTTTCGGGAATCGCCTCAATCCACTGGATGAACAGCGCGGGGCTTACCCCGGCGCCGAAATGGGGTGCGGTCGGATAGCTGGTGTAACGCGGAACGCGCGCGTCAAAGAGACCAAGTCGGGCAAGTTGCGGTTCATGTGTCATTCCAATATCTTTGCGCAACGGAACCGGATCTGCTTTGATGCAGATCAAGCAGAGAAGGGGTGACAATGTCCATCCATCGCGACATCAGGTCGCCAAGTCAGGATTGCGGTGCATGCCCGATCCGACATCGTGCTGTTTGCGCCCGGTGCGAGCCGGACGAACTGATCCAGCTTGACCAGATCAAATACTACCGCAGTTATCAGGCTGGCCAGACCGTGATCTGGTCCGGCGACAAAATGGATTTTGTGGCATCTGTGGTCACAGGCATCGCCACCCTGACCCAAACCATGGAAGACGGCCGCCGCCAGATGGTCGGGCTTTTGCTGCCGTCTGATTTTGTGGGTCGTCCGGGCCGATCCTATGCCGCCTATAATGTGACCGCCACAACGGATCTGGTGATGTGCTGCTTTCGGCGCAAACCGTTTGAAGAGCTGATGAGCAGCACGCCGCACATTGCGCAGCGCCTGCTGGAAATGACGCTGGACGAACTGGACGCTGCCCGCGAATGGATGCTGCTTTTGGGCCGCAAAACCGCGCGGGAAAAGATCGCATCCCTGTTGGCCATCATTGCCCGCCGCGATGCCAGCCTGAAGGAACCGCGCGCCACTGCGGCCAGGATCACCTTCGATCTGCCCCTGACGCGCGAGGAAATGGCGGATTATCTTGGTCTGACGCTGGAAACCGTCAGCCGACAGATGAGCGCGCTGAAACGCGACGGTATCATCTTGCTGGATGGCAACCGGCATGTGACCATACCGTTGCTTGACGCGCTGATGGACCAGACCGGCGATGACAGCGACGGTGGTTGTCTGGTCTGAACTGCAAGGCATGGCTTTTGCCTGCGCGCGTACGGCACAGGCAGCGGGTCTTGGAAGCGCCGCCCTTTTGCAAGATGCAGGCTCAATGCGCCATCAGCACCGGCACCGTGGACTGCTCCAGCATGTTGCGCGTCGCCCCGCCCAGAATCGCTTGGCGGAACCGCGAATGTCCGTAAGCCCCCATGACCAGCAGGTCGGCGCTTGTATCCCGGACGTGGCGCAGCAGCACGTCTGACACGCGTGGCAAGGTGCGGGCCAGCACCGTGACCTCGGCGCGCACCCCATGGCGGACGAGCATCTGGCACAGCATCCCGCCAGGGTCTGACCGTTCTGGCCCGTGAACGGGCGGGTCAACCACCGTGATCATCACCTGATCCGCTTCTTTCAGCATCGGAAGAGCGGCCCGCACTGCGGCCATCGCTTCACGCCCCTGGTTCCATGCCACCACGACACGCCTGGGGGCTGGGTTGGTCAACCCCGACTCCGGCAGCACCAGCACCGGGGCGCGTCCTTCGAACATGGCCGCTTCGACCACCGCCTCGGCTTCTGCCGTCTGATCTTCGCCATAGGGCCGGGCCAGCACAACCAGATCGGCAAATCGCGCCCGCTGGGCGATCAGTTCGGTGATCGCACCGATCTGGACAACCGCCGCCTCTATGCTGACGCGCAGCCCCGGACCTTCGGCGGCCACCGCGCTCTTTACCGCGGTTTCCAGGGAACGTGCATCCAGATCAGCCCGCTCTTGCGACACCTGAAGCAAGACCGCCCCCGAGCCGATGTAGGAATAGCCCATCTGTGTTCGGTCCACGCCCAGCGCCAACACATCCAGATGCGCATCGGTCTGCGCGCAAAGACCAGCCGCCGCCGCGATGGTCAGCGGCACCTGCGCCGGGTGCGTGGCAACGGTGAAAATTGATTTGTAGGTCATGGAAAAGCCTCCTGATCCCCGGTTTGTCTGAATCCGCGTCGTCCACCCTGAGTGATGACGTCGCATTGACGTTTACCATCCGCAGCGTGAGTGTTGGTTGACATGGATCAAGGCCTCGCCCCGCCTGCTCGCGCAAAAGCAGCTCTGTCGGAAAGCGCGTGGACAGGTCCCCGAATCAAATCGGGGCCGGATTCAGCCAAAGACGAAGGGACGCGGAATGTGGGATTATTTGAAACTGGTCGTGTTGGGTGTGATCGCCGTCGGTGCAGCGATTGCCGCCAATTACGCCTGGGACCTGGCCTATCTGGTCAACGCGGTCACCATCATGCTTGCAGCGGGCATCACCTTTCTGGTGGTGCTGCGCGGCGCAGGTGAGGTGAAGGCCGTCAACAACAACGAATACATGGACGGGGTGGTGCGCGCTGGCGTGATTGCCACATCGTTCTGGGGCGTCGTCGGCTTTCTGGTCGGCGTTGTCATTGCCAGCCAGCTTGCATGGCCCTGGCTGAATTTCGAGGCATTGCAGGGCTTCGGCAACTTTGGCCGTCTGCGCCCGCTGCACACCAGTGCTGTGATCTTTGCCTTTGGCGGCAATGCGCTGATCATGTCGGCTTTCTATATCGTGCAGCGCACCAGCGCAGTGCGGCTGTGGGGCGGCAATCTGGGCTGGTTCGTGTTCTGGGGCTGGCAGCTGGTGATCGTGCTGGCGGCAACCGGCTATGTCCTCGGGGGCACGCAATCCAAGGAATATGCCGAGCCGGTCTGGTATGTCGATATCCTGATCACGGTGGTTTGGGTCGCTTTTCTCGCGGTCTTTGCCGGCACGCTGATGAAGCGCAAGGAACCCCACATCTATGTGGCAAACTGGTTCCTGCTGGCCATGATCATCACCATCGCCATGCTGCATCTTGTGAACAACATGGCGATTCCGGTGTCGTTCTTCAGCTCGCAATCGGTGCAGGTCACCGCGGGGGTGCAGGATGCGATGATCCAGTGGTGGTATGGTCACAATGCGGTGGGCTTCTTCCTGACCGCAGGCTTCCTGGGGATGATGTATTACTTTGTTCCGAAACAGGCGGAGCGTCCGGTCTACAGCTACAAGCTGTCGATCATCCACTTCTGGGCGCTGATCTTCCTGTATATCTGGGCCGGTCCGCACCACCTGCATTACACCGCACTTCCAGACTGGGCCACGACGTTGGGCATGGTGTTTTCCATCATCCTGTGGATGCCAAGCTGGGGCGGCATGATCAACGGTCTGATGACCCTGTCGGGTGCATGGGACAAGCTGCGCACCGATCCGGTGATCCGCATGATGGTCGTCTCCATCGGGTTCTACGGCATGTCGACGTTCGAGGGTCCGATGATGAGCATCAGGGCCGTGAATTCGCTGTCGCACTACACCGACTGGACCATCGGCCACGTCCATTCCGGTGCGCTGGGCTGGAACGGCATGATCACCTTTGGCGCGCTTTACTTCCTGACGCCACGCCTGTGGAACCGCGACCGGCTGTACAGCCTGACGCTGGTCAGCTGGCACTTCTGGCTCGCCACAATCGGCATCGTGCTCTACGCATCCGCCATGTGGGTGTCGGGCATCATGGAAGGCCTGATGTGGCGCGAAGTCGATGCAAACGGCTATCTGGTGAACGCGTTCGCCGATACCGTAGCCGCCAAATACCCGATGAATGTGGTGCGTATGCTGGGGGGCCTTCTGTTCCTCTCGGGGGCCGTCATCATGTGCTATAACCTGTGGATGACCGTGCGTGTGCTGCCCTCAAGGGCGACGACACATGCGGCTGTTCCTGCTGAATGACCGGAGGGCAGGACAATGGCTTTTCTTGACAAACACAAGGCAATCGAAACCCATGCCACGCTTCTGATGGTGCTCAGCCTGCTGGTTGTGTCCATCGGTGGTCTGGTCCAGATCGTTCCGCTGTTCTATCTTGAGAACACGATCGAAAAGGTCGAAGGGGTCCGCCCCTATACGCCGCTGGAACTGACCGGGCGTGACATCTACATCCGCGAAGGCTGCTACAACTGCCACAGCCAGATGATCCGCTCCATGCGGGACGAGGTCGAACGCTATGGCCATTACAGCCTTGCAGCGGAATCGATGTATGACCACCCGTTCCAATGGGGATCCAAACGCACCGGGCCGGATCTGGCCCGTGTGGGGGGGCGATATTCGGATGAATGGCATCAGGACCACTTCACCAATGCCAAATCGGTGGTGCCGGAATCGTTGATGCCGCCCTATGGCTTCCTGTTCAACCGCGAGATCGACGGCAAATACATCGAGAGCGTGGTCAAGACCCATGCATTCGTCGGCGTGCCTTATTCGCAGGACATGATCGCCAATGCTCAAGCTGATTTCCTTGCTCAGGTTGATCCCGATGGTGATCCGTCGGGCCTGCAATCGCGCTATGGCGCGGTGGCGGTGCCGAACGGGGCAGACGTGAACGTGCGTAACTTCGACGGCCAGCCACAGTTGACCGAAGCCGACGCGCTGATCGCCTATATGCAAGTGTTGGGCACGATGGTCGATTTCTCGACCTTCACGCCTGACGCAAGCCGTTGAAGGGACAGACGATGGAAACCTACAGTTTTCTGCGCGAATTTGCCGACAGTTGGGCCTTGTTGTCGCTGTTTTTGATCTTCCTTGGCGTCGTGGTCTGGGCCTTTCGTCCCGGCAGCCGCAAAGTGCATGACGAAGTGGCCAACTCCATCTTCCGCAATGATAAAAGACCTGCCTCTGGGGATGACCCCAAGGCCCATGTGAAGGAGGCGTGAGAGATGTGCGCCAAAAGAGTAACACAAAAGTCTGATGAAGTGAAAACCACCGGCCACAGCTGGGACGGGATCGAGGAATACGACAACCCGATGCCACGCTGGTGGGTCTGGGTGTTCTATATCACGATCGTCTGGGGCATTGGCTATTCCATCGCTTATCCGGCGTGGCCGCTGATTACCGGGGCCACGCCGGGGCTGCTTGGTTCCTCAAGCCGCGCCGATACAGCGGCCGAGATCAAGCGGTTTGACGATGCCAACAGCGCCATCAAGGCCAGTCTGGTCGAGGCTGACATCACAACGGTGTCGCAAGACCCCGAACTGATGTCTTTTGCCCAGAACGCCGGGGCTGCCGTATTCCGGACCAATTGCACCACCTGTCACGGGTCTGGTGCCAACGGTATCGCGGGCAAAGGCTATCCCAGCCTGCTGGATGATGACTGGCTTTGGGGTGGGGATGTCGAGAATATCCAGGCCACCATCACCCACGGCATCCGCAACACCACCCACCCCGAAGCCCGCTGGTCACAGATGCCGGCCTTCGGTGTCGATGGTTTGCTGGAAAAACCACAGATTGCCGAAGTGGTGGAATATGTCCTGAAACTCTCGGGACAAGACCATGACGCCGCGCTGGCTGTCGCGGGAGAGACGGTCTATCTGGAAAACTGTGCTGCTTGTCACATGGACGACGGATCAGGCGACATCAATCAGGGCGCGCCAAATCTTTCTGATGCAATCTGGCTGTATGGCGGATCGCGCGACACGATCACCTATACAATCGTCAATGCCCGCTTTGGTGTGATGCCTGGCTGGAATGACAAACTGACCGAAGACGAAATCCGTGCCGTCGCGCTTTATGTCCACAGCCGTGGTGGCGGCCAGTAATCCTGGGCTCCGGACACTGTTTTGCATGTCCGGAGCACATGTCCGCCCCTGGGTTTGCGTGCGATCACGCTGCACGCGCCCGTTTGACTGTGCGATCCGCCAATGGGAGGGCGCGGCCTGTCAGCCGCGCCCATCTGCCACATCGAAACCTGCATCTGGGATACGCATTTTGACTCATGTCAAAGTCCCGCCAGACGCTGCGGCGTATCACGGCCCGGAATACGCAAAGATCGGAGCCACTTCGTGAGCACCCCAGACGCCACCGAACCCCCAAGCCTTTATGCCGCGCGCGAACCCATCTTTCCGCGCCGCGTTTACGGCACATTCCGCACCCTGAAGTGGTGGCTGTTGGCATTGATGCTGGGCATCTACTACGTCACGCCGTGGATCAGGTGGGACCGTGGCCCGAACCTGCCCGATCAGGCAGTGCTGCTTGACTTGGCGCACCGGCGGTTCTTCTTCTTCATGATCGAGATATGGCCGCATGAATTCTACTTTGTCGCTGGCCTTTTGGTCATGGCTGGCCTTGGCCTGTTCCTGTTCACCTCCGCCGCGGGCCGGGTGTGGTGCGGCTACGCCTGCCCGCAAACCGTGTGGACCGATCTGTTCATTCTGGTCGAACGCTGGGTCGAGGGTGATCGCAACGCCCGCATCAGGCTGCATCGCAAAAGCTGGGATGGCGAAAAGATCCGCAAGCGCGCGGTGAAGTGGACCGCCTGGTTCTTGATCGCCATGGCGACCGGCGGGGCTTGGGTATTCTACTTCACCGATGCGCCGACGCTGATTGTCGATCTGGTCACCGGGCAGGCCAGTTCCGTTGCCTACCTGACCATCCTGTTTCTGACAGCCACCACCTTTGCCTTTGGCGGGTTTGCCCGCGAACAGATCTGTATATACGCCTGTCCGTGGCCGCGCATCCAGGCCGCTATGATGGACGAGGACACCCTCACCATCGGCTATCGCGACTGGCGCGGCGAGCCGCGGGGCAAGCTGCACAAGGGCGAGATCGCGGCAGGGCAGGGCGACTGCATCGACTGCATGGCCTGCGTCAACGTCTGCCCGATGGGCATCGACATCCGCGATGGGCAGCAGCTTGCCTGCATCACCTGTGGCCTGTGCATTGATGCCTGCAACGACACGATGGACAAGATCGGGCGTCCGCGTGATCTGATCGGCTATCTGGCGCTGACGGATGAAACCGCCGAACGCGCCGGGGCGCCCGCAAAATCGGTCTGGAAACACGTATTCCGTCCGCGAACGATCCTTTACACCGTGCTTTGGGGCGGGGTTGGTGTCGGGTTGATCGTGGCGCTGTTCCTGCGCTCGCCGATCGATGTGAACGTGACCCCGGTGCGCAATCCCACTTTTGTGACCCTGTCCGATGGCAGCATCCGCAATGCCTATGACGTGCGCCTGCGCAACAAGCAGGGGTCGGATGCGGTGTTCTCGGTGTCGGTTCCCTCCGGCTCCGGCCTCGCGGTCGAGTTGGAAGGAAAGTCCGGCCCTTCGGTCACCGTCAATGCCAACGAGACCCTGTCGCAGCGGGTCTACCTCGACGCCCCCCGCGGCTCTCAGCCCGCCACCGAAGACCGCACGCAAATCAGACTGTGGTTCGAGGAACAGGGCACGACCAACCGGGTCCATCATGATACCGTGTTCAACGGAAAGGACGATTAGATGTCACAGTTCACAGGGCGCAAGATGGCCATTGTCATGGTCAGCTTCTTCGGCGTGATCATCGCGGTCAACCTGCTGATGGCTTACAAGGCGGTCAGCACTTTTCCGGGGCTGGAGGTGAAAAACTCCTACGTCGCCAGTCAGCAGTTCGACACCATCCGCGCCGCACAGGAAAAACTGGGTTGGACGATGACGCCGGACTACGACACTGCCGACCGCAGGCTCTATCTGGCTTTCACCGATGCCGATGGTCTTCCGGCCAGACTGTCAAATCTGTCGGTGCTGATCGGGCGCTCGACCGAGGCGCGCGACGATCAGATGCCGGAGTTTACCTATGCCGCCAACCTTTGGGCCGCGCCGATTGAGCTGGAGCCGGGAAAATGGCTGCTGCGGGTCGAAGCGCGCGCGGCAGATGGCACGCTGTTCTCGCAGCGGGTAAGCATCATTGTGCGGGGCTAGGCCATGACCCTCGCTGCAGGCCCTTTGCCCCAGCCGGACCCGATGCGCGCCAGCTTGTCGGCCTGCCCTGCCTGTGTTGCAGCGCCCTCGGCGGAACGGCTTGCGCAGATGACGGCGCCCAAATCAGCGCGTCTGATGCTTTCGGTGCCGCTGGCGCATTGCGCCGTCTGCATTTCCACCCTTGAACGGGCCATGACTGCCGTTCCCGGAGTCACGTCGGCCCGATTGAACCTCACGCTGAAACGCCTGAGCGTGGAAGCGGCCCCTTCGGTCACCGCCGATACCCTGATCGCCGCTGCTGCGTCGGCGGGCTATGAGGCGCACGAGCTGGACCCCGGCCTTCTGTCCAGCACCGAAACCGACCGTCAGGGCCGGGATCTGTTGATGCGGCTGGGTGTCGCATTCTTTTCCATGATGAACATCATGCTTCTGTCGGTCGCGGTTTGGTCCGGGGCCGAGGATGCGACGCGCGACATGTTCCACTGGATTTCCGCCACCATCGCGCTGCCCACGGTGGTTTTCTCCGGCCAACCGTTCTTCAAATCCGCATGGCGGTCGTTGCGCGCGGGCCGCCTTGGCATGGATGTGCCGATCAGCCTTGCGCTGATCCTCGCCTCCTCCATCTCCTTGTTTGAAACCTGGATGTCAGGCCATCACGCCTATTTCGACGCCGCCGTGATGCTGACGTTCTTCCTGCTTCTGGGCCGCTATCTCGATCATCGCACTCGTGCTGTCGCCCGCTCCGCCGCCGAGGAACTCGCCGCACTTGAGGTGCCGCGCGCCACCGTTTTGCGCGACGGCAGGGAAACCGTGGTCAGCATCACCGAGGTTGCGGTGGGTGATCTGGTCCGCGTCCGCCCCGGTGGGCGCATGCCGGTCGATGGCGTGGTGACTGACGGCACCTCGGAACTCGACCGCTCGCTGCTGACCGGCGAATCGCTGCCCGTCTATGCCGGGGTCGGCTCCGTGGTCTCGGCGGGGGAGGTGAACCTGACCGGCCCGCTCACCCTGCGCGTCACGGCGGCGGGCAAGGACAGCAGCCTGCACCGCATGGCCGATCTGGTGGCGGTCGCCGAATCCGCCCGCACCAAATACACCAGCCTGGCTGAACGCGCCGCCGCGCTCTATTCACCCTTGGTCCATATCCTGTCCTTCGCCGCCTTCGGCTTCTGGATGTGGAAAACCGGCGGCGATCTGCGCTATGCCATCAACATCTCTGCCGCCGTGCTGATCATCACCTGCCCCTGCGCGCTTGGCCTTGCTGTGCCCGCCGTGGTCACCTCTGCCTCTGGCCGCCTGTTCCGCAAGGGCCTGCTGATCAAGCAGGGCACCGCGCTGGAACGTCTGGCCGAAGTGGATACCGTGGTGTTCGACAAGACCGGCACCCTGACCATGGGCGCGCCGGAGCCGACCAATATCGAAACCCACCCCCGCGCCGCAACCGAGGTGGCTTTCGCCCTCGCCAGCGCCTCATCGCACCCTCTGGCCATGGCGCTGGCCGATGCCGCCCGCCGCGCAGGCCTGCGCCCGGAACGGGTCGAAAACATCCGCGAAGTGCCCGGCTACGGTATCGAAGGCGTGTGGAAGGGCGCGCGCGTGCGCCTTGGCCGCGCCGAATGGTGTGGCGGGCAGGGGCTGGATGTGACCGCCACCTACCTGTGCACTGGCACCGGCGCGCCACGGGCCTTCACCTTTGCCGATCGCCTGCGCCCCGGCGCCGAAACCGCCGTCGCCGCGCTGAAGGCGCAGGGCAAGGCCATCAAGCTGATTTCCGGCGATGCCCCCGGCGCCGTGCGCGACCTGGCCGAGCGTCTGGGCATCAAGGACTGGACCGCAGGCGCGCTGCCTGCCGAAAAGGCGCAGGCCGTGGCCAGCCTGACCGAACAGGGCCACAAGGTTCTGATGGTTGGCGACGGGCTGAACGACACGGCGGCGCTTGCGTCGGCCCATGTCTCGATCTCCCCCGCCTCGGCGTTGGATGCGGCGCGGGTGGCGTCCGACATCGTGCTTCTGGGGCAGGATATGGCCCCTATCGCCGATGCTGTCCGCATTGCGGGCCAGACCACCAAGCGCATCCGTGAAAACTTTGGCATCTCGGCGCTCTACAACGTGGTCGCCGTGCCCTTGGCCCTCGTCGGCCTCGCCACCCCGCTGGCGGCGGCGCTGGCGATGTCACTGTCGTCGATCACCGTCTCGCTTAACGCGCTGAGGCTGAAGTAATGGAAATTCTCGGACTGCTCATCCCGGTGTCGCTGATCCTCGGCGGCTTGGGGCTGGCTGCGTTCTTCTGGGCGATGCGCACGAAGCAATTCGATGACCCCGAGGGCGACGCAAACCGAATCCTGACCAAGGATTACGATGACAAACCAAAGCCGGACCAGCCCAAGCCCTAGGAAATCGTGACCACAGCCGGGTCAAGCCCGTCAATCGTGACCGTGCAGACCTGCCCGCGATCCAAGGGGCCAACGCCCGCCGGCGTGCCGGTCATGATCAGATCGCCGGGGGCCAATTCCACCAACCGCGACAGATGCGCGATGATGGCGGGCACCGACCAGATCATATCCGAAAGCCGCGCCTCTTGCCGCACGTCGCCATCGACCGTGCAGCGAAGAACCGCATCCGCGTCCACAGGGCCGGGCCGCAAGGCGCCCACAACGGCAGACCTGTCAAAGCCTTTGGCCATGTCCCACGGCCGCCGTGCGGCTTTTGCCTGTGCCTGCAGATCGCGCCGTGTCAGATCATTGCCCGCGCCATGGCCCCAGATCATTCCCGCGGCCTGCGCTTCGGACACCATGAAACCGCCCATCCCCAAGGCCACCACCAATTCGGCTTCGTGATGGAAATCGGCAGTGCCGGGCGGATACGGGATCGTGCTGCCATCGGGCACCAGCGCGTCAGCCGGTTTGGTGAAAAAGAACGGCGGTTCCGCGTTGGGATCGTGCCCCATCTCGCGTGCATGATCGGCGTAGTTGCGCCCGACACAGAAAATCCGCCGCACCGCAAAGCGGTCAAAGGTGTCGGCGACGGCCACCGAAGGAGGGGGCGGGGGATCAAAGACAAAGCCGGTCATGGCTCAGGGCCCCATCGCAAAGCACTGAACGGCACGGGCCTGCAACCGGCGGCAAGCCAGATCGGCCTGGTCCTGCGTCAGACCCATGAAGTTCGCGTCAAACCCACCTGCCTTTTGCACGACCTTGCGCAAGCCCTCATTCAGGATGGCACTTTCCGCCAGCTGCGTCTTCAACAGCAGTCGCTCGGCTTCCGACCGCGATCTGAACTTGCCCAGATGCACGCCCCAATGCCGTGCGTTGGAGGTCGACAAGCGGATCACCACGGGTTCATCCTGTGCGCGTGCTTCGGGCGCATCGGCGACGCGGTCAAAAATCGGCGCGTTGCGAACAGGTGACGCTGGAGCTTGCGGGGCTACCGGGGCCTGCATGGCCGCCACCTGCATCGTTTCGGTGACAGTCAGTTCGTCATCTGGCGCGGTGGCGAATTGTTCTGCCTGTGCGTCCAATGTGGGTTCAGCGGTCAGGGCCATGGCTTGGGCTGCCAAAGTCCCGGACTCGGGGGCCTCGGCCACCATCGTTTGTTCAGGCGTTGCTGGGTCCAAAGGTGCCTGTGCCACCAGCGTTTCCGGCCGTGCAGGTGGAGCGGCGATGGCAGGTGTTTCGATCACGGGCGAGGCTTGGGCAATCGCCACCGCTTGCGCATCCAGCGTGGCAGGCGGTGGTGGTTCACCCACCGCTTCGGCCAGTGCCGCCGCGATGCTGTCTCCGATCGCGGCCACAGCCACTTCGGTTGCCGCAACCTTTTCCGCATCGGGCCGGGTGACCGGGCGCGGTGATGTTGCGACCGCGGTTTGCAGGCGGATGGTCTTTCCGGCGCCGCCCTCGACCTCTGGCAAAGTGTCTGCCTCGGCCATCAGCACGGCTTCGACATCCGCTGAATAAGAGGGTGGCTGCGGCACCGTGGTTGGCGCATTAGAGGGGGCCTTCTTGAACCCAAGATCCAGCAGCTGCGCCATTTTTGCGTTGCGTGCCGGTGTGGAGGCCCCGCCGAACACGGTCGCAATGATCCGCACGTTCCCACGTTCTGCCGAAGCCGTCAGGTTGAAGCCAGCGGCATTGGTGAACCCGGTCTTGATCCCGTCCGCACCTTTGTAGGCATCCAGAAACCGCGTGTTTGTGTTGTTCACGGTGGCGATCCCGACATCTGCTTTGCGCCGCGAGAACAGGTTGTAATATTGCGGGAAGTCATAAAACAGCCGCCGCCCCAGCAGGTTCATGTCGCGTGCCGTCGACATATGCCCGCTCGCGGTCAGGCCGTTCGCATTCCTGAAGGTGGAATTGCGCATGCCCAGTGCCTTCGCCGTGGCATCCATCCGCTGGGCAAACCCGGCTTCGGATCCGCCGATATGGTCACCCAGGGCCGAAGCGGCATCATTGGCGGATTTGGTGGCCGAAGCACGGATCAGGTAACGTGCGGCAATTTTCTGCCCGGCCTTCAGCCCCAGCTTCGATGGTGGTTTCGACGCAGCATTCTTCGAGACTGTCACCATGGTATCCAGCGACAGTCGCCCGCGCTGGATTTCTTCGAATGCGATATACAAGGTGAGCATCTTGGTCAGGGATGCCGGGTGCAGCCGCGTATCGGCATTCTCGGCAAACAGAACCTCGCCCGTTCGGGCGTCCTGAACGATTGCGGCGTAGGGGGCTGCACCTGACGGCTGTGGGGACGAACAGGCCGCCACCACGATAAATGCCACCAGACAAACGAAATTCCGGGCGAATCGCCCCATAAGCGTTGTCATGATGATGTTCCTTGCTCTGCCTTTGTCCGCTCCGATTGAGTCTGGAACGTGATTTGGAACAACGCTAACACAGCCCGCAATTCCGCAAAACCCCGGAAATTCAAGGGCTTTGCGGTTTATCCTCATGTTGTGACAAATCGGGCGGTCGGCTCGGTTCGGCCCCTAAGTCTTGTGTGTGTGCTGAAGCTGCGCCACCAGATCGGGCAACTCCCCCAGATCCGCAATTTGATGAAACCTCTGATGGCGCGCGGGTGGCTCTGCATGCTCAAGGCTCCAGGTCAGACCATGTGGCACATGCACACCCCAGCCCCCGACATCAAGCACCGGAAGCACATCGGATTTCAGTGAATTGCCGACCATCATCGCCTGGTCTGACCTTGCGCCGTGCCGGTCGAAGATGGCGGTATACACAACAGACGTTTTGTCCGAAACGATTTCTACCCCGTCAAAAAGATCCCCCAGACCCGATTGCGCCAGTTTGCGCTCTTGATCCAACAGATCGCCCTTTGTGATCATGAGCACGCGGTGATCCTTGGCCAATGCCTCGACCGCCTCACGCGCATGCGGCAGCAATTCGATCGGGTGGCGCAACATGTCGCGGCCCGCAGCGATCAGGTCGCTTATGGCCGATGCCGGCACCCGTCCATCGGTCACCTCGATCGCCGTTTCGATCATGGACAGGACAAAGCCCTTTATCCCAAAGCCGTAGTGCCCCAGATTGCGCCGCTCTGCCGCCAGAAGGCGCGCCTCCAGATGATCCCGATCCGCATAATCTGCCAGCAGCGCGACGAACTGCTCTTGTGTCAGGCGAAAAAACGCCTCGTTCTGCCAAAGCGTATCGTCCGCATCAAAGCCTATCGTTGTCAGGGTCATTGCCGCCTCCGTCTGGCTTTCTTCATGCCTGTTTTACCTCTTTGTCGCAATCGTGGTGGGCGATGCCCTTTCCCCACAGCCAAAAACCGCTATATTGCGTGTCGAACCCTTCTATCCGAATCCTTTTGCATGAGGCAGCGCTCGTGATCCAGTTTCCCCATTCCATGTCGGACAAGACCGATGGGCCGGGCGATGACGCGGGGTTGTTGACCAAGGCAAAGGCGCGCACCCAACGCCCGCCGATGTATAAGGTGATGTTGTTGAACGATGACTACACGCCAATGGAATTCGTGGTGCATGTGCTGGAACGGTTTTTCGGCCTCAATCACGCGCAGGCGTTCGATATCATGCTCACCGTCCACAAAAAAGGACTCGCGGTTGTTGGCGTCTTTTCCCATGAGGTTGCGGAAACCAAGGTTGCACAGGTGATGGATTTCGCCCGTCGCCACCAGCATCCTTTGCAATGCACGATGGAGAAGGAATAGGCCGCGCGCCTGTTCCGTTTGCCCTATGCGCTCTGCACGCCTAGATTTCGCTTTTGAAAGCGGCGCCCTTGTCTGGCCACAAGAGGGGCCTGTCGTCATTTATCGCCCGCGCGAAGGCGATGATCTGTCCAGCATCTCGATTGCCCGTGTCCACGTGGCCACCGGCTTTCGCCCAGATGCCGAGTGGTTTGCCGCGCGCGGCTATCAGGCTGCGGCCGGTCCGCCCTATGCCGCTGCCGTGGTTTGCCTGCCCCGGTCGCGCGATGCGGCCCGCGCCATGATTTCCCGTGCAATGGTCGAAGTGCTGCCGGGTGGGCCAGTGGCCGTCGATGGCCAGAAAACGGATGGCATCGACAGTATTCTCAAAGACTGCCGCGCCATGGGTCTGGCCATGTCGGCCCCTCTGTCCAAAGCGCATGGCAAGATTTTCGTGCTGCAAGCCGGTGCCGATCTTTCTGGCTGGGACGCCAGCCCGAAGTTGATCGAAGGCGGCTTCCAGACGCTGCCGGGCCTGTTTTCCGCAGATGCGCCTGATCGGGGGTCGGTCTTGCTGGCGCAGGCGTTGCCGGAAAAGCTTGGGGCCCGCGTGATCGACCTTGGTGCCGGCTGGGGATATCTGTCGCGTGCGATCCTCACCCGGTCGTCTGTGGCCGAGCTGGACGTGGTCGAGGCCGAGCAGGACGCTCTGGACTGTGCGCAGGTCAATGTCGAAGACGCCCGCGCGCGATTTCACTGGGCTGATGCGCGCAATTTCAAACCCTTACGACCAGCGCACGCGGTGGTGATGAACCCGCCCTTCCACGCCGGGCGTGATGCCGACCCGGCGCTTGGCGTGGCGTTCTTGCGCGCGGCGGCAAAGATGCTGGTGCCGGATGGCGCGCTGTGGCTGGTTGCCAACCGCCACTTGCCATATCATCAACCGCTGACAACGCTGTTCCGGCAGGTCGAAGACATCGGCGGCGATTCTGCGTTCCGGCTGACGCGCGCCAGCCACCCAGTCCGGGCGCGCTGACCCCCCCCTTTTTCAAACTCCGAGGCTTGCATGTCCCTTTCCATCACCGGCAAGACCGCCATCGTGACCGGCGCGGCAAAAGGGATCGGCCTTGCCGTCGCCCGCCATTTCCAGGCCAAAGGCGCGAATGTCATGTTCGTCGACATCGACGAGGCATGCCTTGAAGCAGAATTGGGGTCCGAAGCGCGCGCCGAAGGGTCGGTGCGTATGTTCGTGGGCGATCTGCGCGAAAAGCTGACGATTGCCAACCTGTTGTCGGCCACCATTGATGCCTTTGACCGGGTGGATATTCTGGTGAACGCCAGCCGCCGGATGGCGATTTCCGATCCGCTGAACGCCGAGGACGACGCCGTTGACATGCTGTGGCAGGAAAATGTGATGACCAGCCTGCGCCTGTCGCAGATGACGGCCAAGCGCATGATCCTTCAGGCGGAAAAGGCGGGATCGGAAGAGGAATTGATCGGGGCGATCATCAATGTGTCATCCCTTGCCGGGTGCCAGACCCAGCCCGACCTGCTGGGCTATTCCATGGCGTCGGCGGCGGTGGATCAGATGACGCGGTCTTTGGCGGTGGCGCTTGCGCCAAAGGGGATCCGGGTGAACGCGGTCGCCTTCGGGTCGGTGATGAGCGCCAGCCTGAAACACGCGCTGAAAGAAACGCCCGACTGGCGCGATGCGATCATCGCGGGAACACCCCTTGGCCGCATCGCCGCGCCGGACGAATTGGCCGAAGTGATGCAGTTTCTCGCCTCCGACGCGTCGGGCTTCATGACCGGGCAGGTGTTGCGGGTGGATGGCGGGCGCGGTCTGCTCGACCGGGTGACGATCCCGGCTTACTGACCCCTATTCGGGAAACTGCGCCTTGCACTGCGCGATGGCAGGCCCTGCTGCCCGCATCTGCGCCGCACGTTTGTCTTTCATCGACGCCAGCTTTTGCGCCTCGGCCCGCAGGTCGATGGCCTTTGGCCGCGTCTCGGTTTCGCGCACTTCGCGCAGGCACAGCTGTGGCGTGGGCGGCGGTGCGGGTTGCCCTTCCACCGGGGCGGGGCGCACCACCGGGCATTGCACCCAACGGTCGCGGTAGGTCACCACTTCTTCCAGCGCATAGCCGCGCGCAAGGTTGCCTTCGCTTTCGGCAATCAGTCGGTCCAGCACCCGCACATCTCGTGTTTCGCGCGCTATGCACCGCTCTTGCGGCGTGCCACAGGCGGCGAGCAGCACCAAGACAATCAGACTGCGACGCATCAAACCCCTCCGCTCTGCCCACAGCGTCACCATACGCCCGCTCTGCGGCAAATGCCATGTTGGCGTGCGGCCTTGGTTTTGCTAGGCAAGGGCAGCAAGACAAGGGGATCGCCATGACCGAAGACTTCACCGCCCGAAAGACCCGCGCAGCCGCCTGGTTCCGCACCCTGCGCGACCGGATCGTGGAGTCGTTCGAGGCGCTGGAAGATGCGCATGGCACCGGCACCCCCGGCCGGTTCGAAGTAACCCCAACGACCCGCGCCGATGGCGGCGGCGGGTTGATGAGCGTGATGCGCGGCGGGCGCGTATTCGAGAAAATCGGCGTCAACGTGTCCGAGGTGCACGGCACCTTGGGCGAGCGCGCGCAAAAGGCGATGGCCGCCCGCGGCGTGCCCGGTATGGACCAGGACCCGCGTTTCTGGGCCGCTGGCATCAGCCTTGTGGCCCATATGGTCAACCCGCATTGCCCGGCGGTGCACATGAACACCCGCATGTTCTGGACGCCGCATGCGTGGTGGTTCGGTGGCGGCGCCGACCTGAACCCGGCGCTGGAATATGCCGAGGATACCGCGCATTTCCACGCAGAAATGCAACGCGCCTGCGATGCCCACGATCCGGCCTATTACCCGAAGTTCAAGGCCTGGGCCGATGAATACTTCTTCGTTCCGCACCGGGGCCGCGCGCGTGGGGTAGGGGGCATCTTTTACGATGACCTCAACACCGGAGGTGCGGATGCTGACAGCTGGGAGGCCGATTTCGCCTTCACCCAAGCGGTCGGCGGGGCATTTTTGCCGGCGTTCGTGCCGCTGACCGAACGCCGTGTGAATACGCAGTGGTCTGACGCCGACCGCGAGGCGCAACTGATCCACCGCGGGCTTTATGCCGAATACAATCTTGTCTACGACCGGGGCACCAAATTCGGGCTGGAAACCGGCCATGACGCCAACGCCGTGCTGATGAGCCTGCCGCCCATCGCGAAATGGACCTGAAAATGGCCGACATCACCATCCACGCCGCCTATGCCTCTGTGGTCGAGGATGACGAAGACGGCATGCTGTTCATAGGCTTTGCCCAGGGTGAGGAGGAGGATGAACCCTACGCCCTGTTCCGCCAGCCGCTTGGCGGCGGCCCGGTGTGGTTTGCGGTGAATGACGAAGATTTCGGGGCCGAGGATGCGGTGCAGGCCATCACCCGCGATGGAAAGGGACTGACCATCACGATCCGGCCGGAACAGGTGGCCAGCTTTGGCTGGGCCGCCACCATCGCCATCCGCATCGGCCCGCAGACCGAAGACGCCGATCAGGCAATCGCGGCCTTGCGTGAGATGTTTGGCGAAGCATTTCCGGCCTGACAACCACGGGCCTGACGCAGGGGCGGGGGGGGGGGGGCCCCCCCCCCCCCCCACCCCGCCCCCCCCCCAAACCCCACCCCCCCCCCCCCCCCCACCCCCGCCCCGCCCCCCCCCCCCCCCCCCCCCCCCCAAAAACACCCCCCCCCCCCCCACCCCCCCCCCCCCCCCCCCAAGGGGTAGGGCGGGGTTCACCCCGCCTTTCGCCCTTCAGGCGCTGCGCACCGTATCAATCATCAGCTGCACATTCTCCGGGTCCGCATCCGGCGTGATGCCGTGGCCAAGGTTGAAGATATGCGGCCCCTTGCGGAACGCCTCCACCACGCGGCGCGTCTCGCGCACCAGATCGTCGCCGCCCGTCACCATATGCACCGGCGACAGGTTGCCTTGCACACAACCACCCGGCTGCACATGCTCGGCCGCCCATTCGGGCGTCACCGAATTGTCGATGGCCACACAATCCGCCCCCACCGCCGCGCCAAAGCCGATATAGCCATCCCCCGCCTCACGCGGGAAGGCGATCACCGGCAGGCCGGGGTGCAGCGCCTTCAGCGCCGCGATGATCTTTGCCGCCGGTTTCAGCGCGAAATCGGTGAAATCATCGCCTTTCAGGCTGCCTGCCCAACTGTCGAACAGCTTCACCACCTCGGCCCCGGCCTTCACCTGTTCCGACAGATACAGCACCGTCGCATCGGTGATGATGTCGATCAGCGCCACAAACGTCTCGCGGTCCGCCGCCTTCAACGCATGCGCCGCGCCCTGATCCTTTGATCCGCGCCCCGCGATCATATAGGTGGCCACCGTCCATGGCGCGCCGGCAAAGCCGATCAGCGTGGTCTCCGGCGGCAAGTCCCGCGCCAGCAACTTCACCGTTTCATAGACCGGCGCCACCGTGTCATGAATCGCCTCGATGGGTTTGAGCGCCCGCACCTGTTCCATCGTGGTGGTGGTTTCCATCCGGGGGCCTTCACCCTCGACAAACCACAGCTTTGGCCCCAGCGCCTGCGGCAGCAGCAAGATATCGGCAAACAGGATCGCCGCATCAAAGCCATAGCGCCGGATCGGCTGCAAGGTCACCTCTGCCGCAAGTTCCGGGTTGTAGCACAGCGACAGAAAGTCGCCCGCCTGTGCCCGCGTTGCACGATACTCGGGCAGGTAGCGCCCCGCCTGACGCATCATCCAGATCGGCGGCGTGGGAAGAATTTCGCCTTTCAGCGCGCGAAGGATGGTCTTTTCGGTCATTCTGGGCTCCTTTGCCCCATGGGTCTGATGTGTGCCCTGCCTTGTCAAGAGTTGTCAGGCAAAGATGACATGTGTATGCCGGAAACCATGATGCAAAACCTGCCCACCCCCGCCCAGCCGCTCAAGATCGGAACCCGTGGTTCCCCCCTCGCCCTGTGGCAGGCGCATGAGGTGCGGCGGTGCCTGATGGCGGCGTTCGACCTGCCCGAAGCGGCGTTCCAGATCTGCGTCATCAAGGTGCTGGGGGACCAGATCCTTGACAAGGCGCTGAAAGACATCGGCGGCAAGGGCCTGTTCACCCGCGAGATCGAAGAGGCGCTGCTGGATGGCGGCATCGACATTGCGGTGCACTCGATGAAAGACATGCCCACGGTGCAGCCGGATGGCCTGATCCTCGATTGTTACCTGCCGCGCGAAGATGTGCGCGATGCTTTCGTCTCGCCCACCATTCCACGTCTGGCCGATCTGCCGCAGGGGGCAGTCGTCGGCTCGTCGTCCCTGCGCCGCCGCGCACAGCTGAGCCTGAAGCGGCCCGACCTGCAACTGGTCGAATTTCGCGGCAACGTGCAGACCCGGATGAAGAAACTGCAAGACGGCGTTGCCGTTGCCACCTTTCTTGCCATGGCGGGGCTGAACCGGCTTGGCATGGCGCATATGGCCCGCTCTGCCATTGAAACAGGTGACATGCTGCCCGCCATCGCCCAAGGTGCCATCGGCATTGAACGGCGCAGCGATGACACCCACACCGCCACCCTGCTGGCCGCGATCCACGACACCCCCACCGGCCTGCGGCTCGGCGCCGAACGCGCCATGCTGGCCCGGTTGGACGGATCATGCGAAACCCCGATTGCCGGTCTGGCCACGCTGGATGGCACCACCTTGCACCTGCGCGGCGAAATCCTGCGCCCGGACGGATCGGAATCGATCAGCGGCAATCGGACAGGTCCGGCGTCAGAAGCTGCGGCGCTTGGCACCGATCTGGCTGATGAGTTGCTGTCCAAAGCCCCCGCCGGATTTTTCAGCTGGCGTTGACCCGCCCCCGGTCTGCCAGCCACAGCCCCAGCGCGCCCAGAATGGCGATGCTGCCACCCAAGGCTGCCGTCAGCGCATAGCCGCCAATCGCCAGCCCCGCGCTGAACGCCAGCGCCGCGATCAGATCGGCCACCAGCTTTTGCAGCGCCAGCATCGACGCCGCCGTGCCGGGCCGCCCGACTATCAGATCCTGATAATAGGAAATCGGCAGCGTCAGCATCGCCACGCCGCCCAATCCCGCTGGCAGTGTCATCGCCCAGATCCACGCGCTGTCCGCCAGAAACGGCAGCGCGATCAGGTGGCTCACATACAGCAGCGTGCCCCAGAAAATCAGCGTGGGCCGGGGGATATGCGCCAGATAGCGCGGCAACAACAGCATGAACGGCACCTCCCACCCGGCGACCATGCCCACATAAAGCGCCGTGTCGGCCGCACTGCGCCCCGGCGTTTGGGAAAACACCAATCCTGCAAGGATCATGTAAAGCACGCCCGAAGACGTCACCGCCCCAAGGCACGCCAGCCGCAGCGCCACTTGCGGGCGCGCCAACTGTGCCAAGGCCGCGCCCAGCCGCAGGCCCGAGGGCTGATCGGCCCACCCCGTTTGCCCGTCGCGTGGCCAAGCCCACCAGATCAGCGCCAGCAGTGCCAGACTGGCAAGCCCCCCGGTGGCATAGGTCAACATCACATCTGCCCCCCGGCCAAAGGCAAAGGTCCAGAACACCAGCATCAACAGGAACGTGACCGACATCGCCGCCCGCACCGTCGCCTGTATCCCCTCGCGCTGCGCAGCAAAGTCCTGACTGGCCAGCCGGTTCAGCGCAAAGGCCTGACCGAAGATCGACGAGGCCACCGGCAGCAAAATCCCGTTGGTCAGCACAAAACTGACCGGGCCGGGCGCAAACACCATCAGCGCCGCGCCCATGGCCCCGATCAGCGCGGTGATCAGCGCCAGCCGCCGCCGGTTCGCCCGCTGGTCCGACAGGATGCCCAGCAGCACCGATGTGGTGACCGCCACTGCCGAGGCCAGCACCAGAACCAGTGCAAACATGGGTTCTGACAGGCCCAGAACCTCGATCCCGATCAGCGACTGATAGGGGTAAAGCGAGGCATTGATCAGCCCCATCAACCCGATCACCCCCGCTAGCATGCGAAACACAGGGGTTGCAAAAACCGTCTGAAGGGCTGTCACGATGCGTCACGGCCCGCTGCGTTGCTGTCCCGTGCAGGAATGACCTTGCCGGGGTTCATCCGGCCCTCGGGGTCCAGCGCTGCCTTGATCGCGCCCATCACATCCAGCGCCACCGCGTCCTTGCGCCGCGCCATCGATGGCAGCTTGGACAGGCCCACCCCGTGTTCCGCCGAAAAACTGCCCTGCAGATCGGCCACCACATCCTCGACCATCGTGATTACGCGGTCATAGGTTGCCTTTGACCCCTCCACCGGAAACACGGTGAAATGCAGGTTGCCATCGCCCAGATGCGCGACCGTCAAGGGCTCATGCGCTTGATCCACCGTCTGCAATCGGGTGTGGATCGCGGCCAGAAAATCCGCCGCCCGGTCCAGCGGCACCGCGATATCGGTATCGACAAACGGCCGCTTGGCAAAGGTGATCTCGGCCGCCGCCTCGCGCCGCGCCCACATCGCGCGGCGCTGCGCCTCGCTTTGGGCAACAATGGCATCCGTGATCAACCCCTCCTCCATCAACCCCGCCACGGTGGTTTCCAAGAGGTCGGTCAGCGGCACCGATCCATCGGCGCGCGCGTCACACAAGCCGGGCGAGGTTGCCCCCAGTTCGGTTAGAATGGTCACTTCTGGCACAACGCCAAACGGCAGGCCCAGATCGGGCCGCACCTGCGCCAGACGCCGCGTGTAACTTGCGGGCATGAATTCAAACGCCTCCACCAGCCCGCCCGACGCCTCTTGCAAACGGTTCAGCAACACCAGCGCATCGCCCAGACTGCGCAGCGCCAGCGTGGCGGTGGCATGGGCGCGCGGGGCAGGGACCAGCTTCATCACCGCCGCCGTGATGATCCCCAAAGTGCCCTCGGCCCCGATGAACAGATCGCGCAGGGCATAGCCGGAATTGTCCTTGTGCAGCGCGCCCATCAGATCCAGCACCCGCCCGTCTGCCAGCACCACCTCCAGCCCCAGACAAAGCGCGCGGGTGGAGCCATAGCGCAGAACATTGGACCCGCCCGCATTGGTGGAAAGCACCCCGCCGATCATGGCCGACCCGCGCGCGCCGAACCACAGCGGGAAATAGAGGCCGCTTTCCGCCGCCGCGTCATGCAAGGTGGACAGGATCACCCCGGCCTCCACCGTGGCGCTGCGGGTGGACGGGTTCAGATCCCGGATGCGGTTCATCCGCTCCAGACTGACCATCAGCCCGCCATCGGTATAAGTGCCGCCCACCAACCCGGTATTGCCCGACACCGGCACCACCGCGACCCCATGCCGCGCGGCCAGTTCCATGCAGGCCGCCACCTGCGCCGTATCGCCGGGGCGCACCACGGCCAGCGGCTGGCTTGCGTATTTCCCTGTCCAGTCCCGCGCATGGCGGTCCACATCCGCGCCGGTCAGCACATGCGCCGGGCCAAGCAGATCAGTCAGGTCGGCAATCAGGGTCATCGTGCGGTCCTCGCCCGGATCTTGCAGCAGGCCGCTCAGCAATGACCCGTCCGGACGCGATCATCAAGGTCTTGCGGGCCTTGTTCGCTGGAGGGTGCAAGAATTGCTGATCCGCCGCCTCTGGCCAACGGGGGACGCCTCCGGCGGAAGTATTTGGAAAGCAGCAACGGCAAGGCTCAGTCGATCTGATCCACCAGCGTCAGGATTTGCGGGCCAAGCGACTCGACCACCTTGGTCACCCCCAGGGCGTTGGGGTGGATGCCATCGGGCTGCATATAGTGCGAAATCTGGCCGGTGTCGGTGGCGTCGGGGTCGATCAGGCCGAAAAAGCTGTCCACGAGCAGCGCGCCGTATTGCGTGGCGAGGTCGGGGTAGAGCTGATCGAAGGCCGTCTTGTAATCAGGGCCGAAATTTCCCGGTGCCACCATGCCGACCAGCAGGACCGGCAGGGCGCGCGCCTGCGCCTCGGTCAGGATCGCCTCAATATTCGCGCGGGTCACGCCGGGCGGCAGACCGCGCAGCAGGTCATTGCCGCCCAGCGTGACGATCATTGCATCCACCTCCGGCGTCAGGCTCCATGCCAGCCGTGACAGGCCGCCTGCCGTGGTATCGCCCGACACGCCGCCATTGAGCACGGTCACGTCGGCCCCCTGTTCGGCAAGCCACAGGTTCAACTGCGGCACCAGCCCCTCGGCCTCGGGCAGGCCATAGCCTGCGGTCAGGCTGTCACCCAGCGCGAAAACGGTCACGGGTTCGGCATATGCTTCGGTTGCGACGGAAAGCGGTAACGCCAGCGTGAAGGTCAGGTTGCGCAGGAAGCACTTTGCGCCATATGCAACAGGGGACAGGATAAAGGAAAACATCATGGGTCAGACCGTTCTGGCGTTGAGGGATGCGACACTGACACTGGCAGGCAATGCCGGGCCGGTTGAGATTCTGAAAGGGATCACGCTGGATGTGGCGCAGGGCGAGACGCTGGGGTTGATCGGTCCGTCCGGGTCTGGCAAATCGTCGCTCCTCATGCTGATGGGCGGGCTGGAGCGCGCCACATCGGGATCTGTCATCGCGCTGGGGTCGGATCTGACCGCATTGGACGAAGATGCCCTTGCGCGCTTTCGCAGGGGTAATATGGGGGTGGTGTTTCAGTCTTTCCACCTGATCCCGACAATGACCGCGTTGGAAAACGTCGCCGTGCCGCTGGAACTGGCGGGCGTGGCCGATGCTTTTGCACGGGCAGAGGCCGAATTGCGCAGCGTGGGTCTGGGCACGCGGCTGGATCATTACCCCACCCAACTGTCCGGCGGCGAGCAGCAGCGGGTGGCCCTCGCGCGCGCCGCCGCGCCCCGCCCGGCGATCCTGCTGGCGGACGAGCCGACCGGCAATCTGGACGGGGTCAACGGTGCGGCGATCATGGATATGCTGTTTGGCCTGCGTGACCGGCATGGCGCGACGCTGGTGCTGGTCACCCATGCGCCGGATCTGGCCGAGCGCTGCGACCGGGTGGTGCGGCTGGCCGATGGCCGCATCGTGGGCGAAGACCGGATGAAGGCAGCGGCGGAATGATCGGCATGGCGGGCTGGTCCCTCGCATGGCGCTTGGCGCGGCGCGAATTGCGCGGCGGTTTGCGGGGCTTTCGCATCTTCCTTGCCTGCCTTGCCTTGGGGGTGATGGCGATTGCCTCTGTCGGCATGGTGCGGGCCGCGATCGAGGCGGGGTTGCGTGATCAGGGCGCGGTGCTCTTGGGCGGCGATGCGCAGATGGAGTTCACCTATCGCTTCGCGGATGAGGGCGAGCGCGGCTATATGGCGGGCATTGCCACCGCCGTTTCCGAAGTGGTCGATTTCAACTCCATGGCCGTGCGCGGGGAGGACACCGCGCTGACCCAGATCAAGGCGGTGGATGGCGCGTATCCGCTGCTGGGCGATGTGGTGCTGGACCCTGCGATGCCACTTGCACAGGCATTTGCGCCGGTTGACGGGCTGCCCGGCGCGGTGATGGACCGGGTGCTGGTGGACCGGCTGGGCCTGACGCCGGGCGACACCTTCCGGCTGGGCGTGCAGGCGTTCCGGCTGGGCGCGGTGCTGGTGCGCGAACCGGACAGTGCGACGCAGGGCTTTACCCTTGGCCCGCGCACCATGGTGCTGACCGCCGATCTGGCGCAGTCCGGGCTGATCGGGCCGGGATCGCTGTATGAAACCGAATATCGTCTGCTGCTGCCTGCGGGCAGCGATCTGGCGGCGCTGAAGGCGCAGACCGAGACGGCTTACCGTGACAAGGGCGTGCGCTGGCAAGACAGCCGCCGCGCCACGCCGGGGGTGGAGCGGTTTGTCGAACGCATGGGGTCATTCCTGATTCTGGTCGGGCTTGCGGGGCTTGCGGTCGGCGGAGTGGGAGTATCATCTGCGGTGCGCGCCTATCTGGATGGCAAGGTGTCCACCATCGCCACGCTGAAAACGCTGGGGGCCGAGGGCGGGATGATTTTCCGCATCTACCTGATGCAGATCGCCGTTCTGGCGGGGCTTGGGGTGGCCATCGGGCTGGTGCTTGGCACCGTGATCCCGATGCTGCTGGCGCCTGTGATCTCTGCGTCGCTGCCGCTGCCGGTGGTGTTCGCGCCCTATCCGATGCCGCTGATCGAGGCCGGGTTTTACGGGCTGACCACGGCGCTGCTGTTCACGCTCTGGCCGCTGGCGCGCACGCGCAACCTGCGGGCGGCGGCGCTGTATCGCGGCGCGGGGCGCGAGGGCTGGGCCGGTTGGCCTGCCGCTCTGGCGGTGGTGGTGCTGCTGGCGCTGCTTGTCGGGGGGGCTGTGTGGTTCTCGGGCGTGCCGGAACTGGCGCTGGGCTCTGCCGCCGGGATCGCGGGGGCGCTTTTGGTGCTGGCGGCGGCGGCCTGGCTTTTGCGCCTTGTAGCCAACGGGCTGGCGCGGTCGGTGCTGGCACGGGGCCGGGTGGCGCTGCGCCTCGCCCTGGCCGCCATCGGCGGGCCACGGGCCGAGGCCACGTCGGTGGTGCTGTCGCTGGGGCTTGGTCTTTCGGTGCTGGCGGCTGTGGGGCAGATCGAAGCCAACCTGCGCCTTGCCATCGCGCAGGATCTGCCGGACCGCGCGCCGTCATATTTCTTCGTCGATATCCAGCCCGACCAGATCGAGGGTTTTCTGACCCGCGTGCAGGGTGATCCCGCCGTCAGTCGGGTGGAAAGCGCGCCGATGCTGCGCGGCGTGGTGACTCAGATCAACGGCCGCCCCGCGCGCGAAGTGGCGGGCGAACATTGGGTGGTGCGCGGTGATCGTGGCGTAACCTATGCCGCCACGCCAACGGAAACCACCACCATCACCGCAGGGGAATGGTGGCCCGCCGATTACACCGGCGATCCGCAGGTCAGCTTTTCTGCCGAAGCCGCGTCTGAAATGGGGCTGAAGCTGGGTGACACCATCACCACCAACATCCTTGGCCGCGATATCATCGCCACCATCACCAGCTTTCGCGAGGTTGATTTTTCCACCGGCGGCATGGGGTTCATCATGACATTGAACCCCGCCGCCCTGGCGGGTGCGCCCCATACCCATATTGCGACGGTTTACGCCGAACCAGACGCCGAAGCCGCGATCCTGCGCGATCTGTCGCGGGCCTATCCCAACATCACCGCCGTGCGCGTCAAGGACGCCATCGACCGGGTGACCGAGGCGCTGGGCGCAATCGCCACCGCCACCGCCTGGGCGGCAGCGGCCACCCTGCTGACCGGGTTTGTGGTGCTGATCGGTGCAGCAGCGGCGGGGGAGCGGGCGCGGATCTATGAAGCGGCGGTGCTGAAAACGCTGGGGGCGACCCGTGGCCGGATCCTGGCCAGCTTTGCCATGCGATCGGCACTGATGGGCGCCGCCGCCGGGTTGGTCGCGATTGTCGCGGGCGGGCTTGCGGGTTGGGCGGTGATGGTGTTCGTGATGGACAGTGCCTACCGGTTCGAACCGGTCTCGGCTTTGGCGATCGTTCTGGGAGGGGTGATAGCGACCCTTGCCGCCGGCCTTGCCTTTGCCCTGCGCCCCTTGTCGGCCCGTCCGGCGCAAGTGTTGCGCGCGGCGGATTAAGGCAGGTTTGAAAAAATGGAGCGCGCTGGCGCGCGCATTCGTTTTTCTCGCCTCTGTGGCCGGGCCACAACCGGCGAGGGGAAGAGCCTCCGGCGGGGATATTTGGGAACAGATGAAGTCTGGCGGTCAGCGCAGGTCGATCAAGCCGGGCAGGGCGGCCATGTCGAAAAACGGCTCGGCGCCCACGGCTGCCAGCCGCTCTGGTGGGGTATGGGCGGCATAGCCAAGGCAGCGCATGCCAGCGGCGATTGCGGCGCGCGCGCCGGTCGGGCTGTCTTCCACCACCACGCAATCGGTGGCGGCCGCGCCCATCTGTCGCGCGGCATGCAGATAAAGGTCGGGCGCGGGTTTGGGCGCACCCAGGGTCTGACCGGAATAAAGGTGGCCGCGAAACCGCGCGATCAGGCCGGGGTGCTGGCCCAGTGTGATCTGCATCTTTTCATCCGAGCCGTTCGAGCCCATGGCGAAAGGAATGCCCGCCCGGTCCAACACGTCAAGCACGCTCAGGATGCCGGGGATCAGCGGTGTGCCCTTGGCAAGATGGGCATAAAGCCGCTGATAGAAGTCATCGACCCATGTGTCGGGTAGCGTCGCCCCCGCAGATCGCCCGCGGGCGGCCACATCGGCCATGGTGCCGCCGATGAAATCGCGCGCAAGCACCTCTGTCGTCAGGTGCAGCCCGTGTGCGGAAAATTCTTCGGCCAGCAGCGCAAAGGTCATGCCTTCGCTGTCCACCACCACACCATCACAGTCGAAAATCACAGCTTTGGGAGTCATACGGGCATCCGGAGCAAGGTTACACTGGTATCGCCATACCTGCGCTGGTCGATCAGGTCCAGCCAGGTGGGTGGAACGGGGGCCGAGCCTTCTTCCCATACCAGCACCGCACTTGGGGCAAGCCAGCCACCCGCGCGGCAGGCGGCAATCGCCTTTTCGCCCAGCCCCTTTCCGTAGGGGGGGTCAAGAAACACCAGATCGAACGGGTCACCCCGGTTTTCTCCCGGCTGGGTCGCATCCCGCCGCCAGACCTCGGTTTCGGATTCGCACCGCATCAGGGTGATGTTGCGCTTGAGCAGCGCCAGCGCGACTTTGCCATCCTCGATAAAAGTGGCGCTTGCCGCCCCGCGCGACAGTGCCTCCAATCCCAGCGCGCCGGTGCCTGCGAACAGATCCAGCACCCTAGCGCCTTGCACCTGATTGCCATGCCCGCCATTGAGCAAGAGGTTGAAGATCGACTCGCGGACCCGGTCCGATGTCGGGCGCAGATGCGCCTGCGCGTCGCCCGAACCGACCGGGGCAAGGTGCAGGCCCCGCGACCGGCCCCCGATGATCCTCACCGCAACAGCGCCTTGAGATCGGTTGCGGGGTCCGCCACCAGACCGGGGTCGGGCGATTTTGCGGACTCGATCAGCCGCTTGCCCACCATATAGGCGCGGGCGTCGTTCATCGCATCCAGCGCCAGCAGATGTGGGCCGCGGTAATACCAGAACGACACCGCGCCGCCATCGCCGGGGCGGGTCACGATCCGGTCATAGCCGGTGTTCAGCCCGGCAATTTGCAGCTTGCAGTCGTATTGATCCGACCAGAACCACGGCTTTGCGTCATAGGGCTGTGCCGCGCCAAGCATGTTGGCCGCCACCAATTCGGCCTGATCAATCGCATGGCCGACCGACTCCAGCCGCAGCCGCCCGCCCTGCCACGGAAACGACGCGCAATCGCCCGCCGCCCAGACACCCGCCGCCGAGGTGCGCCCCATGGCATCGGTCGCGATGCCGTTGTCGATCGTGATCCCCGCCGCTTGCGCCAGCGCGGTGTTGGGTGTGATGCCCACGCCCACAATCACGAAATCCGCCGCAATTTCGCGCCCGTCTGACAGGCGCGCGCCGGTAACGCGCGCGCGCGTCAGATCCCCGTCTCCCAGCAACCGCTCCAGCCCGGTCGCCTCCAGCACCTGCACCCCATGCGCGGCGTGCAGCGCCCGGAAATGGGCGGAAGTCTCGGGGGCCGCCACGCGTTGCAGGATACGCGGCGCCATTTCCAGCACGGTCACGTGCAGCCCCAGCTTTGCCGCGACCGCTGCCGCCTCCAATCCGATGTAGCCGCCGCCCACGATCACCACGCGGCGACCGGGCGCAAACTCGGCCCGCATCGCATCCACATCGGTCAGCGTGCGGACGGTGTAAACCCCGGCCAGATCGCCCCCCATCGCAGCAGGCAGGCGGCGCGGGCTGGAACCTGTGGTCAGCGCCAGCGCATCATAGGCAATCACATCTGCCCCGACCGTCACCGTCTGCGCCACCGTATCCACCCCGGTCACCGGCGTGCCCAGACGCAGATCCACCCCCTGATCGGCCCAGAATTCCGGCGCGCGCAGCCACAGCCGTTCGGCCGCCATCTCGCCCATCAGATAGGCTTTCGACAGGGGCGGGCGCTGATAGGGCGGCGCTGCCTCGTCCCCGATCATCGTGATCGGCCCGGTATGCCCCAGCCCGCGCAGCTTGGCCGCCAGCGCCGCCCCGGCCTGTCCTGCCCCGATGATCACCACATGCATGGCCATATTCCTCTGGTCGTTCAACCGGCTGGACCCTATATCCTGCGACAGTCGGAACGCAACGCGAGAGGGATGATACCATGACGATTTCTGTAGGCGACACACTGCCGCAAGCGACGCTGATCAAACTCGGCGACAACGGCCCGGAGCAGGTTTCGCTGCATGATCTGGCTTTGGGCCGCAAACTGGTGCTGTTTGCCGTGCCGGGTGCGTTCACCCCCACCTGCCATTCCGCCCATGTGCCCAGTTTCATCCGCACCAAGGACCAGTTTACCGCCAAGGGCGTGGATGAAATCATTTGCGTCTCGGTCAACGACCCCTTCGTGATGAAGGCATGGGGCGAGTCGACGGGTGCAACCGCTGCCGGGGTTACTATGCTGGCCGATGCCGACAGCAGCTTCACCAAAGCGATGGGGCTTGATTTTTCCGCCCCGCCCGCGGGTCTGATGGCCCGGTCGAAACGCTATGCACTCTATGCCGAAGATGGCGTGATCAAGCAGCTCCACCTCGAGGAATCGCCGGGCACCTGCGACATCTCGGGTGGCGAGGCGCTGCTCGCGGCGATCTGATCTG
The DNA here is from genome assembly GCA_046292785.1 of Paracoccaceae bacterium. GTDB lineage: Bacteria > Pseudomonadota > Alphaproteobacteria > Rhodobacterales > Rhodobacteraceae > Pseudotabrizicola. The sequence continues at coordinate 124,745 of JBKBQB010000004.1, forward strand.
CATGTCCCGGTCCCTGTCCCACTGCGGGGCAGGGGCAATCCCGGCCTTGAAAGGCGCGCCATGACCATTACGCATCAGGATGACCTTGACGGTCTGCACGTCATCGGCCGCATCGTGGCCAATACCCTGCGAGCCATGGCGCGCGCGATAGAACCCGGTATCACCACGCGCGCGCTTGACGACATCGGCCGCGCGCTGCTGGAGCGCGAGGGCGCAGCGTCGGCTCCGCAAACCGCTTACGACTTTCCGGGCGCCACCTGCATCAGCGTGAATGAGGAAATTGCCCATGGCATCCCCGGCGACCGGGTGATCGCGTCGGGCGATCTGGTGAACATTGATGTCTCGGCCAGCCGCGATGGGTATTTCGCCGACACCGGGGCCAGCTTTCGCGTTGGTCCGGTGACCCCGCAGATTGACCGCTTGTGCCGGGATGGCAATCGCGCCATGCAGATCGGCATCGCACAGGTTGCGGCCGACAAGCCGCTTTGCGGCATCGGCAACGCCATCGGTCGCTTTGCATCGGATCGCGGCTATACGTTGATCCGCAATCTGGCCAGCCACGGCGTCGGGCGGGCGTTACACGAACACCCCGACGAGGTCGCGACATGGCCCAACCGGGACAAACGCCGCATTGCAAAGGGCCTTGTGCTGACGGTCGAGCCGTTTCTGTCGTTGGGCGGGCAATGGGCCGACAGCGGCACAGACGGCTGGACCCTGTTCAGCAACCCGCCTGCGCCCGTGGTGCAGTATGAACACACCATTGTCGCAACGGATCGTGGCGCGATCATCGTGACACTGCCGGGGTGATCCGCCCCGCGGTCCGTCGGCGCGCCAGCTTCAATACCCTGCGGCCTGATCCATCCGTCGCGCCAGTTCCACATCCAGCTTTGTCAGCCCGCCCGTATCATGCGTGGTCAGCCGCACCTTTACGGTGCGATAGACGTTGGACCATTCGGGGTGGTGGTTCAGATCCTCGGCGTCGTCTGCCACGCGGGTCATGAAGGCGAAGGCCTGTTTGAAATCCCGAAACAAAAAGGTTTTTTCAATCGCCTCCTCTCCCGCCAGCGCCCAGCCGGTGGCAAACAGCGGCAGCAGGGTGGAACGGTCAAGCTTTGGTGTGTCGGTCATGTGCGGATCCTCATAAGGGTGTGGTCAGTCTTCGGAATGGACCCGGCGGAAAGGTCCGTATTGCGTCAACACCTCGATCTCCTCGTCCACCGCGCGGCGTTCCTCATGCAGATAGCGCGCCACGGCGTCGCGAAACCCCGGATCCGCAATCCAGTGCAGCGAATGAACCGGGGTTGGCAGATAACCGCGCGCCAGCTTGTGTTCGCCCTGCGCGCCCGCTTCCACCCGGCTCAGGCCATTGGCGATGGCCCAGTCGATCGCCTGATAGTAGCACAGCTCAAAGTGCAGGCAGGGGTGATCCTCGCTGCATCCCCAATAACGGCCAAACAGCACATCGCGCCCGATGAAATTCAGCGCCCCTGCCACCGGGCGCGCGCCATCAAACGCCAGCACCAGCAGAATGTCGTCGCGCATCGTGTCGTGAAACCGGGCGAACGCCGCCCGCGTCAGGTAAGGTGTGCCCCATTTGCGCGCGCCGGTATCTTGATAAAATTCCCAAAACGCATCCCAATGCGCCGGCTCGATCGCCGCGCCGGTCAGCGCGCGGATGGTCAGGTTCGATGCCCGCGCCGTGTCGCGCTCTTTGCGGATCATCTTGCGTTTGCGGCTGGAAAGCTGGCCAAGGAAATCGTCAAACGACGCGTAGCCGTTGTTTTCCCAATGGAACTGCTGGGTGACGCGGTGCAAAACCCCATCAACCCCTGCCAGCGCCTCGGCCTCCTCCCCGGTGCAGAACGTCACATGCAGCGATGACAGCCGGTTCTTTGCCGCCACCGAAATCGCCGCCCCCAACAGCAAGTCACGGTGCGCAGCGTCGCCCAGAAACCGCCGCCCCGTCGCGGGCGTGAACGGCACCGCAATCTGCAGTTTCGGGTAATACCGCCCGCCCGCCCGTTCAAACGCCTGCGCCCAGCCGTGATCGAAAATATACTCGCCCTGCGAATGGCCCTTGGCATACATCGGCACCGCCGCCACGATCCGCCCCGCCTCGCGCAGCACCAAAGGATGCGCGGTCCAACCCGTGCCGGTGCCGGTCGATCCCGACACCTCCAGCGCGTGCAGGAAGCGATACGTGGTGAACGGGTCCACAGGCCGCCCAACCGCCTGTTCAGGGGCCGCCACCGCATCCCATTCGGCGGCGTCAATCTCGGTCAGGCCTTGGTGCAGGGTGATTTCGGTCATGCTGTCCGTCATTTCGGGCACGCGCCCTGCGCAAAGACTGTGCCGCAAGGCGGCAAAATCAAGCCGGGATCGCGCTCAGATAGCCTTCAAACGTCACATTCACCGCAATCTGCCGCGCCATCGCCTCTTGCTCGGCCGAGCGGATGGTCCAGCACAGCACCGGCACCCCAAGCGCACGCAGTTCCAGCACACGCGGCCGGGTCAGGTCATTGCCCTGATGGCTGATGAACGCCGCGCCCACCCGGTCAAAATCCGGGATGCCGCGCAGATGGTCGCACACCCCGGCAGGCACCGGGCCCCAGTCATCGGCCTCAAACGAAGATGTGGTCAACCCACGCGCAACCCCCGGCGCAAGCCGCGCCATCTGCGCCATGGCATGCGGGTTGAACGACATCACCGCCACCTCGCCGACATACCCGGTCAAAGCCTGCGCCACAGCAGCCTCCAGCCGCCCATCCGTCTGGCCCATCACCCCGGTCTGGTCCTTGATCTCGATCAGCAGCGGCACACGGCCCGCGACCATGCCCAACACCGCCTCCAGCGTCGGGATGGTATCCGCCCCGCCGGTCAGCCCGATCTGCCCCAAATCCTGCACAGAGCGCGCCGAAACCGGCCCCGCCTCTGCCGTCAGCCGATCCAGTTCATCGTCGTGAAACACCATCGCCTGCCCGTCGGCAGACAATTGCACATCCACTTCAATGGCATACCCCGCCGCCACCGCCGCGCGCACGGCGGCGGGGCTGTTTTCAATCCGCCCCAGCGCCCGGTCATGCAGCGCGCGGTGCGCGACCGGCAGGCGCAACAAACCGGCTGGCAGGGCAGGGCGGGCAAGCTCAGGCAATTTCAAACACCGCTTCAATCTCCACCGCCACGCCAAACGGCAAGGACGCCGCCGACACGGCAGACCGCGCATGCCGCCCCGCATCGCCCAGCACCGCGACCATGAAATCCGACGCGCCGTTGATCACCTTTGGCTGATCCACGAAATCGGGGCCAGAGTTCACAAACCCCACCAGCTTGACCAACCGCACCACCCGGTCAATGTCGCCGCCCGTCGCCGCTTTCACCTGCGCCAGAAGTGAGATCGCACAGGCCTTCGCCGCCTCTGCCCCCTGCTCCACGCTCAGGTCAGCGCCCAGCTTGCCCTTGATCATGCCGTTTGCGTTCTGGCTGATCTGGCCCGAGATAAAGACCTGTTTGCCACTGATCACCCATGGCACATAATTCGCGGCCGGGGCAGGTGCATCGGGCAGGGTTACGCCAAGTTCGGCAAGGCGGGTTTCGATATTGGACACTGGTCATCCTCCGTTCAGGTTTGCCGCACGCTAGCCGCCGGGTCCGGCGACGGCAAGCGCAGCCTTTCAAAAAGGCCGTGCCGCCGATCGTCACAGGACATACAGGGCTGCTCTGCAATGTCGGAAAGCTGCTCATTCCCCCTCTCATTCCCTGTCCGGTGGCTTTGCGTGCGTTGTAATCCATAGCCGCAGCCTATATCAAAACAGGTGATCCGATGATGCTCCTCCCCCGGTTCCGGGGCAGAACAAGGGCCGTGACCCCCTATGATTTCTTCTGTCCAACCGCCAATCCCCCTCCCCGCGCTGATGCGCGCGGCCGCTGCACTTGTGGCTGTGTTTCTGGTGGCTGGCTGCGCGCAAAAACCCGCGCCGACCGGCTTCACCGATCCGCTGGAGGCGAACAACCGCCAGATCCACGCATTCAACCGCAGTGTGGACAACGCAATCCTGCGCCCGCTGTCCAGCGGTCTGGGCAAGGGGCCGCCCGGACCCGTGATGCGGGGCGTGACCAATTTTGCGCAGAACCTTGATGCTCCGGGTGCGGTCGTCAACAACCTGTTGCAGGGGCGGCCGCATTTTGCCCTGGAAAACACACTGCGCTTTGCGCTCAACACCACCGTCGGTATCGGAGGCTTGTTCGATCCGGCCACGGCCATCGGACTTGACGGCAAGCCCACCGATTTTGGCGAAACGCTGCATGTCTGGGGCGCGGGAGAGGGGAATTACGTTGAACTTCCCCTGCTTGGCCCTTCCACCGAACGTGATCTTGTTGGCAAGATTGTCGACGTTGGCCTGAACCCGTTGCGCTATGTGCTGCCAAAGCCGGAAGACAACATCGTGCCGGTTGCAAAGCTGGTATCAAGTGTTGGTGATCGGGCGCGCTATTCCGATACGGTCGATTCCGTCCTATATGACAGTGCAGACAGTTACGCGCAGGCGCGCCTGCTGTATCTTCAAAATCGCCGCTTCCAGTTGGGTCAGACCACCGGCGCCGCGGGCGGTGACACATTCGAAGACCCGAATTTCGAAGACCCGTATGAGGCACTCAATGGCGAATGACAGACTGATCATCACCCGTCGCGGCTTTGGTATCGGGCTGGTTGGCGGCGCGGCTGCGCTTGCAATGCCGATGGCGGCCTCGGCGCTGACCGTCGATCAGGCGCGCACCCTTGTCGGCAAGGCGGTCGGTGATGTGAACACACTGATTAACTCAGGCAAATCCGCCAACGCAATGTATGCCGATTTCGAGCGGATTTTCACCCGCTATGCTGATGTGCCGACCATCGCCCGCTCGGCGCTTGGCCCTGCGGCGCGCGCGGCCTCCAAGGCCCAGCTTGCCGCGTTCACAAAAGCCTATCAGGTGTATTTTGCCCGCAAATATGGCGCGCGGTTCCGCGAGTTCATCGGTGGCCAGATCGAAGTGACGGGCGCCCGCGCGATCAAAAGCTATTTCGAGGTGATCTCGGTCGCCAAACTGCGTGGTCAGGCGCCGTTTGATTTGCGGTGGCATGTGTCAGACAAATCCGGCAAAGATCTGTTTTTCAACATCATCATCGAAGGCGTCAACATGCTGGCCAGCGAGCGGACAGAAATCGGCGCCATGCTGGATCGCCGCAAGGGCGACATAAACGGTTTGATCGAAGACATGAAAAAGGTCTGATCTGTCAAACTTTTCCGGCCCAGACACAAAATGCCGACCACCGCACAGCGGCAGGTCGGCATTTTACATTTCAGGCCTTGGCCCCGCACGGCTGCCGGATCATCCAGCCGCCTGACAAAGATCAGGCCCGCCCACCCCGCACCATTCAGTTTCCAAAGACGCCAAGGACGTCGCGCAGGATCTGATCAGCCAGATCGTTTTCCTGCATCACCGGGCCTTCGTTTACCCAGTCATCCGGCACCGGCCCGTCGTAAATGATCACGTCCTGTGTCGGCATTTCTGCCTGCCATGGGTCATAGTTCGGCTGCGGCACCGGCACGGGCGATTGGCCGTCGGCCATCACGGTGGGCGACGGCGCATAGTTGCCGCCCGGTGGCAGTTTGGGTTCCGGGATCAGCATGGGCAGCGGTTGGGGCTGCACACCCTGATGCACCCGCACCATCACCTCGCGCCAGATCTCCGCCGGCAATCCGCCGCCCGTCACGCCGGTCAGCGGGGTGTTGTCATCGTTGCCCATCCAGACCCCGGCCACATAGTCCGCCGTAAAGCCCAGAAACCACGCATCTCGCGCCGCCTGCGTGGTGCCGGTCTTGCCCGCGGCCTGCCAGCCGGGGATTTTTGCCCGCGTTCCGGTGCCGTTCTCGATGGTCTGGCTCATCATATAGGTCAGGTAAAGTGCAGCTTCTTCGCTGATCACCCGCTGCCCGACACCCCCCGTGGCCCCGAGCAGCACATCCTGTTCGCCCTGAAGCCGCAATTCGACAAGCCCATAAGGCGTCACCGAAGAACCGCCATTCAGGATGCCGGCATAAGCCCCCGACATCTCCAGCAGCGACGATTCCGACGCGCCAAGCGCCAGCGCCGGGCCATCCGCCAGCGCCGACACAATGCCGAACCCGTTGGCCACCCGCCGCACCGCATCGCGCCCCACGGCTTCCGACACCCGCACGGCCGGGATGTTGCGACTTTCGGCCACTGCCTGTGTCAGCGTGATCATCCCCTTGAACCGATTGTCAAAGTTCTTTGGTGTCCAGGCGCCTGATCCGGGAATATTGATCGTCAGCGGCGTGTCCTCGACGTAATCGGCCGGGGTGAACCCCAGATCCATCGCCGCCGCATAGGCAAAGGGCTTGAAGCTGGACCCGGTCTGCCGCTTGGCCTGCGTGGCGCGGTTGAAGCTGCCCGCCGCCACCGCTTCACGCCCGCCGACCATGGCGCGCACCGCCCCATCCGCCGACATCACCACAATCGCGGCCTGCGCCTTCGATCCCTCTTTCACCTTGGTGTCGAACACGAATTTCAACGCCTCTTCCGCCGCCCGTTGCAGTCGTTGATCCAACGTGGTGTGGATGATCACATCTTCTGTCGTCGCGGATGACAGGAAACTTGGGGTCGATTCCATCACCCAGTCGGCAAAGGCGCCGCCCGACTTGGTTTCGGCGGCCTTTGACAGCCGGGCCGGATTGGCACGGGCGTCTGCGGCCTGTTCGCGGGTAAGATAGCCCTGATCTTCCATCAGCCCGACCACCACAGCCGCCCGCTCTTGCGACCGACCCAGATTGTTGGTGGGGGCAAAGCGCGATGGCGCGGTCAAAAGGCCCGCAAGCATGGCGGACTCGGCCGGCCCGACCTCATTTGCGGATTTGCCGAAATAGCGCTGCGCCGCCGCCTCGAAACCGCGCGCGCCCGCCCCCATATAGGCCCGGTTCAGATAGATGGTCAGGATTTCCGACTTGGAATACTTGACCTCCATCGCCATGGCATAGGGGATCTCCTTGACCTTGCGCCAGACCCCGCCGCTGCGGCAGTCCTGCTCATATGCGGCCTCGGATTTCCAATCGCTGGGGTTATAGGGCACGCCAAGGCACAACAGCTTGGCAACCTGCTGGGTGATCGTCGATCCGCCGTTGCCCGACAACGGGCCGCGCCCCTCACTCAGGTTGATGCGGACCGCGCCCGCGATACCGCGCGGACTGATGCCGAAATGGCGATAGAACCGCTTGTCCTCGGTCGCGATCACCGCGTTATGCAGATGGCGCGATACGTTGTCGGCGGTGATCTGACCGCCAAATGTTTCCCCCCGCCAAGCAAAGACCTGCCCCTCGCGGTCCAGCATCGTGACAGACCCGCGCGCACGACCATCCAGCAGTTCGGTCACGGCGGGCAACTGGCTGTAGAAGTAGAAAACCGTCAGGGCCAAAACCATCCCGAACACGGCACCAACGCGCCACGTCACCCCCCACAGGACACGCCAGATCAACCGCCACAGGCCGACAATCAGCCCCACAATCAATCCATGCTGCCGACGCGGCTTGCGCGGGGGGCGCCCCCCACCGGATGCAGACTTCGCGGGCGCCGCGCGTTTCGCGCCATATCGCTTGTCCGCAGTCAGTCTGCCCCGTCCGTTGCCTGATGCTGCCATTGCCTGCCCAACCGTCTCTGCGTGTTCTTTTGTCCGACTCTAGCCCGAATATCCCAGCTTGAGGAGAGCGCCCAGTCACGATTCGGATATGCGCAATGCGTAAAAATTAATCAAGCCGCACAAAAAGTATAAAAATTGTGCAACCGGGCTTCGTTTGCGGCAGATCTCCGCCGCCCGTTTCTTGTTCTGCACCTTTGAAAGACCGCTTGTTGTGACCAAGGGCCCAACCCCGGGCCCCACGCAAGCGAAGGGGAAGGACGTGAAACTAATCATCGCAGCAATCAAGCCGTTCAAGCTGGAGGAGGTGCGCGAAGCACTGACCACCATCGGGGTGCGCGGCATGATGGTGACAGAGATCAAGGGTTTCGGCAGCCAGTCCGGCCACACCGAGATTTACCGCGGTGCCGAATATGCCGTGAACTTCGTGCCGAAGGTCCGGCTTGAAATCGTGGTCAGCAACAATCTGGCGGATGCCGTCGTCGAGACCATCCGCACCACCGCCAAAACCGACAAGATCGGGGACGGCAAGATCTTCGTGCTGGATGTCCAGCATGCCGTGCGCGTGCGCACCGGCGAAATCAACGACGACGCGCTTTGACGTGTTGGGGACAGGGGAAAACACAACGATGACCAACCTGATGAAATTCACTGGCCTGACGACGCTGGCGGCGTCGCTCTTTGCCAGCCTGCCCGCCTGGGCACAGGACGCCGCCGCCGAAGCGACCGGGGCGGTTGCCGAAGCGGCACCCGCCGCTGCCATTGACAACGCCTTCATATTCAACACCCTGCTGTTCCTGATCGGCGGCTTTCTGGTGTTCTGGATGGCGGCTGGCTTTGCCATGCTGGAAGCCGGGCTTGTGCGGTCCAAGAACGTGACCATGCAGCTTACCAAGAACATCGCGCTCTTTTCCATCGCGTCGATCATGTATTGGATCGTCGGCTACAACCTGATGTATCCGGGCGAGGCATGGTCGATCACCGGCTATGTCGGCACGCTGTTCTCGCCCAAGTCGCTGGGCGGTGATCCGGATGTCGCCACCGGCTATTCGGTCGCCTCCGACTTCTTCTTCCAGCTGATGTTCTGCGCCACCACCGCCTCCATCGTGTCGGGCACGCTGGCCGAGCGCATCAAGCTGTGGCCCTTCCTGATCTTCACCGTCATCCTGACCGGGTTCCTGTATCCGATCGAGGCATCGTGGCAGTGGGGTGGCGGCTGGTTGTCGCAAGCCGGGTTCTCCGACTTCGCAGGCTCCACCCTTGTTCACGCAGCGGGCGGCTTTGCAGCCCTTGCCGGTGCGCTGATCCTTGGCCCCCGTCTGGGCAAATACGGCAAGGATGGCCGCGTCAACCCGATGCCGGGTTCCAACCTTGCGCTGGCCACACTCGGCACCTTCATCCTGTGGCTGGGCTGGTTCGGCTTCAATGGTGGGTCGCAGCTTGCCTTGGGCACCGAAGCCGATGCCAACGCCGTTTCCATCATCTTTGCCAACACCAACATGGCCGCCGCCGCGGGCGCTGTCACCGCGCTGATCCTGTCGCAACTGATCTACAAAAAGGTTGATCTCACCATGGTGCTCAACGGCGCTCTGGCGGGCCTTGTGTCGATCACCGCCGGGCCGCTGGACCCGACGCTTTTCGGCGCCCTGTGGATCGGCGGCATCGGTGGCGTGATCGTTCTGGTCGTGGTGCCGCTTCTGGACAAGCTGAAGATCGACGATGTGGTCGGCGCCATCCCGGTTCACCTTGTGGCGGGCTTCTGGGGCACCATGGCGGTTCCGTTCTACACCGCCGACGCCAATTTCGGCACGCAGCTTCTGGGCTTTGTCGCCATCGGCATCTTCATGCTGGTCACTTCGGCCATCGTCTGGCTGATCCTGAAGGCCGCGATGGGTCTGCGCCCCACGCAAGAGGACGAAATGATGGGTCTGGACAAAGCCGAACTGGGCTTGGAGGCCTATCCGGAGTTTACCAAGGGCTGATCACCTCCTCCTCCCGATCAGTCTGACCTCGGCCCGAACCGCAAGGTTCGGGCTTTTTTGCTGCCCCACACGCATGAAAAAGCCCGCGACCTGCGCGGGCTTTTTTTCGCTCAGGGCCTGATGTCAGCCAGACACTTTCGCAATCGCCGCCGCCAATATCGGCACGGTGCGCACGTTCAGCCCGGCAATGTTGATCCGGCTGTCACCCACCATGTAAATCCCGTCGGTCTCGCGCAACACATTCACCTGCGTCTCGGTCAGCCCAAGGCGGCTGAACATGCCGCGATGATCGGCCACGAAATCAAAGCGGTCGGAATTGGTGGCCTTGCGCAACTCCTCGGCCAGCGCCTTTCGCAGGGTCAGCATGTTGAGCCGCACCTCCTCCAACTCCGCCTTCCAGTCGGCGCGCAGCGCATCATCCTCCAGAATCATCGTCACCAGCCGCGCGCCGTGGTCGGGCGGAAAGCTGTAGTTCTGCCGGTTCAGGAACGCCAGATTGCCCTGCACCACTGCGCGGCGACCCGCGTCCGTCAGCGCGATCAGGATGCCGGTGCGTTCGCGGTAGATGCCGAAGTTCTTCGAACACGACGCCGCGATCAGCACCTCCGGGAACCGCGCCGCGATCATCCGGGTCGCCGCCGCATCCTCCTCCAGCCCGTCGCCAAAGCCCTGATAGGCAAGGTCGATGAACGGAATGGCACCGCGCGCCTCCAGCACTCC
>JBKBQB010000005.1:0-120029 GCA_046292785.1 Paracoccaceae bacterium
ATGACGGCCCCGAAGGCGCGAAATCGGCCCATAATGACCCGTCCCACGGCCACCGAAGCGATCAAGCCGCAATCCCGGCGCAGCCGAACGCGTTGATCAGACGATCCCTAAGTCGATTTGTAAGGAATTTTGGGGAGCAGAATGAGCACAGTATACTTGAAAGAATGACTAAGCCCATAGATGGAGGCGCTAGGGGGTGAGTGACTTTCAGCGCACTATGTCTTAACTGTTGTATGCCCAACCTCCCCCTATCCCCCCACCCCGAATCACCCTATGCTGCGCCGCAGAAATGGAGTCCCCATGGGTCAGGTCATTACGGTTGCGCAGCAAAAGGGTGGGTCGGGCAAGACCACGCTTTCGGTCAATCTGGCGGTGGAGTTGTCGCGGCGGGGCGTCACGGTGGCGTTGCTCGACACCGATCCGCAGGGCTCTCTGGGTCGCTGGTTCATGGCGCGGCGCGAGCGGTTGGGCGATCCCGGGATGGAGCTTTCGACCGCCAGCGCCTGGGGCGTGGGCTATGAGTGTGAAAAGCTGCGAAAAGTTCATGATATCGTGATCATCGACACGCCGCCCAAGATCGACGCCGATCTGCGGCCCAGCTTGCGCGAGGCGTCGCTGGTGCTGATCCCGGTGTCGGCCAGCCATGTCGATCTATGGGCGACCGACGGGGTGCTCGATCTGGCCGCGCGGGAAAACCGGGCGACCCTGATCGTGCTCAACCGCTGCAAGGCGGGCACGCGGCTGGGGGAAGAGGTGGCCAATGCGGCGGGTGATCTGGCCGATGTGGCGGGCGCGCGGCTGGGCCAGCGGGTGGCCTATGCCGAGACGATGGGCAACGGGCTGGGCGTGGCCGAGGTCGGCAAATCGCCTGCCGCGCTTGAAATTGCCGCGTTGGCCGATGAGGTGATGGCGCGGCTTCAGTCCTGAGGTTTGTCGCCGGGGCCTGTGGGCTTGTCCGGCCCGCGCACGATCAGCGCCCAGAACGCCAGCGCGCCAAGTGCCGCTGCGATCATGCCCCAGCCGGTGTTGCCGTTGACAAATTCCACCAGCGCCCAGATCACCGGCACCAGCGACGACACCCAGCGCACCAGCGGGTTGGCAAAGAACGGGTGGTTGGGGTCGATGAATTTGTTCATGGCGCTTTCCGATGCTTTCGTTTTGAGTAGCGATTTTAGACGCGCGATCCAAGGCCCGATGCCACGAATTGTGTGCATTTCGGTCTTTGTCCTGCCTTTATCCGGGCATTAGGATGCGCGTATGCGTGTGCCCTTTGTCCTTTTCCTGATGTCATTCGCGGTGGCCCTGTTCAGTTTTGGGCTGACGGGCATGTTGGACTCTGCGCCTGTGATGCTGGCGCTTTTGTCGGCACTTGCCGCGTTGATCCTGCTGGTGCGGGGTCCGAAACGGCGCGCGCCACACAAGCGCCCGCCAAAACGGCGGGGGGCAAGGGCCCCAAGGCGCAGCATTGTGGTTGACGGATCAAACATCATGCATTGGAGGGATGAGACGCCAAGGCTTGACACAGTGCAAGAAGTGGTGCGCTCGCTGGCCGAGCAGGGCTATCAGCCGGGTGTGATCTTTGACGCCAATGCCGGATACAAACTTGCGGGGCGCTATATGGATGACCGTCCACTGGCGCGCGCGCTTGGCCTGCCCGCAGACCGGGTGCTGGTGGTGCCAAAGGGCGAACCGGCCGATCCGGTGATCCTGCGGGCGGCGCGCGAATTGGGCGCGGTGGTGCTGAGCAACGACCGCTTTCGCGACTGGGCCGCGGATTTCCCCGAAGTGGCGCAACCCGGCCATCTGCGGCGCGGCGGTTACCGCGACGGGGTGCTGTGGCTGGAAACCGACGCTAACGCTTGCGCCGCTTGACCCCGCCGCGCTGACCGGGGCGCCCGGCGGTGGAGCGACCGGCCATTTTCTGTGCCTCGTCCACTGCGTCATCGACTGCGGACTGGCGGGCGAGCGGGTCGTCGTGGACGGCAAGCTCCACCGCCTCAAGCCGCTTGACCTCATCGCGCAGACGGGCGGCTTCTTCGAACTCCAGGTTCTCGGCGGCCTTGCGCATCTGAAGGCGCAGCGCATCAAGGTGGGCGGCGAGATTCTGGCCGACCATGGGTTTGCTGACCTTGGCAGTGACGCGGGCCATGTCGGTATCGCCCTGCCACAAGCCTTGCAGCACATCCTCGACGTTCTTTTTCACCGTGGTCGGCGTGATGCCGTGCAAGGTGTTGTAGGCGATCTGCTTGTCGCGGCGGCGGTTGGTTTCGCGCAGCGCGCGCTCCATGCTGCCGGTGATGCGGTCGGCATACATGATGACGCGGCCATCGGCATTGCGCGCGGCGCGTCCGATGGTCTGGATCAGCGAGGTTTCCGAGCGCAAAAAGCCTTCCTTGTCGGCGTCCAGAATTGCCACCAGACCACATTCGGGAATATCCAGGCCTTCGCGCAACAGGTTGATGCCGACCAGCACATCAAACGCCCCCAGCCGCAGATCGCGCAGGATTTCAATGCGTTCGATGGTGTCGATGTCCGAGTGCATATAGCGGATGCGGATGCCCTGTTCGTGGAAATACTCGGTCAGGTCTTCGGCCATGCGCTTTGTCAGGGTGGTGACGAGCACGCGCAGGTCTTGCGCGGCGACTTTTCGAATCTCGTCCAGCAGGTCATCGACCTGCATCTCGACGGGGCGGATTTCAACCTGCGGATCGACCAGCCCCGTCGGGCGGATCACCTGTTCGGTGAACACACCGCCGGCCTGCTCCATCTCCCACGCCGCCGGGGTGGCGGACACGAACACCGATTGCGGGCGCATCGCATCCCATTCCTCGAATTTCAGGGGGCGGTTGTCCATGCACGACGGCAGGCGGAAGCCGTGTTCGGCCAAAGTCATCTTGCGCCGGAAGTCGCCTTTGTACATGCCACCGATCTGCGGCACCGAGACGTGGGATTCGTCGGCAAAGACGATGGCATTGTCGGGGATGAATTCGAACAGGGTGGGCGGTGGTTCACCCGGTGCGCGACCCGTCAGATAGCGCGAATAGTTCTCGATGCCGTTGCACACGCCCGTGGCTTCCAGCATTTCCAGATCGAAATTGGTGCGCTGCTCCAGCCGCTGCGCTTCCAGCAGCTTGCCCTCGTTCACCAACTGGTCCAGCCGCTGGCGCAGTTCCTTTTTGATGCCGATCACCGCCTGCTGCATGGTGGGGCGCGGGGTGACATAGTGGCTGTTGGCATAGATGCGGATCTGGTTGAACGTGTCGGTCTTGGCCCCGGTCAGCGGGTCGAATTCGATGATCGCCTCCAACTCCTCGCCAAAGAACGAAAACCGCCAGGCCCGGTCGTCAAGGTGGGCGGGCCAGACTTCGAGCGAATCGCCGCGCACGCGAAAGCTGCCGCGCTGGAACGCCTGATCGTTGCGGCGGTATTGCTGGGCCACCAGTTCCGCCATCACCTTGCGCTGGTCATAGGATGTGCCGACCACCAGATCCTGCGTCATCGCCGAATAGGTTTCCACCGAGCCGATGCCGTAGATGCACGACACCGAAGCGATGATGATCACATCATCGCGTTCCAGCAGCGCCCGCGTGGCCGAGTGGCGCATGCGGTCGATCTGTTCGTTGATCTGGGATTCCTTTTCGATATAGGTATCCGACCGTGCCACATAGGCCTCGGGCTGGTAGTAATCGTAGTAGGAAACGAAGTATTCCACGGCGTTTTCGGGAAAGAAGCCTTTGAATTCGCCATACAATTGCGCGGCCAGCGTCTTGTTCGGGGCCAGGATGATGGCCGGGCGCTGGGTTTCTTCGATGATCTTGGCCATGGTAAAGGTCTTGCCGGTGCCGGTCGCGCCCAGCAGCACCTGATTGTGCTCTCCCGCCAGAACCCCGGCAGAAAGTTCCGCAATCGCCGTGGGCTGGTCGCCTGCGGGCTGGAACGGGGTGGACAGCCGGAACCGCCGCCCGCCTTCCAGCTTTGGCCGGGTCAGCACCTCGGGGCGTTCGGTCAGGGCGTTGGCGTTGTTATGGGGCATGGCATCCTTCCGGTCCCTGCGAGTCGGACTGATGTAATGTATTCCGTTTTTGTTCCGGCAAAAGGGGGCGTTGGGCGAAGATTAACCCTCATTGCGGCAAGGTTAAGAAACATCGCTCAATTTTATGGAAAACACGACGAAAAAATGCAGCTTTTGGTTGAAGCATGCGGTCGGGTTTGGCAAAGTGATGGGGCAAGCAGCAGACTATCGCTGTCGGTTGATCGCACCACACCCCACCCACACACCCCGTGATCAGCCGACAGCACCCTGCGCGCGTTGGCGCTTGCACTTTGCCCCGGTTTTCCGTCATACAGCGCGTGTATAGTCCGGAGGTATCCCATGCGCGCCCGCATCTATCAGCCCACCAAAACCGCGATGCAATCGGGCACCGCCAAAACCCGTGGCTGGGTTCTTGATTTTGCGCCCGCCTCGGCGCGGGAAGTTGATCCGCTGATGGGCTGGACCTCGTCAGATGACACCCAGGCACAGGTGCGGCTGCGCTTTGACACGCTGGAAGCGGCCGAGGCCTACGCGCAGGCGCGTGGCATTGAGTATGATGTGCAAATGCCCAAAATGCGCAAACCCATGATCCGTGCCGGGGGCTACGGCGAGAATTTTGCCACCAACCGCCGGGGGGTCTGGACCCACTGACGATACTTTACATCGGGGCATAGTCGCCTTTGATCGGGTCAAGCGTTTGCCCGTTCGACGCAAGGGATGCGTATGTCGTTGAAATGGAACGGGGGCGCGTCGGGCAGTCATCATTGGCTGTGGATGCAATCGCGCGCGTGGCCAAGATGGCTGCCCTGCAAATCCGGCGCGCAGCGGGTGCCGATCATTCGAAAACGGCCTCAACGCGGCATTGAATGACGTGAAATTGTTCTTTGGGGATGCAAGAACATCCGCTGTGGCACGTCGATGTTTTCGGCGTGTGGGTCAAAGATCGAAAACCGCTTCACAGGGCAGAATGATACGGCAATGGTTCCGTCTTTGCGCGCCTGTGACGCATCGGCGACAATGATATCAAGGTGTTTTGCCAGATGGTCAGCACAGCTGTCTGCCTGACGCTGCGCTGCATCTTTTTGACCAGCGCATCAGGCTGCGCTTTCGCCACAGCGGTTGTTGGCCATATGCGCCTTTGTTGCCAGTCGAGGTTCCCTACCGGGCCGGGCCCGAAGTGGCGTGGTTCACAAGTTGAAAGAGGAAATTCGGGAAAGTGCTGCGCAGAGAGCGGATCCCGCTGTTTCTCTCGCCCCAATATCCTTGGTCTCATCAGCTACGCAACACGTCAGCCATATTGTTAAAATGCCCCGCGAATGCGATATCTGCCAGATGAACCTGCAAGCCAATCCTTTTGCAATACGTCGTCGGGCATTTTTTGCCTGGACGGTTGTTTTGTCTCTGGCTCTGGTCTGGATCGGCGTACAGCCGCGGCCGACTGACTTTTCGACACATTCCGCCCGTGGCAACCTGTCAGCATTGCTGGCAGCCGACCCTGTGGCCACGTTGTCTGCTGCCGGAAAAACCCATAGATCGCCAGAGGTTGGGCAGGGTGGCGACAATGATTTCGCGTTGCTTGCCTATGGCCTGCTTCATGGTGCCATTGATCTTGGCCGTGACATTGGGTCCTACGCAACGGACGAGCCATGTCCTGCAAGCCACTGCACCCTGCCGGAACCGCGCGCTCCGCCCCGGATCTGATTGTCGACGACGGCGGCCCCGCACTTTTCAGCGCGGGCCGCACACACAGCGACCCCATCAAAAGCCGTATCCCTGACGCCAAAGGCGTCGGGCGAGGCTGCATGGGGCGCATTTCGCAGTCACATCGTTTCCGGTTCCTGGCGTGCTGAAAGCCGCGAGCCACCGGATCAAGGACAGGTCATGTCAACCACCTCTCTCTGGAAGCGCCTTTTTATATGGGGCGTCTGTCTCTGGGGCATCCTTTTTGCCCTTCCCAATGCCTTTTATCCGCAGGTCGAACGGCACAATGACGCCGCTGCCGTTCTGGCTGAAACCGGCGGTCTGCCTGCCGGAGCCCAAAGTGATCTGGCTGGCTGGCCGGCCTGGCTGCCCTCCAGCCTGGTCAACCTTGGTCTTGACCTGCGTGGCGGCGCGCATCTTCTGGCCGAAGTCCATGTCGCGGACGTCCATGCCGCGCGGCTGGAACTGCTGTGGCCACAGCTGCGGGACGCCTTGCGCGATCTGCGTGATCAGGTGGGCAATGTCCGGCGCATTGAGTCTGCGCCAAGCGAATTGCACGTCACCCTGAGCAATCCCTCCGGGATGCCCGCAGCGTTGAATGCCGTGCGGGCGCTTGCAACGCCGGTGGTTTCGACAACCGGCATCGGCCAGAACGACATCGAGATGCGGGCCGCAGGGGATACACTTGTCGTCACCCTCTCCGCCGCCGAGAAGCAGGCATCGGACGAGCGCACCCTTCAGCAATCGCTGGAAATCATCCGCAGGCGGGTGGATGAGGTGGGCACCCGCGAACCCACGATCATGCGTCAGGGCGACGACCGCATCCTGATCCAGGTGCCGGGCATCGGCTCTGCGGCCGAGTTGAAATCGCTGATCGGGACAACGGCGCAACTGACATTCCATCCGGTTCTGGGGCGTGCTGCCGAGGCAAAAGCCGGGAACCCTGGTGATCTGGTCCTGCCGTCGGCGGATGAGCCGGGGGTGTTCTACACCCTGGACCGCAGGCCCGTCGTCAGTGGCGAGAATCTGGTTGATGCACAGCCTGCCTTTGACCAGAATAGCCGACCGGCGGTCAGCTTCCGCCTTGATCCCGCCGGAGCGCGGGTTTTCGGTGATTACACAGCCGCCAACATCGGCCAACCCTTCGCCATCGTGCTGGATGGCGAGGTGATTTCGGCCCCGGTGATCCAAAGCCACATTGCGGGCGGATCGGGGATCATCACCGGGCAGTTCACGGTAGAGGACTCCACCCAGCTTGCCGTTCTTCTGCGCGCGGGGGCTTTGCCCGCGGCCATGACGTTTCTGGAGGAGCGGACCATCGGCCCGGAACTGGGGGCCGACAGCATTGCAGCGGGTCAGCGGGCCGCCGTGATCGGGATGGTGGCTGTCGCCGCGTTCATGGTGGCGTGCTATGGTGGCTTCGGGCTGATGGCGATCCTTGCGCTTGGGCTGAACATGGGGCTTTTGCTGGCCGCCCTGTCGGTCATCGGGGCCACGCTTACTCTGCCTGGAATTGCGGGGATCGTGTTGACCATGGGCATGGCGGTCGATGCCAATGTGCTGATCTTCGAGCGCATCCGCGAAGAATTGCGCGCAGGTAGCCGCGCCGGCCGCGCCGTTCAGGTCGGGTTTGACAAGGCGCTGTCGGCGATCATGGACAGCAACATCACCGGGATTCTGACCGCGGTGATCATGTTCGCCATCGGGTCCGGGCCGGTCAAGGGGTTTGCGGTGACATTGGGTCTGGGTATTTTGACGTCGATGTTCACAGCCGTTTATGTGACCCGCCTGATTATCGAAACCTGGATGCGATGGAAGCGGCCCGCGCGGATCACGCTTGAAGGCTGGATCAGACTGGCCCCCGAAAAAACCGCGATCGACTTTTTCCGCGCCCAATGGTTGACCTTTGGGGCATCGGTCTTTGCTGTGGTGGCATCGCTGCTTTTGGTGGCGACCCTTGGCCTGAACTTCGGGATCGACTTCAAGGGCGGCACGACAATCCGGGCCGAAACCACACAAGCCATTGATGTCGGCAGCTACCGCACGGCACTGGAGGATTTGTCGCTGGGGGATGTCTCGATCACTGAAGTGTTCGATCCCGCCTTCCGGCTTGACCAGCACGTTGCGACGATCCGGATCGAGGGGCAGCAGGGTGCCGGGGCATTGTCACCCGAGGTTGTGGCGACAGTCGAGGCGGCGGTTCGGGCTGTCGACCCGGCGGTGATATTCACCGCGCTGGAGTCGGTTGGCCCGAAGGTCTCGGCAGAGTTGATCTGGTTTGCGCTTGCCGCCGTGGGGGCCGGGGCGGCGGGTATTCTGGTCTATGTCTGGATGCGCTTCGAGTGGCAGTTTGCCGTTGGCACTGTGGCGGCCCTGCTGCACGACATCATCGTGACGGTCGGCATCTTTGCGCTGTTCGGGTTGAAATTCGACCTTACCATCGTCGCGGCTTTGCTGACGATCCTCGGTTATTCCGTAAATGACACGGTGGTGATTTTTGACCGGCTGCGCGAGAACCTTGCCAAGTTCAAGACCATGCCGCTGCGCGATCTGATGAACTTTTCCGCCAACGAGACGTTGGGCCGCACCCTTATGACGGCGATGACCACGCTGATTGCCCTGATTGTCTTGCTGATCTTTGGCGGTGATGTGATCCGGGGTTTTGTCTTTGCCATGCTTGTCGGTGTGATCCTGGGCACATGGTCCACGCTCTATGTGGCCAAGAACATCGTGCTGTTTCTGGGCGTTGACCGGACCGACACGGCCAAACGCGGCCCCGACCACGAGTTCGCAAAGATCGACGCGTGAAAATACGCGGCATCACCCAAAAAAGTGGTGCCGCACTTTGCCCGCAAAAACGGGTATTTGCGCCTTGCCTGACAGCGCCGATGTAAAGCCCGGCTCTCTTTCCAGCGGTTCACTGCAGCATAGACGCATTCATGCCAACGAAATCGCAGTCTTTGAAATGCTGTGTTCCGCCTGCCGCGTGGTCACCTTTGGGTGGTATCGACCGGATATGCGGTGGTGAACTTCATCCGCTCCATCGCGAAATGGCTGGTGACGTTCTTGATCGGCACGGCGTCGGTCAGGCGTTTATACAACGTGTCGAATTCCGCCATGTCGGGCACGGCGATGCGCAGCAGGTAATCCATCTCTCCGGCCATCCGGTAAACCTCCATGATCTGGGGGATGTCGCGGGTGGCTTTGCCAAAGGCCTCGCGCCATTCCGCAGTGTGATCGGGGGCCTCGATGCCGACAAAGATGGTCAGGCCAAAGCCCAGCTTGCCCGGATCAGCGAGCGCCACGCGGGCGGTCAGCACGCCCTGTTCCTGTAGCTTCTGGATGCGTTTCCAGCACGGGGTTTGCGACAGACCGACCTTGTCGGCGATCTGCGAAACCGGCAGCGTGGCATCGCGCATCAGCTCTGCCACGATCTTGCGGTCGATCAGGTCGAGGGGCTCCATGCAAGGTCTCCATGTCGTCTGGCGGGTCTTTCTATCAGCATGCCGTAAATTATTATTTTGTCTACTGTCTTTATCGTGTATAATGCGATGCAGGAATTGCATTGTTTTGCAATAGCTTGTGGGGCGGGTCGCAAGGACGCGCACCGCGAACCAATAAATCCCGACCTTGATTCTGAGATTTAGCCGAGCTAGCGTCAGCCATGATCACGCAGAAGATGAAATATGCCCTGAAGGCGCTGCTGGTGCTGGCCGATGAGGCGGGCAAGGACAAGCCGTTGTCGCTGACGATCGAAGAGATCGCCAAGCGGTCGGGCACGCCCAAGCGCTTTCTGGAGCATATCCTGCTGGAGGTGCGCAACGCGGGTGTGATCGCCTCGATCCGGGGGCGGTCGGGTGGCTATGTGCTGATCAAGAAGCCGGGCGATATCTCGATCTCGGAACTTCTGCGCACCATCGACGGGCCGATTGCGCCGCTGCCCTGCCTGTCGCGCCGCGCCTATCAGCGCTGCGAGGATTGCACCGATGAGGCCAGCTGCCGCATCCGCAAGATCTTTGCCGAGGTGTTCTGGTCTTACCTCTTGATCATCGACTCGCTGACGCTGGAAGACATGCTGCGGTCCAGTGCCGTGGCCGATCAGGTCATCGGCGCCTGAGCGCGCAAGCCAACGCTCTGTAATGCATTGACATTCTGACCATGCGGGGCAGGGCGTGCTTTCCTGTGCGGAGAATAATCTTCTATATACACGATCAAAATGAGCGTGAATATTCCTTTGCAATACTCGACCTGATCTGTCGTTATTAAGGCATCGGGAGCGGTGATCCGCCCCCGGAACCCGGACCGATCAGAGGAGATTGCAGATGACCGCCGCTTTTGCCGCATTCCATCCCGCCAGCTGGGCCGGATCAATGCCGATGATGCAAGGCTCTGCACGGGCTTGCATCGTGCGGCTGATCGACCGTCGCACCGGGGCCGCGCACCGGATCAACGGCACACCGCTGACGCTTTACACCCGCCGTCCGGCCGACGCCGCTGCCGAGCTGATGCAGGGCCGCGACCCCGCAGTCTGGGAAGCCCGCATCGAACCCATTGAGCCGGAGGTGCGGCGATGAGCGGGCTTGGGCATCCTTCCAGCATTCTGGGCCTTGTCCCGGTCTTGCCTCGTTTTTTTGCTGCGCCGAAGCGGCCAGCGCACACCCCATACACAGACCCAAGGGAGACTTTCATGCTGACCACCATCAAGGTTGCGGGCCAGATCACCGCACAGGGCCTCAAGGTGTCCGAACACACCGATGGCCGGGTGACGATCGAAACCGGGCGCGAGCGGGTGACCGGCTGGCCGGTGCCGCGCTTTGTCCGGGGGGCATTGACCGCGATCACGCTGGCGATGCTGTCTTTGGGCGCGCTGCCTGCACAGGTGCAGGCCGAGACGCTGCTGAACGTCAGCTACGACCCGACGCGCGAGCTCTATCGCGCGTTCAACGAGGCTTTCGCAAGGCATTGGGTCGCCCAGGGCAACCCGGTGCCAACCATCGAGACCTCGCATGGCGGGTCGGGCAGCCAGGCCCGGGCGGTGGTGGACGGGTTGGAGGCGCAGGTTCTGACGCTGGCGCTGTCGGGCGATATCGACCGGGTGGTGGGCACGGGCAAGATACCCGCCGACTGGCAGTCGCGCCTTCCGCACAACTCGTCCCCCTACACCTCGACCATCGTGCTTCTGGTGCGCGAAGGGAACCCCAAGGGCATCAAGGACTGGGGCGATCTGGTGGGGGACGGGGTGGAGGTGATCACACCGAATCCGAAAACCTCTGGCGGGGCACGCTGGAACTACCTCGCGGCCTGGGCCTGGGCAGAGAAGAACGGGCAGGACCCGCAGGCCTTTGTCGGCCAGCTTTACAAGAATGTGCCGGTGCTGGACTCGGGCGCACGCGGTTCCACCACAACCTTCGTGCAGCGCGGCATCGGCGACGTGCTGCTGGCCTGGGAGAACGAGGCGTATCTGGCGCTGAAGGAACTGGGGACCGATCAGTTCGATATCGTGGTGCCTTCGGTCTCGGTGCTGGCCGAACCGCCGGTGACCATCGTGGACGGCAACATCAAGTCCGGGGAACAGCGCAAGCTGGCCGAGGCGTATCTGAACTATCTTTACTCTCCCGAGGCACAGGCACTGGCGCTCAAGCACTTCTACCGGGCCTGGGATACCTCTGCCGCAGCCCCCGAAGATGTGGCCCGCTTCCCGGAACTGGAGCTGGTGAACATCTCGGCCTTTGGCGGCTGGGAAAAGGCACAGCCCGAACACTTCGGTGACGGCGGCATCTTCGACCAGATCTACGTCGCCAAGTAACCGCAAAGCACGCTCTGGCCAGACGCGGTCTGGCCAGAGCCTTCCCTGCAATCAAAAGGCAAACCGATGAGCACACCCCTGATCCACCGCTCCCCGATGCCCGGCCTTGGCCTCAGCATGGGGATCACCCTGACGATGCTGTCGCTCGTCGTCCTGCTGCCCATCGGTGCCCTTCTGCTGAAGGGCGCCACTTACGGGCTGGAGGGGATATGGAGCACGGTGAACCGCGAACGGGTCTGGGCCGCCCTTTACCTCTCCTTCCGCCTGTCGCTGTTTGCGGCCTTGTTCAATCTGGCGTTCGGCGTGCTCTTGGCCTGGGTGCTGGTGCGCTACCGCTTTCCGGGGCGGCGCATACTGGATGCCGCCGTCGATCTGCCCTTTGCGCTGCCCACGGCAGTCGCGGGCATTGCGCTGACCGCGCTTTATGCCCCGAACGGCGTGTTCGGGTCGCTCGCGCGCGATGTCGGCTGGAAGATCGCCTATACCCAATGGGGCATCTTTCTGGCGCTGGTCTTCGTCGGTCTGCCCTTCGTCACCCGCACCGTCCAGCCGGTGATCGAGGAAGTCGAGCGCGAGGTGGAAGAGGCCTCTGCCACGCTCGGCGCATCCCGCGTCCACACAATGCGCCATGTCATCCTGCCGATGCTGATGCCCGCCGCGCTGACCGGCTTTGCCCTGTCGCTGGCGCGGGCGGTCGGCGAATACGGGTCGGTGATCTTCATCGCCGGAAACATTCCGCTGGTCACCGAAATCGCCCCCTTGCTGATCGTGATCCAGCTGGAGGAGTTCAATTATGACGCCGCCGCCGCCATCGGCATCGCGATGCTGCTGATCAGCTTTGCCATGCTGCTGATCATCAACCTGATCCAGGTCTGGAGCCGCCGGAGGATTGGCTATGTCTGACACCACCACGCTCAAATTCCGCTCGGCGACCGAGGAAACCCCTGTCGCGCGCTGGACAATGATCGGCCTTGCCGTGCTGGGCCTTGCCGTGCTCGTCGGCGCGCCGCTGGTCGCGGTCTTTGCCGAAGCGCTGGCGCGCGGCTGGGCCGCCGCCATTGCATCCTTGGGCAACCGTGACGCTTGGTCAGCCATCAAGCTCACGCTGATCATCGCCGCCATCTCGGTGCCGCTGAACGCCGCCTTCGGCATCGCCGCCGCATGGTTCATCACCAAGTTCGACTTCCGCGGCAAAGCCTTCCTGATCACCCTGATCGACCTGCCGTTCTCGGTCTCGCCGGTGGTGGCGGGCCTGTGCATCGTGCTGATGTTCGGCACCAACTCGCTCTTGGGTGGCTGGCTGGTCGCCAATGGCTACCCCATCGTCTTTGCGCTGCCCGGCATCATTCTTGCCACGATGTTCGTCACCTTCCCCTTCGTCGCGCGCGAGCTGATCCCGGTGATGATCGAACAGGGCCGCGCCGAGGAAGAGGCGGCCCTCACACTGGGCGCTTCCGGCTGGCGCACCTTCTGGACCGTAACGCTGCCCAACATCCGCTGGGCGCTCCTCTACGGCGTTCTGCTCTGCAACGCCCGCGCCATGGGCGAGTTCGGGGCGGTGGCCGTGGTCTCGGGCAAGATCCGGGGCCAGACCGCGACCATGCCGATCACCATCGAGATGTTCTACAACGAATACCTCTCGGTCGCGGCCTTCTCCCTTGCCGCCGTGCTGACCCTGCTCGCCCTCGTCACCTTGCTCCTGAAAACCGCGCTGGAACTCCGTCATGCCGATCAACTCGCCGCAACGCACCGCCACTGACATTCATCTGTTCAAAAATATCCCGGGGGTCCGGGGGCTGGCCCCCGGTCGCGGCCAGCCACAGGGCACCCGGCCTGAAAGGACAACACCCATGCACATCGACATCGACGAAATCTCCAAATCCTTCGGCACCACTGCGGCGCTGCATCCGGTGTCGCTGTCCTTGCCTTCCGGCGCGCTGGTGGCACTCTTGGGGCCCTCGGGCTCCGGCAAGACCACGCTCTTGCGCATCCTCGGGGGGCTGGAGTTCCCGACCTCGGGCCGGGTGCTGTTCGACGGGGCGGATGCCACCGGCCTGACGGTGCAACAGCGCCGCGCGGGCTTTGTGTTCCAGAGTTATGCCCTGTTCCGCCACATGACGGTGTTTGACAACATCGCCTATGGCCTCAACGCCCGCCCGCGCGCCAGCCGCCCGACAAAGGCCGAAATCGCCCGCCGGGTCACCAAGCTGCTGGAGCTGATCCAGCTGCCCGACATCGGCGCGCGCTATCCCAGCCAGCTTTCCGGCGGCCAGCGCCAGCGCGTGGCGCTCGCCCGCGCACTCGCCATCGAACCGCGCATGCTGCTGCTGGACGAACCCTTCGGCGCGCTCGACGCCAAGGTCCGCAAGGAACTGCGGCAAGGCTTGCGCGACATCCACGACACCACCGGCCTGACCACCATCTTCGTCACCCATGATCAGGAAGAGGCCATGGAACTCGCCGACCTCGTTGTCGTCATGTCGATGGGCCGGATCGAGCAGATCGGCAAACCACAGGATATCCGCGCAAGGCCGGCAACTGCCTTCGTGCGGGAGTTCATCCTGGCCTGACGGGTGTTGATTGCCACTGACGGGCCTTTGGCGCCTCTGTGCATGCACAAGATCCCGCCTTGACCTGCGACTGGGATGTGCAGGGCGCAACCGGGCGCATCACAATAAGGGGAAGGTGCAGGTTTCTGTTGCCAGGTACCTGCGAACCCCGCCTTACGCGGCTAAGCGCAAGGACTTAAGTTTCGATGTTCGAACTGCTTACGCAGCCAGAGCCATCGGAGCACGGTTGTCGTTTGCAACTGTACATTTGGACCGATAACGGTGGTACCTTACCGAGTGAAAGCTGGCCTCTTTGAACGTTCGTCGATCCTATTTCGACCCCATTCCCCCGAAACGAACGGGTGTGTTGGTGGAGTCGCCGGGTACCGCCCCCGGGTCCGAGCCGTCTATTACAGGTGCGTTTATCACCATAGTCCGGGTTGCCCCGCACAAGACCCAATATAGGCGGGTCCGTGGCGTCTCACAAGACCGTATCGGCGCGGTATTCCGGTGGGGGCTGTGACAGGAAAATCCGCTCGTCGGTTTGGTCGGCCACGCCAAGCCAAGCCCCTCGCGCAGCCAGAACGCCAGGGCACGCTGGTTGGGGCGCAGCACGCTTGAAAACGCCCGGCCGGGGGGTCCGACCGGGCGCGGGACGTGGGTTGGGATCAGAAGCCCGATTTGATCAGTTCGAATTCGTTGATCATCTTTTCGCGGAACTCGGCCGAGACTGGGGTTTGTGCCAAAAGTGTGGTGGAGACCGGATCGACGAAAGCGGCTTTCAAGGCATCGTCCGTAATGGTCTTCATCGCTGCCGCATTGGCATGAGCATAGCCCAATTCGTCCAGCACTGCCTTTGCCGAGCCATGCGCCAGCAAGGAGTTGATGAAGTCGTAAGCCTTGTCTTCCGATCCTGGCTGGCTGGTCATGTTGACATAGCCACAAAACCACGTCGCGGCCCCTTCGGCAGGGCTGCGTTCGAAGCCGATCGGGAAGCCTTCGGCAGCCAGCAGCGCCACGCCGTCATTCCATGACCACGAAACCAGCACTTCGCCGGTTGCCATCAGTTGCGACATTTCGGACGGGTCGGACCAATAGGCGCGCACGTTCTTGTGGGCCTCGCGCAGCCAATCAGCGGCAGCGGTGAACTGCGCATCGGTCACATTGTCCCAGTCGGAAACGCCGGTCGCCAGAAAGGCCAGCGACCAGACGTCATCCGCACTGTCGGGCAAAGAGGTGCGGTCCGCGTATTTCGGATCGGTGAACACATTCAGCGTGGCCACATCGGTGGCAGGCACTTCGGTGGTGTTGTAGGCGGTCGCTGTATAGGCGTAATCGGTGGGAATGAACCAGACGCCACCCGCATCCTTGATCACTTCTGAATCGACCAGATGCGGCGCAATATTGGCAAATTCCGGAATTTTCGACACATCCCATGGCTCGATCAGGTTGGCATCGCGGTAGCGCGGCAGCGAGGCAACGCAGGGATGGGCCACGTCGGCCCGAAAGCCGGAAGATACTTTCTGGAATGCCTCGTCATCATCGCCGAAAAAGCTGTAGGTTGGCTTTGCCCCGTGCTTTGCCACGTAATCCGTCAGAACGTCGTCGATTTCCCAGCCGGCCCAGTCGAATATCAGCAGATCCTTGTCGGCGGCGCGTGCCGCAGAAGACAAGGCAATGACGGACGCAGCGCAAGCGAGCATAAGATTTTTATGGTGCATCATGGTTCCTTTGTGTTGGACTTCGACCCGGATTTCCCCGTTTTGTCGCGGGCCTGCACGGAAGCGTATTGAAGCTTTCGTGTGCTCACAAGTGCTGAAGACCCACAGCCCTGAGCCTGACGCCTGACGAAGCGCGCGAACAAGACGCGCCGGTGCAGGGTTGACCTCGGGCCGGGGCTGATGCCTCTTTGCGGGCAGGCGAACGGCGCTTTGGCGCTGCGGTGTGCAACCTGAAACCGAAGGAGAACGCGATGCGTGCAGTGCTGATGGAAAAAGGCGAAGACGGGCAGGCAAGCGCCCGGCTGGCAGACCTGTCTGATGATGCATTGCCCACAGGCGATGTGACGGTGGCGGTTGCGTATTCCACGCTGAACTACAAGGACGGTCTGTGCCTGTCGGCCACAGGCGGCGGATTGGTACGGACCTATCCGCACGTGCCGGGCATCGACTTCGCCGGGGTGGTAGAGACGTCGGACGACCCGCGCTATACCCCCGGCACCCCGGTGGTGCTGACCGGCTGGCGCGTGGGGGAGGCGCATTGGGGCGGCTATGCCACCAAGGCGCGGGTCAAAGCCGATTGGCTGGTGCCGCTGCCCGATGGCCTGACAGCGCGGCAAGCCATGGCGGTGGGCACGGCCGGGTTCACCGCCATGCTGGCGGTGATGGCGCTGGAGGACCATGGGTTGACCCCGGACCAGAGCGAGGTGTTGGTGACCGGGGCCGCAGGTGGTGTCGGCTCGGTCGCGGTGGCGATCCTGGCGCGGCTTGGGTATCAGGTCGCGGCGGTGACGGGGCGACCAGAGACGGAACCCTATTTGCGCGATCTGGGCGCCAGCCGCATCGTGGCGCGCGCCGATCTGGCCGAGGCAATCAAGCGGCCGATGGAATCCGAGGCTTGGGCTGGCTGTGTGGATGCGGTGGGCGGGCAGATGCTGGCGCGGGTGTTGGGGCAGATGAAATCGAACGCATCCGTGGCGGCGGTCGGCAATGCCGGGGGCCTGGTGGTTCCGGCCAACATCATTCCGTTCCTGCTGCGCGGCATCAATTTGCTTGGGATCAACTCGGTGACGGTGCCCTATGACCGCCGCGTTGCGGCGTGGGACCGGGTGGCGCGCGACTTGCCGATGGACAAGCTGGAGGCGATGATCCAGCCGGCCACGCTGGCCGAGGTGCCCGCATTGGGGGCGGCGATCCTGCGCGGTGAGGTGCAGGGGCGGGTCGTGGTTGATGTGCAGGCGTAAGGTTTGCAGACGGTGCATGTGCGCAGACCGGGCAGGGGGGCCAGCCCCCCGTCGCTGCGCTCCTCCCCCCGGGATATTTTCGAACAGATGAGGGCAGACGGCGGGCGCGTGCCGGTGGCACGCCTTGTCTTTTCTGCTGCGCCCCGTCAACCATGGCATCAGCACAGCGGGGGAATATCATGGCGCTTGATCTGGGGTTTGTTCGGTCGCAGTTTCCGGGGTTTGACAGTCCGGTGCTGTCGAGCCATGCGTTTTTCGAGAATGCGGGCGGCAGCTACCCGTGTCGGCAGGTGATCGATCGGCTGACGCGGTTCTATACGGATCGCAAGGTACAGCCCTATGCGCCCTATCCGGCATCAGAGCTGGCGGGGGCCGAAATGGACGAAGCGCGCGCCCGCTTGGCGGCGCTGATGAATGTGGCGCACGAGGAGGTGTCTTTCGGCCCCTCGACCAGCGCCAACACCTATGTTCTGGCGCAGGCGGTGCGGGGGTGGTTGAAAGACAAGAACGCCGCGATTGTGGTGACCAATCAGGATCATGAGGCGAATTCAGGCGTCTGGCGGCGATTGGCCGAGGAAGGGATCGAGGTGCGCGAATGGCAGATCGACCCGCAAACCGGCAGTCTTGACAAGAGCGATCTGGGTGCCCTGCTGGCCGATGGCCGGGTTCGGCTGGTGGCATTCCCGCACTGCTCGAACGTGGTGGCGGAAATCAACGATGTGGCGGCGATCAGTGCTCTGGCGCGGGAGCATGGTGCGCGCACGGTGGTGGATGGTGTCAGCTATGCGCCGCATGGCTTTCCCGATGTGGCAGCGCTCGGGTGCGATGTGTATCTGTTCTCCGCCTACAAGACCTATGGTCCGCATCAGGGCATCATGGTGCTGCGGCAGGATTTCGGAATGGAGCTGCCGGGGCAGGGGCATTTCTTCAACCAGCCGGTGCTTTACAAGCGCCACACGCCGGCAGGGCCGGATCATGCGCAGGTGGCGGCCTGTGCGGGGATGGCGGATTATATCGACGCGCTTGCGGCACACCATGGCGTGACGGGCGACGCCGCGGCGCGGGGCCGGGCGGTGCACGACCTTATGCGGGAGGCGGAGGTGGCGGTGATCGCGCCCTTGCTGGATTATCTGGCCGGGCGCAATGATCTGCGCCTGATCGGTCCGCGCCGGGCCGAGGCTCGGGCACCCACGGTTGCGGTTGCGCTGGACCGCGCGGCCCTGCCGGTAGCACAGGCGCTGGGGCGCAACGGCATCGCCTGTGGCGGTGGTGATTTTTATGCCGTGCGGCCCCTTGCCGCGATGGGAGTGGATGGGGCCAAGGGTGTTTTGCGGATGAGTGCAACGCATTACACCAGCGCATCCGAGGTGGCTCGGTTGATTGCGGCGCTGGACGTGGCCCTGTAGTCGGGTGTTTTTTCCATTGCCGGATGCGCGTTGACCGCTAAATAAGCATCGAGTGAGATAAGGTCGGGCGAGCCCAGAAGCGCACCCGATCTTATCGCTTTAGTGAAATCAGAAGGCGCGCCCATCGTATGACTGTTGCCCCCCTGATCCTTTGGCTGCGCCGGGACTTGCGGTTGCTGGATGCCCCGATGCTGTCAGAGGCGGCGCGCTCGGGTCGGCCGCTGATCCCGTTGTTCATTCTGGACCCGGAAACGGAAAGGTTGGGTGCGGCGCCCAAATGGCGGATGGGCTTGGGGATTGCAGCCTTTGCCAAGGCGTTGGAGGGGGTGGGATCGCGGCTGACCCTGCGGCGGGGACCGGCGCTTGAGGTTCTGCAACAGGTTCTGGCGGAAACCGGGGCAGATGCGGTCTGGTGGCACCGTCTGTATGACCCCGAGTCGGTCGCGCGCGATACCAAGGTCAAGGCCGCGCTGAGAGAGACGGGCATCGGTGCCCACAGCTTTGCAGGGCATCTGCTGTTCGAGCCGTGGGAGGTGGAAACCGGCACCGGCGGGTTTTACCGCGTGTTCACCCCTTTCTGGAAATCGGTGCGGGGCCAGTCCGTGCCGGACCCGTTCCCTGCACCCAAGGCGCTGACCGCCCCCGCAGACTGGCCCCGCAGCGATGATCTGGCCGATTGGGGGATGGGTGTTGCGATGCGTCGGGGGGCGGATGTGGTGGCGAGTCACGTCCGCGTAGGCGAGGCCGCGGCACTGGGCCGGCTTGACCATTTCATCGCCACCGGCATCACTGCCTATGCGCGCGATCGCGACCTGCCCGCCGTGGATGGCACGTCTGGGTTGTCGGAAAACCTGACCTATGGCGAAATCGGTCCGCGCACGGTCTGGGCGGCCGGTTGGCGGGCCATGCAATCGGGGGCCAAGGGGGCAGAGACGTTTCTCAAGGAACTGGTCTGGCGCGAATTCGCCTATCATCTGATGCACCATACGCCTCATATCACCAGTGCCAACTGGAAACCGGAATGGGATGACTTTCCGTGGCAGGGTGACAACAGACAGGCCGAATACTGGCGGCGTGGGCTGACGGGAGAGCCTTTTGTCGATGCGGCGATGCGCGAGATGTATGTGACGGGCCGCATGCACAACCGCGCCCGGATGATCGTGGCCAGCTACCTGACCAAGCATCTGATGACGCATTGGAAGGTGGGGCTTGACTGGTTTGCCGACTGTCTGGTGGACTGGGATCCGGCATCGAACGCCATGGGTTGGCAATGGGCCTCTGGTTCCGGCCCTGACTCCGCACCATTCTTTCGCATTTTCAACCCGGCGACGCAGGTGGAAAAGTTCGACCCAAAGGCCCAATACCGCCACCGTTTCATTGCCGAACTCAGCCGCAACCCTGCGTCGGAGGCGCTGTCTTATTTCAAGGCAGTGCCCAAATCCTGGGCGCTCGACCCCAGTCGACCCTACCCGGAACCGCTGGTCGATCTGGCCGAGGGGCGCAAAGCTGCCCTTGCGGCATATGCCGCGCGAAACTCTTGAGCCTCTGGTTCGTATCTGAAACTGTAAACCAAAGACGACATTCCCCGGGGAGGGAAGATGGAATTTCTGACAACGACCAAGGGCCAGACCGGCCTGCCGCGCTATTTCTCCACCGCCTATGCCGTCGCCAGCCGGCTGGGTGAAGGGCGGCTGGATTTCGTGATGCCTGACGGGCGGCGTTTCCGGCTGGAGGGCGCAAAGCCGGGCCCCATTGCAGAAATCGTGATCCACAACAACGATCTGTTTGCCCGCATGATCCGAGAGGGCGATCTGGGCTTTTGTGACGCCTATCTAGATGGTTGGTGGTCCAGCCCCGACCTGCAAGCATTTCTGGATCTGGTGCAATTGCCTGCCAACAATATTGTCAACGACGGTTTTCCCGGTATGGGGCTGCTGCGCAGGCTGGAGCGGTTCCGGTTCTGGCTGCACTCCAACTCCAAACGGCAGGCGAAAAAGAACATCCACGCGCATTACGATCTGGGCAACGACTTTTACCGGCTGTGGCTGGATGACAGCATGACCTATTCCAGCGCCCTGTTCCACACCGGACAGGAAAGTCTGGAAAAGGCGCAAGAGCAGAAATATGAGTCCATGGTCG
The DNA here is from genome assembly GCA_046292785.1 of Paracoccaceae bacterium. Classification (GTDB taxonomy): domain Bacteria; phylum Pseudomonadota; class Alphaproteobacteria; order Rhodobacterales; family Rhodobacteraceae; genus Pseudotabrizicola. Next base: position 20,597 of record JBKBQB010000005.1, read on the forward strand.
ACCAGATGGGGGCCGAACCGGGCGAGCATGTGCTGGAAATCGGCTGCGGCTGGGGCGGTTTTGCTGAATACGCCGCCGCAAAGCGGGGGCTGCGGGTGACGGCGCTGACCATCAGCCAGGCCCAATATGACTTTGCCGTGGATCGGATCGCGAAAGCGGGCTTGTCGGACCGGGTGGAAATAAAGTTGCTGGACTACCGCGACGAAACGGGGCTTTACGACGGCATCGCCAGCATCGAAATGTTCGAGGCCGTGGGCGAACGGTATTGGCCCACCTATTTCAATACGTTGCGCGAGCGGCTGAAGCCGGGGCGTCACGCCACACTGCAGATCATCACCGTGGCTGATCACCGCTGGCCGGTTTATACGCGGGGCGTTGATTTCATCCAGAAATACATTTTTCCCGGCGGCATGCTGCCCGCGCCCTTCCGCCTGAAAGAAGAGGTGGAGCGGGCGGGCCTTCGCCTGAAAACCTCGATCGAGTTCGGTGAAAGCTACAGCCAGACCCTGCGCCGCTGGCATGAGGTTTTCAATGACCGCTGGGACGAGATTGCGCGGCAGGGTTTTGACGAGCGTTTTCGCCGGATGTGGAACTTCTACCTTACCTCTTGCGCGGGAGCCTTCCGCGGCGGAAACTGTGATGTAACGCAGATCACGGTGACACGCCCTTCGTGACAGACCGGGCGGATGTAGAAGGATGCATGATGCCCACTGCCGCCAAACTCGTCGCCGGACTCGTGTTCGGTTTTGTTGCCTTTGTTGCCGCGCATCTTTACGCGCTGTCGCTGCCGGATGGGGCGACTTCGGGCGTTTTGCGACAGGTCAGCGCGGTCGTCGGGGTGTTGTGTGGCTGGTTCGTGATGGGTCCTTTTGCAAAACGCGCGCGCGGGCAGATTGATGCGATGGGGGCAGGGGTGCGCACCTCGCTGACCATGCTGATCGTTGTGGTCCTGACGTTTGCCATTGTCGAAATGCTGGATCGCGCGATCAAGGGTCGCTTCAAAACACCGATGGATGCTGTTCTGTCAATCTTTGAACAGGGTCTGCGCCTGATCGGATCTGTGGCGCAGCCTGACATTCTGGCCGTCCTGCTGCTGGGGGGGCTGGTTGGTGGATCGGTTTCCCGATGGGCAGGGCGCCGTTGGCCTTGACCCTTTGAAAGGCGTTTTCTAGATGCAATCTGTCTTCCTTTGCGGGCCGCTGAGCCACGCACCCTTGCTGGCCGCTATTCTGGGCGCCGCTCCATCGCTGATCCCGGCCGGTATCGCGGGCTGGGCGGGTCAGTCTGTGGACCGGCCCGGCCATTTCGCGCTGGTGCGCAGGGACGGAGCAACGGTGAACGGCGTGACGCTGCTGGACGTGACGCCCGATATTGTGGCGCGACTGGACTTTTATGCCAAGGCCGTCGGGCTGGAGCAGCGAACCGTCACGATGCTGCACGAAACCGTGCCGGAAAGGGCTGTGACCTTTGCGCTGGAGGCCACAGTCCGGACCGGGCCCTGGGACGCCGATCTTTGGCTTGCCAACCATGCGGCGCTTGCTGTGGAAACCGCAACACAGCTGATGGTGAGCTTCGGCCAGATCCCGCCTGCACGGCTGCATGCGCGGCTTGGGCCGATCATGGTGCGCGCTGACAGCCGCCTGCGCGCACGGGCCGAGACGGCCCCGCACACCACCCGCCGCCCGCCAGAGCGCGTCGCCGAACAGGCCCGACGCGAGCCCTATGCCCATTTCTTCGCGGTCGAGGAATACGACCTGTCGTTCCGCCGCTTCGACGGCACCATGAGCCCGGTCATCACCCGCGCCGCCTTCGTTTCTGCCGATGCGGTCACGGTTCTGCCCTATGATCCGCAGCGCGACCGGATTTTGCTGGTGGAGCAGATGCGGACCGGCCCTTTTGGCCGTGGCGATGGCAACCCGTGGCAACTGGAGGCGATCGCCGGTCGGATCGACCCCGGTGAGACGCCGGAGGATTGTGCGCGCCGCGAGGCCAGCGAAGAGGCCGGCCTGACCCTCGGCACCCTGTTGCCGGTGGCCAACTATTATCCGTCGCCGGGGGCCAAGACCGAATTCATCTATTCCTATGTCGCGCTGACCGACCTGCCCGATGGCGCGGCCGGGGTCTTCGGTGTCGAGGATGAGGCGGAGGACATTCGCGGCCATCTGGTGAATTTCGACCAGGCAATGGCATTGATCGCCACGGGCGAAATCCAGAACGCGCCCGTGGTGTTGACGCTGTTCTGGTTGCAGCACGAGAGGGCGCGGTTGCGGGCCTGAAACACGATCGCCGGGGACCCCTCGCAGACACCACCGGCGGGAGTTTTTCGGAAAGGTGCAGCGTTTCACAGATTCAGCTTGACCCATGCCGCGTTTCGGGCAGATGACCGCACGCAGGCATCGACAAAAGCCACACCTTCAAGGCCCTCTTTCAGGCCGGGGAAGGTTACCGCGGGGTCCACAGCGCTGCCGTCGCGGTGGGCGATGATGGCGCGGGCGGCTTCGGCGTAGATGTTGGCAAACGCCTCCAGATACCCTTCCGGATGGCCAGAGGGGACACGGGTGACCCGACCTGCCTCGGCCCCCGTACCCGCGCCACCACGCGTCAGCCGGTATTTTGGCTGGCCCAGTGGCCCGACCCACAGATGGTTCGGGTTCTCCTGTTCCCATTCGATCCCCGCCTTGGTGCCGAAGATACGCAGCCGCAACCCGTTTTCCTGTCCGGCCGCCACCTGGCTGCACCAGAGCATGCCACGCGCTCCACCCTGATACCTCAACAGAACATGCGCGTTGTCGTCCACCCGGCGTCCCGGCACGAAAGCCTGCAGATCTGCGGCCAGTTCCTCCACCCTCAGCCCGCTGACAAAATTGGCCAGGTTGAACGCATGGGTGCCGATGTCGCCGGTGCTGCCGCCCGCACCGGAGCGGGCAGGATCGGTGCGCCAGCCCGCCTGTTTCTGCCCCGCCTCTTCCACCGGCTCGGCCAGCCAGTCCTGCGCATATTCCACCTGCACCAGCCGGATCTCGCCCAATTCTCCTGCCTTCACCATCGCGGCGGCCTGCCGGATCATCGGGCTGCCGGTGTAATTGTGCGTCAGCGCAAACACCACGCCCGAGGCTTCCGCGGCCTTGGCCAGCCGCTTGGCCTCGGTCAGCGTATGGGTCAGCGGTTTGTCGCAGATCACATGGATGCCGCGCTTGAGAAATTGCAGCGCCACCGGCGCGTGCATGTGGTTCGGCGTCACGATCGCGACCGCCTCGATCCCGTCCTTGCGGCGCGCCTCCCTTGCCGCCATTTCGGCGAAGCTAGCATAAGCCCGCGGCACGCCAAGGTCGGCTGCCGAGGCAAGCGATTTTTCGGCGCTGGATGAAAAACATCCCGCAACCAGTTCATATTGGTCGTCAATCCGCGCCGCAATCCGATGCACCGCGCCGATGAACGCATCGCGCCCGCCGCCCACCATGCCAAGCCGGATCCGCGGTGCCCGCGCCACATGTGCCGCTGTGATGGCCATGTCAAAACCCTCCTGATTTCATCTGTTCAAAAATATCCCACGGGGGTGCGGGGGTGTGAAACCCCCGCTGCGCCACGATCAGTCCAGGCCCAGCATCCGCCGGTTCGCGGCGCGGTCCGTCCCGGCGCCCGCAAAATCGTCAAAAGCCTTTTCGGTCACCCGGATCAAATGCGCCTTCACAAAATCGGCCCCCTCACGCGCGCCGTCTTCGGGGTGCTTCAGGCAGCATTCCCATTCCACCACCGCCCAGCCGTCAAAGCCATATTGCGTGAGTTTGGAAAAGATGGCGCCAAAATCCACCTGCCCGTCGCCAGGCGACCGGAACCGCCCGGCCCGATTCACCCAAGGTTGGAAGCCGCCATAGACCCCTTGCCGGCCCGTTGGGTTCAGTTCGGCATCCTTGACGTGGAACATGCGGATGCGGTCATGGTAAATATCGATATGATCCAGATAATCAAGGTGTTGAAGCACATAATGGCTGGGGTCATACAGCATGTTGGCGCGCGGGTGGTTGCCCACGCGTTCCAGAAACATCTCATAGCTGATCCCGTCATGCAGGTCTTCGCCGGGGTGGATTTCATAGCAGATGTCCACGCCACAGGTTTCGGCGTGATCCAGGATGGGCGTCCAGCGGCGGGCCAACTCGTCAAAAGCTTCCTCGACCAGTCCCGCCGGGCGCTGCGGCCAGGGGTAAACGTAGGGCCAGGCCAATGCGCCGGAAAAGCTGGCTTGCGCCGTAAGGCCAAGGTTTCGCGATGCGCTCAGCGCGTGTTTGACCTGATTGACCGCCCATTCCTGCCGCGCCTTTGGATTGCCGCGCACAGCTGGGGCGGCAAAGCCGTCAAACGCGGCGTCATAGGCGGGATGCACGGCCACCAACTGGCCCTGAAGATGGGTCGACAGCTCTGTGATCACGATGCCATTGGCCGCCGCCACGCCCTTGATCTCGTCGCAGTAATCCTTGGACGATGCAGCCTTTTCCAGATCGAACAAACGCTGGTCCCAACTGGGCACCTGCACGCCGGCATAGCCACAGTCCGCCGCCCATTTCGTGATGCTGTCCCATGAATTGAACGGTGCCTCGTCTCCGGCGAACTGTGCCATAAACAGGGCGGGTCCCTTGATTGCCTTCATCGTCATCCTCCCTTGCTCTCGTCGCAGCGATCAACGGACCGCGGACGCTCCAGCCCCTGTTTGGCCGGGCTGTCACGGCTTTCAATGGCAGCGACCACGGCGCGCGCAAGAAAATCACCTGCTTCGCGCACATCTTCCTGCACGACCAATATCTCGCGGCGGAACCGATGCAAAAACCGGATCGCTTCTTTTGCGACCAGATCGAAGTCGCGCCCCAGAACCATGCCCAGATCTTCGGCGGCATTCACCGATGCCATCGCGGCCGTGGTAGAGCCGCACAGCAGGCCATCGGGTCTTGATGTGGCGTGCATCAAGTGGTCCCTCACCGCTGCCTCTATAACGGCCCCACCGGAATCTGACGTGGCGGTGGTCAGAACCTCGAATGCCAAGCCATGTTCGCCTGCCGCCTGCACGAAGCCGGTGGTCATGTGGCGGGCATAGCTGTGGGTGCGGGGCGGCGGCACCAGCAACAGCCGTTTGCGCCCTGCCGCGGCCAAAGCCTGCACACCGACAGCCCCAAAGGCCTCGTTGTCGAAATCATAGTAGCTATGCTCGATCCCCATACTGGTGCGGCCATGGGTGGCAAACGGGAACTGCCGCTCGGCCATGTAGCGCACGCGCGGGTCATCGGGTTTGGTCTGGTTCAAGATGACCGCATCGGCGCTTTCGGTTTCCACCAGATAGCGGATCGGGTCCATCGGGTCCTGATCGGGGAAATAGGGCGTGACGATCAGGTGATAGGCGGTGCCGCGCAGGGCGTTGGCGATGGAATAGATCAACTGAGACGTGTGGTTCATCACATCGGATTCGGTGGACAGGACCAGTGCGATCACATTGGTTTTTCCGGTGCGCAGACGCACACCAGCGCGGTTCGGGCGATAGCCCAGCCGGGCTGCGGTATCGCGCACCCGCCGCTTTGTCGCCTCGCCGATATCGGGCGCATCCTTCAGTGCGCGGCTGACGGTTGCCACCGCAAGCCCGGTTTCGGCAGCGATGGTCTTGAGGGTCGGGCGTTCGTGGTCCGAATCAGGGCGCGGCGGTGAAACCGGACTGTCGATGTCAGAGGTCATGATCTGCGTCCTTTGCACCGAATCAACTGCGGACAGGGCGTGGTCGTCCGGATCGGCTGGCCTTGTGCTGCACCTGCGAAATGCCTTTGCGGGTTGCAAGGCCTAAGTGGCTTTGCCTGTGGGGGAATATGCGGTGTGCGGCGCTGCGGCATAACGCTCTCGTCTCGCGGAGTGGGCCGGAACTGACCGGATGTGCAAGGCCATTCAACGCGATGTAAGAACTGCTCCACAAGCGAAAAGAGCGCTTGATCGGGAAAACTATAACGATATAGAAATCACTATAACGATTTAGAAACCGGGAGGACTGCATGAAAACCTTTAACTTGGCTGCCGCGCTTGTTGCGTCGGTGGCCCTGCCTGCGACCGCATTTGCAACCGAGCTGGAGGTTACGCACTGGTGGACCAGTGGCGGCGAGGCGGCTGCCGTTGCCGAATTGGCCAAGGCGTTGGACGCATCGGGCGACAAATGGGTGGATGGCGCCATCGCCGGCGGCGGCGGCACCGCGCGCCCGATCATGATCAGCCGGATCACCGGCGGTGATCCGATGGCGGCCACCCAGTTCAACCACGGCCAACAGGCGCTGGAACTGGTCGAGGCCGGGCTGATGCTGGATCTGACCGATGTGGCCGAGGCCGAGGGCTGGAAGGAAAAGGTCTTTCCGCAATCGCTGCTGGAAAGCTGCACCGTGGACGGTCGGATCTATTGTGCGCCTGTGAACATCCACTCGCCCGAATGGCTGTGGTTGTCGAACAAGGCCTATGCCGATGCGGGTATCCCGGTGCCGACCAACTGGAATGAGTTTGTGGCGACTGCGCCGCAACTTGAAGCTGCAGGCAAGATCCCGTTGGCGCTTGGCAACCAGCCTTGGCAGTCCAACCTTGCCTTTGGTGCGATCTCGATTGCGGTGGCGGGGCTGGATGTCTGGAAAAAGGTCAACGTTGACAAGGATATGGATGTCGCGGCGGGTGCGGAATATGCCGCCGTGTTCCAAGCCGTCGCCGACGCACGAAAGCTGGCTGCCAAATCCACCGTACAGGACTGGAATCAGGCGACCAATCTGGTGATCACCGGCGAAGCGGGCGGTCAGATCATGGGCGACTGGGCGCAGGGCGAATTTCAGGTGGCCGGTCAGGTCGCGGGCACCGATTACACCTGCCTGCCGGGTCTGGGGCTGAACGCTTACCTTTCGACCGGGGGCGATGCCTTTTACTTCCCCAAGAACAAAAGCGCTGATGTAGAGGCGGCGCAGAAACGTCTGGCAGCCCTTCTGGTCAGCCCCGAGGTGCAGGTTGCCTTCAACCTCAAGAAAGGCTCTTTGCCGATCCGGGGTGATGTGGATCTGGCTGCGGCAAACGACTGCATGAAAAAGGGTCTGGACCTGCTGGCTGCGGGCAACCTTGTGCCGTCGGGTGATCAGGCGTGGTCGCCCGATGTGCAAAAGCAGAACGAGGATCTGCTGGTTGAATTCTGGAAAACCGACATGGCTCCGGAAAAGGCCCATGCGGAATGGGTCACCAACCTGAAATCGGGTTTGTGATCCAACACGCCAACGGCGAAGCCGCCCGAACCGGGGCGGCTTCGCACATCAGTTGACAGCACCACAAAAGGGGAGGGCGGGCCAATGGCCGAGGCACGGCGGATCAACCGCATGTGGCGGAACATGAACGCGAAAATCGCAGCGGTTCCGATGGTCTTGACGACCCTGGTGGTGTTCGTGGGCGGCACGGCATGGACGGTGCTGTATTCGTTCACCGACTCCAAACTGCTGCCGCGCGAACGCTTTGTCGGGTTCGACCAATACGAACGGTTATGGTCAAACTCGCGCTGGCTGACCTCTATCGAAAACCTGATGATCTATGGCGTTCTTGCCTTGGTCTTCACCATCGGTATCGGTTTCTTGCTGGCGGTGGCGATGGATCAGAAGATCCGGTTCGAGGACACGTTCCGCACCATCATGCTTTACCCGTTCGCGCTGTCCTTCATCGTCACGGGTCTGGTCTGGCAATGGATTTTGAACCCCGAATTCGGCATCCAGTCCATCGTGCGCAGCCTTGGCTGGGAAAGCTTCACCTTCAACCCGCTGAACGATCCCAAACTGGTGCTTTACGGTCTGCTGATCGCCGGGCTGTGGCAGGGCACGGGGTTTGTGATGTGCCTGATGCTGGCGGGCCTGCGCGGCATTGACGAGGATATCTGGAAGGCCGCCCGCGTTGACGGCATCCCGACATGGAAAACCTATGTGCTGATCATCCTGCCGATGATGCGCCCGGTGTTCATCACCACGCTTGTGATCGTCGCCGCCGGCATCATCAAGCTGTATGATCTGGTGGTCGCCCAAACCTCGGGCGGGCCGGGCACCGCATCCCAAGTGCCCGCCATGTATGTCTATGACTACATGTTTCAGGCGCAAAACCTGGGCCAGGGCTTTGCCGCATCGACCATGATGCTGCTCACGGTGCTGATCGTGCTGATCCCATGGGCTTACCTTGAATTCGGAGGCAAAAAGCATGGCTGACGCAACCATGACCGTCAGAACCCGCGCCGACGCAGTCCCGCGCGGGGCCCGGCCCAAACGCGCGCTGTCGGGCCGCAACATAATGATCTACGGCACACTTTTCGTGTTCAGCGTCTATTACCTGCTGCCTTTGTGGGTCATGGTGATGACCAGCCTCAAGGGCATGCCGGAAATCCGTATGGGCAATATCTTCGCCCCGCCGGTCGAGATCACCTTTGAACCTTGGGTCAAGGCGTGGTCGCAAGCCTGCACCGGGCTGAATTGCGATGGGCTGTCGCGCGGCTTCTGGAACTCGGTCCGCATCCTGATCCCGTCGGTCATCCTGTCCATCGTGGTGGCGAGCGTGAACGGCTACGCGCTGACGTTCTGGAAGTTCAAAGGATCGGACATTTTCTTCACCATCCTGATTTTCGGGGCCTTCATCCCCTATCAGGTGATGCTTTACCCAATCGTGATTCTCTTGCGCGAAATGGGGCTTTACGGCTCGCTCTGGGGTCTGGTGCTGGTGCACACCATTTTCGGCATGCCGATCCTGACCCTGCTGTTTCGCAACTACTTCTCCACCATTCCCGAGGAATTGTTCAAGGCAGCACGCGTTGATGGCGCGGGCTTCTGGGCGATCTATGCCAAGATCCTGATGCCGATGAGCCTGCCGATCTTCGTGGTCGCCATCATCCTGCAAGTCACGGGAATCTGGAACGATTTCCTGTTCGGCGTGGTCTATACCAAGCCTGATCTTTACCCGATGACGGTGCAGCTCAACAACATCGTCAACTCGGTGCAGGGGGTCAAGGAATACAACGTCAACATGGCCGCCACCCTGCTGACCGGGCTGGTGCCGCTGTTCATCTACTTTGTCTCCGGCAAACTCTTCGTTCGCGGCATCGCCGCCGGTGCTGTGAAAGGCTGACCCCCACATGAGCAATTCGATTGAAGTCAAGGATCTGACGCTGAATTTCGGCGCGGTTTCGGTTTTGAAAAACATGACTCTGGATGTGGCCGAAGGCGAATTCGTGGTGCTGCTGGGGCCGTCGGGCTGTGGCAAATCCACCTTGCTGAACTGTCTGGCGGGTCTGCTGGAAATCACCGACGGCCAGATCTTCATCAAGGGCAAGAACGTGACATGGGCCGAACCTTCAGAGCGCGGCATCGGCATGGTGTTCCAGTCCTACGCGCTTTATCCGCAGATGACCGTGCGCGGAAATCTGACCTTTGGCCTGAAAAACGCCCGCGTGCCGCGTGATCAGATCGAGGCGAAAGTCGCCCGCGCCGCCGAAATCCTCCAGATCGGCCCGCTTCTTGATCGCAAGCCGGCGGCCCTGTCGGGGGGGCAGCGCCAGCGTGTCGCCATTGGCCGTGCGCTGGTGCGCGATGTGGATGTGTTCCTGTTTGACGAGCCGCTGTCGAACCTTGACGCCAAGCTGCGCAGCGAATTGCGGGTGGAAATCAAGCGGTTGCACGCACAACTTAACAACACCATGGTCTATGTCACCCATGACCAGATCGAGGCGCTGACGCTGGCCGACCGCATCGCCGTCATGCGCGGTGGCATCATCCAGCAACTCGCCGCCCCGCAAGAGATTTACAACCGCCCCGCCAATCTGTTCGTGGCCGGTTTCATCGGCAGCCCGTCGATGAACTTCCTGCACGGGGCCACGGTCGATGGCGGGCAGGCGTTCCGTCTGCGCGACCTGAGCCTGTCTTTGGCGGGCTATGAGGGCGGGGCGATCGGCAGCCGTGACAAGGTCATCCTTGGCCTGCGGCCTGAGCATCTTGTGGTGCAGGATCACGCCGAGCCGGGCCACACCATCCCGGCGGTGGTCGAACTGGACGAGCCGATGGGCGCCGACTCTCTTGTCTGGTTGCAGGCGGCGGGCGGGCAAATGTCGGTCCGCGTGCCGGTGGAACGGCGCATGGCACCGGGCACGCAGGTGCATCTGCGCGTGGATATGTCGAAGGCCAGCCTGTTTGACGCGGGCACGGAAGCAAGGGTCTGACAGCCATGGATCTGTCAGGCATCTGGCACCTTCGCGACACGGCGGGGGAATATGACGTGCCCTTTGCCCTGCCGGGCGACGGGATCACCGCGCTGCACGCGGCGGGCGCGATCCCCGATCCCTATTGGGGCCAGAACGAATACGGCCTGCGCTGGATCGCAGACCGCGACTGGACCGCCAGCCGCAGCTTTGACCATGACGGCGGCGATTGCGACCTGGTGATTGATGGGCTGGATACGGTGGCCGAGGTGCGGTTGAACGGCATGTCTGTGCTGCGCGCCGCCAACGCCCATCGCCGCTGGCGGGTGCCGGTGGCGGGGCTGTTGCGCGAAGGTGAAAACCACATCGCCATCACCTTCCGGTCGGTGGTGGCGGAGGGCGCGGCGCGTCAGGCCGCCCAACCCTTTCCCATTCCCTATCATCAGCCCAATTGCCCGATCCCCAACGGCAACATGCTGCGCAAACCGCAATGCGATTTCGGCTGGGACTGGAACATCGCCCTGCCCACATTTGGCCTCTGGGGGAAGGTGTTGCTGGAGCCTGCGGTAGCACGCATCGGTGATATCCTTGTCACGCAACGCCACAGCCCCGGCCTTGCCGAAGTGACCCTGCGGATCGAGACCACAGAAGCCGAGGCGGTTGCCACGCTGTGCGGCGTGGTCGCCACCGCGCCCGCGACAAATGGCATCGCCACCATGACCCTGCGCATCCCCGACCCACAGCTGTGGTGGCCGGCAGGGCAGGGCGTGCAGGTGCTGCATGCGCTGACCGTGACCTCTGGCAGCGCCACTTCCACCCGCCGCATCGGCTTGCGCGATCTGAAGCTGGTGTCGGAACCCGACGCCGCAGGCCGCAGCTTCGCCTTTTACGTCAACGGCCGCGCGGTTTTTGCCAAGGGTGCAAACTGGGTTCCCGCCGACGCGCTGCATGGCCGCATCACGCCAGCGGGTGCGCGCGATCTGCTGCAATCTGCCAAAGACGCCCACATGAACATGATCCGGGTCTGGGGCGGCGGGCGGTATGAGCCGGACTGGTTCTATGACCTGTGCGACGAGTTGGGTCTGATGGTCTGGCAGGATTTCATGTTCGCCTGCCACCTCTACCCCTCCACCCCCGATTTCCTTGCCGAGGTGGATGCCGAAGTCCGAGACGTGACCGCCCGCCTGAACCACCACGCCTGCATCGCCCTGTGGTGTGGCGACAACGAACTGATCGGAGCGCTGGGCTGGTTTGACGAGTCGCGCCGCGACCGCGACCGCTACCTCGTGAACTACGACCGTTTGAACCGCACCATCGAAGCTGCCCTGCGCGACACCTTGCCGGATGCCAACTGGTGGCCCTCCAGCCCCAGCCCCGGCCCGATGGCGTTTGGCGACGCCTGGCATGACGACTCGTCCGGCGACATGCACTTCTGGTCGGTCTGGCACGAAGGCCGCGATTTTGCCCACTACCGCGATGTGAAACCCCGGTTTTGCAGCGAATTCGGCTTCCAATCCTATCCGTCGCTGTCTGCCATCGCCACTTTCGCCGCCAAGGGGGACTGGAACATCGCCGCCCCGGTGATGGAAAGCCACCAGAAAAACACCGGCGGCAACGCCCGGATTGCCGAAACCTTGTTCCGCAATTTTCGTTTTCCGGTCGATTTCCCGCACTTCGTCTACCTGTCCCAGATCCAGCAAGGCCTTGCCATCCACACCGCCGTCACCGCTTGGCGCGTGCTGAAGCCGCATTGCATGGGCGCGCTCTACTGGCAGCTCAACGACACCTGGCCGGTGTGCTCGTGGTCCAGTCTTGACCACGGTGGCAATTGGAAACTGCTGCACCATATGGCGCGGCGCTTCTTTGCGCCGGTCACCGTTATTGCCGTGCCGGATGCCGACAGTATCGCGCTCAAGGCGGTCAACGACCTGCCAGAGGAAACCTGCATCACCTTGCATGTCCGCGCCATCAACATGGCTGGCAGGGTCCGGCCGTTGGTCGAAACCGAAACCACGCTCTGCACCAAGGGGGCCAGCCCCTGCACGGTGATAGACCTTGCCGCGCTGGAGCCCGATGAAATCCTGCACTGGCACTGGACGGACGGGGCGACAGCCACGGGCGAGGATACAATCGCCCCGCAGCCCTGGAAAACCTACACCCTGCACGATCCGCAGATCACCATGACCGTCACGCAAGACGGCCCCGACCACATCATCACCCTGAAGGCGCAAACCCTAGCACCCTTTACCGCGCTGGAGGCCGATGTGCCGGGGCGCTTTTCCGACAACGCCTTTGTCCTGATCCCCGGCCACGACCGGGTGATCCGCTTCACCCCCTCCGGCGCGGACCGGCCGCAGGTCACGCTGCGCCACCTGTTTGCCGCCACCCATGGCACCTGAAAGGATACCCGCATGTTTTCGTATCAACTCTACTCGTCCCGCAATTTTCCGCCGATGCAGGCCACTTTCGAGATGCTGGCCAAGGCCGGATACACGGCGGTCGAAGGCTACGGCGCGCTTTACGCCGATGATGCGGCGGTCGAGGTGATCCGGGCCGGGCTTGCTGCCACCGGCCTGACCATGCCGACCGGGCATTTCAGTCTGGCCATGCTGGAAAACGAGGTGCCAAAGGTGCTGGAGATCGCATCGGCGCTGAAAATGCAGCGCCTCTATTGCCCGCATATCATGCCCGATGACCGCCCCACGACAGGCAAGGGCTGGCACGATTTCGGCGCACGGCTGGAAAAGGCGGCGCAGGTGTACCGGGCCGAAGGCTATGGTTTCGGCTGGCACAACCATGATTTCGAATTCCGCCCAACCGCCGATGGTGCGGTGCCGCAGGAAGAGATTTTCGACGGTGGCCCGCATCTGGAATGGGAAATCGATGTGGCTTGGGTCATTCGCGGCGGGGCGGACCCGCTGGCCTGGATCGAGCGCTACCGCGACCGCATCACCGCCGCCCATGTCAAGGATATCGCGCCACAGGACGAAAATACCGATGAGGATGGCTGGGCCGATGTCGGCCATGGCACGGTGGACTGGCCCACGATCATGGCCGCGCTGCGCGCCATCGGGGTCAGGCACTTCGTGATGGAGCATGACAACCCATCCGACCACACGCGGTTTGCAACCCGCGCCATCACCGCAGCCGAGGGGTTCTGAAACATGGCAAATCTGGGTCTGGGCATCATCGGATGCGGCAATATCTCGACCACCTACCTGCGTCTTGCGCCCCTGTTCAAGGGGTTGGAGGTGCGTGCCGTGGCCGATGTGAACATGGACGCGGCCCGCGCGCGTGCGGCCGAGTTCAACGTCGCGGCGCAGTCGGTCGATGACCTGCTGGCCAACCGCGATGTGGATGTGGTCATCAACCTGACCATTCCGGATGCCCACTACGCGGTGACCAGACGGATTCTGGAGGCGGGCAAACACGCCTATTCCGAAAAGCCGCTGGTGCTGACGCTGGAAGAGGGGGAAAGCCTTCGCAGCCTTGCCAATGCCAAAGGGCTGGCCGTGGGCTGCGCGCCGGATACCTTTCTGGGCGGTGCGCACCAGCAGGCGCGGGCGCTGCTGGACGAGGGGAAAATCGGTGAGATCACAGCCGGTTGCGCGGCGGTCCTCAACCACGGGATGGAACATTGGCACCCCAACCCGGATTTCTTCTTCCTGCCCGGCGCCGGGCCGATGCTGGATCTTGGCCCCTATTACATCGCCAACCTGATCAACCTTCTCGGCCCGGTGAAACGGGTTGGCGCGCTGACCAGTTCCGCGCAGGCGGCCCGCACCATTTCCAACGGGCCGCGCAATGGTGAAACCGTGCCGGTGAAAACCCCCACCAACATCCATGCGCTGTTGGAGTTTCACAATGGGGCCACGATCACCCTGTCCACCAGCTGGGATGTCTGGCACCACAAGCGCACCCATTTCGAGCTGTATGGGACCAAGGGCACGCTTTATGTGCCCGACCCGAACTTCTTTGGCGGGGTGGTGGAGATTGGCCACACGGACGGCAGCCTTGAGACACTGGCCGCATGGGATCACCCGTTTGGCGTGCCCAATCAGGACCACCCCAAGCAAGGCCCGCTGGCCAATTACCGCACCGCAGGGCTGGCCGATATGGTGCAGGCCCTGATGACGGGCGGTGATGCCCGCTGCTCGCTGGATCGCACCTTGCACGGGGTCGAGGTGATGACGGCCTGCCTTGCCTCGGGCGAGAGCGGCGCGTTTGTGACGCTGACCACGACCTGCACCCGCCCCGAGGCGCTTGGCATCGCCGAGGCGCGGGCTCTGCTTGTGTGAGGTCGGCACCGGGGGGCTTCGCGCCCCCCGGACCCCCCTCGGGATATTTTTGAACAGATGAATTCAAAAGCGGGGCGCGGTCCCGTTCATCTTGGGCAAAATGCGCTGAGGGGGCGCCTCAACCCTGGGGCAGTGGTTAGAAAATTGTGAAGATGGCAATGTCAAGCCATTGAAATTGCTTAGGGCGCAGCCCGTTAACACAGAGGGAAACATGCCCCGGAACCCCATCCTGCGCGGCTTTAATCCTGACCCCAGCTTCTGCCGGGTGGGCAAGGATTACTACATCGCCACCTCCACCTTCGAATGGTATCCGGGCGTGCAGATCCATCACAGCCGCGACCTTGTGAACTGGACGCTGGTGGCGCGGCCCCTGAACCGGCCGGCGCTGCTGGACATGCGGGGAAACCCGGATTCGGGTGGGGTCTGGGCGCCGTGCCTGAGCCATGCCGACGGGCGTTTCTGGCTGGTCTATACGGATGTGAAGCGGCTGGATGGGGCGTTCAAGGACGCCCACAATTACATCACCACCTGCGCGTCGATCGACGGCGACTGGTCCGATCCGTGGTATCTGAATTCCTCTGGTTTTGATCCATCCCTGTTCCACGATGATGACGGGCGGAAATGGGTCGTCAACATGCGCTGGAATCACCGTTGGGCAGGCACGGGCGCTAACCCGGCGAATGATCGCTTTGACGGGATCGAATTGCAGGAATGGTCGCCGGATCGCGGGCTGTTCGGACCCAAGCATGACATCTACGCCGGCTCTGATCTGGGCCTGACCGAAGCGCCACATCTGTTCCGGCGCCAGGGTTGGTATTATCTGACCACCGCCGAGGGCGGCACCGGCTATGATCATGCGGTGACTTTGGCGCGGTCGCGCCGGATCGAGGGGCCGTATGAGACGCATCCTGAAAAGCATCTGATCACCGCAAGGTTCACGCCGGAGAACCCGATCCAGCGCATGGGGCACGGGCAATATGTCGAGGGCCATGACGGGCGGCATTGGCACAGCTTTCTTTGCGGGCGTCCTGTGACGGGGCCGGGCGGGCCGTTTTGCGCGACGGGCCGCGAGACGGGGCTGGCCGAGGTGGAGTGGCGCGACGGCTGGTTGTGGCTGAAGGCGGGCGGGCAGGCGGCCCCGGTCGATCTGCCGCTGGATGTGGCGCAGACCCCGTGCGCCGCGATCCGCCGCGATTTCACCGGGCCGGATCTGCCGCCCGAGTTCCAGTGGTTGCGCACCCCGCACCCGGAGCGGTTGTTCCGCCTGACCGGCGCTTGCCTGCGGCTGACCGGGCGCGAAAGCCTTGGGTCTTGGTTCGAGCAAGCGCTGGTCGCGCGGCGGCAGGAGGAGAGTGCCTACACCGCCAGTGCGGTGTTCCGCGCCGATCCGCCCAGCTGGCAGCAGGCGGTGGGGCTGACCACCTATTACAACCGCCACAAGTTCCACGCCGCGCTGATCACGCGCGAGGCGGGGGCACGCGTGGTTTCTGTTGTGTCCTGCCTTGGCGATTGGCAGCATGAGCGGTTGACGTTTCATGGACTGCACCCCTGCCCGGAAGGCGATGTCACGTTGGGCGTGCAGGTAAAGGGTGCGGCGCAGCGGTTCACGCTGAACGGTGCGGCGATTGGTCCGCCTCTGGACGCGGCCTTGATCTCGGACGAGGGCGGCAAGGGCGAACACGCCAGCTTTACCGGCGCATTCGTGGGCGTTGTGGCGCATGACCTGACCGGGCAGGGCTGGCAGGCCGATGTGCTGCGCTTTGATTACGACGACCGGATTTGATCACATCTTGATTGCTGCGCCGAACGCGTCATAACAGGGCAAAGCGCTATGGGAGCCCTGATGGACGCGGACAGCCGGAAGATACCGACCCACGAGATCACCTATGCGCGGCTGCGCGACATGATCCTGTTCGGGTATCTGGAGCCGGGGGCGGCCGTGACCATTCAGGGATTGATCGCTGATCTGGGCGCGGGCATGACCCCGGTGCGCGAGGCGATCCGCCGTCTGACCGCCGAGGGTGCGCTGGAGCCGCAAGGCAACCGGCGGGTGGCGGTTCCGGGGATGACGGCCGCGATGCTGGATCAGGTGGCCTTTGCCCGGCTGACGATAGAACCGAAGCTGGCCGAAATGGCGGCGGCGCATCTGACGCCCGCGCTGATTGGCCAGTTGCAAGGGCTGGACAACACGGTGGACCGGGCGATCCGCGCCGGTGACATTCCGGGCTATCTGCAATCGAACCATGCCTTCCACTTTTGTCTTTATGAGGCATCGGGCGCGCCAGTGCTGGTTGATATGGCGCGTTCCATGTGGCTGCGCTTTGGCCCGTCGCTGCGTGTGGTCTGCGCGCGCTATGGGTCAGACGCACTGCCTGACCGCCATTCCGAGGCACTGGCCGCGATGCGGGCGGGCGATGCCACGGGACTGCGCGAGGCGATCGAGCGCGACATTGCGCAAGGGGTGGATCAGGTAAAGCTGGCATTGGCACAGGGCGGGCTGTGACGCCGCGCCGGGGTGGAGTGCGCGCGTGGTAAGGATACGGGTGACGATGCGGCCACCAGGCCGCCACGAATAATTTGATCAAATTTCTTGAAAGAGCCGGAAATTCAGCCTATCCTGTGATCAAGCCGGGGCCGAATGCCCTGCCACACGCGAAAGGGCATGGCCATGAACATGATCACCAATCACCTGCCGACCGCCGAGCTTCAAGCTCTGGATGCGGCGCATCACATGCATCCTTTTACCGATGCCAACGGGCTTGCCGCCAAGGGCGCGCGCGTCATCACCCGTGGCAAAGGGCTCTGGCTGACCGATTCCGAGGGCAATCAGATCATTGATGGCATGGCGGGCCTGTGGTGCGTGAACATCGGCTATGGTCGCAAGGAACTGGCCGAGGTCGCGGCGCGGCAGATGGAAGAGCTGTCCTATTACAACACATTTTTCCAGACGACCCACGTGCCCGCCATCGCGCTGGCCGCCAAGATTGCCGAACTGGCACCGGGCGATCTGAACCATGTGTTTTTTGCGGGCTCCGGGTCCGAGGCGAATGACACCAATATCCGGCTGGTCCGGCGCTATTGGGATGTGAAGGGCCAGCCCGAGCGGCGCATCATCATCGGTCGCAAGAACGGTTATCATGGCTCCACCATGGGCGGCGGATCGTTGGGCGGCATGGCCCCGATCCATTCGCATGGCGGCATGATCGACGGCATCGTGCACATCGACCAACCCTATTGGTGGGGTGAGGGCGGTGATATGGACGAGAATGCCTTCGGTCTGGAACGCGCGCAGCAGCTTGAGGCGAAGATCCTGGAACTGGGCGCCGACAAGGTCGCCGCCTTCATCGGCGAGCCGGTGCAGGGCGCTGGCGGCGTGATCATCCCGCCCGCCACCTATTGGCCGGAAATCCAGCGGATCTGCGACAAATACGGTATCCTCTTGATTGCGGATG
This sequence comes from Paracoccaceae bacterium, assembly GCA_046292785.1. GTDB lineage: Bacteria > Pseudomonadota > Alphaproteobacteria > Rhodobacterales > Rhodobacteraceae > Pseudotabrizicola. The sequence goes on from JBKBQB010000005.1 coordinate 38,554, forward strand.
AGGTCATCACCGGCTTTGGCCGCACCGGCAACTGGTTCGGGTCGCAGACCTTTGGCATCAAGCCGCATATCATGACCATCGCCAAGGGCTTGTCCTCGGGCTATCAGCCGATCGGCGGCTCGATCGTCTGTGACGAGGTGGCGGCAACGATTGCCGAGGGTGGCGAGTTTTTCCACGGCTACACCTACAGCGGCCATCCGGTCGCGGCGGCGGTGGCGCTGGAAAACCTGCGCATCTTGCAAGAAGAGCATATCGTCGATCACGTCCGCGATGTTGCGCACCCCTACCTGAAACAGCGCTGGGACGCACTGGCGGATCACCCGCTTGTGGGCGAGGCAAAGCTGGTCGGGCTTATGGGCTCCATCGCGCTGACGCCTGACAAGGCCAAACGTGCCAAATTCGCGGGCGAGCAGGGCACCGTGGGTTTTCGTTGCCGCGAGCGCTGCTTTGCCAACAATCTGATCATGCGGCACGTCGGCGACCGGATGATTATTTCGCCATCATTGGTCATCACGACGGACGAAATCGACATTCTGATCGACCGCGCCACCACCAGTCTGGATGAGTGCTATGCGGGCCTGAAGGCTGACGGTCTGGTCTGATCCTGCCGGGGCACTGCGCGCTTTGCAGTGCTGCGTCCACGATACCCCCGCGCGGCGCGCATCGCCGGCCTGCACAGCGCGCATCCGCAAAAAGGTGCGCGCTGGTCTGTTTCGCGCAAGGCACGGCGCGGCGCAGCTTGAGGTTGGCGCCCGACTTGCCTACACATAAGCCAAAGGACAAGAGGGCCGATCATGCGCATTCATTCCGATCTTGCCGATACCATCGGCAATACCCCGCTGCTGAAGCTGAACCGTGCGTCCGAAATGACCGGCTGCACCATTCTGGGCAAATGCGAGTTCCTGAATCCCGGCCAGTCGGTCAAGGACCGGGCGGCGCTGTATATCATCCGTGATGCGGTGGCGCGGGGCGATCTAAAGCCGGGCGGCACGATTGTGGAGGGAACGGCGGGCAATACCGGCATTGGCCTTGCGCTGGTGGGCGCGTCGATGGGGTTCAAGACGGTGATCGTCATTCCTGAAACGCAAAGTCAGGAAAAAAAGGACATGCTGCGCCTTGCGGGGGCAGAACTGGTGCAGGTGCCCGCGGCACCCTACAAGAACCCCAACAATTACGTGCGCTACTCGGGTCGGCTGGCAGAAGCCTTGGCGCGCACCGAACCCAATGGCGCGATCTGGGCCAACCAGTTCGACAACGTCGCCAACCGGCTGGCCCATATCGAGACGACGGGGCCAGAGATCTGGGACCAGACCGACGGCAAGGTCGATGGCTTCATCTGCGCGGTCGGTTCCGGCGGCACCTTGGCGGGGGTCGGCATGGCCTTGCAGCCCAAAGGTGTCAAGATCGGGCTGGCCGACCCAGAGGGTGCGGCGCTGCATGCGTTCTACACCACGGGCAAGCTGGAAAGCCCCGGCACCTCGATCACCGAGGGCATCGGGCAGGGACGCATCACCGCCAATCTGGAAGGGTTCACCCCTGATTTCAGCTATCGTATCCCCGACGCCGAGGCGTTGCCGTTGGTGTTCGACATGTTGGAAGACGAAGGCATCTGTCTGGGCGGGTCATCGGGTATCAATATCGCAGGTGCCATCCGGATGGCGCAAGACATGGGTCCGGGCCACACCATCGTGACCATTCTGTGCGATTATGGCAACCGCTACCAATCCAAGCTCTACAATCCGGCGTTCCTGAAGGAAAAGGGCCTGCCGGTCCCGGCATGGCTGGACGCCGCGCCCAAAAACCTGCCCAGCGTGTTCGAAGACGCATGAGCGATTTGGCTGGCCTGTTTTCCTTGCGCGCGGTTCTTGCCGCGCTTGTTCTGGCAATCACGCCCGCGGCGGCATTTGCGCAGCAGGATGCTCCGGCGCAAGGCGTGCAACTTCCATCCGCTTCCGGCCCGTCAGGGGACAGCAGGCCTGCGTCTGACACCGCGGCAGACGGGGCTGTGCAGCCCGGCGTGTCGGATGTGGACTATGTTGCGTGGGAAGCAGTGGCCGAACAAGCCGAAACCGCGCTTGAGGCCCCCACCGTGTCCGATGTGGATCTGGAAGCCCTGCGCACCGACATCGTGGGCTGGCGAGAGGCCTTGTTGGTGGCGCAAAGCACCAACTCATCCCGCATCGCCACGCTGCGCCAGCAGATTGCAGCCTTGGGTCCGGCGCCCGAGGAAGGGCAGACCGAGGCCGATGAAATCGCAACCCGTCGCGCGGCGTTGAACGATCAGCTGGCCCGGCTTCAGGCCCCCGGCATCGCGGCGGAAGAAGCCTATCGGCGGGCAGACGGTCTGGTTTCCGAAATCGACCGCACGCTGCGCGAACGCCAGGCCGATGAATTGCTCAGACTGTATCCCACACCTCTAAACCCGGCCAACTGGCCGGGTGCCGCGCGTGCCGTGTCGGGCGTCGTGATGGGGATGTGGAACGAAACCCAGCAGCGCAGGGGCACGGATGCCGCCCAGCAGACGCTGATCGACAACCTGCCGGCGATCCTGTTTTTTCTGCTCGCAAGTCTTGGCCTGATCTGGCGCGGACGTCCGCTGATCGAGGGTTTGGTGACCCGGATCAACACCCGCTGGTCGGCGCGCGGCGTGCGGGTGGCCTCGTTGGTGCTGTCCTTGGGGCAGATCGTGGTGCCCACCTTGGGCGTCATGGCGCTGTCGCATGCGCTGCGGCTGTCGGGCATGTTCGGTATTGTCGGCACGGTGCTGCTGGAAACCCTGCCAGCCGCCGGATTTTTGCTGTTTTCGGCGGTCTGGCTTGGGTCGCAGCTTTTCCCGCGCGATCACGATTTTCTGCCGGTGCGGATGGGCCCGGACCACCGGGCCGAGGGCCGGTTGCTGACGGCGGTTTACGGCGCCTTGCTGGCGATAGATGCGCTGCGTCTGGCGGTCATGGACAACCAGATCCTGTCCGAAGCCGCGCGGGGCGTGCTGGCCTTTCCCACGATTATTCTGGCGGCGTTTTTGCTGGTGCGGATGGGACGGCTTATCCGGTTGTCCGCCGGCACTGATACCGCGACGGAAGATGACCTCGGGTTCCGCAACCGGATCATTGCGCTTTTGGGGCGCGGCGCTGTCATCATCGGCATTGTTGCGCCGCTTCTGGCGGCGGTTGGGTATGTTCCGGCGGCCAGTGCCATGGTGTTTCCGGCGGCCACTTCGCTGGCGCTGATGGGGCTACTGTATATTCTTCAGATCGTCGTCACCGACATTTACGCCGTGATCATCCGCAACGAGGATGGCGCGCGCAACGCCTTGGTGCCGGTTCTGGTGGGCTTTGGCCTTGTTCTGGCGGCGCTGCCGGTGTTTGCGCTGATCTGGGGCGCGCGTGTGGCCGACCTTACCGAGCTTTGGACGCGGATGCGCGAAGGGTTCACGTTGGGCGAAACGCGGATTTCGCCCACCGACTTTCTGTTCTTTGCGGTGCTGTTCGGCATTGGCATCATGGTCACCCGGCTGTTCCAAGGGGCTTTGCGCGGATCCATCCTGCCGCGAACCACGCTGGATCAGGGCGCGCGCAATGCGCTGGTGTCGGGCGTGGGGTATATCGGGATCTTTCTGGCCGGACTGATCGCCATCAATTCCGCCGGGATCGATCTGTCGGGTCTGGCCATCGTGGCCGGGGCCCTGTCGGTTGGCATCGGGTTTGGCTTGCAAAACATTGTGTCCAACTTCGTGTCTGGCATCATCTTGCTGATCGAACGCCCGGTGAGCGAGGGCGACTGGATCGAAGTCGGCGGCGTGCAAGGCACTGTCAAGGCGATTTCGGTGCGCTCGACGCGGATCCAGACCTTTGACCGGACCGATGTGATCGTGCCCAACACCGATCTGGTGGCCGGGCAGGTAACAAACTGGACCCGGTTCAACCTGTCGGGTCGCTTGATCGTGCCGGTCGGCGTGGCCTACGGGTCGGACACCCGCAAGGTGACGCAGATCTTGCAGGAAATCGCCGAGGCGCAGCCGCTGGCCATCCTCAACCCGCCACCAATGGTGATTTTCATGGCTTTTGGCGCGGACTCGATGGATTTCGAGATCCGGCTGATCCTGCGCGATGTGAACTTCTCGCTGTCGGTGCGCAGCGAGATCAATCACCAGATCGCCCAGCGTTTCGCCGAAGAAGGGATCGAGATTCCGTTTGCGCAATCGGATGTCACCGTTCGCAACGCCGCCGAGATTGCCGAACTGTTGCGGCTTGTCCCCGGTGCCGCGACGGCTCGGCCCGCCGCTCCGGCGTCATCGCCTGCCCAAGACACTTCGGCCAACCCGCTGCCGCGCGATCATGTCCCCGGCGAAGGTCTGGCCGGGCCGGAGGCGGGGCCTGAAAAGGGGGGCGACTGATCCATGACCGAGCTTTTGTTCCGTGACGATGCCTATGCCCAACAGGCCCAGTCTCGGGTGACCGGCCACACGCCAGAGGGTGGCATCCTGATCGACCGATCGGTGTTTTACCCTACGGGCGGCGGGCAACCGGGTGATTGCGGTTGGGTGGAATGGGCGGGCGGGCGCCTGACCATCGCAACGGCTGTCAAGGTCGAGGGTGGACAGGTTGCGCTGGTCCCGTCCGAGCCGCTGGCCCTTCCACCCATCGGGGCGGCTCTGTCCCAGCGTCTGGATTGGGGCCGCAGACACCGTCATATGCGGATGCACACCGCGCTGCATCTGTTGTCGGTCGTGATCCCCTTGCCGGTCACCGGCGGTCAGATCGCCGCTGAACGCGGTCGGCTTGATTTTGCCATGCCTGAACCGCCAGCCGATCTGGCCCGGCTGAACGCGGCGCTCAACGCGCTGGTGGACCGTGATCTGCCTGTGCGCGACGAATGGATCACGGACGAAGAGTTGTTGGCCAATCCGGGATTGGTCAAGACCATGTCGGCAATGCCGCCGATGGGGCAGGGCCGGGTGCGTCTGGTGCGGATCGGTCAGGGAGACGCGCTGGTGGATTTGCAACCCTGCGGCGGCACCCATGTTGCCCGCACCGCCGAAGTGGGCCGGATCGAGATCAGCAGGATCGAGAACAAGGGACGACAGAACCGGCGTGTGACCCTGACTTTCGGCGGCTGATCCGGCACAGGTTGGCTACAGCCGGTCCGGTACGCGGTCCAGCGCCGCGCGGATGTGCGGTGCCAACGACTCCGGCGGATGCGTTCCGCAAGACCGCGCGGCTGCCAGCCGGGCGCTGCACGTATCGGCCAGCCGTTGCATCACAATCGCCGTCAGGCGGTTGGCCTCGGACAGGCGGCGACGGGTGACAAAGGAAATGCCGCTGTAATAATCGGGCAGCGCGTCCAGCCCATATTCAAAATAGGTCATGTTCATCTGATCGTTATAGGGTGTGCGCGACATCAGCGCGAAACCGTCAAACTGCTGGATCAGGCGCCCGTCGTAGCCGGTGGACCGGGCGAAGCGCTTTGTTCCGGCGCGGATGGCGATATCGTGGATGTCATAGCCTTTCCACAGCTTTTCGCCGTCCTTGCTGTAAATCAGCGCCATGCCACAATAAGACAGGTCAGGCCGACGAAACGATTTGCGCCAGTAGCGATAGATGCCATCGGGCAACAGGTAGTGATCAAACGGTCTTTGTGCGTGGATCACCAGTTGGCCTGCGGGTCGGGAAAATGCCGGTCCCTCGGATGCGGTATCCGGCAGCCTGTGCAGCAGGATATTCGCATCGACCTTGAAGTGTCGGCAGATGCAGAACAGCACATCGGGGCGCGGAAACGCGGTGCCGCTGAGATATCGGTTGAACTGGGTGCGATTGACGCCAATGGTCCGGCATAATTCACTAATCGACGGAACATTGCGGCACAGCTGGCGCAAATTGTCGCCAAGAATCATGCGGAGATCTGCAGGGTTGGGGGAAGGGCGTCGTGTCATATCCATGTCCGGCAGCGTACCGTTGGGGCACGCGGATTTTCTCTGCAGGCCCTATCATCTGATGCGAAACAGCGTCAAGTTCCGACGTGTCTGACGCGTATCAACGTCAGTGCTGACACATAACACGGTTTGTTTGGATCTGGTCCTCGCGCTTAAACTCTGGCAGGGGGCGGTTTGGGAGTGCGTCCCGACCAATGGAGCTGTCTGATGAGCATGCATGGAGTGGTGATCTGGTATTCCCGACAGGAGTTCCGCGCGATTGTCTGGTGTGAGGATAGCAAAGAGCTTGGAATTGCCACTGGTCCAACGGCATGGCGCAATCCGATGGTTGCGGTAGGGGTGGGGGATATTGTCAGCTTTCGCGCGGAATTGCGCGGCACGGATCGCTTGTGCCGTGATCTGCAGGTGGTCGAGAGCCGCGTCGCGCCGACCCTGCCAGCCACTGTTCTGGCGAAAGCCAAAACTCCGCCGGTTTGCGGAAATCCCCTCTTGCATCTTTGTTCCAGTCGCGATTAAGACACGCCCAAGGACAGTTGGCCGAGTGGTCGAAGGCGCACGCCTGGAAAGTGTGTAGGCGGGGAACCGTCTCGAGGGTTCGAATCCCTCACTGTCCGCCAAGACCCTTTGATTTCATATGATCTTTGCCGATCTGGCAAAGTCGGCGCCTTATGGTGCGCGTGGGGAACTGTTCGATCAGGGTCAACCCGGCGTGGGGAACTGGAGTTTGCCTGTCCGTTATATCGGAAGGATACGTGATATCAGTGTAGAGAGCACGCAAACCTTGGATGCAGCATCGTCGGCCAGACCATGTATGGTTGATTGCCAGCGCATGTAGCGCTCTGACGGCGTGGCGGCGATCAGGCGGGGCAACACCAAGGCTCAGGCAAGGCCGCTAAGGTGAGATCGGGTCATGCGTGCTGACCTGACCCCCAACGGCGGGGTTTCCAGATCGGGTAAGCGCGCGCAATTGGCGGATCCAACCAGCGTTTTCTGCCCGACGTCAAAGGATCGGTCCAGGATCTGCGTCCTCAGAACCGTGAAAGCGGTCGGCTCAGCCGGTTCGCACGCCCAAGGTTGACAGCACCCAGCCCGAAAGATCCCGAAGCATTGTTTGCGTTGCGCTGTTGAAACCTTCGACAAGATCAATGGTTTCGGTGGTGGGCACCGCCGCGCTGGCGTTGAATGTGCGGGTGGACATCACCGACGCATCGCTTTCCCGCACCAGCCGTGCGGTCAGGCGCACCCGGATGGTGGCCGATGCGCCGTCAGGCGCCGCTTCGGCCTGAAGGTCGGTCAGTTCCGAGACCAGCACATAATCGCCAAAACTGCCCAAGGGCCGCCGCCCGACATACCGAAAGCCGTTGCTGTCCTCCAGCGTGCGCACCATCAGTGTCTGCATCATCAGCGGTGCCTCTGATGCCCAAAGCCCATCGGTCAGATACTGCGCCTGAAGCGGGCGCGGGCGGATCATGATGCGGTCGGTCATCAATCCGCCGGGCGCTGTCGGCACCTCGATCACCAATTGCCGGGCAAGGCTGCTGCGCGCCACTTGCACATTGGCAGGGGCCTGAAGATCATAGCTTTGCGTGGGCGTGGCCGCGCTGTTGAGCGCCGATATGGCCGAGCAGGCGGACAAAAGGGCGGTTGCGACTAGCGCGGTCACGGTCTGGCGAAGCATGGCAGTGCTCTTTCTTTACAGGCGATGGGTCGGGCTGGCGATACGTCTTACTGGCGATAGGCGGGCGTGTTGGTGCCGCCAAAGAAAAAGCGCGCCGGGTCGCGCTGGATCTGGCGGGTCAGTTGATCAAGGTTGGTGACCAGATCGCGCATTTCGCGCGACAGGCGGGTGAACTGCGGCAGGGCATTGCCGGTGAAATCACGGATCGGCTGGCCCGAAGCTGCCGCAATGCGCGCCACCTCGTCAAAGGATTTGCGGGCAGACTCGCTTGCCGCCTTCAGATCGGCGGTGATGCCCGGAATATCGGCCGACACTTGCGCGATTGCCTTGTCGAGCGAGTCGATCGTGCGGCGCAGGTCGGTGGTGATGGCGGCCACATCGGTGTTGATCACCCGGTCGGCCCCGTCAAAGGTGCGCTCGGCCGCCGACAGGGTGCGTTCGCCCACCACCAGCGCCGAGTTGATCGCGGTCAGCGTTTCATTGGCGCGGCTGAAGGTGTCGGTGACCGTTGTCACGGCCACGCTTGTCGTGTCCATCAAGCCGTCGATCTTGCCCGTCGCATTGGTCAGGCTTTGGCCCACATCGGTGATCGTGCGGTTGGCGGTTTCGACCGCCGCGCGGATGTCGGCCACCAGCGCGGGCAGATCGGTAGTGGCCGCGTCGGCAATCGGCTTGATCGCGGCGCGCGCTTCGGCCACCAAGGCCGTGCCATCGCCGGTGATAAGTGTGTCGAAATTCACGGTTGCCGTCTCGAAGGTTTCCAGCGTGGCGGTCAGGTCGGCGATCAGGGCATCGGTTGCCCGGATCGTCGTCTCGGCCTGCGTCAGCCGCGCGGTCGCGGCCTCGCCGGTCAGGCGGAATTCGGCCACCATGCCGCGTGCCTCTGTGCCGATCTGCTCAATCTGGGTGCGCAAATCGGCAATCCCGGCGCGCGCCTCTTCCGTGGTCCGCAGCAAGTCTTCGTTGATGTAGCGATCCGCCGATGACAGCGTGGTGGTGGCCTGATCCAACGTTGCCGTGCCGCTGACCACGGCCGCGCGCGACTCTGTCAACAGCCCGTCCACGTTCCGCAGCGTGGTTTCTGCGGTTTCGAACAGGCTTTCTGCCCGCCCGGTCAACCCTTCCAGCGTGACATTGAAAGACGAGATGTTGTCGGCAAATTCGGCCACGGCTGCGGCAACCACCGAAAAATCCTCCAGCGCCTTGGACAGCCCGGCCGAGGCGGTGTCGGCGTTTTCCAGAATGCTGCTGACGCGCCCGATATTTTCAGTGCTGGCAAGGTTTGACAGATCCTGCATCACGCGCAAGGCGTCTTCCACCAGACGCGGCGCATCTTCGGTCAGGCTTTGCAGCACTGACCGCCCGGCTTCGATCTGCGGGATGTCCGCTGAACTGCTGGCGCGCAACAGCGGGTCTGTTGCCTCGCCGGGGCTGATCCCGACGTAAGACACGCCCGTTACGCCCTGCGATTCAATCGTGGCGACAGAACTGGTGCGCACCGGCACTTCCGATCCGATTTCCAGCACCACGCGCACCGTGCCATCGCCATCGGGTGACAGCCGCACATCGACAACCTGACCGACCGGCAAACCGGCGAACCGCACGTCAGACGCCGTGGCCAGACCGGAAACCGAGGTGAACCGCACCTCGTAATAGCTGAACTGCCGGTCCAACTGCACTTGGGCGAACCACAGGAAAAACCCAAGGATCCCGACAAGCCCGGCCAGCGTGAAAGCCCCGATCAGAACGTAATTTGCTTTGGTTTCCACAGGGTCAACCGCCTTTCTGCGCATCTTTTGCGGTCAACGCCGCGCGGGCGCGGGGCCCGTGGAAATAATCGTGAACCCAAGGATGATCGACGGCCAGCATTTCGTCCATCGTCCCCGTCACCAGCACTTTTTTCTCGGCCAGCACCGCGATGCGGTCGCAGATTGCATGCAGCGTGTCCAGATCATGCGTCACCAAAAACACCGTCAGGCCCATGGTATCGCTCAACTGCCGGATCAGCGTGTCGAAATCGGCGGCGCCGATCGGGTCCAGCCCTGCGGTCGGCTCGTCCAGAAACACGATTTCGGGGTCCAGCGCCAAGGCCCGCGCAAGACCTGCCCGCTTTCGCATGCCCCCCGACAGTTCTGATGGGTAATTGTCGCCCGCCACATAAGGCAGCCCCGACATCGAGATTTTCAGATCCGCCATCGCGCGGCGCAAGGCCGGGTCCAGCCCTTGAACCGAGCGCATCGGCACCTCGACATTCTCACGCACGTTCAGCGAGGAAAACAGGGCACCATCCTGAAACATCACGCCCCAACGCCGTTCCAATGCGGTGCGGTCCTCCTCGCTTGCCGTGCGCACATCCGTGCCCAAAACCTCGATCTGACCGGCTGACGGGCGCTGCAAGCCGGCGATAGAGCGCAGCAGCACCGATTTTCCGGTGCCCGACCCGCCGACAACACCAAGGATTTCGCCGCGATACACGTCCAGATCCAGCCCGTCATGCACGACAAGATCGCCAAACTGGTTGCGGATACCGCGCAGGCGGATCACCGGGGTCTGATCTGTGGCGACGGTCATATGCCCACCTGCGCGAAAAAGATCGAAAACAGCGCGTCAATCACGATCACCGAAAAGATCGCCGTCACCACCGCGGCAGAGGTCTGCCGACCCAGCGATTCCGCATTGTTGCCCACCTGCATTCCGGCATGGCATCCCACAATGCCGATGACCACGGCAAAGAACGGCGCCTTGATCACCCCCACCATCAGGTGCGATACATCCGTGCCCTCGACCAGCCGCGTGCGGAACATGGCGGGTGAAATTCCAAGCTCCACCCAGCTCATCAGCGCACCGCCGAACAGGCCGGCCGCGTTTGCGATCATGCCAAGGATCGGCAACATCAACAGCAGCGCCAGCACACGCGGCACGATCAGCGCCGCCGCCGGATCAATGCCCAGCGTGCGCATGGCGTCGATTTCCTCGCGCATCTTCATCGACCCGATGGCGGCGGTGAACGCCGATGCCGTGCGCCCCGCCACGATGATCGCGGTCAGCAAAATGCCCAATTCGCGCAGGATCGACACGGCGATCAGATCCACCACAAACACCTCGGCCCCGAATTGCTTGAGCTGGGTAGATCCTTGAAACGCCAGCACAATCCCGATCAGAAATGCCATCAGCGCCACAATCGGCACGGCCTTTACGCCCACCTCGTGGCAGTGGTGCACAAGCGCTGTCAGCCGGAATTCCGACGGATGGCGCAGGGTGCGGGCAAGACGGGCCAGAAACAGCCCCAGAAAGCCCAGAAGCTGCATCACAAACGAAACGGCACCCGCGACCGTCCGGCCATATCCATCCAGCCAGAGCGTGAAGGTCATCGGCTTGACGACAGGTGCCTTTTGCTCGGGCAGCGCCTCGCGCACCGTTTTGATCAGTGCCGCGCTGTCATCACTTGCCCCGGCAACAGTCAGCGCGTGGCCAGCTTCGGCGGCTTTCATATCTGCCTGCGCAATCGCCCACGCGGCGGCGGTATCAAGCCGCGTGATCCCGGCCAGATCGACCGTGACCGGCCCCGCAGTTGCCGCCTGCACCAGGGCCGCGTGCAGCGGCGTCAGATCGCTCAGCGAAAAGCGCCCGGCAAGACGCACACAGACACCACTTCCGGCAGTTTCTGTGGTGATTGACGCAGGTTGCAAAGCGCGATCCAATTCCGTGCCGTCTCCCTCTTTCGGTCCATCCGGGCTATCATCATCGCATGGGATAGAAAAGTCTGCCTGTCACCACCCGCCAAAGGAAGTTGACTGCGGCGCCTGAAAATGGCCCGGCCACACCCCGTGCGCGCATTGCACTGATATCCGCGCGCTAAATCACGCATCTGTTCTGGCCCGCGCTACCCGATCGCTGCAACGGTGCCACAGGACTGGCGTTCCACCAACCGGCAGGCAAGCTCGATCCGGCGGGCGGGCAGATGGCCGCCAAGGCTCAGATCACGCAGAAGATCCACCGCAGCGGCCCCGATATGGCGCATCGGCATTTCAATCGCCGTCAGCGGTGGCGCAAAGAACGCGCCTTGCGCCAACCCGTCCATGCCCAGCACCGAAACATCGCCCGGCACCGACACGCCAAGCGCGGCCAGCCCCTGCAGGCAGCCCATGGCCAGACTGTCGCTGGCGCACAAAACGGCGGTGAAATCGACGCCAAGGCGCGCAATCCGGTCTTGCATCGCCTGCGCCGCGCAACCCGGCAGCCAGTCTGCCACATCGACCTGCAAACCGGGGTCCAGTGCCGCGCCGCCAAGGGTCATTCGGTCCCGCCAGCCCTCGATCCGCCGCTCGATGGTGCGCCGACCCCTGCGGGACAGGAACAGGATGCGCCGGTGGCCCCGCCGCATCAGATAATCGGTCGCCATCGCCGCCGCGGCGCGGTTCGACGGCGCCACCGACGAAAGTTGCATCAGGGGATCATCCCCGTTGACCAGCACCACCGGCTTTTTGAAATTGCGCGCGCCCGTCAGCATGTCCTCGGCATCAAGGGTCAGGAACAAAAGGCCCGCCACGCTTGGATCATTGGCGGCCTCCGCAAGGGTCTGGCGTTCCTGCTCGGTCGAGGTGATGGGTTGCGTCACCACCCCCGCCCGCAGCAATTTTGCCCGTTCTTCAATGCCTTGCATCACGTTCAGGGTGAACTGGTTGCGGGCGTAATCCTCCATCGCGGCGGGGCTGGCAAGGATCAGCAGCCGTTGGCCCGCGAGGGTGGAGGGCAGGGCATAGCGGAACTCCTGCGCCTTGCGCTGGATCCTTTCCACCAGTTCGGGCCGCACCCCCGGCGCACCGGACAGCGCGCGCGAGACGGTGGCGATGGACACGCCACAGGCGGTCGCCAGATCATCCAGCCTGATCCGCCGCGTGGGTTTGCCGCTTTTTCCTTGGGGCGCGCTTGGCATGGCTTTTCTCCCTTTGTCGCCCCATCATGCAAAAAATTTTCATGTTGTGCAAAATTTTTGCACTGTCATGGTTTGAACATGGACCAGTTACACGGCCCAAGGGGGGAAGATGCGACCACAGGCGGACCAGATCCGGATGAAACTTGGCCAGTTGGTGCAGGGTCTGACCGATCTGCGCCATGATGGCCGGTTTGACGAGCCCAACCTTGATGGAACAGCGGGCGATTACATCAGCTTTGACAGTTGGGAATGGCCGCAGGGTGTGGGCCTGTATGGCTTGGCGCAGCTGTGGCGGCGGCATCGTGACCCCGCGTTGCAGGCGCTGCTGGAGGGGTGGTATGCGCGCCATCTGGCGGCGGGTCTGCCGGGCCTGAACATCAACACCACCGCGCCGATGCTGGCGCTGTCGCTGGTGTGGGGGGAAACCCGCGATCCGCGCTGGCAACCCGCACTGGACGATTGGGCCAACCGGCTGATGACGGATGCGCCGCGCACGGCCGAGGGCGGGTTTCAGCATGACGTGTCCGACAAGGTGAACCCCGGCGAATTGTGGGATGACACGCTGTTCATGGCCGGGCTGTTTCTGGCCCGCTATGGCCATGCCTCGGGGCGGGCGGAGCTGGTGGACGAGGCGATCCGGCAGTTTCTGGTCCATACCCGCTATCTGTCGGACCCTGAAACCGGGCTGTGGTTCCATGGCTGGACCTTTGACGGGCGGCACAATTTTGCCCGTGCCCGCTGGGCGCGCGGCAATGCGTGGATCACCGCCTGCATCCTTGATCTGTTCGAGATCCCCGATCTGCCCGGATCGGTGCGGCTTTACCTGACCGAGGTGCTGCGCGCGCAGGTCACGGCGCTGTTGCCCTTGCAGACCGCATCCGGCGCGTGGCGGACCCTGCTGGATGACCCGACCAGCTATGAGGAGATCAGCGCCACCGCAGGCTTTGCCTATGGCCTTTTGAAAGCCGCAGGGCAGGGCATCGGCGGGCCGGATTGGGCCGAAGCGGGCTGGCGCGGCGTGTCGGCGGTTCTGGCCAATATCGACGCATCCGGCACGGTGCAGAATGTGTCTTACGGCACCCGCATGGGGCCGGATCTGCAATTTTACCGCGATATCCCCCTGCAACCCACTGGCTACGGGCAGGCTTTGGCCATCCTGTGTCTGGTCGAGGCCGAAGGGCAACTTGACGCAAAAGGAGCAGCGGCATGATGGATGTGCGCTATGGCGGCAACCCCGCCGATGTGATGACCGCCACCACAGATCGCCTGCGCGCCGATTACGTGGTCGAAGGGGCCTTCGCGCCGGGCGAATTGCGCCTGACCTATACCCATGTGGATCGGATGATCCTTGGCGGGGCCGTGCCCACCGATGCGCCGCTGGTCTTTGGCGACGGGGCGGAACTGGGCACCGAAGCCTTCTTCTCTGCGCGCGAAGGCGGGCTTGCCAATCTGGGCGGGCCGGGGGTGGTGAGCGTTGACGGCACCGATCATGCCATGTCCAACCGCGATATCCTGTATATCGGGCGCGGCTCGCGGCAGGTGACGATGCGCAGCGATGATCCGGGCAATCCGGCGTGGTTCTACCTCAATTCCGTGCCGGCGGGTGCGGACCATCCCACGCGGCTGATCCGCCGCGATCAGGCCAAGCACATCACGCTGGGCGACCCGGCCAAGGCGAATGTGCGCAGTCTGGCCATGTATATCCACCCCGAGGTTTCCCCCTCGTGCCTGCTTCTCATGGGCATCACCGACCCGGCCCCCGGCAGCATCTGGAACACCATGCCACCCCATCTGCACGAACGCCGGATGGAGGCGTATTGCTATTTCGACATGGGCGCAGAGGACCGGGTGATGCACTTCATGGGCCGCCCCGAGGCCACGCGGCATCTGGTCATCGCCAATGGCGATATGGTTCTGTCGCCCGCGTGGTCCATCCACATGGGGGCGGGCACCGGGCCCTATGCCTTTGTCTGGGGCATGACCGGCGAAAATCAGGCCTATACCGACTTCACCCCCGTTCCCGTCTCCTCGCTCAGGTAACCCCCCGACATGCAAGGCTTTCTGTCACATCCCCTGACCTCCGGCATGGCCATCGGCTACTGGCGTCTTGGTGCCACCGTCGAGGCGCGCTTTGATTTGCCCGATCAGCCGATGAAGGGCGAGATGGACCCGTTCTTTTTCCTGACCAAGGACAAGAACTTCATCCCCCACGAATACCCCTGCCGCACGCAGTTTGCGGCAGATCGGCGCGACAGGCGGCCCGACGCACCGGGCGCGTTTGAACCTGCCCGCAACTGGCTGCCCTTCGGTTCGCCCCGGCTGGATCTGTCGGGCTTTTGGTTCCGGCCGACCCATATCGCGACATGGGCGGAAACCGTGATCCGCACGCAAACCGCAGGCGCCGCGCGGTTGCGTCTGCGCACCTGTGGCGGGGCGGTCTTGTTCGTGAACGGGGCAGAGGCGGGCTGGATGGCCCCCTACAAGCGCAACGCCGAAACTGGGGCCGAATTTGCCGTGGACCTGACGCCGGGCGACAATCGGATCACCGTGTTCTTCGACGATCTGGCCGAGCGGGATGCGCGCTATTACGTCCAGCTTGATTGGCTGAACGGGCCAGCGGCACAGGCTGGCATCCCGACCGATTGCCCCACCGACCAAGCCCGCGCGATGGAAACCGCCCTTGCGACGATGCATTTCGACGCCCCCGCCTACACGGGCGGCGAGGTGGCGCTGGTGCTGCCGCAGCCGATGAAGGTGGACGTGGAGGCCGCAATCCGGGTGGAGGGCGATTTCATGTCGCACCACCCCGCCGCGCTGCACCGTCATCTGCCCGCCGGGGCCAAGCGGCTGGTGATCGACCGCGCCGAAAACCTGCCCGGCGATTTCCGGCATTTCATCCCCACGCTGACCGCGAACGGTTTTTCCGCCACCCGCACCTTCGGGGTGGAGGTCTGCGATCTGGCATCCCAAGGCACCGTGCCCCCTACGCTGGCGGCCCGCATCGACGAGGCGCTGACGTGGGTGGCCACCCGCGCCGAACCCGACACCGTGGCGGCACTGGCCCGACTGGCGCAGGGGCTGTCCGGCCCCGAGACCGAAGCAATGATCGACGCGACCCTCCCCGCGATCGAGGATTGCTGGGATTGCGCCGATTTCGCGCTGGTGCCGCTGCTCTGGGGGCGCATCCGGTTCGGGCATCTCTTGTCCGACCGAGTGCGCGACCGCATCGACGCCGCCATCCTGGGCTATCGCTACTGGATGGACGAGCCGGGCAATGACGTGCAGTGGTATTTCAGCGAAAACCACGCGCTGCTCTTTCACACCTCGGCCTATCTTGCGGGCGATCTGTTGCCCAATGACACCTTCCGTCGCTCTGGCCGCACAGGCGCCGCGCAATCGGCCACGGGGCGCGATCGGGTGCGGGCCTGGCTGGACCATTTCGAGGCGTGGGAGATGGCGGAATTCAACTCCGCCCCCTATTTCCCGATTGATCTCAAGGGGCTGACCGCGCTTTATGCCCTTGCGCCAGATGCCGATATCCGCGACCGGGCTGGCCGCGCCGTCGTGCGGCTGGTCGAGGTGGTGGCAAATTCCGCGCATCATGGCGTGATCACGGCAGCCCAAGGGCGCAGCTATGAACACACCTTGCGCGCGGGGCGCACGCTGGAACTGTCGGCCATCACGCGGATGCTTTGGGGCATGGGCAGTTTCGGCGCACGGTTCCATTGCCTGCCGGGGTTGGCGCTGGCGCTGCGCGATCACGGTTTGCAGCTTGATGCCGGTCTTGACGCCCGCGCCAGCCTTGCGAACGGCGAACAGGAATGGATGTTTTCCCAAGGGGAAGGCCGCTTTGCCGCGCTTTACCACGCCAAAACTTCCGGCTGGGCGATGGGGTCCACCGCCGCCTATCGCTGGTTTGACTGGGGCTATCAGGAAACCCTGATCCATGCGCGTCTGGGCCGTAATCCAGACGCGCAGATCTGGATCAACCATCCGGGCGAGGTGATCCATTCCGGCTATGGTCGCCCGTCCTATTGGGGCGGTTCGGCCTCGGTGCCGCGCGTGCAACAGTATCGCGGACTGGCGCTGGTGTGGTTCGATGGCCAGCCAGAGCAGCCCGGTTTCACCCATTGCTGGTTCCCGGCGGTGGCCTTTGACGACACCCGGCTGAATGGCGATCTGGCGGCAGCCATCGCCGGGGAAGGGGCCATGTTGATCCGCGCCTCTGCCCCGCTGGAGAAGGTGGCCGACGGCCCGACCGCAGGGTGCGAACTGCGGCTTGCGGGGCGGCAGGGATGGTGGATCGTGCGCTTGGGCGATGCCGCACAGGGGCTGGACGCTTACGTTGCGAAATTCTCGCAACTGGCCCTTGATACAGATGCAAATTCCCGTGCTAGTGTCACGGTCGAGGATCCCGAATACGGCACTGTGCAGTTCCGTGCCGATGGCCGGATCGAGGCGGAGGGGCGGACAGTCAATCCAAGGGAATGGACGGTCGCGGGGCACAGAACCCTGCACCGCTAAAAACGACCCCGGCGGGAGGCCGGGTGACAACAACGGAGGAGAACGACATGAAGAACACGATGATCGCTTTGGCACTGGGTGCCAGCCTGATGGGCACCACCGCATTGGCCGGGGATGTGCGCCTGATGTGGTATTCGGATGGGGTCGAGGGCGAGGTGATGAAAGACCTTGTCGCCCGCTTCAACGCGGAAAACCCCGGCATCAACGTCATTCTGGACGAAGTCGCCTATAAGGTCGTGCAGGAACAGCTGCAAATTCAGTTGGAGGCCGGATCGGGCCCCGACATCGCCCGCGTGACCAACATCAAGACCCTTGCGCCGCATTGGCTGGACCTGACCCCGCACCTGTCGGATGCCGAGTATTGGCGCACCAACTTTGGTGCCTATGCCGACTGGATGCGGACAGATGGCAGCGACGCCATCACCGGATTCATGACCCAGCTGACGCTGACCGGCGGCTACGCCAACGCAACGCTGTTCGAGCAGGCAGGCGTGGCTTTGCCGGGCGCGGGGGCCACCTGGGATGATTGGGTGAACGCCGCCGATCAGGTCGCAAAATCCCAAGGCACGGCGGCCGCCTTTGCCATTGACCGTTCGGGCCACCGGATTTCCGGGCCCGCCGCGTCGTATGGCGCGAATTACATCGGGGCCGATGGCCTGCCCGCGCCAGTGGATGCGGGAACCAAAGAGTTTGCCGCCAAGCTGGTTGGCTGGGTCGAGGGCGGGCAGATGCTGCGCGACACCTGGGTTGCGGCATCGGGCTCCACCTATCGCGCGGCGGCGGATGATTTCATCAACGCCGCGATCCCGTTCTATTATTCCGGCAGCTGGCAGATCGCCAACTTGTCCACCAAGATCGGCGACGGGTTCGACTGGGTGGCAACGGGGTCGCCCTGTGGCACGGCAGGCTGCTCCGGTTTGGCCGGGGGGGCGGCTCTGGTGGCGGTGAAATACACCAAGAACGCCGAAGAAGTGGCGAAAGTCATGGAATATTTCGCGCGCGAGGATGTGGTGAAAGAGTTCTCGGAACGCACCCTGTTCCTGCCCGCCCATGCCGGGGTTGTCGCCAATGGCGGCATGAACTGGCAGACCGAAGATCCGAACGTCAAGGCCGCACTTGATGCCTTTGTTGCCGCCGCCGGGGATACCTTGCCAGCCGCCGATGCACTGCCGGCGTGGAAATGGGCATCGCCGGTTTACGGCGCGCTGGTCAACCGGATCAGCCAGGTGATGGCGGGTGAGTTGACGCTGGACGATGCCTATGGCCGCATTGACCAGGACATCACCGAACAGGTCGCGGCGGCACAGTAAACCATGACCGGGGTAAAGGGAGTGTTGGGGGCCGTCGCGGCGGCCCCCCTTGCCGCGCTGGCGCGTGTGCTGGATGCGCCGCTGCGCCTGTGGCAGCGGGTGGCGGGGCAGAATGGCATGGTGGCGTTTTTCCTGCTGCCGAACATGGCGATTTTCACCCTGTTTGTCCTGCTGCCGCTGGTCATCAACATCGCCTATTCGATGACGACCGGCGCCGCGCTCTTCTTGCCCGAACGCACCTATGTGGGGGCAGCGCAGTATGAACGCCTGCTGCGCTGCACCGATTACACCAATCTGATGACCTGTCAGGAAGATCAGTTCTGGATCGCCCTGCGCAACACCGGCACGTTTGTGGTGGTGCAGGTCACGCTGCTGATCGTGGCGGCAACCATCACCGCGCTGATCCTGAACCGGGCGCTTAGGGCGCTCAGCTTCTGGCGGGCGGTGTTCTTTTTCCCGGTGCTGCTGTCGCCGGTGGTGGTGGGCCTGATCTGGCGCTGGATCCTTGACCGCAACGGCGTGCTGAATGCCGGGCTGGTCGGCATGGGGCTGGACCCGGTGAACTGGCTGCTGGAGCGCAATTATGCCTTTTCCGCCGCGATCGGCGTTACGATCTGGGCGCATCTTGGGTTTTTCGCGCTAATCCTGCTAGCCGGATTGCAAGCCATTCCGCGTGATCTGTATGAGGCTGCCGAGATGGACGGCACCAAACCCGCACGCGTGTTCTGGCGCATCACGTTGCCGTTGTTGATGCCCAACATGCTGGTGGTGATTGTGCTGGCCCTGATCCGCGCGGTGCAGGTGTTTGACGAGGCGTATGTGCTGACCGGGGGGGGGCCGGGCACGGCCACGCTGTTCCTGACGCAGTATATTTACGAGGTGGGCTTTGCCTCCCTGCTGAAAAATCCCGGCCTCGCGGCGGCGGCGTCGATCCTGATGGGGGGCGTCCTGATCGTGCTGACCCTGTTGCAGCTTGCCTTGGGCAAGCGCAACGAACGCAAAGGAAAGCTGAAATGAGTCGCGCCATGGCCTTCCTCACCCGCCGCAAGGGCGGCACCGGCTGGGACTGGACTGATGTATTCACCTTTGTCTGGCTCGGCTCGGCGGTGTTCATCATGTTCGGCCCGGCGCTGTGGCTGGTGATGTCGTCCTTCAAATCGCCGGCCCAACTGTCGGAATTCCCGCCCACCCTGCTGCCCTACGAGGCGCAGACGGTGGAGGTTGCGGGCTATGACCGCCCGCTGCCGCTGTTTTCCGTGACCGACGACGCGGGCACGCGCACATTGGCCGAGGTGCGCCGCGTGGGCACCGTGGCACAGATGGTGGACCCGGAAAATCCGGCACAGGTGCAGCGCATCAACATCGCCAACCGCACGCCGGTGCGGGCGGTCGGCTTTTCGTGGGGAAATTATCTGGACCCGTTCCTGCGGTTCGATTTCCTGAATTACACGAAGAACTCCATCTTCGTGACTGGGGTGGCCACGCTGATCACCCTGCTGACCAATTCCATGGCCGCATTCGCCCTGTCGAAATACGAATTCCGCGGGCGCAGCTTTGTGGTGGTGCTGATCATCGCCACCCTGATGATCCCGCTGTCGGTCATCCTTGTGCCGCTGTATTCCATCGTGTCGGGGGTGGGGCTGATCAACTCGCTTTGGGGGGTGATCCTGCCGACGGTGGCCACGCCCACCGGGGTGTTCCTCTTGCGCCAATACATGCTGACCATCCCCGATGAGCTTTTGGAAGCGGCCCGGATGGATCATGCCAGCGAATGGCAGATCTATTGGCGCATCGTGCTGCCGCTGACCGCGCCCGCGCTGGCGGTGCTGGCGATTTTCTCGGTGGTCTGGCGCTGGAACGATTTCCTGTGGCCGCTGATCGTGCTGAGCCGCCAAGAGGTCTATACGCTGCAAGTCGGCCTGAACGCCTATGCCGGCGAGCTGAACGTGCAATGGCACTATCTGCTGGCGATGACGGTGATCACCATGATCCCGGTCGTTCTGGTCTTTATCTTCCTGCAACGGTTCATCACGGCGGGCATCGCCGGAACCGGGTTGAAATAGGGTTTCCCATGGGTCGCATCCAACTGCACGACATCCGCAAAAGCTTTGGCACCATTGACGTGCTCAAAGGCATTGACCTGACCATTGACGAGGGCGAGCTGGTGGTGTTCGTCGGCCCCTCGGGTTGCGGCAAATCCACCTTGCTGCGGATGATCGCGGGGCTGGATCAGCCAACGGCGGGCCGGGTGGAGATTGACGGCGCCGATGTCACCGCGCGGTCGGCGGCGGATCGGGGGCTGGCGATGGTGTTCCAGTCCTACGCGCTTTATCCGCATATGACGGTGCGGGCCAACATGGCGTTCGGCTTGCAGAACACCAAGATGCCAAAGTCTGAGATCGACACCCGCATCGCCGAGGCCGCCCGCATGCTGGAGATCGAGCCGCTGCTGGAGCGGCGTCCCGGCCAGCTATCCGGCGGGCAACGCCAGCGGGTTGCGATTGGCCGCGCCATTGTGCGCCGCCCCACGGCGTTCCTGCTGGATGAGCCGCTGTCCAATCTGGATGCCGAACTGCGGGTCAGCATGCGGGCGGAACTGTCGGCGCTGCATGACCGGCTGGCGGCCACGATGATCCATGTCACCCATGATCAGGTCGAGGCGATGACGATGGCCGACCGCATCGTGGTCTTGCGCGCCGGAAAGGTGGAACAGGTGGATACGCCGCTGAACCTGTTCAACCGCCCCGCCAACCTGTTTGTCGCAGGCTTTATCGGCGCACCTGGCATGAACCTGTGGGCGGGGCAGGCACGCGCCGGATCGGTGCAACTGGACAACGGCGCACTGGTGCCCTTGCCCGACGGGTTGAGCGTGCCCGATGGCGCGGTGACCCTTGGCATCCGCCCGCAGCATCTGCGCCCGCAAGCCGGGGGGCCGCTGCGCGCCAAGGTGCGGCTGATCGAGGCGCTGGGGCCGGAAAGCGTGGTCCACGCTGATCTGGGCAACGGCAATGGCCTGTTGGCCGTGCTGCCGGGTCAGCCCGATCTGGCGCGCGGGGCCGATCTGGAACTGGGCTATGACCCGCACGCGGTGCATGTGTTTGGGGCCGACGGGCAGCGGCTGGGTTAGGCCAGCGTGCTGGTGAAAAAATCCAGCATCGCCCGGTGCATGGCGGGCGTTTCCACATGGCCCGAGGCCGGCTCGCGGTGGATCACCAGCCGCCCGCCCTGCGCCGCATAGGCCGTGCGCACCGCATCCAGCGCCGGAGCGGTGGCGGCAGGCGGGGTCAAAGGGTCCAGATCACCAAGACCGATGAACTGCGCGCGCGGCGCGATCAGTCCGGCAATCTGCCCGTTGGACGCATGGGCCAAAAGCCCCGGCACCGTCAGGTAGATCCCGTGCAGATCATGCTGGCCAAGCGCGATCAGGGTGCGGAAATCGGCAAGGCAACACAGATGCGCCACCGCCCGCAGCCGCGCATCCAGCGCGCCCAGCCAATAGGCCAGCGTTGCCCCCATCGACAGGCCAAACACCCCGATCCGGTCTGCGTCCACCTCTGGCTGCGCCGCCAGCCAGTCCAGCGCGGCAAGGTTCTCGGCCAGCATCTGCCCGGCCAGCGAGCGCCCTTCCCACAACAGTGCCTTGGCGGCGGCACTCTCGCTTTGCCCGGACCGGCTGCCAAAACAGGGCATGTCAAGGCACAGCGATGCAATGCCGCGTGCTGCAAGCGCAGGCCCGGTGGGCGCAAACAGGGCAGGGCGACCATGAACAAGCTCGGCCGCGCCGATATCATAGCGATCACCATGGGCATGGATCACCAGGACCGCAGGGCTTGGCCCGGTGGTGCGTGTGGGGCGGCACCAGAAGGCGCGGGCAAACCCCGCGCTGCCCAGATCAAAATGCACTTCTTCGGTGCGGCAGGTGTCATCCTCCGCAGCGGTGAGGGTGGTCGGCGCGACAAGCGCGGGATGCGCTTGCCCAAGGCCGAAGGCCTGCCGCAGATCATCCTTCTGTGGTGACATCCTGGGCCCCATGTGCTGCGCGGCTGTCGCCTGTCCGCAGGCCAACAGTGTCGGCTTTACGGCGTGTGGTCCAGCGCAGACATGCGTGATCGGCCATCAATGACGACGCTGGCAAAGGCTTTGGCGGGGCCGCAGAGCGCTATCGTCGCCCGACGAACTCGAACCGGAAATCGGTTTCTGCCCCTCTGGGCGGCGGCGGAAAGGGGGCGGCGCGGCGGATGTGGTCCAGCGCCGCGCGTTCCAGCACCGGATCCCCGGTGGACCGGGCCACCCGCGCCGCCGCCAAGGCTCCGGAAGGTGCGACGGAAAAGGCCACGACAACGGTTCCGCGTGCCGGGCTGGCCAATTTGCGGGTGCGCTCGATCTTGCGCAGAACAAGACCGGGATAGGCGGAGCTTTGTGCCGTGCCGGACGGGTTCGAACGGGTCTTCGGGCCGGCCTTGCCAGAGGCGATGGCACTGGATCTGGCAGAGTCTTGCCCGTTTTGCGCGCCCTTGCGCGCGGTGCGATCTGCGTTTCCGGCGGGGTGGGATGCAGCGGCCTGCGCCTTTTTCGGTGCCGCCGATGCCTGACTACCCTGCGGTATCTGCGCCCGCTGGCGTGGTCGGGGTGACGCGTCGGGTGCGGCTGCTGCGGGGTCAACCGCCTGTGCGGGTGTCGGCGACAGAGCAGGCAAAACCGGATCGGGCGCACTTGGCGTTGCCGCCGGAACAGGTGTCAGCGAGACTTCCTTGCTCACGACTGGCGATGCCTGCGCCGTCACCGGCACGGATGGCAGAGGCGGGGCAACCGTCGCCGTGCTGGCGGATACCGGCCGCGCGCCTTGGGCCAGATCCTCGAACGCCTCACCGAGCAGTGACACGGTGGCGCTTCCCGCACCCGCGACGGCCAATGATTGCTTTTGCGGCGCAATCGCAATCGCTCCTGCAGCATGCAGCGCGCCCGACAACACAAGGGCGGCACCAAAAGCCAGTCGGGCGGATATCATGGCGCAGACCTTTCTGTGACCAACCGCAGCCCGATCGCAGCGACGCCCTGCGCGGCACCCGCGCGGCGCAGGGCATTGGCGATGCGCAGCAGGTCCTGCGCCGCCAGATCGCGCGCGGGCACCAGCCGCAGCACCCCGGCCCCCGCGGCGATCCGTGCGGCGGCGAAATCCTCAGGTGTGGTCGGCACACCGCGCCACAGCGTTGTGCCATCGGCGCGCACCGCCAAAGCATCATCGGGCGCGCGGGTTGCAAGCGCCTGCGCGTCGATCAGCCGGATCTCGCGGGCCAGCGGGGCTGCGACCTGACCGGCCACCAGAAAGAACATCAGCATCAGGAATACCACGTTGATCAGGGTGATCGTGGATTCGGCGCGGCGACGGGGCGGAGGGGCAAGGCGCATTCTGTCAGCCGCCGATCATCCGCAGGGTGATATCCGGCAGATCGCGCAGCACACCGATGACATCCACCAACCGCTGTGCCGTCACCCCATCGCCCGACGCGACGATCACCAGCACCGGCGCACGCGGCGACAGCAGGGCCGCAAGCGCATCCGGATCCACCGTCTCTGTATCCAATGTCAACGCATCGGGCATCACACGCAAAAAGGCGGGTGCCTCTGTGCTGATCCCAGTGCCCCCCGTCGCGGTGGACAACGGCAGATCGCCGTATCGGGTAAAGGTCGATGACAGCATGAAAAACAGCAGCAGCAAAAAGATCACGTCGATCAGCGATGTCATCGACAGGGCGCGTCGTCGCCCGGCCTTCTTAAGACCTGACATAAGCTTCATCCGCTTGATCGTTGATTTCGTTTATTTCCATCATACCCGGACAAAGGGCGGCCTCGATCGCCACGGCCGCCATGCGCCGCTCTGCCGCCATCCGCGATTCCAACCACGACAGCAACGACGATACCGGCATCGCCACCGCCAGACCTGCCGCAGTGGTCATCAGGGCCACCCAGATCCCGCCCGCCAGCACAGATGGGTCAACCGCCTGACCGGCGCCCTGCATGGCGCGGAAGGCGTCGATCATGCCCAGGACCGTGCCAAACAGGCCAAGCAAGGGCGCGATCTGCGCAATGGTATCCAGCAGGCGAAAGCCGCTTTCCAGCCGCGCAAGCCGATCTTCGGCCAGCGTGTAAAGCCGGTCGCGCGGGCCAGCGGTTTTCGCCTGCAATGCTTCGGACAAGAGCGGGGCAAGATGGCTGGGGGCGGTCTCGGCCAAAGAGCGGGCGCGGGTGCGTTGGCCCGCATCCTGCGCGGCGATGGCGTTGAGCAGCGCGTGGTGGCACCCGACACCCGCCGCCCGGAATTGCCACAGCTTCCACAAAACCACCGCCCCCGCCAGAACCGACAGGGCAAGGATCAGTGCCACCACAGGGCCACCCAGACGGATCAGGCCTTCAAGGGCGTCGCGCGCCTCGATCAGATGGATCATCCCGCAACCTCCACGCCATCGACCGTGCTCTGGGGCCGAAGGGCGGCGGCACAGGTCGCAGGATCGGCACCGTCACAGGCCGAAACGCCGTTCAGCAGCACTTGCCCAAGGTCATCACAGGCAAGACCGGCGACATCGAATTGCCGCACCCTTTGCCGCCCCATGGGCAGGGCGGCGAAATCGAACAGCGTGAACTGCGCGACACGCCCCGCCTTGGTGAACAAGACAGCCTCCAGCACCAGCCGCGCGATGTCGCTGGGCGTGTCGTTTTCCGCCACAAAGGTCAGCCTGCATGCTGCGGGCTGCGCCTCGGCCGTATTCAGCCCGATCCGCAAGTCCTGCGCACCGGCGGCGCTGGCTGCGATGGCAAACGCCGCCGCCAGAACGCGAAGGTTTACCATGACAAGGCCTTTGCAAGGCTGATCTTGATTGTGCGCCCGCGCCCGCGATCTGCCGACAGGTTGTTGCGATGATCTCGGTCAAAGACATTCTCTACGCCAAGCTGCACGCTGACCCCCTCCAGTGCGCCGGTTTGTGGCGTCCAGCCGACAAACAGATCATGCGTCGCATATCCGGCATAACGGGTCGGGGTGATGACCCCGGTTGCAGTGCTGCGGGTGGCGGTGGTGATCCCGTTCACGAAAGTGCCGCGCCAGCCGTATTCGATGCCGCGTTCGGGCATCCGCCCACCCAGAGTCAAGGCAAGCGTTTCTGCCGGGGTGGTGGCAATGGTGTAGCCGAAATCGGCATCCTTGCCCGACACTTGCGCATAGGCCAGCCGCGCGAAGATGCGGTCGGTCTCATATCCGGCCTCGATCTCGGCGCCGGTGACATCCGCGCGGGCCAGATTGCGGTGGAACACGGTATCGGCAGTCGGTGTTGTGGTGATCAGGTTGTCGATGCGGGTGCGGAACACCGTGGCCTTGATCTGCACGCTGTCATCTGCCGACAACAGGCCCTGACGCGACCACGCAAGGCCCAGCTCATAATTGGTGGATGTCTCCTTTGCCAGCGACAGGGCGGGGGCCTTGGTCGCAGAATTGGAATACAGCTCGTCCAGCGTTGGCAACCGTTCGGTGCGCGCGACCGAGCCAAAGACCGACAGATCATCGGTGATCTTGTAAAGGGCCGCAAAGGTCAACGCGGTGGCCTTATCCCTGACCCGCGCGGCGCCCCGAACCTCTGCGCCCGGATCGCGGGTGCCAAAGTCGATCCGCGCGCCGGGGATCAGCGTCAAGCGTTCCGCGATCACCAGTTCGGATTGGGCATAGACGCCGATCTTGCGGTCGGTGCCTTCGGGGTGAAAGCCCAAGGGGCCTGCACTGTCGGCAACCCGCTTCTGGTGGGTGGCTTGCAGACCAAAGGTCAGGAAGTTTTCCCACCCGGTGCCTTGCTGGGTGGCGGTGTTTTCCACTTTCAGCATCGCTGTGCGATAGGCAAAATCCACATCACAGAACACGTTGGCATTGGATGAAACCGGCAGACAGGTTTGCGGCACCCCCGCCAGGGTGCGGGCATCGCGCTGGGTCACGCTGGTATCGGACCATGACAGCTGCACCTTTGGGTTCAGCCATGCCAGATCGGTGGTCGCCTGCCAGACTGCGCTGATTGTGGTGTCGGTCGTATCGCGCCGCACAAGCCCGAATGTGTCGGCGATCACATTACCGCCGCCGGTCTGTGACAGGGTGGCGTTGTCGTCATCGCTGTGAAACCGCTGCACCGACAGGCGCAGGGTTTGGGTTTCGCCCAGACGGAAGCTGCCCTTGATCAGCGCCGAGGGCGCAGCAAACTCCGACCCTTTGATCGCGGTGCCCGCCCCGTCCTTGTAGTCGTTCGAAGTGCGATAGCCCAGGGCCGCCAGAAACTCTGCCCCCGGCGCGGTGCGCAGGGCCAGAATGGCAGAGCCCATCAGCGCATCGCCGTTGCTCTCATAGCCCAGTTTCACACGGGCCGCGCCCGTCTTGCCCTCTGGGATGAAGTCGCCTGCATCCTTGGTCTCGAAATTCACCGTGCCGCCGATGGCGCCGGACCCATAAAGCACCGCCGACCCCGGCCCGCGCAACACCTCGACCCGGCGGTAAAGCTCAGGGTCGGTGAAGAACGATCCCAGCCGGTATTGCTCGTAAAATTTCGGGACACCATCGACATTGACGATGATGCGGGCCTCGCTGGCGGTTTGTTCGGTTGTGCCGATGCCACGGATGTTGAAAGCGGTGCCCAGCGGGCGGTCTGCCCCCGCAGCCTGCACGCCCGGCACGTTGCGCAACACCTGTCCGACGGTCGCTGGTTGTTCGCGGTCGATATCGTTCTGGTCCACGACCGTAACGGCCTGAGGCGTATCGATGGCCACTTTCTGCTGGCCCGCGCCAAAGATCAGACGGCCCAGAAACGTGCCCGCCCCGGCCCGGTCCTGTGCGGTGGCCGGTGTGGGGATGGCCGTTGTGGCGGTGGCGATGACGGCGGCGGTGGTCAACAGGCGGGCAAGGCCCGGAATGGTCGGTTGCATAAGCGTTTCCTTGGTCGCGACGGTTGTGGTCGGCTGGCGGAACGCTGGCACCCTGCGGGATCGGCTCTTGACCCCGTTCGACTCGTCTTCTAAATTGCCCAAGTAAATTCGTCAAGTATTGCGCCGCGCCATCCAGCAACGGGGTCCAACCCCAGCCAGACATGCGACAATCTGCTGTCCACGCCATGTCACAGGATGACCGCCATGTTGCTTTCCCCCGATCTGATCGCACAGATCAGCCATGCCCGAACCCAACACCCCAAATTGCGCGCGCGTGATCTTGCCGCCAGCCTTGGCCTGACCGAGGCGCATCTGGTTGCCGCCGAGGCGGGCGCCACGGCAACACGGATCGTGGCTGATCCCGCGCGTCTGCTGCCACATGTCTGCCGGATGGGCGATGTGATGGCGCTGACCCGCAACGAAAGTGCGGTGCACGAACGGCGCGGGATCTACCGCAATTTCCAATCGGGCGCGCATGCGGCCATGGTCTTGGGCGACGAGATCGACCTGCGGATCTTTCCGCGCCATTGGGTGCATGCCTTTGCCCTGCGCCGCGAAACCGATCAGGGGGTGCAGCGCAGTCTTCAGGTCTTTGATGCCGCGGGCGATGCGGTTCACAAGGTGCATCTGGGCGCGGATTCGCACGCAGCCGCGTTTGACGCGGCGATCACCGATCTGGCGCTGGCCGCGGATGCACCGTTTGAGCTCAACCCTCGCGCCGCAGCGGACGCTGCGCGCAGTGCCGAGGATCGGATCGACGCCCTGCGCAGCGCCTGGGCGCAGATGACCGACACCCACCAGTTTCTGGCCATGGTGCGCAAGCTGGGCATGAACCGTCTGGGGGCGAACCGCACCGTTGGGCCCCGCTTTGCGCGCCCATTGCCCGTGGATGCCGTGTCGCAGGCGTTGGAGCGGTCGGCGGCAGAGGCGCTGAACATCATGATCTTTGTCGGCAACGAGGGTTGCATCCAGATCCATTCCGGCCCGGTGCAGCGGATCGCGCCGATGGGTCCGTGGCAAAACGTGCTGGACCCGCGGTTCAACCTGCATCTGCGCGCGGATCATGTTGTTGAGGTTTGGCTGGTGACCAAACCCACGAAACGCGGACCGGCGATTTCGGTCGAGGCGTTTGATGCGCAAGGGCGGCTGATCCTGCAACTGTTCGGCAAACGGGCGGAGGCAGAGACGGATACTTCGGGCTGGGACCGGATGGCCGAAGGTCTGGCGGCAGAGGTGCTGGCATGAAGCGGGCGAAGATCCTGACGGTTGGCGCGGTGCATGCGGGCCTGACCGCTCTCCTGCTGTTGGCGCTGGCCGCAACGGCGCGCGCCGAAGGCGGCCCGCAGCGGGTGGTGGCGGCGGGCGGGTCGGCGGCAGAGATTGTCTTTGCCCTGGGGCAGGGCGACCGGCTGATCGCGCGCGACACCACGTCGAGCTTTCCGCAGGCGGTGCTGGCGCTGCCTGATGTGGGCTATGTGCGCCGCCTGTCGCCCGAGAATCTGATTGCGACGGACCCGGATCTGATTCTGGCTGAACACGATGCCGGGCCGCCCGAAACCATCGAGATTCTGATCCGCGCGGGCGTGCCGCTGGTGATCCTGCCCGAGGCGCGGACCCCGGCGGATGTGCTGGCCAAGATCGCGCTTGCGGCGGAGGCGCTGGGCGCGCCGCAGGCCGGGGCGACGCTTGCCGCCAAGACGCAAGCCGAACTGGATGCGGCGGCGCAGGCGGCGGCGATCATGCCCGCGCGGTCAAGGGTGCTTTTCATCCTGTCGCTGCAAGGCGGCCGGATTCTGGCGGCGGGGGCGGATACGTCGGCGGCGTCGATGATCGCGCTGGCGGGTGGAGTCAACGCGGTGGAAGGGGTTTCGGGCTACAAACCGCTGACGGATGAAGCGGCGATTGCGGCTGCCCCCGATGTCATTCTGGCCATGGATCGCGGTGGCGAAATGGCGGCAGAGCTGGCGGATATTCTGGCCCATCCCGCACTGGCGCTGACCCCTGCGGGCCAAAAGGGGCAGGTGGTGCGGATGGACGGGTTGTATCTGCTGGGCTTTGGCCCGCGCACCGGGGCGGCGGCGCTGGAGTTGAACGCACATCTGCGCGCCAGCCTTGCGGCGGAGCGGGGCTGATGGTGGCGCTGGATGGATCTGCGCTGGCAGGCGGTCGGGACGCGCAGGCACGGCTGACATCGGCAGCACTTCTGGCGGCACTTGCGATGACGGCAGTGCTCAGCCTGTCGCACGGGGCGTCGGGTGTTTCGCTTCTGGCGGTGCTGGATGCTGTCATATCCGGTCAGCCGATGGCGGAGCGCGACCGGCTGATCCTGTGGGACATCCGGTTGCCAAGGATGCTGACGGGGATGCTGGTCGGCGCGTCACTGGCGGTGTCGGGGGCGGTGATGCAAGGGTTGTTCCGCAACCCGCTGGCCGACCCCGGCCTTGTTGGCGTGGGGGCAGGCGCCGGTCTGGGCGCGGTGGTGGCCATCGTGCTGGGCGGGCTGGCCCCTGTGTGGCTGACGCAGGCCGCGGGCTATCATCTGGTGCCGGTTGCGGCCTTCCTTGGCGGCTGGGCCTCGACACTGATGCTCTACCGGGTGGCCACGCGGCAGGGGCGCACTTCGGTGGCCACCATGCTGCTGGCGGGCATCGCGCTGGGCGCGTTGGCGGGGGCGGCGACGGGTATGCTGGTGTACATTGCCGATGACCGCCAATTGCGGGATCTGACCTTCTGGGGCCTTGGTTCGCTGGGCGGGGCAAGCTGGCCCAAGCTGATGGCTGCCGGTCCGGTGATGGTGCTGGCGCTGGGGGCCGCACCCTTTCTGGCGCGCGGCCTGAACGGGTTGGCGCTGGGCGAGGCCGCGGCGCATCACATCGGCCTGCCGGTGCAGCGCGTGAAGGCGGTCGCCATCCTGACCGTGGCGGCGGCGACCGGGGCTGCCGTGGCGGTGGCGGGGGGCATCGGGTTTATCGGCATCGTCGTGCCGCATCTTTTGCGGCTGGCGACCGGGCCGGACCACCGATTCTTGTTGGTCAACGCGGGTCTGGGCGGCGCTATCCTGCTGCTGATGGCTGATCTGATCGCGCGCAGTGTGATCGCGCCGGCAGAGCTGCCGATCGGCATTGTCACCGCCACCTTGGGCGCGCCGGTGTTCTTGTACATCCTGCTGCGTCGCCGCGGATTGGTGGATCTTTAGATGCTGAATGTAAAGGATATCGATGTCTGTTTGGGCACAACCCCCGTGCTGCACGGGGTCAGTGCGCAGGCGCGGGCAGGCGAGGTGACGGTGATCGTCGGCCCGAACGGGTCGGGCAAGACCACGCTGCTGCGGGCGCTGACCGGCGATGTGGCGTATCGTGGTGATGTCAGCCTGAACGGCCACGACTGCGCCCGGCTGCGTCCGTGGGAACTGGCTGCACGGCGGGCGGTGTTGCCGCAGGCCTCGGTTCTGGCGTTTCCCTTCACGGTGGCCGAGGTGGTGCGGCTGGGCCTGACCAACTCGCCGCATGCCCACCGCACCGATCTGGTGGCGCAGGCGCTGGCGGCGGTGGATCTGGCGGGCTTTGCCAGCCGGCTGTATCAGGAACTGTCGGGCGGGCAGCAGGCGCGGGTGCAGCTGGCCCGTGTGCTGGTGCAGGTGTGGGATCCGGTTGCGGCCGCAGAACCGCGCTGGTTGTTTCTGGACGAACCTGTGGCCAGTCTGGACATTGCGCATCAACTGGTCGTTGTGCGGCTGATGCGCGACTTTGCCCGGCGCGGCGGTGGCGTGGTGGCGGTGCTGCACGATCTGAACCTGACGGCGATGGTCGCTGACCGGATCTGGCTGATGGAACAGGGCCGCTTGACAGGGCAGGGCGCAATGGCCGAGGTGCTGACCGATACGGCACTGGAGCGCGCCTATGGCTGCCCTTTGCGGGTGGGTCGCCTGCCATCGATCGGCGGTTGGTTTGCCCTGCCACAGGCCGCGGGGGCTGGTTAGGGCGGGCGTCCGTTCGGCCTTGGCCTCGCAAACACAGGAACGGCCCGAGGCGATCTGTCATGCTTTGCATGCTGCTAAAAATCTTACTCCCAAGATCGCAATCTTCGCTATCTTCCGCCGGGCGCGCTTGCAAAACGGCCGTGCCGCGATCATTCAGGCAGGTATGAGCGAGATTTCAGAACACACGGCGTTGTCCCTTGCGGCCCTTGGCTGGTCAGCCTTCTTTGGCGATCAGGTGGGCGCGGACGAGGGCGATCTTGACCGGATGCGCATCGCAACGGTGCACCGTGCCCGCCTGACGGCCGTGTCTCGCGCAGGGCCGGTTCGGCTGACCCTGCCGCCGCAGGCGACCACCGGCGATTTTGCTGTGGGCGACTGGGTGCTGGTGGAGCCCGAAACCGACCTTCTGGTGCGCAGGCTGGACCGCAAGACGCTGCTGCAACGCCATACCGAAGGCGCGCGGTTTGCGCAGCTGATTGCGGCCAATGTCGATACGCTGTTCATCGTCACCTCGTGCAATGACGATCTGAACCCCGCGCGGCTGGAACGCTATCTGGCCTTTGCCAATGAGGCTGGCGCCACGCCGGTCATCGTGCTGACCAAGGCCGATCAGGTTGCGGATATCGCGCCCTACCGCGACAAGGTGGTGGGCTTGCAGCGCGGGCTTGCGGTCGTCGCGGTGAACAGCCAGTCGGCGCAGGCGGCAGACATTCTTGCGCCGTGGTGCGGGCAGGGGCAGACGGTGGCGCTGGTCGGCTCTTCCGGGGTGGGGAAATCCACTCTGCTCAACACCCTTGCGGCAAAATCCGGTGAGGATGCGCAACAGACGGGCGGCATCCGTGAACAGGATGCGAAGGGCCGCCACACCACCACTGCGCGGTCCCTGCACCCGGTTGTGGGCGGCGGGTGTGTTATTGACACGCCGGGGATGCGCACCCTGCACATCAGCGATACGGCATCCGGGCTGGACCAGTTGTTTGCCGAGATCACCGAGCTGGCGCCCGACTGCCGCTTTCGCGATTGCACCCACGCGCATGAACCCGGCTGCGCGGTTCAGGCTGCCATCGCGGCAGGCACGCTGGAGGCCGCGCGTCTGGACCGCTGGCGAAAGCTGGCGGATGAAAACCGGGCCAACACGCCGGTGCAAACCGGCCCGCGCGGCAATAAAACAACACGATTGCCGGGCAAACGCCGCTGATCGCAGATCCGATGCGAAACCCCGCGCCGCCGATGCCAAAGCGTCGCGGCGCTTTGGGGCTAAACCGCGGTGGTGGTGCCCAGTGTGCGGGCAATCACCTCGACAATGCCATGAACATCATGGGGCGGCAGATCGACTGAAAACGGCAGACCCAACACCTGCCCTGCGATGACCTCGGTTACGGGCAAGGCAGTGCGCGGGGCGTCGTGATAGGCGGGGTGGGTGTGCAGGCCGCCGCCATACCAGCGCCGGGTGTCGATCCGGCGCGATCCCAAAGCCATTGCCACGCGGTCGGCTTCCGCCCGGTCGCGGGCAATGAACAATGCATTGGGCAGGGCGGCGACGGTGTTCACGCTGATCCGTCCGCTGATCCGGCACAGCGCGGCCGCCTTGGCGTAGTGTGCGGCGGTCATCAAAAAGGCCGCCCGTTTTTGCGGCCACGCGGCAAGATCGGCCAGACCAACAGCGGCATGATATTCGCTGATCTTGCCGTTGAAACCCGGTATTGCGCAGATATTCCGGTCATCAAAGCCGAAGTTCAGGGCTGACATCGCCCGCCGCATCAGCGCCGCATCGGTGCAGATCATCAATCCACCCTCGACCGTGCTGAGCGTTTTGGTCGCATGCAGGCTGATCGCGACGGGCAGGCCGGAGGCGGTGATCTGTGGGATTGGCAGAGTGTCGAAGCTGGCCGCCGCATCGACCACCACCGACACGCCGGTGCGCAGGCTGAACGCCTGCCAGCCCGCCAGATCAATGGCCCGCCCATAAGGCGCGACGACAATCACCGCGCCGACCTGCGCAATGTCGGGCAACGCTTCGACTGTCGCCGGGTCAAGTGCCCAGCTGTGCGGATCGACATCCGCCAGATACGGCCGATAGCCGCAGGCGATGGCCGCACAAGCGGTGGCCGCAAAGGTATAGGCGGGGCAGACGCACAGCGGGCGCGACGGCATGGCCCGTCCGGCAGTGCCCAAAAGCAGCCCGATGATCGCTGCGGTGCCCGACCCTGCCAGCCCGATGCTGTCGGATTGCAAACCGAAGTGCGCGGCCAGCGCGTGCTGCAATTTCCCCTGCAGCAGACCGCCGTTGGTGTAAAACCGCGCGGCATCGATCTGCCGCAGGAAGGGTGAAAGCTGTTCGAACGTCGGCATCAGCGGGCGGCTGACACGGATCTGCGGCGCGCTGTCCGCGCCGCCCCCGTCATCCGCCACAACAGGGCCAACCCGGTTCGTCCCGATCGGCGCGCCGGGGCCATCGGTGTGCAGGGCAGCGGGTGGAATGGTTTCGGCAGTCAAGCGCATTTCACACCACTCTTGAAGATGGCCGGTCACGTGCCGCCACCTTAGCGGAACGTCTGATATCGGACAACGCGCGGTCCACCGCGCGCGGGTCAGACTTGGGTGGCCAGAGCCATCCCGCCAAGGGCCGCAAGCACAACCACCGCCCATGGCGGCGCCTTCCACACCGTCAGCAGGACAAAGCAGGCCAGGGCCAGCGCAAAGTCGCGCAGATCGCTGATGGCGCCGGTGAAGACCGGCATGTAAAGCGCCGCACCCAGAATGCCGACCACAGCGGCATTGGCGCCCTGCATCAGGGATTGTGCCGCCGTCAGGGTGCGGAAGCGATCCCAGAATGGCAACACCCCCACCAGCACCAGAAATCCGGGCAGGAAAACCGCCCCCAGCGCAAGCGCCGCCCCGGCAAGCCCCGTCGGCGCGGGCCCCAGCACCGCGCCCAGATAGGCGGCAAAGGTGAACAGCGGCCCCGGCATCGCTTGCGCCGCGCCATAGCCGGCCAGAAACGCATCTGCTGTGACCCAACCCGTCGGCACCACCTCGGCCTGAAGCAAGGGCAGAACGACATGGCCGCCCCCGAACACCAGCGCCCCCGCGCGGTAAAAGCTGTCCACCACCGCGAGCGCCTGACTGTGCGCCGCAAGCAAGGGCAACAGCGCCAGCAAGACCGCAAACAGTCCAAGCGCCGCCCAGGCCACCGCGCGCGAGACCGGCACCGCCAAGGGCCGGTCAACCGGCACCGCCGACGTTCCGCGCCCCAGTGCCAGACCGGCCAGCGCGCCGAACCCGATGGCACCCACCATGCCAAAGGCACCCGGCACAAAGGCCAGCACCGCCACCGCGCCCACCGCGATCCCCGCGCGCGCCCGGTCAGGACACAATGACTTTGCCATGCCAAGCACAGCCTGCGCCACAATCGCCACCGCCACGATCTTCAACCCGTGCAGCGCGCCGGTCCCGATCGGGCCGGAAAACGATGCGGCCGTGAGCGCGAAGGCCACCAGCGCCAAGGCCGAGGGCAGGGTGAAGGCGGTGAACGCGGCCAGCGCCCCCAGCCAGCCCGCCCGCAGCAGACCCAGTGCAAAGCCAACCTGGGACGAGGCCGGACCGGGCAGGAACTGGCACAAGGCCACCAGATCGCCGTAGGTGCGATCATCCAGCCACCGGCGGCGGGTTACCAGTTCGTCCCGAAAAAAGCCAAGATGCGCAACCGGCCCGCCAAAGGAGGTCAGCCCCAGTTTGAAAAAGGCCGAAAACACCTCTGCCGGGGTTCCCTTTCCTTGGGGCGGTTGGGGCAGGGGAGGGGTCACAGAGGGTGCCGCCCCGTCGATGTCGCCTTTGCCCGAGCCACCGGGATCCTCTGTTGCATCCGGCCCACCGGCTTTGTGCCCATTCGCTTTTGCACGCATGCGGGTGTAAGACAGTGTCCGTCTGAAAACAGCGCGCGGGTCATCTGGGCAAT
Organism: Paracoccaceae bacterium; assembly: GCA_046292785.1. Taxonomy (GTDB): domain Bacteria; phylum Pseudomonadota; class Alphaproteobacteria; order Rhodobacterales; family Rhodobacteraceae; genus Pseudotabrizicola. The sequence continues at coordinate 73,823 of JBKBQB010000005.1, forward strand.
CCGACCGGAAGGCTGGTCGGATTGCAACCGCCCCGATGGGGCCGATATTTCCGCCGGATGGACAGCCATTCTTGCCAGAAGCCAGTCGCGATTGCGCACATCAGGTCTTGTGCGGCAAGGTCGAGGGGGCGCCGCCCTCGAAGCGATTGCCATTGGTGTAATCGCAGGGCGCCTCTTGCATCTGAAGGTGCAGCGCTGTGCCGGCGTAGGGATGGGCGCGCGCCACGTCCTCGTCAAAGTCGATGCCCAGACCGGGCGCATCGGGTGGCAGGATATAGCCGTTTTCCCAAGTGATGGCGTTGCGGATCAGTTTTTGGTGGAACGCGCCGCCGGTCTCGATCGTTTCGGCCAGCAGCAGATTGGGGATTGATGCGGCCAGATGCACATTCGCCGCCCATTCGACCGGGCCTGCATACAAATGCGGGGCCATTTCAGCGTTGAACACCTCGGCCATGGCGGCGATCTTCTTGGCTTCCCACAGACCACCCACCCGGCCAAGCGCCGGTTGCAGGATCTTGACCCCGCCGTGGCGCAAAAGCGCGCCGAATTCGGCCTTGGTGGTCAGCCGCTCGCCAGTGGCCAAGGGCACGCGGACCTGCCGCGCCACTTCGGCAAATTCCAGCAGGTTGTCGGGCGGGATCGGTTCTTCATACCACAGCGGGTTGTAGGGTTCCAACTCGCGGCCCAGACGGATCGCGCCTGCGGTGGTGAACTGGCCATGGGTTCCGAACAAAAGGTCCACCCGATCGCCGACAGCCTCACGGATCGCGCGGCAGAAAGCGACCGAGCGGGTGATGTCGGATTGCGCCGGTTGGTGCCCACCGCGAATCGTGTAGGGGCCGGCCGGATCGAATTTGACCGCCGTGAACCCTTGCTCCATGAACCGGACCGCAGCACCCGCCGCCGCATCGGGGTCAACCCAGAAGTTTGGGTTTTCATTGCCCGGTTCGGGGTAGAGATAGGTGTAGCTGCGGATGCGGTCGTTGATCTTGCCGCCCAGCAGCGCCCAGACGGGTCGGTTGCGGGCCTTGCCAAGGATATCCCAGCACGCGATTTCAAGCCCGGAAAATGCGCCCATCACCGTCAGATCCGGGCGTTGGGTGAAGCCCGAGGAATAGGCGCGGCGGAACATCAACTCGATATTCTCGGGGTTTTCGCCGTCCATGTGGCGGGCAAAGACATCTTCGATCACCGCGATCATGGCCTTGGGGCCGACCGAGGAGGCGTAGCATTCGCCATAGCCCACGATGCCGCAGGCCGTGGTCAGTTTCGGGAAAATCCAGTAGCGCCCGCCCCAACCCGGAAACGGCGGGGCGACGACAAAGATTTCAAGGTCTTTCAGCTTCATGCCAGCGGTCCTTTTGCGGCAAGCGCCGGGGGACTTTGCGTCCCCCGGACCCCCTGCAGGATATTTGTGAACAGATGAGAAGGCTAAGGGGATTTTGACGGTGGGGTAAAGGCATTTGCGACAGGATGTGGCGCAAACGTGTGATCAGGCAGGGTGCGGGCGGCGCAGGCCCGGGCCAAAGACGTGCAGCGCGATGCAGGCCAGCATCATCGTAGCCGCCAGCAAAAAAGGCGCGCCGGGGGCGAATATGGTCGCGCCGGGGGCGGTAAACGCGCTGAAAGTGGCAGTCATGATCAGGGGCGAGGTGATCATGGCGATGGCGTTGAGGCTGGCCAGCACGCCCTGCACCTCGCCTTGCGCATCGGCGGGGGCGGCGCGGCTGGCGATGGCCTGCAACGCGGGCGTGACCGCGCCGCCAAGTGCTGTGACGGGGATGATCATCAGCGCGATGGCGGGGGAGGTGACAAGGCCAAGGGCGGTGAGCGTGACCACATCGACCCACATGCCGTAATGTGCCGCCCGGTGTTCGCCAAAGCGCCGGATCATCGGGCCGACCAGCAGCGCCTGTCCCAGGGCAAAGGAGATGCCATAGACCGCCAGCGAGACCCCCACCATCTGCGAAGACCAGCCAAAGCGGGCCTGACCGTAATAGGCCCAGATCGAGGGATAGACGTTCATGGCGATGCCCAGGATCAGAAAGCAGGCCAGCGTCAGGCGCAGGCCCGGCAAGCGGCCGACAGCGCGCAAGGCGCCGAGCGGGTTGGCGCGTTTGAGCGAGAAGGCGCGGCGGGTGGCGTCGGTCACGGTTTCGGGCAGCACCAGCAGGCCGAAGATCAGGTTGGCAAAGGCAAGGGCTGCGGCGGCATAGAAGGGCGCGCGGGTATCCACCCCGGCCAGCAGCCCGCCGATCAGCGGGCCCAGCACAAAGCCCACGCCAAAGCCCGCGCCGATCAGCCCAAAGCGCGCCCCGCGCTGGTCGGGGGGCGTGATGTCTGCGATGAAGGCGGTGGCGGTGGAATAGGTTGCCGATGTGATGCCCGCCACCAGCCGTGCGATCAGGAGAAGCCAGATGGTCGGGGCAATCGCCATCACCAGATAATCCAGCCCCATGATCAGCAAGGACAGCAAGAGCACCGGGCGGCGGCCAAAGCGGTCCGACAGGGAGCCGAGGATCGGGCCGAACAGGAACTGCATCACCGCAAAGGACGTGGCCAGCACCCCGCCCCACAGGGCTGCATGGGCCAGATCCTCGCCCGTGACCGCGCGGATCAGGTCGGGCATCACCGGAAAGATCAGGCCGATCCCGATGGCATCAAGCGTGACGGTGGCAAGGATGAAGGTGAGCGCGAGCTTTGGGGTGGGGGTCACATTGCGGCCTGTGTTTGCTGGGCGATGCCGTGCAGGCGCCGGGCCAGCGCTTCGGGGCAGGCGAAGAACGGCGAATGGGATGCGGGCAGGGCGGTGTGGTTGGCGTCCGGCACCGATTGCGCCATCACCGCCTGATACTCGGGCGGAATGGCGCGGTCATCCGTGCAGCGGATGTAATGGCGCGGCAGGGATTGGCTGCGCGCTGTCAGGGCCAGCGTGGTTTCCTGCGGCGCGATCGGCTGCGGGGTCAGGCACAGTTGCGCCAGAACCTGAGTTGCGCGGTCGCAATCGTGATAGAACAGCGCGTCGGTTTGGGCCGGATCAAAGCTGAACGTCCCCTCGGCCTTGTCCACCCGGATCGCCGGGGCCAGCGGTTGGCGGGGGCCTGCGCGGCGCATGTCGCCAAGGGTCAGGCCCGACACCGGCGCATAGGCGCACAGATAGACCAGCGCCGCGATACGGGTCGGGTCGCGTTCAGCGGCGGCGGTGATCGGGTAGCCCGCCATGGAATGGCCGACCACAAGGGTCGGTCCGGTCAGCGTGCCGCAGATCGCAGCAGCGTAGCCCTCCAGCGTGACCTGATGTGCCGGGGTCCGGTCGCGGCCATGGCCGGGCAGGTCGATGGCGCGGGCGGTGTGGCCAAGCGCCTCCAGCGCCGGGATCACCCGGTGCCAGCACCATGCGCCGTGACACGAGCCGTGGATCAGCAGGAATTCAGACATGGCCGATACTTTCCAGAAAATCGCGCAACAGGGCGGTATAGGCATCCGGCTGTTCCACCATCGGCAGATGACCCGCGCCCCGGATCAGCGCGAACCGGCTGCCCCGGATCAGATCGGCGGTTTCCTTGACCAGATCGGGCGGGGTGGAGCCATCGTTGATGCCGGCAATCGCCAGCGTGGGCAGGGTCAATCCGGCGGTGGGTGTGTAGAAATCCGTGCCCGCAATCGCCGCTGCCGCCCCCATCCAGCCCTCGGGCGGGGTCGCCAGCAGCATGGCGCGCATCTGCGTCAGTTCGGGCAGATCGCGCCAGCGGCGGCCAAACCAGCGCTCCAGCGTGGCATCGGCAATCGCCTCCAGCCCGCCCGCGCGCACGGCATCGATCCGGGCCTGCCATTGCGCCGCAATGCCGATGCGGGCGGCGGTGTTCGACAGCACCACGGCGCGCACCAGATCAAGGCGCTTCACCGCCAGCCCCTGCGCGATCATACCGCCGATCGACAGGCCCACCACCACGGCGTCGCGCATCCCCGCCTGCGCCATCACGCGTTCAACATCATGGATCAGCGCGCCCATGGCATAGGGGCCTTGCGGCACGTCAGACGCGCCATGCCCGCGCATGTCCAGCCTCAGGATGCGATGGCCGGGCAGCCGCGCCACCACCCCATCCCACAGCCGCAGGTTGGTGCCCAAAGCGTGCAGCAGCACGACCGGAGGCGCGCCTTCCGGCCCGGAGACCTCCACATTGAGCCGCAGATCGGGGAAGAACATCAGCGCCATGGCTCAGCCGAACCGCGCCAGCGCATCGCGAAACACCAGCGGGTCGGTATTGCCACCGCTGGCCACACAGATCACCGGATCGGTGGTCGCGGCAAACAGCGCCGCCGCCAGCGCCACCGCGCCCCCCGGTTCCAGCACGAGGCGCAGATGGGTGAACGCAAGGGCCACCGCCTGCAACGCCTGATCGTCAGTGACGGCCATTCCCGGCCCGGCAAGAGGGTGCAACACCGGGAACGTCAGTTCGCCGGGCGTGGGCGTCAGGATGGCATCGCACACCGACCCAGCGGCCTGCGCGTTGCGCAGCCGCGTGCCGGCGGCCAGTGACCGTGCCATGTCGTCAAATCCCACAGGCTCCACCGTGCGCACCCGCAAACCCGGCGCGCGGGCCTCCAGCGCCAGCGCGATGCCTGCCGACAGCCCGCCGCCGCCGCAACAGACCAGCACATCGGCCGACGCAAGGCCCGCATCACGGGCCTGTTCGGCAATCTCCAGCCCCACTGTGCCCTGGCCTGCGATGACCTGGGCATCGTCAAACGGCTTGATCAGCACCAGCCCGCGTTCGGCGCACAGGGCCGCGCCCAAAGCATCACGGTCTTGCGTCGCGCGGTCATAGAGCACCACCTTGGCGCCATAAGCGCGCGTGTTGGCAATCTTCACCTGCGGCGCATCGGATGGCATCACCACCACGCAAGGCAAGTGGTGCCGTGCAGCGGCCAACGCCACACCCTGCCCGTGATTGCCCGACGAATAGGCCAACACGCCGCCTGTGCCCGCGGGAAGGGCCGATACCGCCGACCATGCGCCGCGAAACTTGAAGGATCCGGTCACCTGCAAACACTCGGCCTTTACGAACACCCGTTTGCCACAGGCGGCATCCAGAAGCGGCGCGTTCAGAAAGGGCGTCACCCGCGCGTGGCCCGTCAGACGCGCCGCTGCCGCTTGGATCATTGCGGTATTCATGTGCAGGCCCGCAGGAAATCGCGGATGACCGCCACCGACTCCGGCTCGTCCAGAAACGGGATATGCGCCCGGTCCGGCACTTGCGCAAACAGCATGTCCGGCCGCCGCCGCCGCATCTCTGCTGCCGTCTGCGCTGACAGCAGATCAGAGTTCGCCCCCCGGATCAGCGCCAGAGGCAAGCCGGCGCAAGCATCGAACAGCGGCCACAGGTCGACCGCAGGCCCCTCGAACGACGCCAGAAACGCGTCGCGCAAGGCCGGATCATAGGTGATGCGCAGCCCTTCCGGTGTTTCGCGGTAGTGCAAGCGCGACTCCTCCAGCCAGCGGCTGGCGGGCACATTCGCAAACCCCGGCATCACGCCCGGCAAGGCCGCTGCCAGCGCCTCGTGCGTCCGCGCTGCGGGATTGCGCCCCACATAGTCGAAAATCCGCTTCAATCCGGGGCGGTGGATCTCTGGGCCCACATCGTTCAAAAGCAGCCCATGCAAACGCTCCCGCGCCACTGACGCCAGCATCATCCCGATCAGCCCCCCGCGCGAAGTGCCGATGACCGCGGCGCGCGCCACCCCAAGATGGTCCAGCAGATCCAGCGCGTCGCGGGCCTCCACCGGCACGGTGTAGGTTCCGGTCCCGGTCCACGCACTATCCCCGCGGCCCCGGTAATCCATACGGATCACCCGGCAGGGCGGCAGATGCGGCACCATGTAGTCGAAATCGCCCATGGTGCGGGTCAGACCGGACAGGCACAGCACCGCCATCCCCGCGCCCTGATCCCGATACGCCAGCCGCGCGCCATCCCGTGCGGTGAAAAAATCTGTCATCGGCTGGCTCCTTGCGCAATCCGGGGCTGGCGGTCCCTTGTTGAAGGTAAAGCCGATGCGGGCCGTCCCCGCAATATCCATCCACACCGCAGACGTCAGCTGCGGTGGCCATCCTGCCAAAAACACACCCCGCACCAAGGCGCCCACCCGCCCGGCGTGCGCGCCCGTTTCAGCGCCGCCGCTGTGCAAACAATCAAGGGCGCGGCAATTGCGGCGCTTGCTCCTGCGGCGCGGGTTGCCTAAACCCGCTGGCAGAACAAGGCAGGACGACATGGCACGCACCCCGACAGTGACCGAAGACCGCGCGAAATCCAAACAGGTTGGCGCGCTGGCCGGGCTTTTGCCCTTTCTGATGCCCTATCGCCCCCTGTTGGCGTTTGCGTTGCTGGCGCTTGCCCTGACGGCTGCCGTCAGTCTGGTTTTGCCGCTTGCCGTGCGCCGGGTGGTGGATAATTTCAACGCCGATGTGGTCATCCTTGACCAATACTTTGGCGCGGCCATCATCATTGCGGGTCTGTTCGCCTTTGGCTCGGGCATGCGCTACTACCTTGTGACCCGTCTGGGAGAGCGGGTGGTGGCCGATATCCGCCGCGCGCTGTTCGACCGGGTGCTGGGTCTGTCGCCCGCTTTTTTCGAGCGGATCATGACCGGCGAGGTGCTCAGCCGCATCACCACCGACACCACGCTGATCCTGTCGCTGATCGGCTCCTCGGTATCCATCGCATTGCGCAACAGCCTGATCCTTGTGGGTGGGCTTGTCCTGATGCTGCTGACGTCTGCCAAACTTGCGGGGCTTGTGCTGCTGATCGTGCCGGTGGTCGTGGTTCCCATCATCATTCTGGGCCGCCGCCTGCGCAAACTGGGGCGCGAGAATCAGGACTGGATCGCCAGTTCCTCCGGTTCCGCCTCCGAGGCGCTGTCCTCGGTCCAGACCGTGCAGGCCTTCACCCACGAGGGCCAGACCCGCGGGGCCTTTGCCGATGTCACCGAGAAAAGCTTTGCCTCTGCCAAGACCCGCATCGGCACCCGTGCCGTGCTGACCATCTTTGTGATTTTCCTTGTGTTCACCGGCATTGTGGGCGTGCTGTGGATGGGCGCGCGCGACGTGCGGGCGGGTGCGCTGACGGCCGGAGAGCTGATCCAATTCGTGATCTACGCCATCATGGTGGCAGGATCAGTGGGGGCGCTGTCGGAAATCTTCGGCGAATTGCAGCGCGCCGCCGGGGCCACCGAGCGGCTGGTGGAGCTGCTTCACGCCACCGACCCCGTGAAAGACCCTGCCCACCCCAAAACCCTGCCGCAGCCGGTGCGGGGAGACATCCGGTTCGATGCCGTTACCTTCCGCTATCCGGCCCGGCCGGAAACCTCGGCGCTGGATGGGGTGACGCTGCATGTCCGTCCTGGCGAGACCGTCGCCCTTGTCGGCCCGTCCGGCGCAGGCAAGACCACCATCCTGCAACTGCTGCTGCGTTTTTATGATCCGCAGCAGGGCGGGGTTCTGCTGGATGGCATCGACCTGCGCGATCTTGACCGCACCGATTTCCGTCGGTCGCTGTCGCTGGTGCCGCAAGATCCGGTGATCTTTGCCGCATCGGCGCGCGAAAACATCCGCTTTGGCCGTCCCGATGCCACCGATGCAGAGGTGGAAACCGCCGCCCGGGCCGCCGCCGCGCATGAGTTTGTAACCGCGCTGCCGCAGGGCTACGACACCTATCTGGGCGAACGCGGCGTCATGTTGTCGGGCGGGCAAAAGCAGCGCATTGCCATCGCCCGCGCCATCCTGCGCGACGCGCCCGTCTTGCTGCTGGACGAGGCGACCTCTGCGCTGGATGCCGAATCCGAACGCCTTGTGCAATCGGCGGTGGAGTCCCTCGCACAGGGCCGCACCACCCTTGTCGTCGCCCACCGCCTTGCCACCGTAAAACGCGCTGACCGCATCGTGGTCTTTGATCAGGGCCGCATCGTGGCGCAGGGCAAACATGATGATCTGGTGGCCGAAGGTGGTCTTTACGCCCGCCTCGCCCGTTTGCAATTCACCGATGGCGCGGCCTGACGGGGAAAATCCGCGGCCCTTTCCCCCTCGCGTATGTCACAGTGTCATTGCGCTTTGACGCTTTCGCCCCATAGTGCTGCCCAACGGCCTTTGGCACTGTGCCCGAAAGGTCGCGCATGTTGAAAAGGAGTATCCGATGGGTATGTGGAGTTTCGTCAAGGACGCAGGCAAATCGCTGTTCGGCGGCAAGGCCGAGGCGGCAACAATGCCAGAGCCAGAGGCGCTGAAAGCCGAGATCAAGGATCTGGGCCTTGATACAACCGGGCTGGACATCAAGGTTGATGGTGACAAGGTGACGGTCGAAGGCAAGGCGGTTTCGCCGGAGATGAAGGAAAAGGTGATCCTTGCCGTCGGCAATGTCGCCGGTGTCGCCTCGGTCGAGGCCGAGGATGACGGGGCAGAGCCGAAATTCCACACTGTGCAAAAGGGTGAAAACCTGTCGGTGATCGCCAAGGCGACGCTGGGCAATGCCAACCGCTACATGGAAATCTTCGAGGCGAACAAGCCGATGCTGAAGCATCCCGACAAGATCTATCCCGGCCAGATGCTGCGCATCCCGGCCTGATCCCGATGCATGAAACATGGAAAAAGGCGGTCCTGCGGGGCCGCCTTTTTTCATGTCCGTCGCCGGTCTGACGTTGCGTTGCCGCAAGGCCCCGCCGCTTGGCAAATGCGGCGTTTACGCACATTGTGTGACACGAGGATAACAGGCCCCCCATCAACGGGGCCATAAACGGACCGTCAGGGGAGGATGGAATGGGAAAATTCGTCACGCGCGAAGACATACTCGCGACCGAGGCCGAGATGGCATGGGCCGACCGCCCGGTGGCACGCACGATGCATGAATTCATCACCTCCGCCAAGGCCGCCCATGGCGCGCGCCCGGCGATCAGCTACCAGCTGCTTTCGGGGCCCGATACCAAGCGCGACACCCTGACCTGGGCCGCGCTGCACGCCCAGACCACGCAGGCCGCCAACCTGTTCCGCAGTCTGGGCGTGGGCGAGCAGGACGTTGTGGCCTATGTCCTGCCCAACGCGCTGGAAACCGTCGTCACCCTGATCGGCGGCGCGGTTGCGGGCATCGTCAACCCGATCAACCCGCTGCTGGAACCTGAACAGATCAGCGCCATCCTGCGCGAGACCAAGGCCAAGGTTGTCGTCACGCTCAAGCCTTTCCCGAAAACCGACCTTGCCCAAAAGGTGGCGCAGGCCGTGCGCCACGCGCCCTCGGTGAAAACGGTGCTGGAGGTGGATCTGGTGCGCTATCTGTCGGGCGCCAAGAAGTTCATCGTGCCGCTGATCCGGCCGAAAAATCCCGTCAGCCACACCGCGAACGTCAAATCCTTCGCTGCTGAACTGGCCCGCCAGCCCGCCGACCGGCTGACCTTTGCCGACGAGCCGCGTGACCGCGTTGCCGCCTATTTCCACACCGGCGGCACCACCGGCATGCCGAAGGTGGCGCAGCACAAGGTGTCGGGCATGGTCTACAACGGCTGGCTGGGTCAGCAACTGCTGTTCAAGCCCGATGATGTGGTGATGTGTCCCCTGCCGCTGTTCCACGTTTTCGCCGCCTATCCGATCCTGATGAGCATGATCGCATCGGGCGCGCATGTGGTGTTTCCAACGCCTGCGGGCTATCGTGGCGACGGGGTGTTCGACAACTTCTGGAAGCTGATCGCGCGCTACAAGGCCACCTATATGATCACGGTGCCCACCGCGCTTTCGGCCCTGATGCAGCGCCCGGTGGATGCCGATATCTCGTCCTTGCGCAGCGCATTTTCCGGCTCCTCGCCGCTGCCGGTCGAGCTTTACAACCGCTTCAAGAAGGAAACCGGGATCGAGATCAACGAAGGCTACGGCCTGACCGAATGCACCTGCCTTGTGTCGATCAACCCGCCTGATGGCGTGAAGAAGATCGGTTCGGTCGGTTTGCCGTTTCCGCATACCCATGTGCGCATCCTGCACAAGACCGCCGATGGTTTCCGCGACTGCGGTGTGGACGAGGTGGGCGAGATCTGCGTCGCCAACCCCGGTGTGTTCGAGGGGTCGACCTACACCGAGGAAGACAAGAACAAGGACCTGTTCGCCGAAGGCCGCTTCCTGCGCACCGGCGATCTGGGACGCATCGACGCCGATGGCTATCTGTTCATCACCGGCCGCGCCAAGGATCTGATCATCCGCGGCGGCCACAACATCGACCCCGCCATCATCGAAGAGGCGCTGATGGGCCATGAAGCCGTCGCCGTGGTCGGCGCCATCGGCCAGCCCGACGCCCATTCGGGCGAATTGCCTGCCGCTTACATCGAACTGGTCAAAGGCTCCACCGCCACCGTGGCCGATCTGATGGACTACGCCGCCAAACACATCCACGAACGCGCGGCCCTGCCCAAACACATCGAGATTCTGGCGGAGGTGCCCAAAACCGCTGTGGGCAAGGTTTTCAAGCCCGACCTGCGCCGCATGGCGATCACCCGCGTCTTTGACGAGGCCCTGAAAAAAGCCGGCATCCCCGCCAGCGTGGCCATGGTGGCCGAAGACAAGAAGCGCGGTCTGGTGGCCAAACTGGCAAAGACAGGCGTGGTTGACGATGCCAGGGTCACGGAAGTCCTCGGCGGATTCACCAACCCGTGGGACTGGGTGGCCTGAGTCACACGGCCTCTGCCCGCTTTCATCTGTTCTTAAATATCCCGGGGGTCCGGGGGCTGGCCCCCGGTCCCGCCGCCGGCCCCTTCGCGGCGTCTGCAGTCAGTCCCGGCTGTTCAGTCGGTGGAACATATGGGTGAATGTCGCGGCCCCCAGCACCGGGATCAGCAGGTTGACCAGCGGCACCGACAACGGCGCCGCCATCAGCACCCCCGCCAGCCAGACCTTGCCCCAATGGCGCTTGCGCAGCGCCTTCGCCCCCACGCGCCCCAGCCTGCGCATGGCCACCAGAGTGAAATACTCCCGCCCCAGCAACAGCCCGTTCACCGCCCAGAAAACCACCGGAATGAAGGGCCCCGCAAAGGCATATAGGATCAGTGCCAGCGCGTTCACCGCGATCAGCAGGGCAAAGAAATTGGCGGCATCGATCAGGGCGTCGCCCCAAGGCAGCCTTGGCACCGGCGGCAGCGTTGGATAGTGCCGGTCCTCCACCGCCTGCGCCACATCCTCCAGAAACAGCCCGGTGAAGGCCGAGGCGACCGGCATCATCAGAAACACCGACAGTCCGATCATGAACAGCGCCGACCCCCAGGACAGCAGCGTATCAAGCCCGCCCACCGGCCCCACAAAAGGGATGTCGATCGCATCGGGCGTGAAAGTCTGGATCAGGGCCAGAAATCCGGCATAGACCGCCACCAGCAGCGCCACAGACAGCAGCACGCCAATCCCCATCACCCGCCGGAACCGATGGTCCCCCAGCTGCAACAGGGCCTTGAGAAAGTCGCCAAGAATCATGTCAGCCCCACGTCACCAGTCTGGACAGATCCGGGCGCGGGCGGTCGGCGGCCATCGGGGCAGGGGTGGCGATGTGGATGATGCCCGCCACCGTCTCGCCCGGCCCGCAGCCAAAGGCCTGCGCGCGGAACGTTGCGTCATGTGAGGGCCAGCCCGACAGCCAGCACGCGCCCCAACCCGCCGCAGTCGCGGCATGAAGCACATTCATGCACAAGGCCCCGGCCGACAGCACCTGTTCCGCCACCGGAACCTTTTGTGCCACTTTTGGCGACGAGATCACCACCACCGCCAACTGCCCGCGATCGAACTGGCCCCGGCCCTTCTCGATCTTCTCCGCGTCGGCCCCCAGCGCCTGTGCCCGCGCTTCGGCCAGATCGGCCAGGCGTGCCATCGCGCTGCGGTCCAGCACGATCATCCGCCACGGTTCCAGCTTGCCATGATCGGGCACGCGGGTGGCAAGGCTCAGGATCTGCAGGATCTGGTCGCGGTCGGGCACCGGCCCTGTAAAGGTCTTTGCCCCCGGTGACCGGCGATGCGCCAGATACTCAAGGACAGCGGAATCGGGATCGGGCATCGGACTCTCCGGTCTGGGTCGCGGGCAGGCTATGCGCAAGCGGCGGGATTTTCCAGAGCTGGACGCCATCTTGCATCCAGCGCGCCGCCGCGCCAAAATGCGAAAAGGGGATCGACATGACCAAGGGCCAGTGGGACCATCTTGCGCAATCGGGGGCCGAGTTCCGGGTGCGTGCGACACCGCGTGCCCGACAGGCAAGCCTGACGCAGGATGCCGGGATGTTCCGGATCAGCGTGACCGCCCCGGCGGACGAGGGCCGGGCCAACGCCGCTGTCGCGCAGGCGCTTGCACAAGCCTTGGGGGTGGCCAAAACCCGTCTGACCCTTGTGCGCGGCGCAACCGCGCGCGACAAGACCTTCCGGCTTGACTGACCTAAGGCGCGAAAGACCCGCCTCAACTCGCATCTTCGGGTCTGTTGGCCGTTGCGCCGAGCGCATGGCCATCGCGGCGCCGCTGAACACAGCTCTGGGCCGGCGCCTTGGTGCAACTTTGACCGCCATCGATCTGCCTGAGGCGTGTGCGGGCCGCGGGTCCGGTCCCGGCGTCAGGGCTTTGCGGCGCGTTCCAGCCGGTAGCTGCCTTCGGGCAGATCCAGCGCCGCTGCCAGATCCGCCAACTGCCCCATCGACAGGCTGATCCGCACCACATCGCCCGATACCGGGTCTTCCTGTTCCAGCACGACACATTCCTCGAACGCAAGGATGGTTACGTCCTCCTCCAACCCCTCTGACCCCTCATCGATCAGGGTGATCACGGTCGCGTCAAAGTCGTGTTCGATGGTAAACATGCGGTCAGGTTAGCCAATCCGGGGCCCGGAGTGCAATGACGATTTCAGCCGCCGCGCAACTTGGCGTGAGGTGGCGTGCGGAGCCTTTTGTCTGCTGTCCCACCTGCTATCTTGTGTGGAAAATCGAAAAAAGAGGCGGTGGATGGGCTTTCAAAAATCGGCTTGGGCAGCTTTGGTGGCGGCAGTGCTGGCAGGGTGTCAGCCTGTGGCCTCTCGGGTGCCCTCTGCAATGCCCGCACCCGCACCGGCCTTAAGCCCACCGCTGCCCGATGGCCGCTTGTCTGCGGAACAGGCGGCGCGCAACTTTATCGCTGTGGTATCGCGGTTGGAACCGATGGCCGAGACGATGTGCCGAGAGCGCACCCCGCGCAGCAACTGCGATTTCGAGATCGTGGTCGATGATCGCCCAAATCAGCCGCCCAACGCTTTTCAGACGCTGGACCGGGCGGGACGCCCGATCATCGGCTTCACACTGGCGCTGATCGCGGACGCGCGCAATGCGGACGAAATCGCCTTTGTCGTCGGCCACGAGGCCGCGCACCACATTGCAGGCCATATTCCGCAAGTGCAGCGCACCGCCACCACCGGCGCCGTGCTGGCGGGGGTTCTGGCCCAAGCCTCGGGCGCGCCGCCCGAAGCGGTGCGGGCCGCGCAGCAGATGGGGGCCACGATGGGCGCCCGCACCTATGCGCGCAATTTCGAGCTTGAGGCCGATGCGCTGGGGGCCGAGATCGCGTTTCGCGCGGGCTTCGATCCGGTGCGGGGGGCTGCGTTCTTTACCCGGCTTCCCGATCCGGGCGACCAGTTTCTGGGCAGTCATCCGCCCAACGCCCAGCGGGTGGAAACTGTCCGTCGTGTGGTCGCCACCCTGCGTTGATCTCGTTTTCGTTCTGAACCATTGCGCCGGTGCCGGGTTTCTGGTCAGTCAGCATGACGACACAGATGCAAAAGCAGGTTCAGATGATTGGTTCGCGTTTCATGTTTCAATTGCGCAAGGGATTGCGCAAACTTTGGGTTCGAACCTCGTTCTTCGCGGTTTCGGGGATCGCGGTTGTCGCGCTGACACCGCTGGTTTCGCCCTATCTGCCGGATTGGCTGGCCGGGATCGAGGCGGCGAATGCGATCGAGAGTATTCTGAACATCCTTGCCACGTCGATGTTGGCGGTGACCACGTTTTCGGTGTCGATCATGCTGACCGCTTATGGCGCCGCGTCCGGGTCAGGCACCCCGCGTGCCGTGACGCTGCTGAAGGAAGATGTGACGTCACAGATGGTGCTGGCCACCTTTCTGGGCGCGTTCCTGTTTTCGCTGTTCGCGCTCATCGGTGTGCGCAGTGGCGTGTTTGACCAAGCCGGGCGTGTGGTGCTGTTCTTTGCCAGCATGTGGGTGACGCTTGCCGTGGTCCTGGCGCTGGTGCGCTGGATCACGCATCTGACCAATTTCGGACGGCTGGAGGATACGGTGGCGCGGGTCGAGGTTGCGGCGGTTGCAGCAATGCAGGCGCGGGTTGATCAGCCCTATCTTGGCGGTGTGCCTCTGCCGCCCCTGAGTGACGACTGGAAAGGCACATGGACGCCGGTATATGCCAAGAGCTCGGGCTATCTGTGCCATGTTGATATGCCGGCCCTGCAAAAGATCGCAAGCGCCGCCGGCGGGGCCGATGGGCCGCCGTTGATCAGGCTGGATGTGTTGCCTGGCGGTTTTGTGCACCAAAAGCGCGCGCTGGCCTGGCTCGCGCCGCAGATCTTGCAAAGCGAGAGCGACGAGGATTGCGTGGTCGTCGCTTGCAAGGCCTTTACGATTGCGTCGGCGCGCACCTTTGATCAGGACCCGCGCTTTGGCCTGTCGGTGTTGTCGGAAATCGCCGAGCGCGCGCTGTCGCCTGCGGTCAACGATCCGGGCACGGCGCTGGATGTGCTGGGGCGCCAGTTCCGCGTGTTGGAGCTTTGGCACCTGCGCGCGCCAGAGGCACGGCCCGATTTTGCACGGGTGGCCGTTCCCGGCCTGTCAATGGACGATCTGCTTGAAGACGCGTTTGCTGCGATAGCGCGGGATGGTGCGGGCGTTGTTTCGGTGCAGTTGCGGTTGCAAAAGCTGCTGGTCGCCCTGACCCAAAGCAGCCCCGACCTGTTTGCTCTGGCCGCGCGGCGGCTGTCGGACCGGGCGATGAGCGAGGCCGCCAAGACAACGATCTATGCCGAGGACCTGCGCCGGATTGAGGCCGCGCACAAGGATCTGCACGACCGCGTTCGCGCTTTGGTCTGATGCATGGGTCTTGATCTGCATCAAGGTCGTCCGGGTCTGGCGCTGGCAAGCTGAAGGTCTGCGCAGAGCCGCGCAGATCAGGAGGGTGATGCGATGATCGGATATTCGGAAACGCCGCTGGCGTGGGGGCTGACGCGCGGCATGGCGCGGCTGTTGGGGGTCAGCCTGTCCTCGGCGGTCGTCGACGGTTGGCTCAGCCGCAGGGAATTGGGTCAACTGGTGGATCGCTGCGAAGATTGCACCCAGAAAACCGCCTGCACCCGGTGGATGGCCGCCGCCGCTGGCAGCCCTTGTCCGCCGGTATTCTGCCCCAACAAGACCGCGCTGGAGGCGCTGTCCTTGCGCCATTGACCTTTTGTCCGCGGCCCGCCAGTTTTTGCGCATGGGCAGGGGGGGGCGGATGATCCGGTTGGAAAATGTGGTCGCCGACAGGGGGTCGCGTTATGCGGTGACGGGCGGTGTCGTCGCCGGTCGCGCGGGCGTTGACCTGTTCCTGCGCGACATGAAGCGCGAAAAGAAATACGCCAAGGCCACCCACAACAGCTGGGCCGTGATCCTGAGCGGTGAAGGCCCTGTCAAGAATGATGACGGTGAATCTGGCGCGGGGGCGGTCATCTTGAAAATGCTGGACCGCGAAGGGCTGACCGATTGTGTGGTTGTGGTCACGCGCTGGTATGGCGGCGTCCACCTCGGCGGCGACAGGTTTGCCCATGTTGTCACTTGCGTGCGCGCCTTTCTGGCGGCTTGGCGCAAGCCAGATTGACATGCCGCATCCAGCGCGCCACCGGGTTCAGGCCGCCAAGCTGCGCCTTGCGTGTCAGGTGATCTTGCTCTGCTGATGTTGCCTTCGCCGGTGGGCGCGGTAGAGGATCGGCGCGAGGATGCGTTCATAGGTCTGATGCGCCAGCCAATGCACTCCCGGCAGGCCCGTCAGCCGCGCCAGCCAGCGCAGATGCGGCATCTGCGCCCAAAGCGCACGGAAAGCGGCAAGGCCGGACAGCACCTGACCACCATGCCAGACATGCAGGCGGCGCGCCGCCTGATCCGGCGTCAGGCCCCAATCGGCGGCATTGTCCAGCGTGTCGAACCGGATCGGCAGGCCATCGCGCAAAGCCCTGCGCTGATAGCCCGTGATTTCCGCACGGCAGATGGGGCAGGTCTGATTGTAAAGCACACGGGTGTTTTCTGACATCCGATTAGGATAGCCCGCAGCGCACTTCTGCCCAGTGCGGCAACATATCGCAATGCAGACGGCACAAAAGCCAAGTCTGCCTCATGTGCATGTTCAGGGGCGCAGGCTGATCGCTCAGCCCAAAGCGTATCCGGCCCCGCGCACGGTGCGCAGCGGGTCCTCGCCACCGTTCTGCATCAGTGATTTGCGCAAACGGCCGATGTGCACATCCACCGTGCGGCTGTCGACATAGATATCGCGGCCCCAGACCCGGTCGAGCAGTTGTTCACGTGACCAGACCCGACCGGGCTTTTCCATGAAAGTGGACAGCAGGCGGAATTCGGTGGGACCCAGTTTGAGCACGGAATTGCCCCGGTAGACCCGGTGGGTTTCAGGATCAAGCCGGATGTCATCCCATTCCAGCACCACCCCGATGGTCGATGGGCGCACACGGCGCAACTGCACGCGCGCACGCGCCATCAGTTCCAGCACGGAATAGGGCTTGATGACATAGTCATCGGCCCCGGTTTCCAGACCCCGGATGCGATCCACCTCTTCGGCGCGGGCCGACAGCATGATGATCGGAATGGCGCGGGTTTCGGGCCGGATCTTCAGGCGGCGGCAAACCTCGATCCCCGACAGTTCCGGCATCATCCAATCCAGGATGATGATATCGGGCGTGTCTTCATCCACCATGATCAGCGCGTCTTCGCCATTGCTGGCCTGAACAACACGGAAGCCTTCGGCCTCAAGATTGTAGGCCAGCACTTCACGTTGGGCCGGTTCATCTTCGACCAGCAGAACGACGGGTTGCGATGTGTGTGCCATGCTTTTCCTCAGACCGTTGTCGTTGCGGAATCGGTCAGGGAGGTAACGTCGCTTTTGGGGCGATCGTCATCCGGCAGAACGCCCGTCACCAGATAGATCACCTGTTCCGCGATGCCGGTCGCATGGTCGCCGACACGTTCGATGTTCTTGGCAATGAAATGCAGGTGCATGCAGGCGGTGATGTTGCGCGGATCTTCCATCATATGGGTCAGGAATTCGCGGAACACCGAGTTGTACATCTGATCCACCTCGGAGTCCCGGTGACGCACATCCTCGGCCAGTTTCACATCGCGCGTGACGTAGGCATCAAGCGCGTCTTTCAGCAGCCCCACAACAGATCGCGCCATGCGCGAGATTGACCCTGCGGAATCGCTGACCGGGCGCATCTGGCTGAGCACAAGCGAGCGCTTTGCAAGGTTTTTGGCATAGTCGCCCGACCGCTCCAGCGAGCCCACGATCCGCATGATGGTCAAGACAGTCCGAAGGTCGGTTGCGGTGGGCGCACGCAACGCGATGATCCGGGCACATTCCGTGTGGATCTGGTCTTCCAGATCGTCGATCACGCGGTCCGCAGAGCGGACTTCGGCCGCAAGACCTTCGTCGCGGGTTTCAAGCGCCTGAGCGGCTTGCAAAAGAGCGTGCTCGACAAGCCCCCCCATTTTCATGACCGAGGCCTGAACGCCTTCGAGGTCGCGGTCAAAGGCTGATCGGATATGTTGTTCCATCGTCGTCGTTCCTTCGCGGGGCCGGGCGCTTGTAAAGCTGTCGGTGTGGGGTCGTTCCGGTGGGGTCAAAGTGTTTCCGTCATCGGCGTGCGATCTTGCGTGGATTGATTTTACGACATGCATCCACACGCCTAAGCTGCAAAGGCACACCGTTGCATTCCAACTAAACCAGATTCGTAACGCTTGATTGTCATTTTTGTAACAATTAAATGACACGCCGGGCCAACCACTTTCGGCGTTGCGGCCACTGGTTCTTTGGGTTTGTGGCAGATAGCCTTGGGCTCAAATCAAAATCCAAGAGGCAGAGCATGGACAAGCAGATGACGGCGCGGGCGGTCCTGACGGCGACCGGCCTTGCGGCGGGACTGGGGCTTTTTGCGCTGACCCGGATGGCGGATGCGGGCGTGCTGGCCGGGCGCCCGCTCTTGGCGCTGGCCGCTTTTGTTGCGTGCTTTTTCACCGCGCTTCTGGCCATGGCCGGACCGCTTGCGCCGGCGCGGGCGGCTCTTGGCGCAATGGGCGTTGCGGTTGCGGTGACTGTCTTGCTCAGCGTGGCCGCACTTGGGTTTCTGCGCGTTGAGGATGTGATGAACAGCCCGCAGGTGGTGCTTGGGGCGATCATCCTGACGCTGGTGCCTTTGCCGTTCTGGATCGCACGCCATGGTGCCGGGTGGCGTGACTATCCAACACTGTTTGGCGAAAGCTGGGCCATTGTCGTGCGCGTGGTGGCGGCATGGGCCTTTGTCGGTCTGGTCTGGGCGGTGATCCTGTTGTCGGACGCGCTGCTGAAAGGGGTGGGGATCGGCCTGATCGACAGGTTGATCGATCTGGAGGTGATGCCCTGGCTGATCACCGGGGGCGTGCTGGGGCTGGGGCTGGCGGTGGTGCAGGAGCTGTCAGATTACGTCAGCCCCTATCTGATCCTGCGGTTGCTGCGACTGCTGCTTCCGGTGGTGTTCGCGGTTTCGGCGGTGTTCCTGTTGGCGCTTCCTTTGCGCGGGGTTTCTGGCCTGTTTGGCGTCTGGTCCTTTGCGTTGACGTTGCTTGCGATGGCGGGGGCGGTGGCCACGCTGGTCACAACGGTTGTGGATCAGGACGATGCGCAGGCCACTCAAAGCCCGCTTCTGGCGCGATCGGCGCAGGCTACGGCGCTGATGCTTCCCCTGCTTGCCGCTTTGGGCGCTTGGGCGGTGTGGGTGCGGGTGGCGCAATACGGCTGGACGCCAGAGCGGGTGTTTGCCGCGCAGGTTGCGGCGTTGGGCGTGGGCTATGGGGTTTTGTATGCGGTTGCGGTGGTCCGTGGCGTCGGATGGATGGCGCGGGTGCGACAGGCCAATATTGTCATGGCCTTGGCCCTGATGGCGCTGGCCGCCCTGTCGATGACCCCGATCCTGAGCGCCGAGCGCCTCAGCGCGCGCAGCCTGATGACCCGGCTGGATGACGGTCGTTTGCCGGTGGCCGAGCTTGATGCGGCGCTTTTGGCGCGCTGGGGCAAACCGGGGGCCGAGGCATTGGCCGCGTTGCAGGACCGAGCGACAGCGCCGGGGCAAAAGGATCTGGCACGCCGGCTGGCTTTGGCCGACACCCCGCGCAATGGCAGCAGCCGCGATGAATTGCTGGTCGCTGTCACCGACCTGCTGCCGTTGCAACCCGCAGGGGCAACCGCCACGCGCGACATGTATCTGAACGCGCTTGATACCTATCGGCTGGGGTTTCTGATCGACAGTTGCGGGCGGCAGATGCCGGGGGGTGGGGTCGGCTGTGTGATGGTGGTGGCCGATCTTGTTCCCGCGGTGCCGGGCGAAGAGGCGATCTTGCTGGATTATACCACCGGCGGTTTCGTGCAGTTCACCGGGTTCCACAATGATGTGGCCCTTGGCCCGGTCATCCGCGAGGTTTTGCCCGCAAATGGCGTCTTGCCACAGTATGAAGCGGGCGAGGCATTGATCCGCCTGTGGCAGACCAGCCCGCCGGCCACGGTGCCCCTGCCGGTGAACCAACTGACCTTGCCGGAGGGTGGTGGTCTTATTCTGGCCCCATAGCGGCGTTGGCCTGTGCCTGATTGATGGCAAGATTTCCTTAAGGGGCGTGTCTTAGGCTGTGGGGAATCGCAGCCCGCAAGACAGGGGAATGGCAATGCACGGGCTGATCAGTCGCGCGCTGGAAAATTTTCTGAAGCAACGCCATGGCGTGGCGCTGTGGCAGCAGGTGGTTCGACAGGCGCATTTGCCGTTCGACAGTTTCGAGCCGTTGTTGACCTATGAAGCTGCGTTGACAGACCGGGTGATTGCCGCCGCTTGCGAGGTGTTGAACCGATCGCGCGAAAGCGTGCTGGAGGATATGGGCACCGCACTGGTCTCTCACCGCGACCGTGACGGTTTGCGCCGGTTGTTGCGCTTTGGCGGAATCAGCTTTCGCGACTTCCTGCACTCGCTCGAAGAACTGCCCGACCGGGCGCGTCTGGCCCTGCCGGACCTTGTTCTGCCCCCTCTTTTGTTCGAAGACCGGGGGGAGGGGCGCTTTGCCCTGACAGCGGTTCCGCCTTTTGCCGGGGCCGGTTTCATTCTGATTGGCCTGCTGCGCGCTATGGCCGACGATTATGGCGCGTTGGTCGTGCTGGAAATGGCGCCCCCGGCGTCAACGGCGGATGTGATCGTGATCCATCTGCTGGATGAAAGCCACGCGGAGGGGCGCCGGTTTTCCTTGGCGGCGGGCGCAGTATGACCGGGTGTGGCGCAAACGCGGGCGGTTGCGCGCCAGAAACCGGCCGCTGTGCCACGCAGGCAGGTTTGTCCGCCGCGGCGCTTGCGCGGCTGATGCCCATGCATCTGCATCTGTCGCCGCTTGGCCGCATCACGGCCCATGGCCCCACTCTGGCCAAGATTGCCGTTGGTATCCCGCTGATAGGTCAGGATTTATTTGATCTGTTTCAGGTGCGCCGCCCGTCCGGCATAACCGGGATGCGGGATCTGATCGCGCAACAGGGCGCGCGGCTGCATCTGGGCCTGCGCACTGGCGCGGCTGAGTTTCGCGGGCTGGCGATGCCGGATCTGGCGGGCGGGATCGTGCTGAACCTGTCCTTTGGCATTGGTGTGGTCGAAGCGGTGCGCGTCCATGCGTTGACGGATGCCGATTTCGCGGCCACGGATCTGACGGTTGAACTTCTGTATCTGGTCGAGGCGAAGCGTGCGGTTCTGGGGGAATTGCAACGGCTGAACATGCGGCTGCAGGGTGCAAAATCGCAAGCCGAAGAATTGGCGCTGACCGATACGCTGACCGGGTTGCGCAATCGCCGGGCGCTGGATCTGGGTCTGACACAGGCGGTGGCTGACGGGGCGCCTTTCGGCCTGATGCATCTGGATCTGGACAGGTTCAAGGAAGTGAATGACACATTCGGCCATGCGGCGGGCGACCATGTCTTGCGCCTTGTGGCCCGGACGCTGACCGAAGAAACCCGTGCGGGCGATCTGGTTGCCAGGGTCGGGGGCGATGAATTCGTCATTCTGCTGCCGGGCCTGACAGACCGGACGCGTCTGACGCTCGTGGCCGAACGCGTCATCGCAGGTTTGGCGCAGCCAATCATGTGTGATGATCATACTTGCCAGATCGGGGTCAGTGTCGGGCTGACGATATCGACGCTCTATTCTTCTCCGCAGGCAGAGGTGATGCTGCATGATGCCGACTGCGCGCTTTATGCCGCGAAAAGGGCCGGGCGCGGCCAGGTCATGGTCTTTTCGCCGCAGATGGCGACGGGCTGAGGAACCCCACAAGCGGGTCGGGCGTTCTGTCCCCATAAGACGGTCGATATTGACCGCCTTCCAAAAGAAAGGATTTCCCCATGTCAGACGCACTCAAGGCTGTCCCGGCTTCGGACAAGATCGACACAGGAATCACTGGCGTGACGGCCATTTCAAAGGGGTTGAGCGAGGCGCTTGCCGATACCTACCGGCTGCTGTTCAAATCGCATGCCGTCCACTGGAATGTTGAAGGCCCGATGTTCCATTCGATCCATGTGCTGACCGAAGCGCAATATACCGACCTGTTTCAGGCGGCCGATGATCTAGCGGAACGTATGCGCGCGCTGGGCAGGATCGCACCGTTCCAGATGTCTGAAATCACCAAGATGTCTTGCGTGAAGGATCCCGCCAAGCTGGGATCGGCGCAAGAAATGGTCGAAGATCTGGCAAGCGACCACGAAGCGGTCGTGCGCCGGATGCGTGACGTGATCGGGCAGGCTGAAAAGGGCGAGGATGTTGCCACCGCCGATCTGCTGACCGCGCGCTGCGCTTTTCACGAAAAAGCTGCCTGGATGCTGCGCGCAACTGCAAAGTGATCCGCGCGACACACGGCTGAAATGCAAAAGGCCCCGGATCTCTCCGGGGCCTTTCTTCAAGTGGTGTGCATTATTTCAGGCGGGTGACAACACCATCGGCGAAAGCTGCGATCAGCGCCGCGTAGTATTCCGGAGTGTCGTCAAACGCGCCCTCCAGAACGGTGCCGTCAGCGGCGAACGCCTGTGCCGTTTGGGCGGTCACGGTCAATTCGTAATTGTCGAATTTCGCGTTGTCCTCGTCATTCGACACATTGACCATGCCGACCATCACGGCATCTTCCAGCCCAAGTTTGTTCTGGAACGAATTGGCCAATGACAGCTCGTCAATGTCGATCGAGATCTTCGAGCCGGTCTCGGCGGTGCGATCCACAAGACGCGCAACGATGGCGTTTTCCAGATCATCGGCAGCGTTGGTCCAGTAGGTCGCAGCTTCGGCATTGGCAATTGCGGTGATATCAGCCGAAACGCTGATTTCTTTCACCATCGTATCCTGCGCAAATGCAGCGTTTGCAAGGAACAGGGCGGTGGTGGTCATCAAGACTTTGCGGAACATAAGAAGATCCTTTCGTGCGTGTTGTGCGCAGAACGGTCCTGCGCTTGGCATAACAACGCGCCGAGGATCAAAGCGTTCCCGGAAATGATTGCAACGAAACAAAAAAAGCGCCCGCCGGGACGGCAGGCGCCAATGGTTTCGCGGCCAAGCCGATCAGGCGTGCAACGTTTCCGTTGAGGCAAAGAACATTGCCTGACTGACAGCCGATCGCACCTGTTCTTCCGAAAAGGGCTTGGTGATGAGGAAGGCCGGTTCAGGTTTATCCCCGGTCAACAAACGTTCTGGGAAGGCAGTGATGAAAATCACCGGGATGTCGTCGAACTGGGCCAGGATGTCGTTGACCGCATCGATGCCAGAAGAGTCGTCGGCAAGCTGGATATCAGACAGGATCAGATCGGGGCGTTCCCGCGCCGCAAGTTCCACCGCCTCGCGACGGGTCCGGGCAACGCCGGTGACCTTGTGGCCGATCTGGCCGACGATATCGACGATATCCATGGCAATGATCGCTTCATCTTCGATCACCATCACCTTGCCGGTAACAGATGCCTCCATTTCGCGGATTGCGGCGTCGAGGAGCGTTTGCACATCGGTTTCGTCCTGCGCCATGATTTCCGCGATTGCGGGGCGGTCGAACCCTTCGATGGCATGAAGCAACAATGCTTCGCGCGAATTGGGTGTGAGGCCCGACATATGGACCTGCGCACGCTTCGCCAGAATATCATCATCAGTGTCCAACGGCGCACCGGCGCTGGCCCAGACACGGTGAAAGCTGTGAAAGAGGCCAATGCGTGGTGTGCTGGCTTCGCGCACAGGGGTGTCTTCGATCAGAATGCTTTCCAGCGTGGCCGCTGCATAACGGTCGCCGCTGTCTTGGCTTCCCGTCAGGGCGCGCGCGTAGCGCCGCAAAAAGGGAAGGTCGGCCGCAATTGCCGATGTCAGATCGAAGGTCGCAGAGGCAGTCATTAATTTTTCTCCCCAGTTTCGTTTTCTTCGGAACCAAACGCACTGGTGTTGCGTTTGGTTCCATGAATAAATGCGGGATCAGTAAGCAGTATGATGATGGAACATATGGCAGGTGACAACCAGAAGTCCAGTTTGCGCAAGGACATCGATGAAAACTTGAAGCGGGTCTATGAGGACGCGCTCAAGGAGGAAGTTCCTGATCGTTTCAAACTGTTGCTGGAACAGTTGAAGGCCAAGGAGGCCAAAAAATGACTTCCTTGCCCGTGGAGCATGCTGATCCGCGTGAGGAGATGGCCAACCACGTGCCATCGCTGCGTGCTTTTGCGATTTCGCTGACCCGCAATGTAAGCGAAGCTGATGATCTGGTTCAGGAAACCATCCTGAAAGCATGGTCAAACATCGAGAAATTCACGGTCGGCACCGATCTTCGCGCTTGGCTCTTTACGATCCTGCGCAACACGTTCTTTTCGTCCAAGCGCAAGACCCGTCGCGAAGTGCAGGACACCGACGGCGTTCATGCTGCGACAATGTTCGAAAAGCCGCATCATGATGGTCGGCTTGCCTTCACCGATTTCTCTCACGCCTTTGACAAGCTGTCACCCGAGCATCGCGAAGTGCTTATTTTGGTTGGCGCGAACGGATATTCCTACGAGGAGGCGGCCCAGATGATGGGGGTTGCCATCGGAACGGCGAAAAGCCGGGCCAACCGCGCCCGCGCCCGTTTGTGCGAACTGCTTGGCATGGCTGAAGGCGAAGACATCTTGTCAGAGCAATCCGGTGCGACCCTGGCTGTCATGGGTCGGTCAGGATTCCAAGCGGCATGACAATGGGTGGCGCAGTCAGGCGCCGGTTTGCCGGATTGGGCTTCCGGCTGATGGCGGTGATGGGGGTGGCCTTGTTGCCGCTTGCCATCCTCAGCTATGTTCAAGGCCTGAAAACCGCGCAACTTGCCGAGGCGCGTGTAACAAACGTGATAAAGGGCGAAACGCTGATCGCCGCAAATCCGCTGATTGCCGAAATCGTCAAGGCGCAGACCAAGGCCGCCACGCTGGCTTACGCGTTGCCGTCCATTCTGCGCACCGACACAGAGGCAAGTCTTGATGCCTGCATCACATTGATGGATCGGGTGGTGTCTGCGCACATCGGCATCGTGACATTTGCGGGCTATGTAGACCGGAACGGACAAATGCTGTGTGGCGCAAGGGGCGAACAGCGCGATCTGGCGGGCACAGATGCGATGGATCAGTTGCTGACCGACCCCGGCCCGAAAATCGCTGTGAACCCCTACGGTCCGGTGTCGAAAACGTCTGTCCTGATCGTATCGCACCCGGTGCGGGACACCGAGGGCGATGTCAAAGGCTTCGCGTTTGTGTCGCTGCCGCATGAAACGCTTGACCAACAAGCCAACCCGATCGACGCCAACGACCCACACCCGCTGTCGCTGATGACGTTTGATGCCAAGGGCAATCTGTTGACCTCGTCCATCGGGATGGACGCGGCACAGCGCAGCTTGCCTTCCAACCGCGAGTTGGCCAGTTTTGCGGATGGGCCAAGCGTAAGTTTCGTGGCCAGCACGCTTTCTGGTGAACGGCGCGCCTTTTCTGTGGTTCCGCTACAGCCCGGCACGCTGTATCTTTTGGGGTCCTGGCCCGCAAACCGTCTGGACAACACGATCTTTGAAGGGGCTTTCCCGGCCTTCCTTTTTCCAATGTTGATGTGGGCGGCAAGCCTGCTTGTGGCTTGGCTGGCGGCGGAAAGTCAGGTCTTGCGGCATGTTCGCTTGCTGCGGGACCGTATCACCGCCTTTGCGGCCGGGAACCGGCAGTTTTCCAAAATGCGGATGGACGGTGCCGCGTTGGAGCTGCAGTCTGTGGGCAGCGCATATGAGCAGATGACCGCTTCGGTGGTGCGCAACGAGGCGGATCTGGAAAATACGATCCATCAAAAGGAAGTGCTGCTGCGAGAGGTTCACCACCGGGTGAAGAACAACCTGCAACTGATTGCTTCCATTCTGAACATGCAACTCAGGGCCGCCAAGACCGCCGAGGCAAAGGACGCAATGCGAACGGTGCAGGACCGGGTGATCAGTCTGGCGACCGTCCACCGCGAACTCTACCAGACCAGCGGGCTGACCGATGTGCGCGCAGATGAATTGTTGCCGCGCGTGGCCAATGATCTGTTGCGCATCGGCTCTGCCCCCGGCCGCCGGTTTGATCTGGATGCAACGGTCGATGATATTCGCCTTACTCCGGATCAGGCTGTGCCCTTGGCGTTGTTCCTGACCGAAGGCATGGCGAATGTGTTCAAGCACTCATGGACCGGCCCCTCGCAGAGTGCCCGCGTCGGGTTGCGATTGGAACGGACGGGCCATGGGATGGCGCGCTTTTCGCTTTGCAACGGTCTGATGCCAGTTGATGCGCAGGATGAGATCAGCAGTTTGGAACCGCGAGGCGGGTTCGGGTCGCAGCTTCTGATCGCATTTTCGCAACAATTGAATGGTACAGTCACCTGCGGTCGGTCGGGTGACGGTTATGTGCTGACAATGGAATTCCCGTTGCGCCCCCTGACCGAGGGCGAAGAGCGGGCGGAGCCGAAACGGGCGCCGCCGGTTATGAAAGATGCAGGTAATCTGTCCTGAAAGGGCATTGGTTATTCAACAGGGTAATGGGGCATCCAGATGCGAGACGACCGCCCCGACGCGGAAAAGCGTGCTCAGATTTTCATTTCTGCATCCGAAGCCTATCCCGCATTGGAGCGCGCTTTTCTGGCGGCACAAACCGAAGTGCTGGCAAGTTTTCTGGTGTTTGATCCCGAAACACGGCTGCGCTCGGCAGAGGCCCTTGCGATTGGGCCACGCTGGCTTGATCTGATCGTGCATTGTCTGCGCCGTGGCGTGTCCATTACCATAACCCTTTCTGATTTTGACCCGATTGCGCGCGCCGCAATGCATCGGGGCACGTGGCGCAGCGTGCGGCTGTTGCAGGCGGCGGCGGAACTGGCCGGCCCGGATGCGGCACCGATTCGTGCCACAGTCGAACGACATCCGGCGCAGACCGGATCGGTTGTGCGTCTGCTGATCTCTCCGGTCATCATGCTGAAGGTCTGGCGCACATCCCGCTGGCTCAACCGCCTGACGCCGGATCTGCGCGCCGCTGCCTTGCGCGATATGCCGGAAGTGGCCGCATTGATGGTGAGGCGCGATACCGGGCAGGTGCGTCCGCGCCTATGGCCTTTGCCCCGGTTGTTTCCGGGAACCCACCATCAGAAAATCGCGGTGTTTGATCGCAAGGTTCTCTATGTCGGCGGGTTGGATCTGAACGAGCGCCGCTATGACGATCAGGATCATGCCCGTCCGTCAGAACAGACATGGCACGACGTTCAGGTTCTGAAAGAAGGTCCTGTGGCCGCCGATGCGGCGCGCCATCTGGAGACGTTCCGGGCCGTCACGGCGGGGCAGATGCCGCCGATTGACACCGGAAAGCTGTTGGTGACCTTGTCAAAACAACGGCGCACCCCACTGATCCGCTTTGGCCCGAAACCAGTGGTGCAAAGCATATTCAAAGCGCATTGCGATGCAATTGCGCGGGCCAAGGGTCTTGTCTATCTGGAAACCCAGTTCTTTCGTGATCGCGCGATTGCGCAGGCCCTGTGCCGCGCGGCGCGGGCAAACCCCGATCTTGGGCTGATCGTGATGCTTCCTGGCGCACCAGAGGAGCTGGCATTTGACGGGCGCGATGGTCTGGAATCACAGCTTGGCGAATTTCACCAAGTCCGCTGCCTGCGCCAGCTGAAGCGCGCTTATGGCAAGCGTTTGTTCATCGGCAGTGCGGCGCAACCCAGGCGCGGCACGTCGCAGGAAAAGCACGGGCGCGATCTGCTGGCCAAGGCGCCACTGATCTACATCCATGCCAAGGTCTCGATCTTTGACCAAGAGGCCATTGTGTCATCCGCCAATCTGAATGGGCGGTCCATGCGTTGGGATACCGAAGCCGGCGTGCGACTGGAAGATCCTGATCATGTGACCGATCTGCGCCATCGTTGCATGGCGCATTGGCTTCCTGACGGGGTGGACGCCAGTTTTTTCAACGCCGGCACAGCCGTTGCGGCTTGGCGCGGTCTGGCGCTGTCAAACGCGGCCCGCAAGCCCGAGGATCGTCAGGGATTTGTGCTGCCCTATGATTTGCGCGCGGCGGAAAAGTTTGGCACTGCGGTGCCGTTTGTGCCTGCTGAACTGGTCTGACCTGCCAACAGGATGCAAAAACGCATGAAAAAGACCCATGGCCGGGGCCATGGGTCAGGTGGGGTCGCCCTTGAGGAAGGCGGAGGAAAGAGAGATGGGCGCTTAGCGCGCGCGTCCGCTGGTCAGTTTGTCGGCAAGCTTTTGTGCGCCATTGCGACGGCCGCGGGTCTGCGCCTTCACTCGTTTTGCCGCATCTTCCACCTGTTCGGCCGCGCGATGGGTGGTTTTGCGCACAGAGTCTTCAACATCATCGGCGGCATCTTCTACGCTGTCGGCGATATCACGTCCCTTGTCGCGGGCATTTTCCAGAATGTCGGTAAGATCAGACACCATCGCCAAAGCAGCTTCTGTTCCGCGGGTGCGCAAGGCGCTTGCGGCTTGTCCGATCGCACGACCGGCTGCGGTCCGCTCGGTGTCAAAGGCTTTGCGGGCCTTTGCCATCAACGATTCTGCGGATTCGGCAAGCGTTTCGCCTTCCCTGCGATTGACCTGTAGGGCGGTTGCCAAAGCAGCCCCAAGAGCCACGGCGACAGCCGCGGATGCCACGGGGTGGCGCACCAGGATGTTGCGATCATCAGTCTTGCCAGTGAGGTCGTCGATGCGGTCTTCGACCACATCGGCCCCGGAAGCAAAGGCCGCATAGGCACGCTCACGCGCGGCAATGATCCGATCTGCGGCTTCATCGCTCAGGTCTGACAGTCCATGACCAAAGGCCGATGCCAGATCTGCGGCCAGATCAGCGGTCACCGTTGCCTTTTCGCGGGCAAAGTTTGCGGCGTCCGCGCCACGGTCTGACATGTCTTCGTATAGCGCAGACAGACGGTCGCGCGCAGCGTCGCGGGCATCATCCGCGCGGGCTTGCCAGTCCTCGATCGTGTCCGAGATGCGATCGGTCAGTGTTTCTTCGCGGCGCTGACCAAAGGTTAGCCATGCAAGGCCCGCGCCCACCAGCACCGTGGCAAGTGGATAGCTGCGCAGGGCGCGGGTTGCAGCGGTGGCGAGAACCGTTTGACCCAATGGGCCGGTAGCGAGGCCCAGCAGGTCGTCCGCCCTGTCGCGCTGGCCCGTCAGGCGACCCGAAAGCCGCCCGAGCGCAGTGCGCAGCGCGTCTTCGGTCGCACGTGCTTCATTGAACAGCGCCTCGGATTTACGGGAGCGTGCCATGTCAGTCTCCTTTTAAGGGTGTTTTCAGGGGCGTTTGGCAGGGAGTGTTTCGCCAGTGCCCGCAAGAGAGGTGAGGGGAAGCGTGGCCCGTCGCAGACAAGACCGCGCGATGAGAAGCAAGATAATCACCAGAAGCGCGCAAACACCTGCGGCTGCGAGCAAGGCTTGCAAGGGTGTAAGCCCCAGCAACGCAAGCCCAATCAGCCCGGCCTGAACCAGCAGAACCAAGAAGATCACCACCAGAACTGCGGCCAGACCAACAAGGATGGAAGCCGTTACCAGCGAAGAGGCCCGCAGGCGCAACTCTGCCTTGGCAAGCGCGAACCTCAGTGCGATGGCGCGCCGACCCAGCATCAAAAGGTCAATCATCGGGACCAAAAGTCCTTCGAGTCCAGAGCGCGCCATTGGATGTTCCAGTCCGTCTTGAGTCAGTATCGGTCGTCAGATGCGCCGGGCTTCGGCGCGTGGGCCAAGGAAAAACCAAAGGATGAAGCCGAGGATTGGCAAGAACAAAATCAGCAGCGTCCAGAGTACCTTTTTGCCGGTCGTCGCGGAAGATCCAATAACAGAGATGATGGCCCAAAGGTCCAACGCCAAAATCAGAAGTCCGCCGAATCCGGATAGTTCGAACATGCTTAGTTGGCCCATGATTAAAGTCCTTTACCCATACGCGCCATTGATGGTGGCGCATCACGTTCACATCGTTTCGCTCTTTAAACGCAGGTAATCGACCTTGGGTTCCGATATGAAGGAAAGTTTCGGGCGCAACCGCTTCAGTCTTCCGAACTTTCGAAATGTTTCCCTCGTCCGCCAGCTACCGACGGGTCAAACTGAATGCTCAAGATGCGCAAGGTATTTCGAGGCTTTCGATGCGCTCCACCAAAACCATATCTGACCTGATCTGAAGTGCAATTGCAGCCGGGTGTTTGATCGCATGCGCAAAGGAAACGCAAAAAATTCTGAAACCTCGGGTGGAACCCGCACCCACCGCATACGTTGACCCGGCATGAGCGCCTCGGCGCAGAATACCGAAGATAAACCTGAACCAGAGAATGAAGGAGATCACCATGCTTGGTTGGGCATTGACGTTTCTGGTCGTGGCATTGATTGCAGCGGCCTTGGGCTTTGGCGGAATTGCAGGTGCATCCGCATCCATCGCCCAGATCCTGTTTTTCGTATTCATCGTATTGTTCGTCGTGGCGATGGTTGCGCGTGCCGTGCGCGGAAAGCCCCCAGTCTGACCGCACAGGTCGACGCCATCCCACACGGGAAAGGTCGTCCTTCGGGACGGCCTTTTTTGTTGTCAGATGATTGTGCAAAGCCAAGCTGTGATACCAAGGCAAAAAAGCCCGGTCGCGACCCTTTTGATCGGGCCGGTCTGACTGGATTGAAGGATAGTCGCAGTTCTGACGGTCACGCTTTGCGAAATGGAATTGCTGCATGTTCAATCGGAACGACGGCAAATTCCGCAGGGTGGGCGGTCAGCGCACGGCTGGCATGGCGTGAAAAGCTGATCAGCGACTGATGCAGACGACCATCGGGCGTGTCGCCAAAGGTCAGAAAGACAATGCGTTTTGCGCCGGTTGCCACCAGTTTGCGTGCCTTGGCCACTGCAGTCAGGAAATCAGTGCCGGATTCCACTGTGCCCGGACCATAGCCGCAGCGGATGTAGTGAACCGCGTTGCCCGCATTGCCCACCACATCCTCGGCGCTTTCTTCTGGGCGCGACAAACGCGCGCCGGAATGGATCAATGCCTGCATCCACGGCAATTGCAGGCTGGGCGCGTTGAGACTGGGTGATGCTGGTCGGGTCAAGGTGGCAGAGGATATTGGCAGCGGTGGTTCCGAGGCGATCATCAATACGCTCCATGGTTCGATATACCCTGACGGGTCGTCTGGCTTAGATACCGCTTTAACGTCAGAGGTGCGGTGTTTGGTTCCCGCGCGTCTTGCGTGTCGGCGAAAGACTGCCCATTTGATGGGTCTTTGGACCTGCACAAACCGGACATCATCCGGAACGTGCTTAGGGGGGATGGCGTTTTGGCGACAAGGCAAGGCTGCCGGAATTTGTGCAGCAAAGGATAAGACCGAACCATGTCAGCCATGCGAAACACCCGCGCGGACCCGGAAAAAATGACGCACACAGCCCGCGGTGACGGATCAGTGTCGAACCTGAACAGCATCGTGTCGCGGTTGCACCATGCCGCCCGCGGGGCCGAACGCATCCGGCTGGGCACCTTGGTGGATGCAATGGGGCCGTCGTCGATGGCGGCGGTGTTGCTGGTTCCGGCATTGCTTCTGGTGTCGCCGCTGAGCGGTGTGCCAGGGGCGTCCATTGTCGGTGGTCTGGTGATCGCGCTGATCGCTGGCCAGATCGTGCTGCGCCGCCCGAAGATCTGGCTGCCGGACTTCATTCGCGCGCGCAGCCTGCCAGGACCCAGATTGCGGCGAGCGCTGGTCTGGCTGCGCAAGCCTGCACGACGGTTCGACAGGCTGGCTCCGGCCAGACCGGGTGGCGGCGCGCACGCATGGTGGACTCCGGCGCTGGCGGTGCTGTGTCTGTGTCTGGGGCTGGGCATGCCAATGCTGGAGCTGATCCCGTTTTCATCGACGATCGTCGCGTCGCTGGTTGCAGCCCTTGCCGCAGCCATGCTGACGGGTCGGGTGCGGATCGCGGTTGTGGCAATGGGCGTTGCTGCGGTAGCGGTCGCCGGTCTGTTTTGGCTGCTGTAGTCGCTGGCTATTTTCCGTTTGCCTGATCCAGCGGAACGACCAGCGTCACTCTCGTGCCGTTGACCGTTTCAAATGCGATCCGCCCTTCCAGTTGTTCGGTAAACTGAAGCGCCACGCGCAAGCCAAGGCTGCGCGACTTTTCCGGCTGGAAATCTGGCGGCAGGCCTTTGCCATCATCCTGCACAATGATGATGGCTTCGGGGCCCCGGCTGCGCATGGTCAGATGCAGATGGGTCTGTTCGGCTTCCTTGGCGGCATGCTCGACCGCGTTCGACACCAGTTCCACGATGATCAGCGCAAGCGGTGTGGCTTGATCGCCTGACACGATCACCGGCTCCACATCGAATTCAAGCGTGATCCGATCTGACAGGGCGGAACTGCTGACAACCTCGGGCAGCACGTCGCGCATCAACTGGCCCATGTCGGTGGTTTGGCGCTTGGGGTTGTGCAGCTGGCGCTGGATGCTGGCCACCACCTGCAACCGCGCCGAGGCCACATCCAGTGCCGCGCGTGCAGCTTCATCGCCCACATTGCGGCGCTGCATCTTGATCAACGACGACACCACCTGAAGGTTGTTCGACACCCGGTGCTGCAATTCGTGGAACATGGTCTTGTTGGCCAGCGCCAGACTGTCCGAGCGGTCTTTTTCGACCTCCAGTTTGCCCAAGGCATAGCGCATCACATGCACCAGCACCAATTCGGTCGCAACGATGAACAGATAAAACAGCAGCGCAAGGATGCTGGGTGGTGACAACGAAAAACTGCCGGTCGGCGCAAGAAGCCAATACCATGCGACGATCCCACAGATCACGGCCACCGAAATTCCCGCACGTGTTCCCGCAAAATAGGCCGTCAAAATAACCGCAGGAAAAAACGTCAGATATGGAAAACCGGGTGGCAACGCGTGGTCGAGGAAGTATCTGACCGCGACGGAGACCAGTATCGCAAAGAAGGCAAAAGCCACTTTGTAAAATGGGCTGCGCTCTGCAACAGCCCAAAGTCGCAATTGTTCCATTCCGTTACCCTATTCCCGGTCTGCGTTCCGGCGACGGGCAGACGTTAGCCAAAGCCAATTTGATTGCAATGTCTTTCCACGCCCGATACGCGCTCCGGGCAAGCGTCGTGTAATGCGCTGCGCACTTGCGCAGCAAAAAACGGCATGTCAAGGGCTCGCCATCCAAGATCGGTGATCGCGCCGCCCTCATCATCGTCCGCTTCGGTCAAAATCACCTGCATTTGCGGGTCGCTGAGCAGGCCGACAAGGCCAAATCCCCGGACGCTGCGAAGGGATTGGCGTAAAATCAACAGATTAGGTCGCTTGTCTTCTGACAGGATGGCAAGAACCTGCATGACGTCACGGCACAGGATGACGCTGGCATCCGGCCATGCCTCCATCACGGTCTGCGCCAGGTCAAGGCTGATCAACACGTCTGGGTCCTGAACCAGGATCGTTTTCGGCATGTCATCCTCCTTGGAAGCCAAGGATATGTCATGGAACCAAAAGCGACCTCGTGCAGTTAACTGTGACATAGTTGTGGAGGAAAAGTTGAAAACAAGTTGCCGTTCCTGTCCGTTGCGTCAGTGTGAAGCCTTTCTGCCCATGACTGAAGACGAAATACGTTTCATGGAGCGGTTTAAGAAGGGCGAGCTTTACGTCGAGCGAGGGGCCACCATTCTGGCAGAAGGCCAATCAAGTGCGCAGCTTTACACTGTGCTGAGTGGACTTGGCCTGCGTCACAAGACGTTGGAGGACGGGCGCAGGCAAGTTCTGAACCTGATTTTTCCCGGCGATTTCATTGGCCTTCAGGCGGGCTTGATGGGCGAAATGGGCCATTCTGTCGAGGCATCTACGCCGATGGTGTTGTGCGTCTTCGACCGAAGCGCCCTGTGGTCGCTTTTCCAGACCAACCCGTCGCGCGCTTATGATCTGACATGGATTGCTGCGGTCGAAGAACATTTTCTGGGAGAAACGGTTGCCACCATCGGTCAGCGCGATGCGGCGGCGGCCTTGGCATGGGCGTTCTTGCGGATCTATCGGCGCGGCGAAAGCCTTGGGCTGGTGACAGACGGCAAAATGTCATTGCCCTATCGACAGCAGGACATGGCCGATGCGCTTGGGTTGTCGCTGGTGCATACCAACAAGCGGCTTCAGAAGTTTCGGGCGGCAGGGCTGATGGACTGGTCGCGCGGGGTTTTGCACATCCCTGATCGCAAGGCATTGGCCGAGCTGGCAAATCTGGCGGACGAGGCTGCCGAGAAGCGTCCGATCCTGTAATCACTTGCAGCGCGCGCGCCGTCGGGGCAGTCTCGCACCCAACCCGGCACCAGACCTTGCCGGGGCGATGCTGCAAGAAAAGGGATGACCATGCTGAAGGGAATTGACCACCGGCTCAACGCCGATGTTCTGGGGACGCTGCGGGCCATGGGGCACGGCGACTATGTCGTAGTGGTCGATGTCAACTTTCCCGCCGATGCCATTGCGCGGGCAACGCCGGTCGGGCAGGTGCTGCGCATGGAAAATCTGACCGCGGCGCAGGCGGTGCAGGCCATCTTGTCGGTGATGCCTCTTGATACCTTTGTGCCTGATTTCGCGGGTCGGATGGAAATGGTGGACGATCCGGACGCCATTCCCCAAGTGCAGGCGGAAATGCAGATCGAAGTCGACCGCGCAGAAGGCACATCGCGGCCCGTGCCGGGCGTGGAGCGGTTTGCTTTCTACGATCTTGCCAAAGGGGCCTATGCGATCATCCAGTCGGGCGAGCGCCGGTTCTATGGCAATATCATGCTGCGCAAAGGTGTGATCGGGCCCGACGCATGACCATGCCGCAACGGATCGTCATCCTCGGGATTTTCAATGCCGACGCCGCCTATCGTGCCGAGCGTCTGCCTCGTCTGGGTGAAACCATTCTGGGTCAGCACTTCCGGCTGGGTCCGGGGGGGAAAGGATCAAACCAGTCGGTCGCGGCGGCGCGCGCCGGTGGGGATGTGCATTTCATCACCCGTCTTGGATGCGATGCCTTTGCCGATATGGCCCGCGATCTGTGGGCGCAGGCGGGCGTGACGCCCCACGTCACCGAAGATCCGGACAGCTACACCGGGTCGGCCTTCATCTTTCTGGAAGCTGCTACGGGACAGAACGCCATCATCGTGGCGCCGGGTGCCGCAGCGCGGATCTCTGTCCCGGATATCGAGGCGCGGCGCGGGGTGATCGAGGGGGCCGCCATTTTCATGACACAGCTGGAACAGCCGCTGGATGCAGCGGAGCATGCGCTGCGGATCGCGCGCGGCGCGAAGGTGCAGACCATCCTGAACCCGGCCCCCGCGACGGAACTGACAGACGCGGTGCTGGGCCTGTGCGATATCATCACTCCCAACGAATCCGAAGCCGAAGGCTTGACCGGCGTATCGGTCACATCGCTTGCCGATGCTGAGGCTGCCGCCGACCGGCTTATTCAGCGGGGCGTGGGGGCGGCCATCATCACCTTGGGCGAAAAGGGGGTGCTTTACCGTAAGGATGGCACCAGTTTGCACGTGCCCGCCCGCGCGCCCGGCCCCGTGGTCGATACCACGGGTGCGGGGGATGCATTCAACGGCGGGCTTGCGGTAGCGCTGTCACAAGGCGCCGATGTGGAACGCGCCCTGCGCTTTGGCGCGGCGGTCGCGGGGATGTCTGTCACCCGCCACGGTGCCGCCATATCCATGCCCACGCGTGCCGAGGTGGATGAATTTTTGCGTTCAAGCTGATCTTGTCTGCAACCTGCGGTTGGCGACGCAGCGTCATCTGGGGGCGAGGGTCGCGGATGGTATGATTTTCCCCTGAGTCTTTTGCCGCAATGCGCTTAAGACCATGATTTCGGGGAAACCCCGAGTCGTGTCTTTGGGGATTATGTCTATGTCTGCCCAGGTCTTTTCCCGTGCGGCGTTCGTTCGGGCGCCATCGCCTGCACGCCACAAACGTGTGCTTGATCTGGGGTTGATCGTGCTGGCCCTTCCGGTGCTGTTGCCGCTGTTGCTTTTGCTTGCGTTGGCAGTGCGGCTGACAACCTCTGGCCCTGTCCTGTTTCTCCAGACCCGTGTTGGCCGCGATGGGCGCCCTTTCCGGATGGTGAAGTTTCGCAGCATGTATCGTGACGCCGAAGCGCGCCGTGCGGTCCTTCTGGCGCAATCGGACCGCGCGGGCCTGTGCTTCAAGCACAAGGACGATCCGCGCGTAACGCCGATCGGGCGGATATTGCGGCGGTCATCGCTGGACGAGTTGCCGCAACTTTGGAACGTTATGCGCGGAGAGATGTCGCTTGTCGGGCCGCGTCCGGCCTTGCCAGAAGAGGTGGCGCTGTATTCACCCGAAGCCATGGGGCGATTGGCCGGATTGCCGGGGCTGACGGGGCTTTGGCAGGTTTCGGGGCGCGCCAATATCGGCTTTGACGAGATGGTCGCGCTGGATCTGCGCTATCTGCAACAGATCAGCCTGTGCAGCGATCTGGTGTTGATTTTCCGAACCTTTGGCGCAGTGGCCTTGGCGCGTGGTGCCTATTGACCGGGCAGCGGAATGGACGTGTTTTCCGGATCGGTGAATTTTTGGGCATTTTGTGCAGCATTTGTGCGTTAAACCGCTGCCGAGCGGCCTGACGCCGCGATTGCCTCTGTCCCGCATTGAGCCGCGCGCCCGCACGTTCCAGCGTGGGGTGAAAGCGGGGGGCCATGTTTTCAGCAGCCATCACAGAGCCGATGCAGCGAAGCCGGGGCGAAGCCTTGGTGGCGCTGGCCCGTGGCCCTGCGGGCCTGCGGATCATGGGTCTGCGCCAGCATGGATCGGCAAAATGCATCCTGCCGCACGGTCCTGCGGGTCGTGGTGGCGTGCCGGAGGTGGTGTTCTTGAACACGTCCGGTGGGCTGACCGGCGGCGATACGCTGTCTTATGCGGTCACGCTGGGCGCGCAGGCGCAGGCGGTGGCCACCACGCAAACCGCCGAGCGGGCCTATCGGTCCTCGGGCAGCGCGGCGCGGGTCCGCGTGGCGATGGAGGTGGGGCCGGGCGGCTGGCTCGACTGGTTGCCGCAGGAAACCATCCTGTTTCAGGGCAGCCACCTGGAGCGCCGCACGGTCATCGACCTTGCCCCCGGCGCGGGATGTCTTTTGCTGGAAAGCGTGGTGCTGGGCCGTGCCGCGATGGGGGAAACCCTGACGCGGGTTGCCCTGCGCGACTGGCGCGAGATCCGGCAGGCGGGCCGCCCGCTGATGGTGGAGCCGTTGGCGCTG
This sequence comes from Paracoccaceae bacterium, assembly GCA_046292785.1. Taxonomy (GTDB): domain Bacteria; phylum Pseudomonadota; class Alphaproteobacteria; order Rhodobacterales; family Rhodobacteraceae; genus Pseudotabrizicola. The sequence continues at coordinate 110,906 of JBKBQB010000005.1, forward strand.
ACCGACCGCGCGCTGCGCAGCGGCGTGGCGGGGTTGGCCGGGTGCCGCGCCTTTGCTTCGGTTGCCATGGTCGGGCAAGGGGTGGCCGATCTGCTTGATCCGCTGCGCGCCGTGCTGGATGAGCCCGGCGTGACCGCCGCCGCCTCGGCCCCGGCGGGCCGGTTGATGGTGCGGGCGATGGCCGCCGACGGCTGGCCGCTGCGCCGCCAGATTGCGCGTTGCCTTGCCGTGCTGCGCCGGGGCCGGCCCCTGCCGCGCGTCTGGCAATTGTAAAGGAGACCCCATGAACCTGACCCCCCGCGAAAAAGACAAGCTGCTGATCAGCCTTGCCGCCATGGTCGCCCGTGGCCGGTTGGCGCGCGGCGTCAAGCTGAACCACCCCGAGGCGATTGCCCTGATCACCGATTACGTGGTCGAGGGCGCGCGTGACGGTCGCCGCGTGGCCGATCTGATGGAGGCGGGCGCAACCGTGATCACCGCCGACCAGTGCATGCCCGGCGTGCCCGAGATGATCCATACCGTGCAGGTCGAGGCGACGTTTCCCGATGGCACCAAACTTGTCACCGTTCACCACCCGATCCGCTGAGAAAGGCAACCCTATGAAAAAACTTGGTCTTACACTTGGCACCCTTGCGCTGCTGCCGCAGGTCGCCTTGGCGCATGTGGGCGATCATGACGGATCTGCGTTCCTGTCGGGCATCATGCACCCGGTGGGCGGGGCCGATCACGTGCTGGCAATGGTTGCCGTGGGCCTGTGGGCTGCGGTGTCCGGGGGCCGCGCGCTGGCGGCGCTGCCGGTGGCCTTTGTGGCGGCGATGCTGGCGGGCGGCGGGATGGGGGCGTTGGGCATCGGCCTGCCGGGGGTGGAGCCGATGATCCTGGCGTCGATCGTGCTGATCGGGGTGCTCGCGGCGCTGGCGTGGCGTGCGCCCTTGGCGCTGGGTGTGGCCATTGTGGCGGTGTTCGGTCTGTTCCACGGCCACGCCCATGGCACCGAGGGGCCTGCCACTGGCTTGCTGGTTTATGGCGCGGGCTTTGCGCTGGCCACCATGGCGCTGCACATCGCGGGGCTGGCCTTGGGGCTTGGCCTGAACGCCCTGTCGGCGCGCGGGGCCACGCGGGCGCTGGGCGCAGGCACTGCCGTTGCGGGCCTCGCGCTCGCCTTTGCCTGAGGATATGCAGATGATCCCCGGTGAACTCTTTCCAGTGGATGGCGATGTCACCCTCAACGCGGGGGCGCCCGTGACCGTGCTGGTGGTCGCCAATACCGGCGACCGCCCGGTGCAGGTCGGCAGCCACTACCACTTTGCCGAGGCCAATCCCGGCCTGTCCTTCGACCGCGCCGCCGCGCGCGGCCAGCGACTCGACATTCCTGCGGGAACGGCTGTGCGCTTCGAACCGGGCCAAACCCGCGAGGTTTGCCTTGTGCCTTTGGCGGGCACGCGCCATGTCTATGGCTTCAACGCCCAAGTGATGGGCGCTTTGTAGGAGCCAGTGCCATGCCGCCGTTTTCGCCTTTTGATCTGATGCGTCTGTCGATGAACACCACCACCATGCTGATGCAGGCCAATTCCGTCATTGCCATGCGGGTGATGGGCATGGCGGGTGCGTGGACGGTGTCGCCGCAGGAAAACAACCGCATGGTCAGCGAAAAGATGCGCGCGGGCATGAAATCGGGCCTTGCCGCCCAGCGGTCCGCCCTGTCGGGCGGGTCAATGACCGATATCGCCGAGGCGGCGCTTGCGCCTGTCAAACGCGCCACCGCCGCCAATGCCCGCCGCCTGACGCGCAGCGGGCCCAAAAATCCGTTCTGACAGGAAGGTTCTGCCATGCCCTTTGTCCTCTCGCGCGCCGCTTATGCCGATATGTATGGGCCGACCGTGGGCGACAGGCTGCGGCTGGGTGATACCGATCTGATCATCGAGGTGGAACGGGATCTGATTGCCGAACGCAGCGGGGCCGCCAAGTTTGGCGCGAACGGGATGATGTATGGCGAAGAGGTCAAGTTCGGCGGCGGCAAGGTGATCCGCGATGGCATGGGCCAAAGCCAGATCACGCGGGCGGCTGGCGCGATGGATACCGTGATCACGAATGCGCTGATCGTGGATCATACCGGCATATACAAGGCCGATGTGGGCCTGCGCGACGGCAAGATCGCGGGGATCGGCAAGGCGGGAAACCCCGACACGCAACCGGGCGTGGATGTGATCATCGGGCCGGGGACAGAGATCATCGCAGGTGAGGGGCGCATCCTGACCGCAGGCGGCTTTGACGCCCATATCCATTTCATCTGTCCGCAACAGATCGACGATGCGCTCCATTCGGGCCTGACGACCATGCTGGGCGGTGGCACCGGGCCTGCGCACGGCACCTTGGCAACCACGGCCACTCCTGGCCCATGGCACATCGGGCGGATGCTGCAAGCGGCGGATGCCTTTCCGATGAACCTGGCCTTTGCTGGCAAGGGCAACGCATCGCTGCCCGCAGCGCTGGAGGAACAGGTGCGGGCAGGCGCGGCGGCGCTGAAACTGCACGAGGATTGGGGCACCACCCCGGCGGCCATTGATTGCTGCCTGACCGTCGCCGATGCGATGGACGTGCAGGTGATGATCCACACCGACACGCTCAATGAAAGCGGTTTTGTCGAGAACACCATCAAGGCTATCGCGGGCCGCACCATCCACGCCTATCATACCGAAGGCGCGGGCGGCGGCCATGCGCCCGACATCATCAAGGTGGTGTCGTCGCAGAACATCCTGCCGTCTTCGACCAACCCGACCATGCCCTATACCGTCAACACCATCGAGGAGCATCTCGACATGCTGATGGTCTGCCACCATCTGGATGCCAAGGTGCCCGAGGATGTGGCCTTTGCCGAAAGCCGCATCCGGCGCGAGACCATTGCGGCCGAGGATATCCTGCACGATCTGGGGGCGTTTTCAGTGATGGCGTCGGACAGTCAGGCCATGGGCCGGGTGGGCGAGGTGATCACCCGAACCTGGCAGACCGCCCACAAGATGAAGCTGCAACGCGGGCGGCTGGAGGGCGAGCAGGGCGCGAATGACAACCTGCGCGTGCGGCGCTACATCGCGAAATACACCATCAACCCGGCGATCATTCACGGCATCAGTGACCATATCGGCAGCATCGAGGTCGGCAAGCGCGCCGATCTTGCGCTGTGGTCGCCTGCGTTCTTCGGCGCAAAGCCGGAAATGGTGCTGATGGGCGGCGTGATCGTGCTGGCGCAGATGGGCGACCCCAACGCCAGCATCCCCACGCCGCAGCCGGTGCACAGCCGGTTGATGTTCGGCGCCTATGGCCGCTCGGTCGAGCGGAATGCGGTGATCTTTGTCAGTCAGGCGGCGCAGGAGGATGGCATCGGGGCAAAGCTGGGGCTGGCCAAGGAGACGGTGGCGGTCAAGGGCACGCGCGGGGTGCAGAAATTCGACATGAAGCTGAACTCCGCCACGCCCGCCATTGAGGTGGACCCCGAAACCTATGAGGTGCGCGCCGATGGCGTGCTCCTGACCTGTGAACCGGCGGAAGAACTGCCGCTGGCGCAGCGGTATTTTCTGTATTGATCCGCCTGCCGTCCGGCCCCGCTCCGCGCGCGTGTGTCTGCCTTTCCCTGCGCGTCCGCGCGTGTTTGACCTTTGGAAATCCGCCATGACCGACCTTCCTGCTGCCCGCCGCCTGCTGAAAACCGCCCCCGCCACCTGTCATGGCAAGGTGGTAATGACCTATGACGACCGCCTGATCCGCCGCAAACGGCTGGTCACCGCGCAGGGCGAGGGGTTTCTGGTCGATCTGGCTGAAGTGACCAATCTGGATGCGGTCTGGGGGTTCGAGCTGGAGGATGGCCGCGCCATTCAGGTTGTGGCTGCCGGAGAGGCGGTTCTGGAAATCACCGGGCCGAACCTCGCGCGCTATGCCTGGCACATCGGCAACCGTCATACACCGTGCCAGGTGGAACCTACGCGCTTGGTGATCCGCGCCGATCACGTGCTGGAGGCGATGCTGCGCCAGCTGGGCGCGGGGGTGCAGGCGCGCACCGAACCCTTTGCGCCCGAAGTGGGCGCTTACGGCATGGGCCGCCCGATGGGGCATGACCATGGACCCGAGGCCGGGCACGCGCACAGCCACTCGCACGCCCACAGCCATGCGCACAACGATGGCCATGTGCATGGCCACAGCCACGATCATGACCATAGCCATGCGGATGGGCCTGCACACAGCCACAGTCATTCCCACGACCACGATCACGACCACCCGCACCCGCCCGCCAAATCCTGACCCTGAACCATGACCCACGCGCTTCTGACCCTCGTGCAATGGCTGTCCCCGGCGTTTCCGACCGGGGGCTTTGCCTATTCGCACGGGCTGGAGGCGGCGATTTCCACCGGGCAGGTGCGGGATGCAGCGGGTTTGCGGCACTGGTTGTCTGACGTGCTGGAATTTGGTGCTGGCCGACAGGATGCGATCTTGCTGGTGCAGTCCTTGCAGGATGGTGCGGATCACGCGGGCCTCGACGCGCTGGTGCGTGCCCTGCAACCCTCATCCGAACGGCTTACCGAAACGCTGGACCAAGGCACCGCATTCGCCCGCACTGTGGCGGGTCTGACCGGGCGCAGTTTGCCTGCCCGCTGTTTGCCAATTGCGGTGGGCGAAGCGGCAGCTCCGCTTGGCTTGCCCGCCGCGCAGGTCGCGGCGCTGTATCTGCACGCCTTTGCCAGCAACCTCACCTCTGTTGCCATGCGCTTCATGCCCTTGGGGCAGGCCGAAGGACAAGGGGTGCTGGCGGCGCTCCACCCGCTGATCCACGCCTTGGCCGAGGAGGCGAGCACGCTGACGCTCGACGATCTGGGCGCATCCGCGCTGGGGGCGGATCTGGCCGCGATGGCGCATGAAACCATGGACGTAAGGATATTCAGGACATGAGCAGCAACGGACCCCTTCGCGTGGGCATCGGCGGCCCGGTGGGCGCGGGCAAGACCACGCTGACCGAACATCTGGCCCGTGCGCTTGCCAGCCGCTGTTCGATGGCGGTGATCACCAATGATATCTACACCCGCGAGGATGCCGAGTATCTGATGCGCGCGCAGGTGCTGCCCGCCGACCGCATCCGGGGCGTGGAAACCGGGGGCTGCCCACATACCGCGATCCGCGAGGATGCCAGCATCAATCTGGCCGCCATCGCGGATCTGCGCGCGCTGCACCCCGATCTGGACCTCATCCTGATCGAATCCGGCGGCGACAATCTGGCCGCGACCTATTCACCCGAACTGGCCGACCTCACCATCTATGTGATCGACACCGCCGCCGGGCAGGACATTCCGCGCAAGCGCGGGCCGGGGGTCACGCGGTCTGATCTGCTGATCGTCAACAAGACCGACCTTGCCCCCCATGTCGGCGTTGACCCGGTGCTCTTGGAATCCGACACGTCCCGCGCGCGGGGCGCACGGCCCTATGTCATGGCGCAACTGCGCCGGGGGCAGGGCGTGGCCGAGGTGGTGGCCTTTCTGGAGCGCGAAGGCGGTCTGGTTTTGCAGCCATCACACGGCGCGCCGACCTGACCCAAGGGCATCCAGTTTCCTGACTGTGTGAAGAAGCCCCGGCACATCCGGGGCTTTTGTCTGCTTTGATGGTTTTGTGATCACATTTCGTGGCTGACTCGCGCGCGTTGGCAAAATGCTGCCCGTTAAACCGGCGACAGGCGCGCTGCGCGCCCAATGTTCAGGCATTTTTCCTGATGGCCTTTGCCCTTTGCGCGCCAATCCACCCGACAGCTTGCCGCGCTGCGGCAATGACGCTTTCGTGACAGGGCAGCCCGGTTCGGGCGGCACAAGAACAACAGGATGTGCGGTGGCGGCTGCGAATTGAACCCGCCCATCACCGCACGGGGTGCAACACAGTTGCCGCGCAAGAACAGGCTTTCCATGAGTGAAGGCAAAGCCATTCCCGGAACGCGGCCCAATGAGGGAAAACCATGACGAATTTCAAGGGGGCGCTGCTGGCCAGTGCCATTGCCATGACGGCAGGGCAGGCCATCGCACAGGACGAGACGATCAAGGTGGGGGTGCTTCATTCGCTGTCAGGCTCGATGGCGATTTCGGAAACCACGCTGAAAGACGTGATGCTGATGCTGATCGCCGAGCAGAACGCCAAGGGCGGCGTGCTGGGCAAACAGCTGGAGGCGGTGGTGGTCGATCCGGCATCCGATTGGCCGCTGTTTGCCGAAAAGGCGCGCGAGTTGATGACCGTATCCAATGTCGATGTGATGTTCGGCTGCTGGACCTCCGTTTCGCGCAAATCCGTGCTGCCGGTGATCGAGGAATTGAACGGTCTGCTGTTCTATCCGGTGCAGTATGAGGGCGAGGAATCCTCAAAGAACGTGTTCTACACCGGGGCCGCGCCGAATCAGCAGGCCATTCCCGCCACCGACTATTTCCTTGAGGAACTGGGCGTCGAGAAATTCGCGCTGCTCGGCACCGATTATGTCTATCCGCGCACCACGAACAACATCCTCGACAGCTATCTCAAATCCAAGGGCATCGCGGAAAGCGATATCTTCGTGAACTACACCCCCTTCGGCCATTCCGACTGGTCCAAGATCGTGGCCGATGTGGTGGCTTTGGGGGCCGATGGCAAAAAGGTCGGCGTGATTTCCACCATCAACGGCGATGCCAATATCGGGTTTTACAAGGAACTGGCGGCTGCGGGCATTTCCGCCGATGACATCCCGGTTGTCGCCTTCTCGGTGGGCGAGGAGGAGCTGTCGGGCCTCGACACCTCCAACCTCGTCGGCCATCTGGCGGCGTGGAACTACTTCCAGTCGGCGGAATCGGACCTCAACACCGAGTGGATCGCCAAGTGGAAGGCCTTTGCCGGCGAAAACCGCGTGTTCAACGACCCGATGGAAGCGCATGTGATCGGCTTCAACCTCTGGGTTCAGGCGGTTGAGGCGGCGGGCACCACCGATGTCGATGCGGTGCGGGCCGCGATGTATGGTCTGGAAACCCCGAACCTGACCGGGGGTATCGCCAAGATGCTGCCGAACCACCACCTGACCAAGCCGGTGCTGATCGGCGAGATCCGGGCCGATGGCCAGTTCGACATCGTGTCATCAACCGATCCGGTGCCCGGCGATGCCTGGACCGACTTCCTGCCGGAATCGGCGGTGCTGGAGGCGGATTGGGCAGCCCTTGCGTGCGGCATGTACAACACCGAGACCAAGACCTGCGTGCAGATCAAATCCAACTACTGATCGCGCCCGGCGGGGGGGATACCCCTCCCGCCACCCTTCCTTTCCATAGACAAGGCCCACCCATGCGCGCTGCCCTCGCCGCCATTGTTTTTGCGCTCATGTCGCTGATGCCCCTCGCGGCGCTTGCGCAGTCCAGCGCGCCCGTTTCGGCCGCTGCCATCGTCGAAGACAACCGCGCCCAGATAGAAAAGCCCTCGCGCCAGACCATCGGCCCGGTGATCGCGGCGCTTGCCGCCAGTGGTGACCCGCAAGCCACCGTGATACTGTCGGCATGGGCCAACCGTGGCCTGGGCGTGCGCAAAAGTGATGGCGCGTTCGTCCTGATTTCCGAGGTTGCCGATGGCTACGCCCTGCGCCTGCTCGATGGCAGCGACGCGGGCACCGCCCCGCGCGCCGACATCACCGACCTGCGCCCCAATGCCGGGGTGCGCGGCGTGATCGCCACTGCGCTTGTGCAATTCCAACTGAACGACCCCGACCCGGCCCGCCGCGCCGATGCGCTGACCACCATCGCCCGCGATCCAGCGCCCGAACTGCTCGACCCCCTGCGCGCCTCGATCGAAGCCGAGACCGATCCGGCCCTGCGCGCACAGAAAGACCGGCTCAACCGCCTGCTCACCCTGCGCTTTGACCCGGACCCCGCCATCCGGATCGCCGCCATCGAAAGCTTTTCGGGTGACCTTGGCCTCGATCTGCGCGCGGCCCTCAACCCGCTTCTGGCCACCACCCGCCGCGCGGCGCCCACAGGAACCGACATTCCCGGCAACATCGCCCGCGACCTCACCCCCGGCGATGATTTGGGCGAAACCGAGGCCTACGATCTTCTGGTCACCGCCAACCTTGCCCCGGCCCGGCTTACCCCGGCCGAGTTGAAGGCGTCGCTGGCCGCCAACATCGTGAATGATACGGTGGCAGGTATCCCGCTGGCCAGCCTCACCACCCAATCCGCCCGCAACCGCGCTTATACCGCGCTGGAACAGGCAGGCACCGTTCCCGTCGCCGCCACCGACGAGGAGGTGACGCAGATCCTTGCCGCGCACCGCTTTGTGGAAACCTACTCCGAGGCTGACCCCACCATCACCACCGCCGCCAAGGCCGTGCTGACCGGGATCGAGCTGAAACTTGCCGCGATGCAGGTGGCTGACCTTGCGCTGGATGCGCTCTCGCTGGCGTCGATCTACTTCCTCGCCGCCATCGGTCTTGCCATCACCTTCGGCGTGATGCGGGTGATCAACATGGCGCATGGCGAATTCATCATGATGGGGGCCTATACCGGCTATGTGGTGCAACTGTTCATCCCCAATTACACCGTCTCGCTGATCGTGGCGCTGCCGCTGGCCTTCCTCGTCACCTTTGCAGCCGGCGTGGCGATGGAGCGGCTGGTGATCCGCCACCTTTACAAACGACCGTTGGAAACCCTGCTCGCCACCTTCGGCATCTCGATCGCACTGCAGCAACTGGCCAAGAACATCTTCGGCACGCAGGCCCGGCCGCTGACCTCGCCCGCCTGGCTGGATGGCGCGCTCACCTTCAACGACATCGTGTCGATCAGCTATATCCGCGTCGCGATCTTCGTGCTGGCGCTCCTGTTCCTGATGGTCTTTCTCTGGCTGATGAAACGCACCCGGCTGGGGCTGGAGGTGCGCGCCGTGACGCAGAACCCATCCATGGCCGCCTCGATGGGCATCAACCCCGACCGCATCAACATGCTGACCTTCGGCCTCGGCTCCGGCATCGCCGGCATCGCGGGCATCGCCATCGGCCTCTTTGCCAAGGTCACGTCAGAACTCGGCAACGATTACATCGTGCAAAGCTTCATGACCGTGGTGGTCGGTGGCGTTGGCAATATCTGGGGCACCC
>JBKBQB010000006.1:0-5034 GCA_046292785.1 Paracoccaceae bacterium
CTTCTTCATCGCATCGCGAAGACCAGGAAAGGCGGGCTGTTTCGGCATCGGCAGGGCTCCTCGTCGCATTGCCGAAGTCTATCAGATCGGGCTGACAGTGGGAGGTTTTTCAGACGCTCCTTAGAAAATGTGGCAACTCTCGCATCAGAAAATATGTTTCTTTTGACTCCATCAATTCCCTTGTTAAGGGATGCCCACTCTCAACAAGATGAATTATCTCACGCAGCTTTTTTTGACCGATTACCGGCCTCGTTTTTGATGGATCAGAGAGATCACGGCTGATATCAACTAGGGCCTCAGCTAGCCATGGCGCGTCATCTCTGAAAAAACCTGCAATCATAGGCAATATCAGCATTTGATTGCTGCCATGACTTTCAAGAATTGACATCAATGCTTCAGGATGAATACGCCGCTTGCGATTTGTTCGCGAGTTTTCAGAATAAATTAGAATGTCACGAAACTTCGCTTCAAACGATCTAACCGTCGAAACCAATTCTTCAAGTACCTGTGATTGAGTTCTCTTACTTTTCTCAGAGATCTCTTTAGATGGGATTTTTTTGAGACTTTCTTCAAATGTTGTCCATAGAGGATTGAATCTCTTCCCCACAACTTCTTCCGCAGTGGGCTTTTCACAGCAACGATTAATAGCCAAAATTACTTCGTGCATGCCTTCTTTTTCAAGCTTTTTTGCTTGAAATTGAGCCAAAGGACCAGAAATATCACTGTAGTCTAAATCAAAGAGTAATGGAATAACCTTCGCATCCTGCATCGACTTTGAAAGTGCACCAGACTCAAAAAGAATCCAATCAGCATTTACATTCTCCGGGGTAATACAGATGATCCCGAAATTTGCGGCTTCCAGCTCTCCAGCAACAGACTGAGCCCATCTTTCTCCAGCCGAGATATCTTTGTCTGACACCCACGGATCAACGCCTTCTAAAACGACAGGAAGCCATTCTTTAAGTGCACTTGCAACTGCACGACTGCGAGCGCCACTCCAGCTGATAAATACTTTCATTTCCTACCCCAATACCCCCTGAAACTCCCGCCATTCCCCCTTGCTCATGCCAGAGGTTTCCTGCGTCACCTTTTCACCGTTGAGCATGCGTTTCACACAGTCAATCGCCTTCGCACTCAGCGTAACCCCGCCCATCCGGTAATCCTCGAACGCCCCAAACGCCAACGGCACCCAGTCCCGAACACAAGCCGCAATCGCCTCGGCATAGACCCGGATCTCGTATTGCGCATGGGCGTCGGCGCGCAGGCGCAGGAAGTGGAACAGGTTGTGCAGGTCGGTTTTCCAATACCACTGGGTATAGGTGTTCATCGGCAGGTTCATCCGTGCCAGTTCCCGAGCCAGCCCCTGCTGGCCGTCCTGGCTCAGCATCGCCTCGTAGCTGTCAAACGCCTGCCCCGCGTCGCGTTTGAGCACCTCCAGCACCCGTGCGGCCTCGGCCCCCTCCAGCACAGCCCCCCGCCCCTGATTGTTGACCGTGCTTTGCGCGGCCAGCTGGTCGGGCGCGGGGATGTAGAATTCGCGGTCCAGGATCGAATAGCGGGCGGAGTATTCGTTGACGTTGGCGGTGCGGTGGCGGATCCACTGGCGGGCGACAAAGACCGGCAGTTTGACGTGCAGCTTGATCTCGCACATCTCGAACGGGGTCGAATGCCAGTGCCGCATCAGATAGCGGATCAGCCCTTCGTCATTCGACACATGCTTGGTGCCCGCGCCGTAGCTGACGCGCGCGGCCTGCACGATGGCGGCATCGTCGCCCATATAGTCGATGACGCGGATAAAACCGTGATCCAGCACCTCCTGCGCGCGGTAAAGATGCGCCTCCATCCCGTCGGACACGGCCCGCAGGGTCTGGCGCGGCGTGGCGCGGGCGGCGTCGATTTCGGCAATCTGGTCGGGGGAAAGCGGCATGGGGCTGGCCTTTCGAATCCGGGCGTTCACAAGATGTGGGCATCATTGGCGCGCAGGATACGAGAGGTTGGGGAACGCTCGCAAGAGTGCGCGGCAATTCTGCATCAGCCATGGGTGCAGGGGCATGGATTCATTGACACAAAGGCAGCAGGCAGGCAGTTTTATCCACAAAAGAACACTCATAATCGAGCAGGTAAATCATGAATTGGCGTGTGATCGCGGCCCTCGCGGCCGGTCTTGCCGTTGCAAGTTGTGGCGGGAACCCTCTCGGCAACGAGCCCGAATGTGACGGCAACCCGCTGGCGACCGACCAGGATTGTTCCGGCTCCGGTGGCGGCACACCTGGCGGACCGACACCACCCGGCGCCGGCGCCCAGATCCCCGAAGAGTTGCGCGGCAATCTGCGCAGCGTCGCCTACAACGCCGCCAGCGGGACTCTGAGCGTGCAGATCGACCCTCTTGGCACTGGCGGTCGCCAATTGCCCTTTACCCGGACACCCGCCCTCGACACCGCCGGATTTCAGGCCTTCACCTATCAGGCCACCAATTCCAACCGTTATTATGTGGCCTTGTTCGATACATCGGCCAGCGGATCGGTCACGGCGGGTGTTGCAGGCAGCGGCCAGTTCACGGAAATGGTCTGGGGCGCGGCCTATTCCGCGGACACGGCCTTCTCGCGCCCGACCAGCGGGCCGGGACTTGCGACCTATAGCGGCAGCTATGCGGGCCTGATCAACAGTGGTCCCATTCAGGACCCCAGCCCGCCACCCGGCGTCCCCGCCGAACCCATCCAGGCCCTGCGCACCACGGGTGAGGTCGTGATCAACGCCGATTTCAACGCCCCGACCGTCATCGGCCAGCGAACCGGGATCGAAGGGGTCATCCGCGGACGGCAGATTGTCGATACCGGCCTGACGCTTGATGATGTGTTCCTGCAGATCACGGCTATCAATCCCGATGGCTCTTTTGCCGGGACCGTCACCTTCCGTGACACGGAAGAGATCGGCAGCTATGCTGGCACCTTTGGGGGCGCGGGCGGCGACGCTGTGGCAGGCGCAATCGAAATCACCCCTATCCGCGGTGCTGCAAGCACATTGGAGCGTGGGGCCTTCGTGGCAGACCGCTGCACTGCCGGTCAGGCGTCTCCCTGTCCCACGGCGCCCTGATCGGGCGGGTGGGGATGCGATCCACGCGGCTTGCGACGCTGGTTCTGGCGCTGGCCCTTGTGGCCGGACAAGGGGTTGCGCGTCCTCCGTCAGCGTCTGAACAGGCTCTGGCCACAGGCGACCTGGCCAGCGCGGGCCAGCTTGCGCGGCAGGAGTTGCAGGCAAATCCGAATGACGCAGCAGCACTTGCCGTGCTTGCGGCCCTTGATCTTGCGCGCAACGATCCCGGTTCGGCGCGGCATCACGCCAGCAGATCCTTTGCCGCCGGAAAAAGCGGGCATGACCGCTTTGTCGCCGCCCGTCTCGCCGCGAAATCCGCCCATCTGAACGGGCAATCTCTGGTTGCGCAATATTGGCTGCGCCGGGCGGTGCAGGCCGCGCCCCACAAACAGGCCGAACAGGTCGCGATCGCAGATTTCAAAGCGTTGCGGCGGGTTTCCCCCCTGCATCTCAGCTTTGATGCCGCTTTCAGGCCCAGCGCAAACGTCAACAACGGCGCCGAAGATCCAATGCTGTCGATTGACGGGATTCCGACAAATTTCATCTTCAACGAGGCCTCGCGCGCCTTGCCGGGCGCCGAAACGCGGCTGGGCCTGGGTCTGCGCTACAGGCTGTCGGGAACCGAACGGACCGGCACCGAATTGGGCCTGCAATGGACCCAAAGCACCGTGTTTCTGACTGACCGCGCCCGCCGTATCGCGCCAATGGCACGGGGCTCTGACTTTTCCTCCGCGACGGTCGATCTGCAACTGTCGCGCTTTGCTGAACTCTCGGAGCGCAGCTTCTTGCGCGGGGGACTTCAGGTCGGTCAGTCGTGGCTTGCGGGAAAGGCTTATGCCCGTCGTGCCAAACTGGACGCCGCCCTGACGCACCGACTCTCGCCGGTCGCGCAGACCAGACTGGGCGTCGCGCTTGAGCGTCAGTGGCGCACAGGCGCAGCCCTTCCCTCCACCGCCGTTGTGATTGACAGCGCGACCGAGCGCTTGCTGGCTTCGGGTGATGTGATCGGCCTGCGGCTCACAGCCGCCAAAACCGTGTCGGACGACGCCAATCAGGAAAACCACAGCCTGTCATCTGAAGTGCGCTACGCCTTGGGCCGCAGCCTTGGGGGCGTTACCTTCTCAGCCAGCATGGGCGCGGCCTTGCGGGACTTCCCGGTGTTTTTCAACGGCAACCTGAATGACACCGGACGGCAGGACAGGCTGGTTTTCGGCAGCATCGATCTGTCTTTTTCCCACCTCAAAGCTTTTGGCTTTGAACCCGTGCTCTCGGTCGAAAGCCGCAAGACCCGATCAAATGTCAGCCGCTTCGACGCCAGCGCTCTGGGTGTGGGCCTGCGGATCAAATCATCATTCTGATGCCCGCCCCCTCGCCCTTTGCCAACCCACGCGCTAAAGTCACCATCAGGCATTTGGGAGCATTGCAATGGGTTTGAAATATCTGCACACCATGGTCCGGGTTCTGGATCTGGACGCCTCCATGGCGTTTTACCGCTTGCTGGGTCTGGAAGAAACCAAGCGGCACGAAAGCGAACAGGGCCGATTTTCGCTGATCTTCATGGCCCCGCCCGGTCAACCGGACTGCCCGGTGGAACTGACCTGGAACTGGGATGGCGATGAAGGCCTGCCGTCAGACGCCCGCCATTTCGGCCATCTGGCCTATGAGGTCGATGACATCTATGCCACCTGCGACCACCTGCAGGCCAATGGCGTGGTGATCAACCGGCCGCCGCGCGATGGCCGCATGGCCTTTGTCCGCAGCCCGGACAACATCTCGATCGAACTGCTGCAAAAGGGCGACGCCCTTGCCCCGGCCGAGCCTTGGGCCAGCATGGAAAACACCGGCCACTGGTGATCCCGTCGGCGACCCGGGGGGGGGGGGGGGGCGCCCCCCGCCCCCCCGCCCCATGTGACAGGTGAGGTAGAGAGATTGGGCCAAGGT
>JBKBQB010000006.1:5044-115493 GCA_046292785.1 Paracoccaceae bacterium
GCTCCCGTCGGCGACCCCCGGGGGCTGTCTGCCCCCGGCCCCCCGAGGATATTTGGAAACAGATGAAGGTAAAAGGGCGCCCGCTGTTTGGCCCCGCAAAGACGGTCCATATGGCATCAAAGGATCAGTGCCGCCCGTGCCGCGACCTTTACAATCGCGTCTTCAATCTCGTGCCAGGCAGTGCGCGCCATAGAGCGAAAGGTCAGCAGGGTGAAGGCACCTGGCCCTTCGGCCATCAGGATCAGCGGCAGATGGTTGAGCGCGGTGCGAAACGCCTGATCTTTTTGCACGCCGCGCAAATCCAGAGGCAGCAATCGCGCAAGCACATCCACGGCGCTTGCGCCCGACAGGGTGAAGGTGGCCCAGCCATCAGACTGATCGGTGACCGCCGCAGGCAGATCCTTTGGTGCCACCGCGCCGATCAGGAACGCCATGTCGCGCCCGACCCAGACCAACCGGGCGTCACCTGCCTCTGTCACGCGGTTCGGGGCCGGAAAGGGCATCCCCAGCGCGCGTGCCACGGCGTCGGCCTGACCGGGAAAGGGCGCAATCGCGGTAATCCGCGCCATGGCCCCTACGGCCAGCGTGGTGCCTGCGTGGCTGACGGGCGCGCAATCCAGCGCGGGTTTGGCGATCAGATCAGGCACGCAGCTTTTCTCCTTTCGGGTCATGAAACACCGGGTCTGACACTTCGCACAGCACATCCACCCCGCGCAGCCGGTCCACCAGCCGCACCGTTTCGCCGTGACGCGCGCGGCCATCCTTCAGGAACCCAAGCGCCAGATGGCTTTGCAGCGTCGGGGAATAGCCCACAGAGGTGACATAGCCCGCTGACTGCTCCCGCGTCAGCACCGCGCCTTGGGCAAACAGATGCGCACCCGCTGTCAGCACAGACTCTGTCAGCGGCTTCAGGCCGACCAGCTGTTCGCGCGCGGGCCCGACCATCCCCGGACGCGCGGCGGCAGCCTTGCCGATACAGTCTTTCTTGCCGCTCACCATCTTTTCCATGCCGATGTCAAAGGCGGTGGTGCGGCCATGGATCTCGGCATGGGTGATGAACCCCTTCTCGATCCGCAGCACATTGAGCGCCTCCATCCCGTAAAGCCCGCCGCCCATGGTTTCGGCCCGCGCGGTCAGGTCGCGAAACAGCGCCTCGCCATAGCGGGTGGGCACCGCCAGCTCGTACCCTTCCTCGCCCGAGAACGAGATGCGGAACAGCCGCGCCGCCACGCCCTGCACGGTCACTTGGGCGCAGCCCATGAACGGCAGATCCGGCGCGTGGCCCAAAGCAGAAGCCACCAGATCGCGTGCCAGTGGCCCCGCGACCGCAAATTGCGCCCATCCTTCCGTCACCGAGGCGAACCGCACCTGCCACGCCGCACAAAACGCCTGCTGCACGAAATCCAGATGCCGCATCACCAGCCCGGCGGCGGCGGTGGTGGTGGTCATCAGCCAATGATCCGGCCCCAGCCGCGCGCAAGTGCCGTCATCCAGCACATGGCCATCCTCGCGCAGCATCAGCCCATAGCGGACCTTGCCCACCGGCAGCGTGGAAAATGTGTTGGTATAGACGAAATCCAGAAACCGCGCGGCATCCGGCCCCTGAATGTCGATCTTGCCAAGGGTGGAAACATCGGTGATCCCCACCGATGTCCGCACCATGCGCACCTCGCGGTCGCACGCCTCGCGCCATGTCGCCTCACCCGGCTTGGGGAAATAGCCTGGCCGGTACCACAGTCCCGCCTCCACCATGGGTGCCCCCCGGTCGCGGCTGGCCTGATCGCTGGTCAGGAAGCGTTGCGGCGCGAAACCATTGCCGCGCCCCCCTGCCCCCATCGCCGCGATCGACACCGGCGCATAGGGCGGGCGAAAGGTGGTGGTCCCGGTTTCCGGGATGCCGCGCCCGCTGGCATCGGCCAGCACCGCCAGCGCCGCCACGTTCGAGGACTTGCCCTGATCCGGGGCCATGCCTTGTGTGGTATAGCGTTTCATGTGCTCAACGCTGCGGAAACCCTCCTGCGCGGCCAGCCCCACATCCTTGACCGTCACATCGTTGGCAAAGTCCAGCCAGGCCCGCCGCTTGCCCGGCACCGCCCATAGCGGCGCAATGCGGTAGGGCGCATCTTCCGCCTGCGGCAGATCCACCGCAGCCGCCTTGATCCCCAAAGCCGCAAGGCTCTGCTGCGCCACTTGCGACCCCGCTGCCAGACAACC
This sequence comes from Paracoccaceae bacterium, assembly GCA_046292785.1. Taxonomy (GTDB): domain Bacteria; phylum Pseudomonadota; class Alphaproteobacteria; order Rhodobacterales; family Rhodobacteraceae; genus Pseudotabrizicola. The sequence continues at coordinate 7,259 of JBKBQB010000006.1, forward strand.
GTGGGTCGAGAATGTGCCAGCGGCCGCCCCGGCCACCACCATCCCCGGTACAACCCCGTCGACCGGCACGAAAGCCGCCAGTTCCTCCGACCAGCGCGGCCGCCCATTCATATGACAGGTCAGGTGCAGCGTCGGGTTCCAGCCGCCCGAGACGCCCAGACAATCCGTCTCTATCCGAAACTCGCGCGCACCTGACCGCACCGTGATCTCGCGCAGCCCCATCCGGCCGCGCGCGCGGACCACCTGCGCGCCCTTGTGCAACGTAATGCCTTCTGCGTCCGGAGCATCTGCGCGACTGTCGATGATCGCCGCCACCTCCACCCCTGCCGCCATCAGGCTGCGGGCAGTGGCGTGGACCGAGTCGTTGTTGGCAAACAGCACCACCCGCCTGCCCGGCACCACGCCATAGCGGTTCAGATAGGTCGGCAGGCTGGACGCCAGCATCACGCCGGGGCGATCGTTGTCCGCAAAGGCGATGGGCCGCTCCAACGCGCCTGCCGCAAGAACCGACCGCTTCGCAACGATCCGCCAAAAACACTCACGCGGCAGATTAGGGCGGGGGCGGCGATGCAAGCCCACCCGTTCCAGCGCGCCGAACGTGCCGTCGTCATAGGCTCCGGTCACGGTGGTCCGGGTCATCAGCCGCAGATTGGGCAAAGCAGCCAGCTCGGCCAACACCTGCTCCACCCAGTCTGCGCCAGAGAGATTTCCGATGACCCTGTCATCCGCCAACACCCGTCCGCCCGGTTCTGACGATTCGTCAGCCAGAATGACATCCGCCCCGGCGCGGGCGGCAGTCAGCGCCGCCATCAGCCCCGCAGGCCCCGCCCCGATCACCAACAGGTCGCAATGCGCCCACGCTTTCTCGTACACGCCTTCATCATGGCGCCCCGACAGGCTGCCCAACCCGGCGGCGCGGCGGATCAGCGGCTCGTAAACACCTTCCCAGAACCGGCGCGGCCACATGAAGGTTTTGTAGTAGAACCCTGCCGACAGAAAGGGCGCGGCCAGATCGTTGATTTCCAGCACATCAAGCCCAAGCGAGGGCCAGCGGTTCTGGCTCCGCGCTTCCAGCCCTTCGAACAGTTCCTGCATTGTGGCACGGGTGTTGGGCGTCTGGTTTGCCGGTCCCACAATCTCCACCAGCGCATTCGGCTCCTCCGAGCCGGCGGTCAGAATTCCGCGGGGGCGGTGGTATTTGAAACTGCGCCCCACCACGCGCACGTCATTTGCAATCAAAGCCGAGGCAAGGGTATCGCCCTTGTAGCCCGCGTATGCACGCCCGTCGAAGGTAAAGGTAACGGGCCGCGTCCGGTCGATCCGGCCCTTGCCGTCAATCCTCATTCCACACCTCCGGCGACACTTTCGACCGCAACAATTTCATGCGTCACCGTGTTGCGAGTCACCTTCAGCCAGGAACAACAGCCCTGCTCGTGATACCAAAGATCCTGCACCACCCCCGCCGGGTTGTCACGGTCATGCAGATAATCCGTCCAGTCTTCTGCACTGGCATCGGACGTGGGGCGGTTCAGATAAACCGCCGCCCCGTAGTAATAAAACTCGCGCCGGTCACGCGAACCGCACAGCGGGCAGGTCAGGCGCATCTTGAAAGGCCTTTCTCTCTGGCAGATGTCGTCAGGGGCGCTGCCCTTTGGCCTGCGGCTTCACCCCGGAGCATGTTCAAAAGGTGCATTGCAAAGACCGACCTGCTGCATTTGCACCTTTCTGGAATACTCCCGCCAGAGGCATCCGACAGCCGGGTCGCATGCTGGCTTTGCTCAATCATCGCGCCCCTCAATGCAGGTTGTGTTGGCTGCCGGTGCCTTCTTCATCCAGAAGATGGCCGGTGGCAAAGCGGTTCAGCCGGAACCGTGCGGCAAAGGGGTGGGACTCGCCAGTGGCCATCAGATGCGCCATGCAAAAGCCTGACGCCGGTACGGCCTTGAACCCGCCATAGTTCCAGCCCGCATCAATGAACAACCCCTCTACCGGGGTCCGGTCGATGATCGGGGATCCGTCCGGCGTCATGTCCATGATCCCGCCCCAAGACCGCAGCACGCGGGCGCGGCCGATCATCGGCATCAGGGTCATGCCCGCTTCCATCACATGTTCCACCATCGGCAGGTTGCCGCGCGCGGCGTAGCTTGCGTAGAAATCCAGATCGCCGCCGAACACAAGGCCGCCCTTGTCGGACTGGCTGATGTAGAAATGCCCCATGCCGAAACTGATCACATGGTCGATCACCGGCTTCAGGCCTTCGGTCACAAAGGCTTGCAGCACATGGGACTCGATGGGCAAGCGCAGCCCCGCCATCGCCGCGACCTGACTGGAGCGGCCCGCGACCACCATGCCAACCTTTTTGGCCCGGATCACGCCGCGCGTGGTTTGCACGCCCGTCACCCGGCCCCCTTCCATATCAATCCCGGTCACTTCGCAATTCTGGATCAGGTCCACTCCGCGCCGGTCGGCCGCGCGTGCATAGCCCCAGGCCACCGCATCATGCCGCGCCGTGCCACCGCGCGGGTGCAACAGCCCGCCATAAATCGGGAAGCGGGTGTTGTCATAGTCAAGATAAGGCAGGATCTCGCGCACGCCCTCGCGGTCCAGCAGCACCGCATCATCGCCTTGGTTGATCATCGCATTGCCGCGCCGGGCAAAGGCATCGCGCTGGCCATCCGAATGGAACAGGTTGATCAGCCCGCGCTGCGAATGCATCACATTGTAGTTCAGATCCGCTGCCAGCCCCTCCCACAGTTTCAGCGAGTGGCTGTAGAATTCAGAATTGCCCGGCAAAAAATAGTTCGCCCGCACGATTGTGGTGTTGCGCCCGATATTGCCAGAGCCAAGATAGCCCTTTTCCAGCACAGCGATATTGGTCAGGCCGTGGTTTTTCGCAAGGTAATACGCCGTGGCCAACCCGTGCCCGCCGCCGCCGATGATGACCGCATCATAGTCGGCCTTGGGCGCAGGGTCGCGCCATGCCGGTTTCCATCCGGTATTGCCGAACAGCCCTTGGGCAATGACCCTGAAACCGGAATAGCGCATTGCAACCCTTTCTTCGACATCGGCAGTGAACCGCGTCCAAGGCAGATAAGCAAGCTTCTGCTGCGCGCCCTTGGCCATCTGCGACATGGCCTGTCGCAGATCGCGATTTTGGGTTTCCGGGCATCTTGACAGATCAACCGTCACCGCCCGGCTGGCCTACACGACAAAGGCTGCCGTGCGCAGATCTTCGACCAGACTGCGCGGGGGGACCATCCGGGCGCGCAGCAGCGTCCGTCCAAAGATGACGACCTTGCCTTTTCACGCAGGATATCATCGGCGCCAAGAGTCGCCGGGTCATTGGCAACCGCAACACTCAGCAGGAACTGATTGCGCGCGGCGTGGTCGTCGTGGATCACGCAATCCATCGCGGCGGGGATCAAAATGTTACGCGCGGCTTCCGGCAGGCAGGGGCGTTCATGGGCAAAGGTGGCGCAAGGGCAGGTCCCGGTCGTGCCCGTGTCCCGACTCCAGTTTGAAAAGAATTCACCGCAAAACGCGGGTCGCAGATCCGAAAATTTCGAATCGATTCGCATCCAGTTGCCGTTTGACACCTTCGCAAAGCCTGCCATTGATCGAGCAGCCACCGTGACGCGTTGCATATTCCACGACAATTCCATGCCAATTATGGTTTCGTTTCCCCTTTGCAGGCAGTGGGGGCCAAAATCGGCATCCGCCATATTTTTGCCGCGCTGAAGCGCTTTTGTGCTGTGAAATAAGTGTGGCCAAAGAACCGTGGGGGCGGGTCTTGCGGCGTATTGGGGATATCGGGATGAACCGCAAAATGACAAGTGGTGCCACGTTGCTGTCGCGCAAGGATGTGAAACGCTTCGCGCGGGACGAAGACGGCCATATCATCCCTTTCACCGTGGTGATGCTGACCTTGATGCTGATGCTGGCCGGTATCGGCGTTGACATCATCCATTTTGAAACGGTGCGGACCAAGCAGCAACAGACGCTGGACCGTGCGACACTTGCCGCCGCCTCCCTGACGCAAGAGCTGGAGGCCGAAAGCGTGGTGCGCGATTACTTCGCCAAGGCCGACATGACCGAGCACCTGAAGCTGGTCCAGTATCAGCGCAGCTTCAACGCATCGACGGTCCGGGCCGAGGCGGAAATCGAACTGACACCGATTTTTCTGAATCTTTACGATCTGACCGACAGCACAAAGCTGATTGCACGCGGATCATCACAGGCCGAACAGCGGATCAACAACATTGAAATCATGCTGGTTCTGGACGTGTCAGGCTCGATGGAGGGGACCAAACTCAGCAACATGAAATCCGCCGCAAGTGAATTCGTCGACACGGTGCTGGATCAGGATGTTGAAAACAGGGTGTCGATCGGGATCGTGCCCTATAACGGTCAGGTCAACCTGCCAGAGTATCTGCAGCAGATGTTCACGCGGGTCGATGATCACGAGGTGGATAACGTCAACTGCTTTGATCTGCCCGGCAGCACCTACAACTCGCTGACCTTGTCACGCACGTCCGGCATGCCCGTCACGGCCAATGCCGATACGTTCTCGACCACAGCCGGCGGATATATTGCGCCAAACGACTCTACCTACGCGACGGTAAGACCGGGCAACCGCTGGTGCCCGCCGTCCACGCGCAACGTCATCCGTGCGCCAACCAACAATCGCACGGCTTTGAAATCGCATATCCAGAATCTTGAAGCCATCGGCGCCACCTCGATCAATGCCGGGATGAAATGGGGCATGGCCCTGCTCGACCCGTCTGCGCGCTCGCTTTACACAGGCATGGTGGCCGCTGGTCAGACTCCATCCTACTTCGGCAGCCGTCCATTCGACTACAATGACCGCGAAGCCATGAAGATCGTCGTTCTGATGACCGACGGTGAGCATTTCGCGGAAGAGCGGGTGAACGAGGGGTTCCGTGCCGGAGATGCGCCGATCTGGCGCGCAAGTGATGGTCGGTATTCGGTGTATCACAATCGCTCGGGCTCCTATGATTACTATTATCCCCACAACAACAGCTGGAACACCGCGCCCTACGGTGGCAACTACGCCGTGCGCCAGAGATGGCCGCAGGTTTGGGAACGTGTGCGTCTGACCTGGGTGGCCTATCAGTTGTATGCCCGACCCCTTGGCAGAAATTACACCACACAAGTCAACGACATGCGCACGCAGACACCGATTGGCAACATGGACAGCCAGTTGCAACAGGTCTGCGATCTGGCCAAAGGGCGCGAAGTGCTGGTCTATGGCATTGCCTTCGAGGCCCCGCCCAACGGCCGCGATCAGATTGAGCAATGCGCCAGCTCGCCCGCCCACTATTTCAACGCCCAGGGGCTGGAAATCAGCACCGCCTTCCGCGCGATTGCCACCAACATCACCCAGTTGAAGTTGACCCAATGAAAATGCGCATCCGCAAGCTGTTAAACCCCTTCCGAAAGGACGAACGCGGTCTTGCCGCGGTGGAGTTTGCCCTGTTCTTCCCGGTTTACATGGGATTGTTCTTCTGGGCGACAGAGCTTGGCATCATCACGATCAAATCCGTGATGCTGGACCATGCTTTGGATGTGTCGATGCGCGAACTGCGCCTTGGCCTGATGGAAGACCCGAGCCCGGAAAACCTGAAGCAGGCAATATGCTCGCGCGCCCGCATCATCGGCGAGTGTGAAGACCAGCTGATGATCGAGTTGCAGCCGGTTTCCACCCAGACCTGGGCGATGCCGCAGACAAGCGTGACCTGCGTTGAAAATGACGAAGACCTACAGCCGGTGGTCCAATTCAATCCGGGGCGCCAGCAGGAACTGATGTTGGTGCGCGCCTGCATCAATGTGCCAGTGCTGTTTCCCGCGCTGATGTTCGGCCGGCAGCTCAACATCGACACCACCGGCAAGATCGGCCTGACCTCGATTTCTTCTTTTGTGAACGAACCATCCTGAGGATCCTGGCTCCATGATCATGAACAAACTCACCCGGAAGCTGAAATCTTCGATGCGCCGCTTTTCGCGCAACGAAGATGGGCTGGCATCAGCAGAAATGATCATGGTGCTGCCGTTCTATCTGTTCTGTATCCTTGGCACCTTCACTTTCTGGGATGCCTATGACGTGGTGAACAGATCGCAAAAGGCGGCCTATGCGGTCTCTGATCTTGTAACGCGCAAGCAAGACAACGTGACCGAGGCCTATGTCAACGGCATGTTCAACACCATGCAATACATGATGGGGCCGTCGCTGCCGACCAGAACCCGGATCACCAGCGTCTTTTACAGCGAGTCCCGCAACAGGTACGAGGTGCTGTGGTCCCGCTCCAGCTATCCTTTGGTTCCGCGGCTGACCACCGCCACACTTCCCACACTTCGCGACCACCTTCCCGTGATGCAGGATGGCGACGCGTTGATTGTGGTCGAGGCGAATGTCGAATTCGAACCCATTCTGGGCGCCGAGATTCTTGCAATGACGCGGGTCGAAGCCGGCACCATGCGACATGTCGTTGTCACCCGCCCGCGCTTCTTGCCAAAGATCTGCATGCAGGGCGTGGCCTGCGGCTGACGCGGACAGCGCCGGGGTCAAGTTAGGCCCCCTGTCAGAAATCGACAAAACGGCAGCGTGATTGCCCGGTCGCCGCGCCCGCCTCAGGCACGCTCCTTTATCAGCGCATCCAGAACCTCGGCCATGTAGCGGGCCTCGTGCCGGTGGGTCACACCACCCACGCCGACCGACCGGCCCAGCCGCCACCAAAGCCCCGGCGCCCAGCGGCCGGGGGCCGGTTGCTTCAGCACCAGCGTGAAGCCACCCGCCGGTTTGAACGCAAACACTCCCCGGTTGACCGCGCGGATTTGCTCCACGCGGGCCAGCACGAACCCATGCTGATCGCGCAAGGCATCGCGCGTAAGCTCCAGCCCCTGCCCCGTGACCTGCCACATCCGCACGGCCAGCCACAGGCACGCCGCTCCGAATCCCAGCAGAAACACGCTCCAGCCAAGCGCGGCGGGCGGATAGGCCAAGGCAAGCCAGACCAGCGCCGATCCCAACACCGCCAGCAGCACCACCCCCAGCACGCGCCGCGGCGGCGAGGGCCGCAGCTTGGCCAGAACGGTCTGCATATCGCGATCAGGGTCAGGCATCGGCGGGCTCCGGGGTTGGATCAGGTCCAAAGCCATAGCCCAGCCCTGCGACCGGGGATAGAGCCTTGCGCCGCACCTTCCCCGCACCCGGCCCTGCACCGCGCGTCCGACCGCCCCCTTGCCCGATGGGCCAAAGCTGCCTAGGGTCTGACCAGCGCAGGGTTGTTGCGCGCTGATGGATTGCCCGCCAATGCCACTTGCCTGCCGTCTGGTCTTTGTGTTTTCCGTGCGTCGCGCGATTGCCGTCAGCCTTGTGCTGGCGGGCTGTTCCCCCTTGCCCGATATCGCGGCGCAAACCCAGACCCTGACCGGCCCGCCGCCCGTTCTGGTTCCGCTGGACGGGATTCTTGCACAGGCCGATGCCGTTGGCATTGGCGCCGCAGCGATTGGCCCTGTCACCGCGCGCGCCGACCGGCTGCGCGCCCGTGCAGACAGGTTGCGGCGGCAATAGGCCCTCGCGCTGCGTTGCCTTGGCCGGACAGGCAAGCTAAGACCTCATGCAAAATAAGGACGGAGTCGCCCCATGCCAGCCCCCTTGCGAATTGGTCTTGCCGGACTGGGAACCGTCGGCATCGGCGTGGTCAAGATCGTGCAGCGCCATGCCGATCTGATCGCCGCCCGCGCTGGTCGCCCTGTGGTGATCACCGCCGTGTCGGCCCGCGATCCGCAAAAGAACCGCGATGCCGACCTGTCGTCCTATCCTTGGGAAACCGACCCGGTGGCGCTGGCCAGTCGCGACGACATTGATGTGTTTGTCGAGGTGATGGGCGGCCATGAAGGCCCCGCACGTCTGGCAACCGAAGCCGCGATCGCGGCAGGCAAGGATGTGGTCACCGCCAACAAGGCGTTGCTGGCCCATCACGGCCACGCCCTCGCGATGGCCGCCGAGGCGCAGGGCCGCGTGATCCGGTTCGAAGCTGCCGTCGCAGGCGGCATCCCGGTGATCAAGACCCTGACCGAAGGCTTGGCGGGCAACCAGATGCGTCGCGTCATGGGCGTGATGAACGGCACCTGCAACTATATCCTCACCCGGATGCAGGCCGCCGGTCTGCCCTATGAGACGGTGTTCGAAGAAGCCCGCCAGCTTGGCTATCTGGAGGCCGACCCGAATCTGGATGTCGGCGGCATCGACGCGGGCCACAAGCTGTCCCTGCTGGCGGCCATCGCCTTTGGCACCCGCGTCAGCTTTGACAAGGTGGAACTGGAAGGCATCGGCAACGTCTCCATCGACGATATCAACCTTGCCGATGACATGGGCTACCACATCAAACTGCTGGGTGTGGCGCAGATGACCGGACGCGGTCTGGAACAGCGCATGACGCCCTGCCTTGTCCCCGCCGAAAGCCCGCTGGGCCAGTTGCAGGGCGGCACCAACATGGTGGTGCTCGAAGGCGACAGCGTGGGCCAGATCGTGATGCGCGGGCCCGGTGCAGGCGAAGGCCCCACCGCCAGCGCCGTGATGGCCGATGTGATCGACATCGCGCGCGGCCTGCGGCTGTCCACCTTTGGCCGCCCCGCCGCCTCATTGGCCGAACCCATCGCCGCAAAATCGGCCACGCCGGCCCCCTATTACCTGCGCATGACGCTTCTGGACAAACCCGGCGCGCTGGCCAAGATCGCCACGGCTTTGGGCGAGGCGGGCATCTCCATCGACCAGATGCGGCAGTTGAACCAGCCGAATGAGGCCGACAACAAGGCCACCGTGCTGATTGTCACACACAAGGCCTCCCCCGCCGATGTCACCTTCGCGCTGGACCAGTTCAACACCACCGGCGTGCTGATCGGCGCGCCCGTCGCGATCCGCATCGAAGAGGTCTAGGCCGGTGGACTGGGTGCAGACCGTCGATATCTACTGTGAACGCACCTCCACCGCATATTGGGCCGAACCCGTCAACGCCCTGACCAACGCCGCGTTTCTGCTTGCGGCGCTGTGGGGCGCGGTCGAGGCGCGGCGACGCGGCACCGCTGATCCGCTGACATGGCTGCTGATCGGCATGGCCGCGCTGATCGGGGTGGGGTCGTTCCTGTTCCACACCCATGCCACACGGTGGTCGGAGCTGGCCGACACCCTGCCGATCTGGAGCTTTGTCGCCGTCTTCGTGCTGACCGCGATGCGGCGCATCGGTGGCATGCCCGCCGCAAAGGTGGCGCGCGTCGCCGGACTCGTCATCGCCGGTGCTGTGCTGACGCTGGTGTTTCTGGCCAGTGGCGAAGGGGCCGACGCCGCCCGAACGGCGCCGGACCCGCTGAACGGATCGGGCCAATACGCCCCGGCCCTGCTGGCGCTGGTGGTGTTTTCGGGTCTGTCCTGGTGGCGGGACCATCGCGCGGCGCCGTGGGTTGCGGCTGCAACCGGTGTCTTTGTGGTCTCGCTGGTGTTCCGCACTCTTGATCGCGACATCTGCGCCACCCTGCCACTGGGCACGCATTTTCTTTGGCACCTGCTGAATGGGCTAATGATCGGCCTCCTGCTCCAGATGCTGGTGCGGGCGGGTCAACCCGCACCGCAGCCGCGTTAGCGCCATCACCCTTGCCCAAGGCGCGCACCGCAGGCTAAAGCGGCGCAAGGATCATTGCCAAAGGACAGACCATGCCCGCAGCCCAGCCCCAAGTCGCCGAGTTCCAGGACCGTCTGCTGTCGCTCGGTCTGGCACGCGTCTCCGAAGCGGCCGCCTTGGCCAGTGCCAATCTGGTCGGGCGCGGCGACGAGAAAGCGGCCGATCAGGCGGCGGTGAACGCCATGCGCGACCAACTCAACCTCTTGGACATCAAGGGCGTGGTGGTCATCGGCGAAGGCGAGCGCGACGAAGCCCCCATGCTCTACATCGGCGAAGAGGTCGGCACCGGCAACGGCCCGGCGGTGGACATCGCCCTTGATCCGCTCGAAGGCACCACGCTGACCGCCAAGGACATGCCCAACGCCCTGACCGTCATCGCCATGGCCCCGCGCGGCACCCTGCTGCACGCCCCCGATGTCTATATGGACAAGCTGGCGATCGGCCCCGGCCACCGTCCCGGCCTTGTCACCCTTGCCATGACCCCCTCCGAACGGATCTCGGCGCTGGCCGCTGCCAAGAACTGCTCGACCCGTGACATCACCGTCTGCATCCTCGAACGACCCCGGCACGAAGAGATGATCGCGGAAATCCGTGCTACAGGTGCCGCCATCCGCCTGATCACCGATGGCGACGTGGCGGGCGTCATGCATTGCGCCGAACCCGACCTGACCGGCATCGATATGTATATGGGCTCCGGCGGCGCGCCCGAAGGCGTGCTGGCCGCCGCCGCGCTGAAATGCATGGGCGGGCAGTTCTACGGCAAACTGCTGTTTCGCAACGAAGATGAGCGCGCCCGCGCCCGCAAAGCCGGGATCGAGAATTTCGACCGCGTCTACACCCGCGATGATCTGGTGCGCGGCGATGTGATCTTTGCCGCCACCGGCGTCACCGATGGCAGCCTGCTCGCCGGCATCAAACGCGAACCCGCGCATTTGACCACCGAAACCATCCTGATGCGTTCCAAGACCGGCTCGATCCGCCGCATGACCTACCGAAATCCGGTCCGCCGCTGACAAAACCGGGCGCAGGCAAGCCATCGCCTGCGCCCCAACCCCGACCATCCGCCCGCCGCTTGCACCACTTCCAAATACTCCCGCCGCAGGCATCCACCGTTCCCCCGGCGCGCGACATTTCCGGTTGAAGCCTTCCCCGGCTTGGTGCAGACCGCACCGATGACCCGCGCCTTTCTCAACGTTGACGCTTCCGTTCTCGGTCGCCGCTGGACCGGCCCCGAGATCGAAGAGGAGCGTCTGGCCGAAGCCATGGCGCAACAGACGCGTCTGCCAATGGCGCTGTGTCACACACTGGTGCGGCGCGGCGTCTCGCCCAATGATGCCCCGGCCTTCCTCGCCCCTGTGCTGCGCGATCTGCTGCCCGATCCGCTGACCTTGCGCGACATGGGCCCGGCCACCGACCGCTTTCTGCGCGCCCTGCACAACCGCCAGCGCATCGCGGTCTTTGCCGATTACGATGTGGATGGTGGCGCCTCTGCCGCGCTTCTGCTGATCTGGTTGCGCGCGATGGGCCACGATGCCACGCTCTACATCCCCGACCGCATCGACGAAGGCTACGGCCCCAACATCCCCGCCATGCAGGCGCTGGGGGCGGCGCACGACCTGATCCTCTGCGTCGATTGCGGCACGCTGTCACATGATCCCATCGCCGCCGCCGGTTGCGATGTGGTGGTGCTCGACCATCACCTTGGCGCCGAAACCCTGCCCGCCGCCATCGCCGTGGTGAATCCCAACCGGCAGGACGAGTCGGGCGATCTGGCGCATCTGTGCGCCGCGTCCGTTGTGTTCCTGATGCTGGTCGAGGCCAACCGCCGCTTGCGTGGTGATGGCGTGCAGGGCCCCGATCTGATGGCGCTCTTGGATCTGGTGGCGCTGGCCACCGTGGCCGATGTGGCGCCCCTGGTCGGCGTCAACCGCGCGCTGGTGCGGCAGGGCCTCAAGGTGATGGCCCGGCGCGAACGCGCGGGTCTGGTGGCGCTGGCCGATGTGGCGCGCATGGATCAGGCCCCCACGCCCTATGCGCTGGGGTTTGTCCTTGGCCCGCGCGTCAATGCGGGCGGCCGCATCGGTCAGGCCGACCTTGGCGCGCGCCTGCTGGCCACCGATGACCCACGCGCCGCAGCCAGCATGGCCGCGCGGCTGGACCAGCTCAACACCGAGCGCCGCGAGATCACCGAACGCGTCCGCGAAGAAGCGATGGCACAGGCCGAAGCGCGCGGGCTGGATGCCCCCCTGATCTGGGCCGCGGCCGAAGGCTGGCACCCCGGCGTGGTTGGCATCGTCGCCGCCCGCCTGAAAGAGGCCTTCAACCGCCCCGCCATCGTGATCGGGCTGGAAGGCGCCGAAGGCAAGGGCTCGGGCCGATCTGTCGCGGGTGTTGATCTGGGGGCCGCAGTGCAGCGCGTCGCCGCCGAAGGTCTGCTTCTGAAAGGTGGCGGCCACAAGATGGCTGCGGGGCTGACCGTCGCCCGCGACCGGCTGGATGACGCGATGGCGCGACTGTCCGACCTGTTGGCCCGCCAAGGGGCCGGCGCCGAGGGCCCGCGCGACCTGCGCATCGACAGCCTGCTGATGCCCGCCGCCTGCACCCCGTCCTTTGTCGAACAGATCGAGGCCGCAGGCCCCTTTGGCCAGGGTGCCCCAGCCCCCCGCTTCGCCTTTGCCGATGTCGCCGTTGCGTCGCGCCGGATTGGCGACAAGCACCTCAAACTGACCGTCTCTGACGGCACCGGCGCGCAATTCGAGGCAATAGCCTTCGGCGCCTATGACACCCCGCTCGGCCCTGCGCTCGACACCCCCGGCCACCGCCGGTTTCATCTGGCCGGACGTCTGGAGCTGAACCACTGGGGCGGTCGCAGCAAGGTGCAATTGAAGCTCGAAGACGCCGCCCCCGCCTCGGACTGACCGCCCACGTTTTTTCTCTTGCGAGTCAGACCCAACGTCTCTATGAACCGCCCACCGACAGCGTGGCCCGTTCGTCTATCGGTTAGGACACCAGGTTTTCAACCTGGGAAGAGGGGTTCGACTCCCCTACGGGCTGCCACTTTCATAGCCGCCAGTTCTGATGCTTGGCGTTCCCGCAGGCGCACAAACCTCGCAAGACATAAAAGCCAAGGCTCCAGCCAGGACTGCGTGGTTTGTCGGGCCGGGTTATTCGGGGAATGGAAACTTCAAGGTAAACCGCACCCCGTTCTGGTCATGCTGGCGCGTCACCGACACATCCATCGCCGATGCCAATGCATCAACGATGGACAGTCCCAACCCAAACCCGTCAGATCCCTCCCCCCGGACAAAGCGGCTTTGCGGCAGGCTTGGGTGCGCTGTCGGGTTTTCGATGGTCAGCGCCCCCTGTGCCGACAGACGCAGGCGCACATCGCCGCTGCCATGCTCGACGGCGTTCTCGATCAGGTTGCGCAGCAGGATAGCCAGGGCATCGGCATCGGCCGCCACCGGCAGCGTTTCAAGATCGCCGTCATCAAACCGGACCTTGTGGCGGGCCATGGGCCGCATGTCATCCAGCAGCAATCGCAGGATGCGGACAAGATCACTGGGGCCGCGCAACGTCCCCACACCCGCCTCCTGCCGCGCCAGTTGCAGCAAACGCTCCACCCGCCGGGTCAGCGCATCGACCGTGGCCACCGCCGCCACCGCATCCGGATCGGCTGACAGTTCCAACCGCGCGCGCAATGCGGCAAGCGGCGTGCGCAATTCATGCGCTGCGTTGGCGGCAAAGTCACGCTCGGCTGTGCGCAGGGCGCTGATCCGGACCAGATAGGCGTCGAACGCCACCGCCAGCGGGTGCAATTCCTGCGGCAGGCCTTCGGACCCGACCGGCGACATGTCGTCGGGTCTGCGCGAGCGAACGGCACTGGCCAACACGCCTACCGGCGCTGTCGCCTCTGCCACGGTTCTGCCCAGCCCCCACAGCAGCAAGCCGATCAGCGGGATCGCCAGGACGAAAAATGACGCTGCGGTCTCCAACAACTCCTCGCGCCGCCACGCGATGGCATGGGCCGCTTCGATGACCCGGCCCTCGGCACTGCGGCGCAGGATGCGCCACCCCGGCGCGTCGTGAAACCCGTCCTCGAAAATCGCGGGCCAAGGCGCGGTGGCGTCGGGCTGGCCCGGAGACAGGATGCGCAACATGCGCTCGCCATCGTTGGTTTCGACACCCAGAGCCCGCGGAATCGCGCCCTCTTGCGCGGTGTCCAGAAACAGCACCGTGGTTTCGATCAGCGCCTGCAACTCCTCGTCGAACATCTCGTTCATCTCGTGGTCCAGCACCGCGGCAGACAGGGCAATCGTCACCAGCCACACGCCCATGACCAGCACAAGCACGCGCCCGGTCAACCGGCGGCGCAGTGACCACGGGCGGGCGGGCACGGTCATGGCAGAACGTACCCCAGACCACGCCGCGTTTCGATCACCGCAGGCCCCAGCTTGGTGCGCAAGCGCGAAACATAAACCTCCACCGCATTGCCTTCGATCGCGGCATCGAACCCACCCAGCACCTCTTCCAGTGCGGCTTTCGACAGCACCCTGCCCCGCGCGCCCAACAGCGCATCGAACACAGCCCACTCGCGAGAGGTAAGCCGGATTTCTGCACCGTCCTTCCAGACATGCACAGCGGCGCGGTCCACCTCCAGCCCCGACACGGCAAGCCGCGCCTCTGGCACACCCTGACCACGCCGGGCATGGGCGCGGATACGGGCAGACAATTCACGCAGATCAAAGGGCTTGACGACGTAATCATCTGCCCCCGCATCCAGCCCGGCAATCCGGTCGCTGATCTGATCGCGGGCCGTGGCGATCAGAATGGGGGTGCGGTCGCCCAACCGCCGCCGCGCCCGCAACAGATCCAGCCCAGACCCGTCCGGCAGGCCAAGATCAAGGATCACACAGGCATACTCTGCCACCGCCATGGATGCCTCGGCTGTTGCCAGATCGCAAGCATGGTCAACCGCATGGCCATCAGCCCGCAAAAACCGCAGGACCGTCAGGGCAAGCTCATCCGTGTCTTCAACCAAAAGCAAACGCATGCGCTTGTGTAGACCGGCGCGCGATCCGACGCGAGCGCAAGTTCGCCGCAGCACTGTAAGGCTGGCGCAAGGTTGACACGCAATAGCCCACGCATCGCTCCGGTGCATCCGGGGGTCTCCCTTTCCTTATTTGACATGGCAAGACCACATGACCGACCAGACCACACCCCACCCCCGATTTGCCCTTTGGCGCCCCACAGTCACGCAGACGGTTCTGAACCTGGTCATCGCCAGCTATATCATGGCTGTGCTGAACACCGGATTCTGGGCGCGGGTTGTGCAGATTTTCCCGAACGCCATCGTTCAACAGGCGCTGTTCGGGCTGGGCATCTGGGCGCTGACCCTGCTGGTGCTGGAACTTCTGGGGCCATGGCGCCTGCAACGGCCGGTGGCGGCAGTGCTGATCCTGATTGCGGCAGGCGCACATTACTACGAACGCACATTCGGTGTTCTGATCGACCGGGAAATGGTGCGCAACGTGTTTGAAACGACCATGACGGAATCGCGTCACCTGATCACCGGCGCGGCGATCATGCAGATCGGGTTGCTCGGCGTGTTGCCGGCCGCCCTTGTGTTCTGGCCAAGGGTCCGGCGTTTGGGGGTGTGGCACCAGATGTGGCGCTGGCCCTTGGGTGTGGCGCTCAGCTTTGCCGTGCTGACGGGTGCGCTTTTCACCGACTACAAGGCATTTTCAGCGGCCCTGCGCGAACGCCACGATCTGATGGGGGCCTATCAGCCCGGCGCATCGCTCACCGCGACCGTGCGCTATGTCCGCGAACAGTTGAAAACCGCCGATCCCGTCGCCAAGCCGCTTGGCACCGATGCAAAGCCCGGCCCTTTGCTGGCCGCGGCAGACAAGCCGGTGCTGCTGGTGATCTTTGCGGGCGAAACCGCACGCGCGCAGAATTTTGGCCTGAACGGATATGCCCGCGACACCACGCCCGAACTGCGCGCGCGCGGCGTGATCAATTATTCCGATACCAACGCCTGCGGCACGTCCACTGCCGTATCGCTGCCCTGCATGTTTTCGCGTCTGACACAGGCCAATTATTCGCGCACCAATTTCCTGAGCGAGGAAAACCTGCTTGATGTTCTGGCCCATGCCGGGATGGCGGTGGAATGGCATGACAACAATACCGGCGACCAGAGAATTGCGCCACGGACCGGCTGGGCGCGGGTTGATGCAACCCTTGCGCCCGACGCTTGTGCGGTGGAATGCACGGATGAGGTGTTCTTGCCGCTGATCGCGGACCGTCTGGCCACGATCACTCAAAATACCGTGCTGGTGCTCCACATGATCGGCAGCCATGGCCCCGCCTATCACCTGCGCTTCCCGCCTGCCCGCGCCGTGTTCCAGCCAGAATGCCAAACCGCGCAGTTTTCAAACTGCACGGTCGACCAGATCGTGAACAGCTATGACAATACCATTGTGGAAACCGATTTCGTGCTGGCCCGCACAATCGACCTGATGGCGCAAACCGACAGGGTGCGTTCCGCCATGATCTACCTGTCGGACCATGGCGAATCCCTGGGTGAAGACGGGCTCTATCTGCACGCCGCCCCCCGGTTCATGGCCCCCGATGTGCAGACAAAGGTGCCGTTCGTCCTGTGGCTGGGTGAAAGTTTCCAGACCGCAATGCAGTTGAACGGCGACTGCCTGCGCAATGCGGCAGCGAAGCCTGTCAGCCATGACAATCTGTTCCACTCGGTGCTAGGGTTGCTGGATGTTGCCACATCGGTCCGCGACCCGGCGCTGGATCTGATCGGCACCTGCCGCACACAGGAGGCAAGCTGATGCGCACCAAACCCCAAAACAGCCGTGTTGTCGTGCCCCCTCGGGGTGGTTTGCTGCATGTGATCGATGCGGGCGGCTACTCGCTCGCCGGGTTGCGCCGTCTGTGGCAGGAAACGGCGGCGCGGCTGGAAATTGCCGGCACCGTCTTGGTCATGGCCGTCTTTTTGTGGCGCGGCGTCGAGGTCTGGCACTGGCTGGTCGCCGGGTTTCTGCTGGCCCTGATCCTTGCGGTCGAGGCGCTTAACACCGCCATCGAAGTGCTGACCGACCGCCTGTCACCGGAATGGTCGCAGATGGCAAAGGACGCCAAGGATCTTGGATCCCTCGCTGTTGGGCTGATGCTGCTTGTGACGGGCGCTTTCGTGGTGCTGGTTCTGGCGGGTCTGCTCTGACCCAGACCGGGCACAGACCGGGCAGAGAGGCGTGTGCCCCTGCCCGATCCCTGTCTCTCACCCCGATCAGGCCGCTTTGCGCCAACCCCATTTCTTGGCCATCGCCAGCGACTCGGCCACGGGCAACACCGCGTCGGTGGTGCCAAGGCTGCGCAACGACACTGCCGCCGAGGCATGGCCCAGCCTGATTGTCTCCTCGATCGACCAGTTCTGGTGCAGGCCATACATGACGCCCGCCGCAAAGGCATCACCCGCCCCGTTGGCACCGATCACCTTTTCCTGTGGCACATCGACGGAAGGCACGAATGTCGCCTCGCCGCCACGCGGCAACACCACGGCCCCTTCGGGGAAATGGGCCACCAACAGCTTCATCGAGCCCATGGCAAGCACGGCTTTCGCAGACTCGATCACCCGGTCCACATTGGCCGCCTCTGCCGCCACGACCGGGTTGCCCGAAATCGCCGCCATCTCGAAATCATTGATGATCAGATAATCCAGATGGGGCAGGCAGGGCCGCACGATCTTTGCCAGCTTTTCCGGCGCGATCGAACACAACTCCATATTGGTCTCGATCCCCACCGTCTGGGCGGCGCGCAACACCGTCACCCAGCCGTTTTCATCACTGGCCCAAGCCCGATCCATCTGGCGATGCACGCCGGGAAGACCAAGATGCAGGAACCGCGCATTGGTCTGCGAAAAGTCGAAGTGGTCCGGGTTCAGCTCGGCACTCGCCCCTTGCAGATAGATATGCGTGCGCCGCCCCGTGCGGTTCGAGGTATAGGCATCGGTGTAATTGGTGCGCAGCCCTTCGACCACATGCAACCGGCTGCGCTCGATCCCGAAGGCATCCGCCTCGGCCAGCAGGATCCGACCGTCTTCGTCATTGCCGATCACCCCGATGGTTTCCACCGGAAACGACGGATCCAGACGCTTCAGGTCGATGGCAAGATTGCACCCTGATCCACCGCCCTTCACATCCTCGGACAGGATCTCGACCACCTCATTCTCCAGCGGCCAGAACTCCACCACCTTGTTGTGGTCGGCGCACCATGTTCCGGCTGTCAGAACGCCCTTGCGGCCCGTCATTTCAGCACCGCCTCGGTCACTTGCAGGTCATCTTCCAGCGCGCGGGTCGGCTTGATGCCCTTTTTCGCCAGCCGGTCATGATAGTCGCGCACCGCATCTTCCGAGCTTTGCACCCCCTCGACCACCCGGCGCATCGCGGCCACGATCTCTGTGCTGTCTTCGGCAAAATAGATCTTGCGGCCGAACAGCGCGATACGCGCGCCGTATTTCTCGGCCTGCGACACCAGCTCGAACGTGTCGCGTGTGGTGCCCACACCACCGCCAAGGATGCCCACGATCAGCTTGCCGGGATCATAGCTGGCCAGTTCCTCCATCGCGCGCGGGCCGTTATAGGCGATCTTCAGGAACAACGGATATTCCTCGCTGGACACACCGGCCAGACAGCGCGCGATGGTGTCGTTGATGTAATGGCCGATCTCCATGCCGTTGGTGTCGATGTCAAAGGCCGGGTTGAACACCTCCAGAAAGTGCCGCATGCCCTTGGCGCTGGCCTCGTCGCGAAACGCGGTATAGGCGTTCAGTGTGGCCGCATCCTGCGCCAGATCGTTGTAGAATGTCGCCGCATACAGCCCCAGATCCGCCACCTTCAGCGCGCGGTCAATCCGCGCGGTGCGGAACGGAATGGCGGGCACCTTGCGGTAGCTGGCCCCGCGATACGCCCAGATGTCTGACGCATCGTTCAGCCGCACCGCCGGGGTCACGTCGCTGCCGTCAAACAAGCCTTCGGCGCTCAGCGTCTCGGCCGAGGACAGCGACATCAGCATCACATCGACCTGTCCCGACCGGGTCACCTTGCGCATACCGTCGCGGTAATCGGACAGCGGGCGCGGTTGGGTTGTGGGCTTGCCATCAGGGCCGGGACGGAACCCCGGTGTGGCCACCCCCATCGACATGTCGCCATCTTTTGCATCAGCGATCACGAAATCGGCGGGGGTGTATTTTCCGTCGCGGATACGGTCGAGCTTCGCATCAAGCGGGCGTGTGGAGCGTGTCATGTCATTTCCTCTTTGTTTCAGTCCTGAAGTCACAGCCGCATCCCGGATGCGGCGTCGAACAGATGGACGCGGGTTGCGTCAATCCTTGCGGTTGTGGTGTCTCCGGCGCGTTGGTGAACGCGTGCGGTCGAAACCATCCTCACGATCTGGCCTCCCAGATCGGCGTGGACATGGGTTTCCCATCCGGCAGGCTCCACCAGCGTCAGCTGCAAGGTCTGATCACCTGCGGGGTCGATTTGCAGATGTTCCGGCCGGACGCCGTAAACGACGGCCTGTCCGATCGTGCCATTGGCCTCGGGCGGCAAGGGCAGGCGCAGGCCGGAGTCGGTTTTCACGATCCGCGTGCCCCCCTCCTCGGCAATCGTGCCGCGGATCAGGTTCATGGCGGGCGAGCCAAGGAACTCGGCCACAAACAGATTGGCCGGGCGGTCATAGATCGCCAACGGCTCGCCCACCTGCTCGATCCGGCCGTCATGCATCACCACCACCACATCAGCCATTGTCATGGCCTCGATCTGGTCATGGGTCACATAGATCGTCGTGGTTTTCAGCCGCTGGTGCAGCGCCTTGATCTCGGCCCGCATTTCCACCCGCAGCTTGGCATCCAGGTTCGACAGCGGCTCGTCGAACAAAAACACCTCCGGCTCACGGGTCAGCGCGCGGCCCATGGCCACCCGCTGGCGCTGGCCGCCCGAAAGCTGCGACGGCAGACGGTCCAGCATCGGGCCAAGCTTCAGAATGGCCGTCGCCCGCTTGATCCGGTCGGTGATCAGTTGCAGCGGGGTTTTGCGCATCTTCAGGCCAAAGGACATGTTGTCCTCGACGCTCATGTGCGGATAAAGCGCGTAAGACTGGAACACCATCGCAATGCCCCGGTTCTTGGCATGCACCTTGTTCACCACGCGCCCGGCGATATTGATCTCGCCGCTGGTTACATCCTCCAGCCCGGCCGTCATCCGCAGCAATGTCGACTTACCGCATCCAGATGGCCCGACAAGCACGGCAAACGCGCCCTCCGGAATGGTCAGATCAACACCGTGAAGGATCTCCAACCCGCCAAAGCTTTTGCGCAGATTGCGATATTCGACATAGCCCTCTGCCATTTTCTGTCCTTCTTTTGCTTGCGTTGTCATGATTTCACCGCCCCCGATACGATACTGTCGACGACCTTTCGCTCCAGCAGCAGATAGACGAAGAGAAGCGGCAACACGGTCAGGACGGTAAAGGCGTTGTAAACGGCGTAGTCCTGTATCCCCATGGAATCCTTGAGCATATACAGTTGATACGGCAGCGTTCGCATGTCGGTCTGGTTCACCAGTGCCAGCACGAACGAGAACTCGTTCCACGCTTCGCGCAGACACAGCACGGCTGCCGTGACCACACCCGGCCATGCCATCGGCAGCATGACGTGGCGCAAACGGTTCCACATGTTGGCCCCGTCCAGGGTGGCGCTTTCCTCGATCTCTTTCGGGATCGACTTGAAAAATCCGACAAGGATCCAGGTGGCAAGCGGCACGGCGCTGGCGATATAGGTGATGAACAGCACCGAATAGGTGTTGATCAGCCCCAGATCGCTCATCAGATCGTTCAGCGGCACGATCAGGCTGACACGCGGAATGATCCGCGGGATCAGATACAGCAGCAGCAGGACGTGGCGGAACTTGAACGCATAGCGGGCAAAGCCGTATGCGGCCAGAACAGCAAGGATCAGCGGCACAATCGTGGCGACCACGGTGACGATGATGCTGTTCATCAACCAGGTGTTGAACCCCGGCATGCTCAGCACCTTGCGGTAAGCATCCAGCCGCCAGACTTCGGGCAGCAGGCTTTTGCTTTCATAAATCTCCAGCGGATCCTTGAACGATGACAGGATCGCCCAGACGATCGGAGTCGCCGTCCAGATCACCAGAAATGTCAGGGTGAACCAGATCAGAACCTTGGGACCAAGGCGTTGGAACAGCACGGCCAGGGGGCCGGGATCTTGCACTCTCATTTGCCCGCCCCCGCCTGACTCTTGTCATCCATGACGAATATCTTGATGTAGAACAGGCTCAGCACCGTGTTGAACAACAGCAGCACCACCATCAGCACCGACCCTTGGCCAAAGTTCAGCTGCAAAAAGGCCAGCTCATACATGTAGATCGACACCAGTTCTGTGGCCTTGAGCGGCCCGCCCGATGTCAGCGCCAGCACGATGTCGAAGGTCGAGAAACTGATATAGGACACCCAGATCAGGCTGACGCCCAGCATCGGCTTTATCAGCGGCAGGGTGATGCGGAAGAAAATCTGGATCGGGTTGGCCCCGTCGATCGCGGCAGCGTCATACAGATCCTTGTCGATGGTCTGCAACCCGCCCAGCAGGATCAGCGAGGCAAACGGCACCATGAACCAGCAATTCGCCATGATCGCGACCACGAAGGCCAGCGTCGGATCGCCCAGCCACGATTGCGCGGGCAGGCCGAATTGCGCCAGCACCGTGTTCACAAACCCACCGCTCGTAGTGAAAACAAACCGGAACATCACGGCAGTGGCGATGCCCGACACGAAATACGGCACAAGGCTCAGCCCGCGAAAGAACCGCCGCCCGCGCACCACCTTGTAAAGCACCAGCGCAAAGCTCATCGACATGAAGATGCCCAGCGCAATGCTGATAACAACAAAGGTCAAGGTGCGGCCCATTGCGGCCTGAAACCGCGGATCAGCAAAGACGTCGTAGTAATTCTTCAGTCCGACAAAGGTTTTGTTCATGAACATGTCGGTTTCGTTCAACGACAGGATGAAGCCGCCCACAACGGCATATCCAAGGATGCCCATTACGAACAGCAATCCTGGCAACACCAGAAGATAGGGAACAAACGGTTTCAGGCGATCGGCGCCTGTTGGTCCGTCTTCAACCATGGGCGTGGTATGTGACATACGGGCCTCTGATATTAAGCGTGGAGAAAAAGGGCGGTACGGATAAATCCGTACCGCAGTTGCTCGGGAGCAAACGGGTCTGTGGTGATCAGAGACCGGCGGCCTTGTTCACAAGTGCCTGGTATTCCTTCGCCAGATCCGCAGCCGAGGTGGTGGTATCGGCAACAGAGCGGTCACGAAGCTGGGTCAGAACGTCATAGATCTGGATCACCCGTGTCGGGTGGGTCGGCAGCGGCACCAGCGACGCGGCCAAGGGGGCGATATCCTGCGCCCAAGGCTTGGCTGCCAGGTATTCCGGGTCGTCCGACACAGCCGAGTTGGTCGTCGGCTGATACCGGATCGCCACCTGCTTGGCGATGGCAGGGCGTGCCAGATATTCCAGCGCCTTCATCGCCGCTTCATCATCCTGCGCTGCCGTGGTCACCACAAACGGGAAGGCAAAGCCGGATTGCACATGCGGTTCGGTCTGGCCGGGACGCGTTGGCAAACGCTCGAACGTCCACTTGCCCTCCGCATAAGGCATGGTCTTTTCGACCTCGACATAGATGTGTTCCCCCTCGTGCATCACGCCAGCCCGACCGCCGACAAATGCCGCGCGCATCTGACCGGAATCCCAGCTTGCCGAATCCGGGCTTGCCGATTTGTCGCGCATCAGGGTCTGGTAGAAATCGATCCAGGCCACACCCACTTCGCTGTCGATCTGCGGCACGCCATCGATGAACTGACCGCCCATTGCCAGGAACAGCGGCAATTCCCACGTCGGTGCAACACAGCACCCGATCAGGCTGAAGCCCAGCATGTCGCCGCCGTTCGGCAACGTGCTGACCGCTTTTGCCGCTGCCAGAACCTTGTCGGTCGTTTCCAGCGGCATCGCGATGCCTGCCGCTTCCAGCAGATCCTTGCGATAGGTCAGATAGATCGACTGCACGAACAGCGCGATCCCATACAGCTTGCCATCAGCGCCCGATGCGCCTTCCCACGCGATCGGTGACAACTGGTTGTAGGTTTCCGGGAACTGTTCCTTCATCTTCGCGATCTGGTCATCGAAAGGCTTGAGCATCCCGCCCTGCGCCAACTGGCTGATATCGCGCGCCTGAATCTGCACGATGTCGGGCGCGTTGCCGGACCGGGTCGCCAGAATGATCTGCGCGCTGACATCCTCCAGCCGGATCACTTCGAATTCAACGGCGATATCCGGGTTCTCGGCCTTGAACATGGCGAACTGGTCTTCGGGAATGAACTGGTCCCGCCCGAACCAGATCTTCAGCTTGCGCTCTTGTGCCGAAAGCTCGCTCGTCAGGCCGGTCAGGGCCGTTGTGCCCAAAGCCAAAGCAACCGTCAGCAGCAGAGTCGTTGTTCTGCGTCCAAACTTCATTGTAGTCCTCCCTTTGTGTTTTTCTGTCCGAAGCCTCCGGCCATTTGCGCCGGAACAACATTTCGACACGCCCTCCACAACGGGTCGAGATGCTGGTGTTTGCACACTTCTGACATGATTAGCCCGTAAATTCGCAAACCTGTCAAGGATGGAATTTTCATTCTATAGGGTGTATTGGAATTTCCAAACCGTGCCGAAAAAGGAACCCGTCGTGGGAAATATCGCTGAAACCGAAGCAAATGGCGCCTTTGCCGGCCTCCGAGAGCGAATCGCACATGCCTATCCCGAACTCAGCCCCCAATTGCGTGCGATTGCGGAATTCTCGATCCAGAACGCCGATACGGTTGCCGTGGAAACCGCGCAGCAGCTGGCCAAGCGAATCGGGGTTCCCCCATCAAGCATGGTGCGCTTCGCACAGACACTTGGCTACGCTGGATTCAACGAGCTCAAACGCGATTTCCGAGACAACCTTGTCTACCGCATGGGCGAGATCCGTGAGCGCGAAGAAATCAGCGCCCACCCCGCCAGCGGTGCCATCGCGGTTGCCGACGCCTTGATGAGCGAAGCCCGGCGCGACATGGACCGCCTGTTCAAGGAGCTTGACCGCAAGCAATTCGACCGCGCCGTGATCGAATTGGTCCGCGCTGACCGCATCCATGTTCTGGCGCAACAGACCTCTTTCGCGCTGGGGTGCATCTTCCACGCCACCGCGCTGAGTCTCGGCACGCCCTCGAACCTGCTCGACGAGGCCGGGTCGTTCTTTGGCCGCCAGATCGAACTTCTGGGGCTGGAAGATGCCATTCTGGCCATCAGCTTTGCCCCGTATCAAACGGCTGTCGTGCGCGGGGCCAAACTGCACGCGGCGCGCGGCGGCACCGTGATCGCGGTGACCGACAATGTGCTCAGCCCGCTGGCGGCGATTGCCCGCGTAACCATCGAAACCCCGCAACGCAGCCCGATTGCCGCGCATCCGCTGGTGATCGGCACCTGCGTGTTGCAGGCCCTCGCCATCGCCGTCAATGAAACCCGGCCAAAAGAAGGCCGATAAAACACTGATTTCAAACATAATCCCCACTTTCGGAAAGGTGCCATCCCTCATGCCCCACCCCACCTCTGACAGGCCCCGGCCATGACCGTGCCGGTTCTGGCCCTTTCCATCGGTGACCCCTCCGGCATTGGCCCCGAAATCGCGATCAAGGCCTGCGCGGCGTTTGCCGACAAGCCGGTCGCCCTTGTGCTGATCGGGGATGCCGGCAGCTTGCAGCACACCGCACAGGCCCTTGGCCTGCCCTGCCCGCCGGTGATCGCGGCCAATGGCATTGCCCGACAAGGCGGCGCCGCGATCGTGCCAACCGAACCGCCCGCCGCCCCGCCCCTGCCCGGCGTGGTCTCTGCCGAAGGCGGCGAACAGGCCTATCGCGCCGTCGCTCTGGCCACCGATCTTGCAATGAAGGGCATCGTCGATGCCATCGTCACCGGCCCCCTGAACAAAGAGGCGCTGCATCTGGCAGGACACCTTTACGCGGGCCATACCGAATTGCTGGCAGACCTGACCGGCGGGCAAGGCAGCGTGATGATGCTGGCGCATGGCGATTTCCGCGTCTCGCATGTGACCACGCATTGCGCGCTGGAAGAGGTGCCCAAACGCGCCACCGCTGCCCGCATCCGCCATGTCACCACCCTGACGCACCAGACCCTGCGCCAGATGGGAATTGCCACTCCCCGGATCGCCATCGCCGCCCTCAACCCCCATGCGGGCGAAGGCGGGATCTTCGGGCGGCACGATATCGACGTGACCAAACCTCTCGTGGCACAAATGCGCGGCGAAGGCTTTGACATCACCGGCCCGGTGCCCGGCGACACCGTGTTTGTGAAGCTGCGTGGCGGCGCGTTCGATGCCGTGGTCGCGATGTATCACGATCAGGGCCATATCCCGGTGAAACTGCTCGGCTTCACCGTCGATCCGGCCACCGGGCGCTGGGTCGGGCTCAGCGGGGTGAATGTAACTCTCGGCCTGCCGATCATCCGCACCTCGGTCGATCATGGCACCGCCTTTGACATCGCAGGTCAAGGCATCGCCGGGGCAACCAGCCTGATCGAAGCCATCGACTACGCCCTGAGTCTGGTGCGCCGGGAGGGCGCCCGGACCCACTGAACGCAAGACCTGAAGGAGGAACTGCTATGAAAAACGACTCCCACACCGAAATGTGGATCGGCGGACGCTGGGAAAAAGGCGCCGAAGGCACCCGCCCGGTGATCAACCCGGCCAACGGCGCCGTTTTTGCCCACGCACCCGAAGCCAGCCCCGCACAAGCCAATCAGGCGCTGGAATCGGCGCGCGCCGCCCAACCCGCATGGGGCCGGATGTCGCCGCTGCAACGCGGGCAGGTGATGCACCGCATCGCCGCCCTGATCCGCGAACACGCCGAACCGCTGGCGCAGCTGGTGGTCACCGAACAGGGCAAACCCATCACCGAAGCGCGCGGCGAAATCGGCGGCGCCGCCGAATTCTTCACCTATTTTGCCGAATTCGCCCGCCGCATCCAGGGCGAGATCCTGCCCTCTGACGCGCCCGGCGAACAAATCTGGATCCAGCGCGTGCCGGTCGGCGTGGTGGTGGCCATCATCCCATGGAACTACCCCGCCGCCCTTGTCAGCCGCAAGGTGGCCCCCGCCCTGATCGCGGGCAACACCATCGTCTTGAAACCGCATGAGGAAACCCCGCTCTCCGCCCTCTACATGGCGCGGCTGTTCGAGCAGGCCGGGGTGCCTGCGGGTGTGGTCAACATCATCACCGGGGCCGGCGCGACCGTCGGCGCCGCCCTGACCGCGCACCCGGATGTCGATCTTGTCACCATGACCGGCAGCGTGCCCACCGGCCGCGCGATCATGGCCGCCGCCGCGCCCAATCTGGTGCCGGTCTCGCTGGAACTGGGCGGCAAGGCCCCGTTCATCGTGATGGAAGACGCCGATCTTGACCATGCGGTCGCCTCCGCCGTCACCTCGCGCTTCATGAACTGCGGGCAGGTCTGCATCTGCAACGAACGCATGCTGGTGCATGAAAAGATCTACGACAGCTTCGTCGCCCGCTTCGTTCAGGCCACCAAGGCCCTGCGTATGGGCGACCCGATGCTGGCCACCACCGATCTTGGCCCAAAGGTGTCGCAGCCCGAACTGGAAAAGGTGGAAAAGATCCTTGCCGCCGCGCTGAACGCCGGGGCCGAGCCACTGCTGCTGGGCGGCAGGCCCGATACCCCCCCGGTCGCTGGCGGCTACTGGCTGACCCCCACCGTGCTGGGCGGCATGACCCCCGACATGGCCATCATGCGCGACGAGGTGTTCGGCCCGGTCATCCCGGTGATGAAGGTTTCGGGCTTTGACGAGGCGATGCACATCGCCAATGACAGCCGCTATGGCCTGTCCGCCTATCTGTTCACGCAGGACTACCGGCGCATCATGCAGGCGGTGGCGGATATCCGCTTTGGCGAGATCTACATCAACCGCATCGGGCCCGAGTCGTTGCAGGGCTATCACACCGGCTATCGCAACTCCGGCCCCGGCGGCGATGACGGCGTGCACGGGCTGGACTCCTACCTGCACAAGAAAACCGTTTACGTGAACTGGTCGGGCGGCTCCCCCGTCGCGCTGATGCCTTACGGCAAAGGTGCCTGACGGACGATCCCTGGTGTCTCTGGTCCCGGCAAAATGCTTTGCCGGGGCCTTGCTTCCCGCCCCCGCCCATCATCCGCTGATCGGTCCGTGGGCGGGGCAACAGTTCTGTGACGCCCCGAACGCGCTTATTTGCGCCTTAAGAGTCTTCGCTTGGCTGAACGCCTTTCCCTTGCTTTTCCTGTCTGCTAGAGCGATTGAATACACGCCGATCCTGAGTTTCTTGCGGACGCCACAGACTTGGCCTCCCATGGAAGCCCTCCAAACGCCCCTCTGATTTAGGAGATCTGACTGGATGACCAGTCCGATTGAGTTTCTACGTCGCAACGCCCCGTGGCTTTTTGCAGGGTTTCTGCTGACCTTTTCGTCCAGCTTCGGCCAAACCTTTTTCATCGCGATCTTTGCAGGTGATATCCGGCACGAATTCGGCCTGACCAACGCGGGCTGGGGCGGCATCTATGCCGTGGCGACAATGGCTGCGGCCGCTGTCATGGTCTTTGCCGGTGGCCTGACCGACAGGTTCCGCGTGCGGATCATCGCCCCGATCTGCCTGATCGGCCTGGCCTTTGCAACCGCGCTCATGGCGCTGTCGACCAGTCTAGCGGTCTTGATATTCGGGATCTTCCTGTCGCGCCTGATGGGTCAGGGCATGATGATGCAGACCTCGATGGTGGCGATGTCGCGCTGGTTTGTCGCCACGCGCGGCCGCGCCATCTCCATCGCCTCGCTGGGCGTCGCCATGGGCGAGGCATTTTTGCCGGTGTCTTTCGTGGCATTGATGGTCTGGCTGGACTGGCGCACGTTGTGGCTGATCGCCTCGCTGTTTCTGGTCGGTGCCGCCGGGGTGATGGTTCTGGTCCTGAAATCCGAACGCACGCCGCAGGCAATGGCCCGCGAAAATACCGCTGTGGGCATGTTCGGGCGCCAATGGACGCGGACCGACGCACTGCGCCACTGGCTGTTCTGGCTGACTTTGCCCGCGCTGCTTGGCCCCGCCGCTTTTGGCACCGCGTTCTTTTTCCATCAGGTGCATTTTGCCGAAGCCAAGGGCTGGGCGCATTTTGATCTGGTCACGCTGTTTCCGTTCTTCAGCGCCACCGCTGTCAGCTGCATGTTGCTGACCGGCTGGCTTGTCGACCGCATCGGATCCTCAAAGATCGCGGGCCTCTACCTTCTGCCCATGGCCGTCGGATACTATCTGCTGGGAACCGCACAAGGGCTGGAACTCGCGGCTGTCGGGCTGGTGTTCATGGGCATTTCTGTCGGGGCCAACAACACCATGAACGCGGCACTCTGGGCCGAATTCTACGGCACGGCAAACCTTGGCCGCGTCCGGGCGATGACCGGAGCCTTCATGGTGCTTGGCTCTGCTATCGGGCCGGGCCTGTGCGGCTGGTTGATCGACCAGGGCATCGACATGCCGCATCAGGCCTTTGGGTTCAGTGTCTATTTTGTTGTGGCAGCCGTGCTTGGCGCCATTGGCGGGCGACGGGCGGCGCGGTATCTGTGATGCCGCGACAGACAAGGGACAGGGTGTCGGAATGACCGTGCAAAGACAGGCTGCATCTTTTGGCAAGTGATGTGCCCATGGTCTGCCCCGTGTGCGAAGCGGCGCCGCTGACCGCGTTCCTGTCGGTCGCGGCCCAGCGCTATCACAGATGCCCCGCCTGCCTTGCCACCGTGCTCGATCCGGCCTGCCGCCTGCCACCCGCACAGGAAAAGGCGCATTATGACCACCACGAAAACGATCCTGATGACCCGCGCTACCGCGCGTTCCTGAACCGGCTGTGCGCGCCGCTGCTGGCCCGCCTGCCCCCCGCATCGCGCGGGCTGGATTACGGCTGCGGGCCGGGGCCGGCCCTTGCCGCGATGCTGCGCGAGGCGGGGCATGATGTCGCGATCTACGATCCGTTCTACGCCCCCGATCCCGCCCCGCTGGCCGGTGTTTACGATTTCGTCACCTGCACCGAAGTGGCCGAACATTTCTTCCACCCCGCCGCCGAATTCGCGCGGATGATGGCCATGCTGCGCCCCGGCGGCTGGTTGGCGGTGATGACCTGCTTTCAGACCGATGACGCCCGGTTCGCCGCATGGCATTACCGCAAAGACCCCACCCATGTGGTGTTCTACCGCGCCGAAACACTGGCCCATATCGCCCGCGCGCACGGCTGGGCCTGCACCATCCCGGCAAAAGACGTAGCGATCCTGCAACGCCCCCTTTGACAGGCGCGGTGCGGGCTGCTTAACCCCGGCAGGCACGCCCCCATCCCCGCTTGGCCTTGACCGCACAGATCAGGACTCCCCAACATGCCTGCCGACCTTGGCCACCCATCCCCCCTCGCCGCCAGCGCACGCTGGCGGATGCTGGTCCTCATCTGCGCGGGCGTGGTCGGCGTGCTGGCCACGTGGTTTTCCGCCACCGCCATCCTGCCCGACCTGACCCGCGCATGGGATCTGTCACCATCGCAGGCGGCATGGATGACCAATGCCGTGCAACTGGGCTTTGTCGCGGGCGCGCTGGCCGCCTCGCTGGTCAACCTGCCCGACCTTGTGGCGATGCATCGGCTGATGGCGGCCTCGGCCACGCTGGCCGCAGCGGCGAACGCGGCACTGCTGATCACCGGCCCCGATGGCGCGCTGGTGGCGCGCTTTGTCACCGGCGTGGCGCTGGCCGGGGTCTATCCCCCCGCGCTCAAGCTGATGGCGACGTGGTTTGTCAAGGGCCGGGGCCTTGCGCTTGGCTTTCTGATCGGGGCGCTGACGCTTGGCTCATCCATGCCGCATCTGGTGCGCGCGCTGGCCGCAGGGCTGGACTGGCGCGCCGTGGTCTGGGCCACCTCGGCCGCCGCCTTGGTGTCTGCATCGGTGTTCCTCACCCTGCTGCGCGAAGGTCCCCACCCCTTTGGCCGCGCCACATTCGATCCGCGCAAGGCGCTGGCCGTATTCACCAACCGCCCGCTCTTGCTCGCAAATATCGGCTATTTCGGCCATATGTGGGAACTTTACGCGATGTGGGCCTGGATCCTGGCCTTCGCCACCGCGGCGCAAGCGGGGCTGCACCCGTTTCCCTTCGGCTCGGCCTCGATGTTCAGCTTTGCGGTGGTCGCCTCCGGCGCGCTTGGCTGCCTGCTTGGCGGCTGGCTGTCAGACCGGATCGGCCGCTGCCTGACCTGTGCGGGCATGATGGCGGTGTCCGCCACCTGCGCCGCGCTGATCGGCGCGTTTTTCAACGGCCCCGCGCTGGTGCTGGGGCTTCTGGCGCTGATCTGGGGCATCAGCGTGATCGGCGACAGCGCCCAGTTTTCCGCCGCCGTGACCGAACTGGCCGACAGCGCCTTTGTCGGCACCGCGCTGACGCTGCAAATGGGCCTTGGCTTTGCGCTGACCGTGGTGGCAATCTGGGGCCTGCCGCTCTTTGCCGACCTGATCGGTGGCTGGCAATGGGCCTTCCTGTTCCTGCTGCCCGGCCCGCTGATCGGCACAGGGGCGATGCTCGCCCTGCGCGCGCACCCCGACGCCCGCAAACTGGCCCAAGGCGCGCGCTAATCCACCATCTCGGTCGCCACCGCAAACTCGGTCAACTCCGCCTCCAGCAGGATGTAGATATTGGCGGGCGGCGTCTGCATCGCCCGCGCCGACAGCCGCAGATCAATCCCCATCCCGGACAGGTAGTCCAGCACCTGCGCCTGCCCATGCTGGATGCTTTCCACCGCCACAAACGCGGGCAACAGCGTGCTTTCGCCAAAATAATGCTGATGCACCCCCACCAAAGCCGCGCGGCTCACCCGCCGCGCAACCCCGGCGGCAAGGATATAGGGGCAGGCGGAAAAGCACGCGGCCCCCGCCTGCATCACTGTATCCACCCCACCCTCGCGGATCATCCGCCCGATCTCCAGCGCGTCAGACACCGACCCGCCCGGACTGTGCAGCGCGATCTGCGCGGGCGGGGCTGCACGCGCCTCCAGATACTGCGCAAACCGCGCCGCGTCCCCCACCTCGATCGCGCCCTCCAGCAGAACCGTTGCCACACCACCCACCGCCACATCGGTAAACCGCAACCGCTGCGGCACGTCATCGCTGCGCGGAAACCCCGGCCCGGCAGGCTGGTCGCGCGGCAGGTCGCGCGGGGAATAGCGCCGGGTCTGGTCGCCGGGGCGCACCGGCACGGCGGCGGGCGGGGCCGGATCGGCGCGCCACATATCAGGCGCAATGCGGCTCAGATCGCCAAACACGATGGCGCCTGCCAGCGCAATCTGGGCCGCCAGCATCGCCTGCAAAACCCGGCCAGACCGGACCGCGCGCCACCCCGCCATTCAGCGCCGCCCGCCCACCAGATGCGGCGGTGGCGCATCGGGCGCGGCCACCTCCGCCACGGGCGCGACCATCATGGCCTCCGTCCCTACCGGCGCCTCCAGCGCGCGCAGGGCGGTCACGGCGGCACGGATCTCGGCCAGCGTCATCGTTTCCTCGGGCGCGGCGGTGCCCCGGTCGGCGCGGATCGCGCTTTGCGCCACCATCATGATCAGCACCAGCACCGCCGGCAACAGGTCAATCGCAATCGCCCCGGCCCAGGACGGGATGAAATCCCCGGCATAACGCAGCACCGCATCCGCGGTTGAAATGGGCGCATAGGTCGTGTCATCCGGCGTCGGCATCGCCAACACCTCATCCGCCGCCGCCTTCAGCGTGGTCGCCCGTTGCGCCAACAGGGTCAGCACCGCATCGATGGTCGACCGCTGCCCGCTGCGGATCAGATCGGTCGATCCGTCCAGCTCCGGCACCACCACCGAGGCCGACAGATCCTGCGCCGCCCGCGCCACCAAGGGCGCCACCGACAATTGGCGCAACTGCGCGATCAACCCGGCCAGCCGCACCGATTCTTCTGCGAACTCCACCGAGCGTTGCTGCACATCGCCGCTGGCGGCGGTCAGCGCCCGCATCCGGCTCAGGATCTGGTTTCCTTCGGCAAAGGCCGCATCCACCAACGGGGCCTGCGCCGCAATCTGCGATTCCAACCCGGCCAGTTCATCCGCCTTCTGGATCAGCACCCGGAAGACCGCGCCCCGCCCTGCTGTGCCCGACAGGTTGCCCGTGGCCTCCTGCGCCGACAGATCCTGAAAGCTCTGCCGCGTGCGCGCCACGTCAAGGCCAAGTCCCTGCGCCGCCACCGTCACCCGGTTGGCTTGCTCCAGCCCGACCTGATATTGCTGCACGGTCTTGGCCAGATGCTGCTCCACCGCCGCCGATCCGGCCAGCGCCGCCGCGTTCAGCCAGCTTGACATGGCGATGATCGCCACCGACCCCAGCGCCATCGACAAGAACAACCCCAGCCGCGACGAGGCAGACCGCATGGCGGGCAACAGCCGGATCAGAAAGCTCCAGAACACAAAGATCGCGACCGACACCGCCAGCGAATAGGCCACGGCGGCAAAAAAGCTCATGGCCCCGCTGTCGTTGAGCAGCGACGACACCCCCAGATAGGTGTAGATGCCCGACGCCACCGACAGCACGCCCAGCGCCATCGGCGTGAAACTTTCCAGCGCCGTCAGATGGCCCTCGATCTCGCGCGCCGATTGCAGGCCACGCGTCTCACTCGGTGTGGGTTTATCGGTCATGCGGCTGCGGCTCCTTGATTGCGCCTGCTGTCTGCGCCTTACGTCGCCATAACCCGGCAGTTTGACCCGCAGACCTTGGCCCGCAGAACATAGGCCTGCCACAATCATTAACAAAATGCCAACACAACAAAATGCCAACACCGTGAACATGCGGCACGGTAAGCGCCCTCCGCACGGCAAGCGCCATCAACGGGGAACCCACCCCGGTCGGCCGCGTTGACGCTGTGACCGGGCGCAAATGCCCCAAGCGCCCCTGCCAATTCACAAAACAAGAGGTTTCTCATGCTGGTCGACAAATTCTGGAAAGAAATGGAAGCTGTGCATTCCGCCATGCTGGCTGTTGGCGATGCCCGCCATGTGCCGATGTCGCCCTATGCACGTCACGAAGATCGTGCGATCTGGTTCATCACCGCACACGGCACCGCGATGGTGGAGGCACTGGCAAACGGCAGCGCCGAGGCGTCATTGATCGTAACCGGCGAAAGCAATATCCACGCCCGGATCGAGGGCGCCGCCGAAATCGTTCAAGATCGCGCCAAGCTGGAAGAGCTGTGGAACACCATCGCCAGCAGCTGGTTTGACAGCGTGGACGATCCCGACATCCGCCTGATCCGCATGACCCCCGCCAATGCCGAGGTCTGGCTGACATCGGGCGCGCTTGGTTTCGCGTTCGAATTGGTGAAATCCAAGGTCACCGGCGACAAGCCGGACATGGGCGAACACTTCTCACTCAGCTTCTGACACCCTGTTTCGACCGCCGACCGGAAGCCATGTTCGGCCTTTGGTCGGCGCAAAGCGCCGCGCATCCGCGTCATGACGTAAGCCTTACGTAAGCCATACGCAAATCCGACCCGCGCCACACCCCAAATCCCCCGCTGCCCCGTTGCATGGCGGCGCGCAGCCGATAGACTGCGGTGCATGACACCGCGCCCCGCCAAACACTCCCTTACCCTGCACGGCCACCGCACCAGCGTCTCGCTGGAGCCCAGCTTCTGGGACGCGTTCCGGGCCATCGCCGCCGAACAGGGCGAAACGGTCAACGCCCTTGCCACCCGGATCGATGCAGCGAGGCAGGGCGACGAAGGGCTGGCCTCGGCCATCAGGGTCTTTGTTTTGCAGCATTATCGCGGCAAATAGGCGATTCCCGCACTGGAAGCGCGCAGCGGCTTGCGCTATTGCCAGATCACCCAACCCTCAGGGAGAGTTCCATGAAAGCCGCTGTCATCACCTTTCCCGGTTCGAATTGCGACCGTGATCTGGCTTCGGCGTTCGAACAGGCGGGCTTCCACGTCTCGCGCGTGTGGCACAAGGATACCCAGTTGCCGCACGGTGTGGATGTGGTCGGCGTGCCGGGTGGCTTCTCATTTGGCGATTACCTGCGCTGCGGCGCCATCGCCGCCCAATCCCCCATCGCCCCCGCCATCCAGTCCCACGCAAAGGCCGGCGGCTATGTGCTGGGCATCTGCAACGGCTTTCAGGTGTTGACAGAAATGGGCCTGCTGCCCGGTGTGCTGATGCGCAATGCAGGGTTGAAATTCGCGTGCAAAACCGTGGCCTTGCGGGTCGAGACCACCAATAGCGCCTTCACCAGCGCTTACGGGCGTGGTCAGGAAATCCGCATCCCGATCGCCCATCACGACGGAAATTACACCATTGATGCGGAAGGGCTGGCCCGCCTGCAAGACACAGACCGTATCGCGTTTACCTACGCCCGGAACCCCAACGGATCGATGGCCGACATCGCCGGTGTGCTGTCGGACAACCGCCGCGTGCTGGGCATGATGCCCCATCCCGAACGCGCGTGTGAGCCGGTTCACGGCGGCACCGATGGCGCGGGAATGTTCCGCGCGCTGATGGGCGGGATGGCGCTTGCCTGACCACCCCCGGCTTGAGACGGCTTTGGCCACAGCCTAGAGTCGCGCGCATGGCACAGACACGGCCCCCTTTTGACCAGACCGAGGACGCGCAGGGGATATCCTGGCGCGTCAAACTGGTTATCGCGCTGATGGTTGTGCTGGCTATCGGCGTGGTGCTGGTCACCAACCGCTGGCTGACCGAGCGATTCTCGGAGACCACGCGCAACCGGGCCGATCTGCGGCTGGCGCTCTATTCGGGCAACATGATTTCCGAATTACAGCGCACATCGGTGGTGCCGCTTTTGCTGTCAACCGACCCCGCCTTTGCCGAAGCGTTGCGAAACAGCAATTTTTCACAGACATCCCAACGTCTTATCAAGGTGCAATCCGAAATCGGCGTGGCCTCGATCATGCTGATGGACCGCGAGGGCCGGGTGGTGGGCGCCACCAATCGCAACCTGCTGGGCACGCTGTACCGGACCGAAAGTTTCTACGTCGACGCCCTGCGCGCCAAGGACACGATCTTTACCGCCGCCCGTCGCGGCACGGCGGGGTTTGATTTCACCTATTCGCGCTCGATCCTTGTTGATGGCCGCCCGGTGGGCGTGATCGCGGTGGCGGTCGATCTGATGAAATACGAACGCGCCTGGGCCGGGTTTCAGGATGCGGTGCTGGTGACCGACAGCGAAGGCACGGTCATTCTGGCAACCGAACCGCGCTGGCGCGGCTTGCCTTTGTCCGAGGCGCTGGCGGTGCGCGAAGAACGCTCCGCCATCGGGCGGGCGCTGCAAGCCACCGCCGACTGGGCCCAAAACCCGCCCGACGCCTATCTGGCCGGACAGGCCGTGATGAAAACCGAGGCCCGCGTGCCGTTTCGTGGTTGGCGGATGGTGACCTATACGGCTTACGATTCCGTGCGCGAACGGGTCAACGGTGTGCTGGCGCTGGAGATCATGGGCTTTGCCATCCTGCTGGCGCTGACCTTTTATGTGCTGTCGCGCAAGGCGTGGTCGCAAAGCATGAGTTTTCAACGGGAATCTGCTGAATTGCGCCTGCTCAACGCCCGCCTGCAACGCGAGATTGCCGAGCGTGAAAAGGTGCAGAAGGATCTTGCTGTGGCCGAACTGACGCTGGCGCAATCGTCTAAACTGGCGGCGCTGGGCGAGATGTCGGCGGCGGTCAGCCACGAGTTGAACCAGCCTTTGGCCGCGATGAAAACCTATCTGGCCGGCGCGCGCCTGCTGTTGCAGCGCCGCCGGCCCGAGGAGGCGTTGTCATCGTTCCAGCGCATCGACGATCTGATCGAGCGCATGGGCGCGATCACCCGGCAGTTGAAATCCTATGCCCGCAAGGGTGGCGAGGCATTCGAGCCGGTCGATCTGCGTCAGGCGCTGAGTTCTGCCCTGTCGATGATGGAACCGCAGCTCAAGGCCCGCGTGGTCAAGATCACCCGCACCCTGCCCCGCCAGCCGGTGATGGTGCTGGCCGACCGCATCCGGTTGGAGCAGGTGATCATCAACCTGCTTCGCAACGCGCTGGACGCGACCAAGGACCGCCCCGGCCCGCAGATCGATCTGATCCTGAGCCAAGGCGATACCGCGATGTTGCTGGTGCGTGACAACGGCCATGGCATTGCCGAACTCGACAGTCTTTTCGAGCCCTTCTACACAACCAAGAAACCCGGCGAAGGCGTGGGCCTTGGCCTTGCCATCTCGTCAGGCATCGTGGGCGATCTGGGCGGCCGTCTGACCGCGCGCAACGCGACTGGCGGCGGCGCGGTATTTGAAATGCAATTGCCTCTTTTGGGGCCGATAAAAGAGCAGGAAGCTGCGGAATGAGGGTGCCATGTCGCGCGCAATGAAAGTGGCCATCGTCGATGACGAGGCCGATATGCGTCAATCCATCAGCCAATGGCTGGCCCTGTCTGGCTTTGACACCGAAACCTATGCCAGTGCCGAAGAGGCGCTAAAGGGCATCGGCGCCGATTTCGCCGGCGTGGTCGTCAGCGACATCAAGATGCCGGGGATGGATGGCATGGCCTTCCTCAAGCGCCTGATGAGCATGGATTCGGGCCTGCCTGTCATCATGATCACCGGGCATGGCGATGTGCCGATGGCGGTCGAGGCGATGCGGGTCGGCGCCTATGATTTTCTGGAAAAGCCGTTCAACCCCGACCGAATGACGGAACTGGCCAAAAAGGCAACCCAGGTGCGCCGGCTGACGCTGGACAACCGGGCGCTGCGCCGGGAATTGTCGGATGGCTCGGTCCTGATGAAAAAGCTGATCGGCGGCAGCCCGGTGATGGAACGCCTGCGCGAAGATATCCTCGATCTGGGACAGGCCGACTCCCATGTTCTGATCGACGGAGAAACCGGCACCGGCAAGACGCTGGTCGCCCATGCGCTGCATGCGGTCGGGCCGCGAGCGTCAAAGAAATTCGTCACGATCTCCTGCGCGGCGTGGTCCGAAGATCAGCTTTCCACAAAACTGTTCGGTCCGGCCGAGGATGGCACGATCCCGTTGACCGAAGAAGCCCGCGGCGGCACGCTGTGCCTTGAGGATGTCGAGGCGCTGAGCCACGCCTTGCAAGCCCGCCTGCTGACCCTGATCAACGAGTCGGGCGCTCCGCCGGAAACCCGGATCATTGCGATCTGCAACGAACACGTCGCCGACAAGACGCTGGAGGATATCCTGCGCGCCGATCTGTTCTACCGGCTGGGTGCCATGACCATCCTTGCCCCGCCATTGCGCGCGCGCGGCGAAGATATCCTGACCCTGTTTACCCGTATGTCGGAACAGTTTGCCGAAGAATACGGCTGCGACGCGCCGCAGGTCACCGCACAAGAGGCGGCGCAACTGTTGCAGGCGCCATGGCCCGGCAATGTGCGCCAGCTGGTCAACATCGCCGAGCGCGCCGTGTTGCAGAACCGGCGTGGGTCGGGCTCCATCGCCAGCCTGCTGATGGCCGACAACGAGGCGTCAGGCCCGGCGATGACGACCGAAGGCAAGCCGCTGAAGGAATATGTCGAAAGTTTCGAGAAAATGCTGATCGACAACACCATGCGCCGCCACAAGGGCAGCATCGTGGCCGTGATGGACGAATTGTGCCTGCCGCGCCGGACGCTGAATGAAAAGATGGCGAAATATGGATTGCAGCGGCAAGATTACACCTGATCCCGTCGCGATCCTGTTACATTGACAGGGGTAAGCACGGCGGGAAAACCCGGAAAGGTGCCCGCCGTGAACACCCAAGACAATTCCCCCGCTCAAGACTGGCTGCAGGCCGAACTGGCCGACACCTTTGACGAGGATTTCGAGCTGGAGCTGGAAGATGCCCAGCTGTCGCTGGAAATTTCGCGTATCTACAAGGAAAAGCACCCGAACACGATTGACCGGCACGAATATTTCCATGCGCTGATCCGGATGCAGTCGGAGCTGATCAAGCTGCAGGATTGGGTGCAGTATCACAAGAAAAAGGTTGTGGTGCTTTTTGAAGGCCGGGACAGCGCCGGCAAGGGCGGCGTGATCAAGCGGTTGACCCAGCGGCTCAATCCGCGTGTCGTGCGCACGGTCGCGCTTCCGGCGCCTTCCGACCGCGAAAAATCGCAGTGGTATTTTCAGCGCTATGTGCCCCACCTGCCCGCAGGCGGCGAGATCGTGCTGTTTGACCGCAGCTGGTACAACCGCGCCGGGGTGGAGCGTGTGATGGGCTTTGCCACCGAGGATCAGGTGGAGCAATTCTTTCACGACGTGCCGGAGTTCGAGCGGATGCTGGTGCGCTCTGGCATCACGGTGATCAAATACTGGTTCTCGATCACCGACGAGGAACAGCAGATGCGGTTCCTCATGCGGATCCACGATCCGATGAAGCAGTGGAAACTGTCGCCGATGGATCTGCAAAGCCGGGTGCGGTGGGAGCAGTATACCAAGGCGAAAGAGGAGATGATGGCGCGCACCAACATTCCCGAGGCGCCGTGGTATATCGTGGAAGGCAATGACAAGAAGCGCGCGCGGCTGAACTGCATCGACCATCTGCTGGGCCTGATCCCCTATGAAGCCGTGCCGCATGAAGAGGTTCAGCTGCCCGAACGCGTGTTCAATCCGTCCTATGAGCGCGCCGTTCTGCCGCCAGAGCTTTACGTTCCGGCCAAATACTGACGCGCAGCAGCCAGTCGCCAGCCTTGCAAGGGCGACTTGCGCATAAATTGCCCATTGCCCTTGCTCTGGCTTTACCGCTAGGGTTGGGGGGCATGGGTCAATTCCCTGCACGGAATTCTCTGCCTGTCATGGCCGACGCGATGCAACGCGACGCGCGGACAAGCAGCCGGATCGGCCGCAAGGCTGTTGTCATTGCCCGCAAGTCTTTGGACGCACGGGCTTTTTGAAGGTGGGGGGCTTGCCGCCCCTCAGACGTGAACCGCGATGACGCGCGCGACAAAGACGATAGACGGCGTGGGGTGCCCAATGGGCATTCTGCCGTCACGCCTGACGCGCACGCCCGCCCGAACAAGACGCCTCAGCCCGTATCAATCCCCCTCCGGTCCGCCGGGGGGATTGCTGCGGTGCAGGCGCAATGGAATGATATGGCCAAGAAAATGCTTATTGACGCCACCCACCCCGAGGAAACTCGGGTTGTGGTGGTCGACGGAAACAAGGTCGAGGAATTTGACTTTGAAACCGTCAACAAACGCCAGCTTGCCGGCAACATCTACCTTGCCAAGGTAACGCGGGTTGAACCGTCGCTTCAGGCGGCCTTTGTCGATTACGGCGGCAACCGGCACGGATTTCTGGCATTCGCCGAAATCCACCCCGATTACTACCAGATCCCGGTCGCAGACCGCAAAGCGCTGATCGAAGAAGAACGCGCCTATGCCCGTGCCGAGGAAGAGGAAGAAAATCGCCGGTCACGCAAACGCGCGCCCCGGCCAAAACCTGCGGCCGAGACCGCGCAGACCCAAGATGCCGTGACCTCTGGTCCGGCTGGCATGGATGTGGTGGATCTGGACGACGAGCAGGATACCGAAACCCCGGTCAGCGACACCACGGGGCACGACCACACCGACCCTGCATCCAGCGGCGACCACGATCACGGGTCCGACCACGACAACAGCAATGGCGAAACCGCGTATCGCGCCATGGACCATGCCTCGGACACCGACGACGAGATCGAGTCGATTGCCGAAGAGGACGTGGCCGAAGAAATCAGCGCCCCGCGCAAGCCCCGTGCCCGGCGCTACAAGATCCAGGAAGTGGTCAAGGTCCGCCAGATCCTGCTGGTGCAGGTGGTCAAGGAAGAACGCGGCAACAAGGGGGCTGCGCTGACCACCTATCTGTCGCTGGCAGGCCGATACTGCGTTCTGATGCCCAACACCGCGCGTGGCGGCGGAATCAGCCGCAAGATCACCAATGCGGCGGATCGCAAGAAACTCAAAGACATCGCCTCGGAGATCGAAGTGCCGGAAGGCGCGGGCCTGATCGTGCGCACGGCGGGTGCCAAGCGCACCAAGGCGGAAATCAAGCGCGATTACGAATACCTGATGCGTCTGTGGGAACAGATCCGCGAGCTGACGCTGAAATCCATCGCGCCCGCCCCGATCTATGAAGAAGGCAACCTGATCAAACGCTCGATCCGCGATCTGTATAACCGCGAGATCGACGAGGTTCTGGTGGAAG
Source organism: Paracoccaceae bacterium (assembly GCA_046292785.1). Classification (GTDB taxonomy): domain Bacteria; phylum Pseudomonadota; class Alphaproteobacteria; order Rhodobacterales; family Rhodobacteraceae; genus Pseudotabrizicola. The sequence goes on from JBKBQB010000006.1 coordinate 47,382, forward strand.
GCGAAGAAGGCTTCCGCACCGCGAAAGACTTCATGCGGATGATCATGCCCAGCCACGCCCGCGCCGTGCAGCGCTATGTGGAACCAACGCCACTTTTCGCCAAATATCAGGTCGAAGGCTATCTGGGCGGCATGTTCAACCCGACCGTGCAGCTGAAATCCGGCGGCTATATCGTGATCGGCATCACCGAGGCGCTGGTCGCCATCGATGTGAACTCGGGCCGGGCGACGAAAGAAGGCTCGATCGAGGATACCGCGCTGAAAACCAACCTGGAGGCCGCCGAAGAGGTGGCCCGCCAGTTGCGCCTGCGCGACCTTGCCGGTCTGATTGTGATCGACTTCATCGACATGGAAGAGCGTCGCAACAACGCCGCTGTCGAGAAGAAGCTGAAAGACAAGCTGAAAACCGACCGCGCGCGGATTCAGGTTGGCCGCATTTCCGGCTTTGGCCTGATGGAGATGAGCCGCCAGCGTCTGCGCCCCGGCATGCTGGAATCCACCACCCAGCCCTGCCCGCATTGCCATGGCACCGGCCTGATCCGGTCTGACGATTCCATGGCGTTGCAAGTTCTGCGCGCGCTGGAAGAAGAAGGCACACGCAAACGGTCTAAAGAGGTGCTGCTGCGCGCGCCGATCGGCATCATCAACTACCTGATCAACCAAAAGCGCGAACACATCGCGCTGATCGAGGCCCGGTATGGCATGTCGGTGCGTCTGGAAGCGGACCCGTCGATGATCAGTCCTGATTACACCATCGAGAAGTTCAAGACCGCGCTGCGTGTGGTTCCCGAACCGGGATCGGTAATTTCGGGCAATTCCAGCCTGATGGGCGCTGCGGTTGACGAGGACGAAGACGAGGACCTGCCGATCGAAGACGATGTGGAAGACGAGGCCGAGGCCGAGTCGGAAGGGGAGACAGAGACCAAGGCCGAAGCTGCTGCCGATCCGCGCCAGGCCGACGGCAACGGCAAGAAAAAACGCCGTCGGCGTCGGCGTCGCAAAGGCGCAGGCCCGAACGGCACAGATGCCGAGGGCAACGCTTCGGATGACGGCGACAGCGATGCGGAAGATGGCGACGACACGGATACAGGCGCAGCACAGGGTGACGCACCCTTGGCCGAGCCCGCCGCCGCTGAACCGGCAGCAGAGCCCCAAGCAGTCGAAGCAGAAGCGCCGAAAAAGCGCACCCGGACGCGCAAGCCGAAAGCCGCTCCGGTGGTCGATACCGAAGCTTCCGCAGCAGCGGTGCCTGCACCCGCAGCCGAGCCTGCCGCAGACGCGCCCGCTGAAGGTGTTGACGCACCGAAAAAGCGCACCCGCACCCGCAAGCCAAAGGTGACAGAGCCGGCAGTGGCAGCAGTGGCACCGGCAATTCCGGCGGCAGAGGTCATTGAACCCGCCCAGGCCCCTGAGCCTGTGCCTGTGCCTCAGGCCGTGCCAACCCCGGCCCCCCAACCCGAGGCGGTTGCACCACCGTCCGCGCCGGCACTGCGATCGTCATCCACGGATACACCCGCTGCGCCCCAGACCGCGCTTGCAGTGGACACCGGACTTGACGCAGCCCCTGCACCAGAAGCGGCCGAGGACGGCCCCAACAAGCCCAAGCGCAAGGGCTGGTGGTCACTGGGCCGCTGAGGATACGCAAGCACCAGACGGGGGCGGCAGACAATCCTGCCGCCCCCGCTCATTTCGCCCGAACCCGGTCACTTCGCCCAAACCTGATGCGATGTTTCACAAAGGCCACGCGCATGTGACAGCCCGCCCCCGTGACGTGGGCGCAGGACCCAGCTATCAGTCCGGCAAAGGGGACAGAAAACCATGTTCGGAATAGACCTGATCGACGCCGCACTGTTGCCGGCCATGCTGATCGCGCTGGCCGCCGGGGTGCTGTCGTTCCTGTCGCCCTGTGTCCTGCCGATCGTGCCGCCCTACCTCGCCTATATGGGCGGCATCTCGATGGGCGACATGCGCGACAATGCCATCGCGCGCCGCCGGGTCATCATTCCTGCTCTGTTCTTTGTGATGGGCCTGTCCACTGTCTTTCTGCTGCTTGGTTTCACCGCTTCGATCTTCGGTGCGTTCTTTCTGCAAAATCAGGTGCTTTTTTCGCGCATCTCTGGCGTTGTGGTCATCATCTTTGGTCTTCACTTCCTTGGCGTGTTCCGTATTCCGCTGCTGGACCGCGAAGCGCGGCTGGATGCGGGTGACCGGGCCGGCACGGCGTTTGGCGCCTATGTTCTCGGCCTTGCCTTCGCTTTCGGCTGGACCCCCTGTATCGGCCCGCAACTGGGTGCAATCCTGTCTCTGGCGGCGCAAGAAGGGTCTGTCCAGCGCGGCACCCTGTTGCTTGCCGTCTACGCGCTTGGCCTTGGCCTGCCTTTTCTTCTGGCGGCGCTGTTTGTCGAGCGCTCGCTTGGCCTGATGCAACGCCTGAAACCGCACATGAAGGCGATAGAGCGGGTGATGGGCATCCTTTTGCTGGTGGTCGGTCTGGCGCTGGTGACCGGGGCCTTCACCGATTTCAGCTGGTGGCTGCTGGAAACCTTTGACAGCTTGGGTATCCCGCTGCTGGGCTGACCTCTTTCCCCTTATTTCTGCCCGAAACTCCCCCTAGACTGGAGCGAACAGGAGGGTGGATGGCCAAAGTCGAGACCATGAAGACCGACACAGCGGCGCAGGGCACAAAGCCCTTTTGCCGCCGCGTGTTCTATATTCCCGGCTATGACCCGATCCACCCCCGGCGATACCGCGAGCTTTATCGCAAGGAATCCGCTGATCAGGCCGCGATCTCTGGATATCAGGTCGCCCTGCAACCCAGATCCACCAAAGGCCCCTACGGCTGGCGTGTCCACACCACGATCAACGGACAAGAGGCACATGCGGATATCGAGGTGCTGGTCTGGTCCGATATCGTGCGCGGCAGCATGTCAAATTCCATCCCTGCCACCTATGGCCAGCTTGTGCGCACCGCATGGGCCTATATCGGTTCCGGCGCGCTGTTCCGGCTGATGCGGCTGCGCAAGGGGCCGGTGCTTGCGGCGCTCTACCCCATCGTGTTTTTGCTGGGCCAACTGGCACTTGCTGGTGCGATCGGCTGGGGGGTCGGCAGGCTGGTCGCGGCCTTTACCCATCCAGCGATGATCGTGACCGGGTTGTTCCCGATCCCTTTCATCCTGCGCTGGTTCAAGTCAAAGGATAACAAGGTCTTCGCCTATTACCTGATGCATGATTACGCTTTCTCGGCCCGCTGGAACGGTGCCAATCCCCCGGCGCTGGAGTCGCGGATGGCAGACTTTGCCACCACTATCCGTTCGGCGCTGGCCACTGACTGCGACGAGGTGCTGGTGGTCGGCCATTCCTCCGGCGCGCATCTGGCGGTGTCGGTCCTGTCTGACATGATCCGCGCCGGGTTGCCGGTGGACCATCCCCCGCTGGCCTTGCTCACCTTGGGGCAAGTGGTGCCGATGGTCAGCTTTCTGCCAGGCGCCACGCGTCTGCGCGCGGATCTGGCTTATCTCTCGACCCGCACCGACATTGCATGGGTAGATGTCACCGCCCCCGGCGACGGCTGCGCCTTTGCGCTGTGCGACCCCGTCGCCGTTTCCGGCGTCGCCCCACAGGGCCAACGCTGGCCGCTGGTGCTGTCTGCCGCCTTCACGCAAACCCTGTCGCCCCAGACTTGGAAGGCATTGCGCTGGCGGTTTTTCCGGCTCCATTTCCAGTATCTGTGTGCTTTTGACCGGCCACGCGACTATGATTATTTCCAGATCACCGCCGGGCCACTCACGCTTGCCAAGCGCTACGCGGGCCGCGCCCCGTCAAAAAGCCGGATCACCCGGTCCGTCAACCGCTACACCGATACGGCATGACCCCGCCCAAACCCACCCCACGCCCAGACCGTGTGTCGCTATGGCGTTATCTGCGCCTGTTCCGGCACGATATCCTGTCGGCGCAGCCGGCGCGGCTCTACCGCGCATGGATGGCCGAGTTCCGCACACCGTTCTTCCGCAGTTACATGTGCAATGACCCGCACCTCATTGAGCTGGTGCTGAAATCCCGCCCCGATGATTTCCCGAAATCCAACCGCATCCGCGAAGGGCTGAACCCGCTGCTTGGCAACTCGGTCTTTGTGACAAATGGAGAGGTGTGGAAACGCCAACGCCGCATCATCGACCCCGCGTTCGAGGGCGGCCGGTTGCGCGACACCTTCCCCGCGATGTGGCAGGCGGCCGAGGCCACCACCGCCCGCCTGAGCGAAGGCACAGTCGAGGTGGAGGAGGAAATGAGCCACGCCGCCGCCGATGTGATCTTCCGCACGCTGTTCTCGATCCCGATCGAACACCAGACCGCGCAGGCGGTGTTCCATGAATTCCGCGCCTATCAGCGCACCCAGCCGATCCTGAACCTTGCCGCCTTTTTGCCGCTGCCGCGCTGGTTCCCCCGGATGCACCGCCGCGCCACGCTGCAATCGGCAGCGAAAATCCGCGCGCTGATCACCGCCATGACCACCGCCCGCGCCTCCGAGATAGCGCAAGGCACCGCGCCCGATGATCTGGCCACCAAGATCATGCAGACCGCCGACCCGCACACCGGCGAGACCTTCAACACCGAAGAAATGGTGGATCAGGTCGCGATCTTTTTTCTTGCCGGGCACGAGACCAGCGCCTCTGCCCTCGCCTGGGCGCTTTACCTGTTGGCAACCCACCCCGAGGCGCAGGCCCGCGTCGCGGCCGAGGCCGCCAGCCTGCCCGACAGCCCCGATTTCGCCGCGATGTCGCGACTGAAATTCACACGCGACGTGTTCCGCGAAACCCTGCGGCTTTACCCGCCGGTGCCGATGATGGTGCGCGAAAACACCTGTCCCGAAACCTTCCGCGACCGGCCTGTGGCCCCAGGCGCCCAGATTGTGCTTTCGCCCTGGCACCTGCACCGGCACGAACGGCTATGGACCAATCCTGACGGGTTCGATCCTGACCGTTGGTCACGCGATGACAACAAGACCTGCGCCCGCGATGCCTATCTGCCGTTTTCAGCAGGCCCGCGCGTTTGCACGGGTGCAGGCTTTGCGATGGTCGAAGGCCCGCTTCTGCTGGCCCATCTGATCCGTGGCTGGCAGGTCGACGCCCTCGAAAATGACATCCCCGTTCCTGTCGCCCATCTTACCGTGCGCGCCGCAAACGGCATTCGCCTGCGCCTTACAAAACGCGGCTAGCCTTCATTTTGGCAAAAGCAGTTTTTCGGGCGGGCGCAGCAACGGGGTTACGCAGCCCCTTTGTGAATTCAAGCGACCGGCGCATCCTTGCAGGAGATCAAACAATCTCGACGCGGTAGGATTCGATCACCGTATTGGCCAACAGCTTCTCGCACATGGCCTTCACCTCGGTCTCGGCCTTGTGTGCATCACTCTCGGCCAGTTCCAGCTCGATCACCTTGCCCTGACGCACACCCTCGACGCCTGCAAACCCCAGTGTGCCAAGCGCGTGACGCACGGCTTCACCCTGCACATCCAGAACGCCGGTCTTCAACATGACGGTGACGCGGGCTTTCATGGCAATTCCTCGATGGCTGATCAGATTGTGACCTTCCCTTACCGCCCCCTCCCCTTCGGAGCAAGAGGGCGTGCAGGGGTCAGCACGTGCAAGCCTGCCCGGCGTTGCACCGGGCTTAGCTAATTGATCAGCGTCGGCTTGGTCGTATGGGTGACATTGGTCGGCAAAACCCCCAGACGGCGCGCAAGCTCGGTATAAACATCCACCATCGGCCCCGGCTCGGCCACCGGCTGCCCGTCACCACGGTCGATCACGGGGCGCATGTCCCACAGCCGGCAATTGTCGGGGCTGATCTCATCTGCGATGATCAGGCGCATGAAATCGCCCTCCCAGACCCGGCCAACCTCGATCCGGAAATCAGCGAGGCGCACGCCCACGCCCATCATCACGCCCGACAGGAAGTCATTCACCCGCAAGGCAAGAGCCACGACATCATCCAGATCCTGCTGGCTGGCCCAGCCAAAGGCAACGATATGCTCTTCCGCCACCATGGGTGACGACAGCCGATCGTCCTTGTAGTAATACTCCACGATCGGGCGTGGCAGCGCCGTGCCCTCTGGGATTCCAAGCTTTGACGAAAGCTCCCCCGCAGCGAAATTGCGCACCACCACTTCCAGCGGCAGGATCTCGGCCATGCGCACCAGTTGTTCGCGCATGTTCAGTCGCTTGATGAAATGCGTCGGCACGCCGATGCTGTTCAGCCCGGTCATGAAGAATTCTGACAGGCGGTTGTTCAGCACGCCCTTGCCTTCGGTGCCCTTGGCCTCGCTGGTGACAGGTGCCTCGGACGAGATCCCTTCATCCTTGAAATACTGGATCAAAGTGCCGGGTTCCGGACCGTCATAGAGGATCTTCGTCTTGCCCTCATAGACCTTCTTGCGCCGTGCCATGAACTCTCCGCGACAAATGCAGGCAGGGGCGGTGAAGCACCGCCCCGGCTGACTTTGTCAGGCGTCTACAGCATGCCGGCGTCCCCTGCAAGGGACCGGCCGGGCGGAAATGGTCATCCGCCTCTTGCGGCGACGCGGCGTGAAGGGCATACCAGACCCAGCACAGTTCAACCAAGGGGCCTTGCCATGTCCACCTTCGACGACCGCGAAAACGCCTTTGAAAACAAGTTTGCCCATGACGCCGAAATGCAGTTCCGCGCCGAGGCCCGCCGCAACAAGCTGGTCGGCCTGTGGGCTGCCGGTTTGTTGGGCAAAACCGGCGACGAGGCATCCGCCTATGCGATGACCGTTGTGGAAGCCGACTTCGAAGAAGCCGGGATAGAGGATGTGGTGCGCAAGGTTGCCGCTGACCTGGCAGGAAAATCCAGCACGGATGAGATAAGGGCCAAGATGTCCGAAATGCTGATCCTTGCGAAATCCCAGCTGATGACCGAAATCTGAGGCCCTGACCTTCGGCACGGCACAAAGCCGCTCCATCAGGGGCGGCTTTTGCACGAGGATGGCTAGGAAATGGGTTTGCCTCTGCGCCCCGGTTCTGGCATTGCCTGTCAAAGGTCAAATAGCCGAGGTCAAGATGTCACAAGATGCCCTTTCCAAGCTTCTCGCCACCCGTGACTGGCTGATGGCCGATGGCGCAACCGGGACCAACCTGTTCAACATGGGACTGTCCTCGGGCGAGCCGCCGGAATTCTGGAACGTCGAGCAGCCGGACAACATTCGCAAACTTTATCGCGGCGCGGTCGAGTCCGGCTCGGACATCTTTCTTACCAACACCTTCGGCGGCAATGCCAGCCGATTGAAGCTGCATCAGGCGCAGACCCGCGTGCACGAGTTGAATCGCGTCGGTGCGTCGCTGGCACGCGAGATTGCCGATGCGTCGGGCCGCACCGTGGTTGTCGCAGGCTCCGTCGGTCCGACGGGTGAGATTTTCGAACCCATGGGCACACTGACCCATGCGCTTGCGGTCGAGATGTTCCATGAACAGGCCGAAGGGTTGAAGGCAGGCGGAGCCGATGTGCTCTGGGTGGAAACCATCAGCGCGCCCGAAGAATACAAGGCCGCAGCCGAAGCGGCGGCCCTTGCCGGGATGCCGTGGTGTGGCACGATGAGTTTTGACACTGCCGGCCGCACGATGATGGGCACCACTTCGGCCGCGATGGCAGAGATGGTCGAAAAGCTTGCCAACCCGCCGTTGGCCTTTGGCGCAAACTGCGGCGTGGGCGCGTCTGATTTGATGCGCACCGTGCTGGGCTTTGTCTCTACCGGCAACGAGCGCCCGATCATTGCCAAGGGCAATGCGGGCATCCCGAAATATCACGAAGGGCACATCCATTATGATGGCACCCCGGAATTGATGGGCGAATATGCCGTGCTTGCGCGTGACGCGGGTGCGCGCATTATCGGCGGGTGCTGCGGCACCATGCCCGACCACCTGAAAGCCATGCGCGCTGCACTGGAAAACACACCAAAGGGCTCACGCCCGACGCTGGAGGATATTTCGGCCAAACTGGGTGGGTTTTCCTCGGCCTCGGACGGCACCGGCGACACGTCGAACGACCCCAAGCGCGAACGCCGCAACCGCCGGGGCTAAGACATTCTTTCTGCGATGACCCGGCAGGGACGATCATTGTGCGAAAGATCACGGCGTGTCAGGTTTTCGCAGAAAACCTGATCATTTGACTTTTCGCAGAAAAGTCGTGCCGCTTAAAATAATGTCAATTGATCGCCGGACCGTTCGGGTGGTCGAAAAAGATCACAGCGCAGCGGCGGCATTGCCTTCGCCAGCCCCAACCGGGCCGACGCCTTGTCAAACCGCTGCGCAATCAGATCGGCCCAGACCCCCTCGCCCCGCATCCGCCGCCCCCAATGCGCGTCATAATCCTGACCGCCATGCATCTCGCGCACCCGCGCCATGACCTTCGCAGCCCGGTCCGGCACATGACGGGCCAGCCAGTCTTGAAACAGCGGCGACACCTCGCGTGGCAGGCGTAACGCGATCCAGCTTGCGGCCTGCGCCCCGGCGTCGCGACAGGCTGTCAAAATATGGTCCAGCTCCATGTCGGTCAGTCCCGGAATGACCGGCGCAACCATCACCCGCACGGGGATGCCCGCATCGGACAATCGACGGATCATCTGCAATCGCCGCGTCGGCGCGGGCGCGCGTGGCTCCAGCCGCCGCGACAGGCCACCTTCAAGCGTGGTCACCGAAATGCCGACCCGCAGCAGCCCCTCGGCCGCCATGGGTGCCAGAATGTCGATATCACGTTCCACCAGCGTGCCTTTGGTGGTGATCGCGGTGGGATGGTTGAAATCAGACAGCACCTGCAGAACTTGCCGCATCAGCAAGTGCTCTGCCTCGCAGGGTTGATAAGGATCAGTGTTGGTGCCCAAAGCCACCGGCGCCACCCGATAGGACCTGGCACGCAATTCCCCCGCAAGAACATCGGCAATGCCGGGCTTTGCGATCAGCCTGGTTTCGAAATCCAGCCCCGGAGACAGGTTCAGATAGGCATGGCTTGGCCGGGCAAAACAGTAGATGCACCCATGCTCGCACCCCCGGTATGGATTGACCGACCGATCAAACGGCAGATCGGGCGAGCGGTTGTAGCACAGGGCCGAGCGTGGACGCTCCAGCGCCAGCTCTGTGCGCAGCAAATGGTCGTCTTCGGCAATATCCCAACCATCATCCATGCGCGCACGCGTCTGTGCTTCAAATCGCCCGACAGTGTTGGACGCGGCCCCGCGCGCCCGCAAACGTTGGCCCGGCGGCACTGTAGGATCGGGCTCTGACATGGCGGTGAATATGAACATAACAAGAACGGAATGCAAGGGCGCGATGCAAAGGCCATCTTGCTGTCGGCTTTCATTCCGGGCATGTCGTAAACCGGAAAGTTGCAGGGACCATTTGGCCGCATGCACACTTCAAGACACCCCGCCGCAGGAGCGCACCCCAATGGCCGATGACGAAATCATCCTTTCTGAACTTTCGGATGAAGAACTTGTGCTGCAAATGCACGACGACCTTTACGACGGCCTGAAAGAAGAGATCGAGGATGGCGTGAACATCCTGATCGCACGCGGGTGGACTCCCTATGACGTGCTGACCAAGGCATTGGTGGCGGGCATGACCATTGTGGGCAATGATTTCCGTGATGGCATCCTGTTCGTGCCCGAGGTGCTGCTGTCTGCCAATGCGATGAAATCGGGCATGTTCATCCTCAAGCCGCTTTTGGTGGAAACCGGCGCGCCGCGCATGGGCAAGATGGTGATCGGCACGGTGAAGGGCGATATCCATGACATCGGCAAGAACCTCGTCGCCATGATGATGGAAGGCGCGGGCTTTGAAGTGCTGGATCTGGGCATCAACAACTCGGTCGAGAAATACCTTGATGCGCTGGAGGCGGAAAAGCCCGATATCCTTGGTATGTCCGCCCTGCTGACGACCACGATGCCCTATATGAAGGTCGTGATCGACACGATGAAGGAAAAGGGCCTGCGCGACGATTACATCGTGCTGGTGGGCGGCGCGCCGCTGAACGAGGAGTTTGGCCGCGCCATCGGGGCCGACGCCTATTGCCGCGATGCTGCGGTGGCTGTGGAAACCGCCAAGGCCTGGGTCGCGCGCAAACACAACCAACTGAGCGCATAATCGCGCAATGCAGACAAGAAGTCCGGGTGTCTTTCGGCACCTTGGGCTTTTTGTTGGATTGCGGGCTTCACATTTCTGCAATGAGGGACCACATTCTACTCAGGAAAAGGAGTATCGAATGCCCCTCCCCCTGTTTTTGGCGATGCTCGCCATTGTGATAATCGCCGCTGGCGCAACCATTGCGCTGGCCTTTTGGGTGCAGCTTCCCATTCTGGCGATCGTGCTGGTTGGCCTTACCGGCAGCCTCATGCTCGGGTTGCGTCAGTGGCGCTGACGCCACCTGACGACACCACTCTGACCCTTGATGGACTTTCGCCCACCGGGGCTGGCCGGGTCTTGCTGATCGCCTGCGGTGCGCTGGCACATGAGGTTCTGACGCTGACGCGGCTGAACCAGTGGTCACATATTGATTTGCAATGCCTGCCGGCCAATCTGCATCTCTGGCCCGACCGAATCCCGGCCGCCGTAGAACAAGCGGTGATCACCCACCGCGCTGCCTATGACGACATCTTCATCGTCTATGCCGATTGCGGCACCGGCGGCCTGCTACAGGCGAAATGCGCTGCATTGGGGGTGCAAATGGTCGAAGGCCCCCATTGCTACAGCTTTTTTGAAGGCAACGCCGCCTTTGCCGCCAAAGCCGACGAAGAGTTCACCGCCTTTTACCTGACCGATTTTCTGGTGCGCCAATTCGATGCGTTTGTGTGGCGGCCCATGGGTCTGGACCGTCACCCGGACCTGCGCGACATGTATTTCGGGAATTACACGAAACTGATCTATCAGGCACAAACCAATGATCCCGCGCTGGACGCCAAGGCCGCAGCTTGCGCCGCCCGGCTGAACCTTGCCTATGAGCGGCGCTTTACCGGCTATGGCGATCTTGCCACCGCTTTGGCAGAGGTTGCGGGCGCACCAGCCACCCCGTAATCTGCGCCCCTGCCCGGAGGTTGCCATGAGTGTCGAGTCTGCCCTGCCCGATCTTGCCTTTCTGGGCCAACGGCTCAGTCGCACGGCCGCCGTTCTGGATCACCACAGCCAATCCGAAAGCCATATCCGCAGCCGCAGCCCCGATGCGGTGGCTTTTCCCGAAACAACGGCCGAAGTGGCACAGATCGCCGCCATCTGTACCCGGCATGCAGTGCCGATGATCGGCTGGGGCGCGGGCACCTCGCTCGAAGGCCATGCGCTGGCTCCCAGGGGTGGCCTGACCCTTGACTTCAGCCGGATGAACGCGGTGCTGGCGATTTATCCCGAAGATATGCTGGCCGTGGTGCAACCCGGCATCACGCGCGAAGCGCTCAACGCCGAATTGCGCGCCACCGGCCTGTTCTTCCCGGTCGATCCGGGGGCGAATGCAAGTTTGGGGGGCATGGCGATGACCCGTGCCTCTGGCACAACCGCCGTGCGCTACGGCACGATGCGCCACAATGTGCTGGGGCTGGAGGTGGTGCTGGCTGATGGCCGCATCATCCGCACAGGGTCATGCGCGCCCAAATCCTCGGCAGGTTACGATCTGACCGCCCTGATGGTCGGCTCGGAAGGCACCCTTGGGCTGGCCACCGAACTCACTTTGCGCCTGCATCCCCAGCCCGAAGCGGTGTCGGCCGCCACCTGCGCCTTTCCGGACATCGCGGGTGCGGTGGACTGTGTCACCGCCACGATCCAGTTGGGCATCCCCATGGCACGGATCGAGTTTCTTGACACTGAAGCTGTCGTCGCCTGCGCCGCATGGTCGGGCCAGACGCTTTCCGCATCACCGCAACTGCTGGTCGAATTCCACGGCAGCCCGCAAGGGGTTGCCGAACAGGCCGAACGCTTTGGGGAAATCGCACGCGATTTCGGCTGCAGAGGTTTCCAATGGGCCAAGGCGCAAGAAGACCGCACCCGGCTTTGGGCCATGCGCCATCAGGCCTATCCCGCCATCCTCGCCACCCGCCCCGGCTGCACCGCCATCGTCACCGATGTCTGCGTCCCGATCTCGGCCCTTGCCGAAGCGGTCGAAGAAACCCGCGCCGACATTTCCGCCTCTCCGATCCCCGGCCCAATTCTCGGCCATGTGGGCGATGGCAACTTCCACGCCATTTTGCTGGTACACCCCGACGACCCGGCTGAAATGGCCATCGCCAAAAGGCTTGCCGCGCGCATGGCGGACCGGGCCCTGCGCCTTGGTGGCACCATTTCTGGCGAACACGGGATCGGCATGGGCAAACTGGCGGCCATGGCGGCCGAGCACGGCCCGGCCTGGGCTGTCATGGGGGCGATCAAACACGCTCTCGATCCGCAAGACCTGATGAATCCGGGCAAACTGGTGCCGCAATGAGCCAGCCTGCCGACTTTCCCCGCGCCTTTGCCACTGCTTTCAGCGCCCAGAATGCCGAAGCCATCGCCGCCCTCTTTGCCGAAGATGGCAGCTTCCACGCCCTGACCGGCCATTGGGCCGAAGGCCGCGACAGCATCTCAAAGGGCATGCGGCAGGAATTCGCCGGCCTGTCGCGCATGGCCCGACTGGTCAGCGGCAAAACCGCCCTGCGCCCCATTGGTCCCGGCGCCGCCGTGCTGCATCAACGCTATGTTGTGACCGGACTTCGCGATGCCACCGGCGCAGAACTACCCCGTATCGCCGCTCTGCTCACCGCCGTGCTGGCGGCCAAAGGCGAGGGCTGGCAAGCCCTGACTGCCACCTTCGCCATGGTCGAAGGTTAGCCGCCCCTGCCCATTGCATCTTTCTGAAATACTCCGGCGCGGAACGATCTGTCTTTCCCTGCCAGTGAACTTGCGCGCCGTTGCAATCTTGCAGCCAGAGAAGTGCCGGCAAGAGCGTGCGCGACGTCACGCTAACCCAGCAACGCCCGCGCCGCTTCACGCGCGGCATCGCTTACCGTATCGCCCGACAGCATCCGTGCGATCTCTTCCACGCGTTCCCTTGGGGACAGAGCCTGCACGGTGGACAGGGTTTGCCCCGCCTCGACCCGCTTTTCCACCCGCCAGTGATGCGCGCCCAGGGCCGCCACCTGTGGGCTGTGTGTCACCACCAGCACTTGCGCCGTATCCGAAAGCAGCTTCAAACGACGCCCCACCGCATCGGCAGTCGCCCCGCCTACACCGCGGTCGATCTCGTCAAAGATCATCGTCAGCCCCTCGGCCTGCCCGGTCAGGCACACTTTCAAGGCCAGCAGGAACCGGCTCAATTCGCCGCCCGACGCGATCTTGTTCAACGCACCCGAGGGCGCGCCGGGGTTGGTCGCCACGGTGAACGTCACCTCATCGGCCCCTTCCGGCCCTCCCTCGCCGCGCGTGACCGCCGTTGCGAACACCGCACGTTCCATCTTCAGCGGTGCCAGTTCCGCCGCCATCGCCCGGTCCAGCCGTCCGGCAGCCTCCTTGCGGGCGGCTGTCAGGCGGGCGGCTTCGGCAGTCCATGCAGCCTCGGCCTCTGTCACCGTCTTTTGCAGCGCACCGATCCCGGCCTCTCCACTGTCCAGTGCCGACAGCCGCGCGCGCAAGCCGTCGGCAAAGCCGCCCAGATCATCAGGCAACACCCCATGTTTGCGGGCCAGCCCCCGAACGGCGAACAAGCGTTCCTCGATCGTCTCCAACTCGCCGGGGTTCACATCCAGCCCGGCCAGACAGGCCTCTACCCCGGCTTGCGCATCCGACAGTTCGATCAGCGCCCGCGCGATGGCCGCCAATGGCGCTTCCAGCGCACCCTCGGCCCTGTCCGACGCGCCTTCCAGCCAGCGGGTCGCATCGCGCAGGGCCGCTTCGGCGCCGTCGTCCGACAGCATCTGCAAGGCCCTTGCAACATCGGCGCGGATCCGCTCGGCACCCTGCATGGCGCGTCTGCGGGCATCCAGCGTGGCTTCCTCGCCTTGCAGCGGGTTCAGCTTGTCCAACTCGGCAACCGCATGGCGAAGATACTCCTCCTCGGCCCGCGCGGCTGTCAGCGCGGCCTCGGCCTCTGCCAAAGCCGCCCGCGCCAGGCGCGCCGATGCCCACGCCGCGCGAGAGGCTGCGAGATCAAGCCCGGCAAACGTATCGAGCAGCGCCCGGTGCCCGCGCGGGTTCAACAGCCCCCGGTCATCATGCTGACCATGCAGTTCCACAAGCACCTCGGAGAGCGCCCGCAGCACCTCGCCCGAGACACGGCGATCATTGACGAAAGCCGTCTTGCGGCCATCCGCCGTGTTCACCCGACGCAAAATCAGATCGTCCTCGTCCTCGGCCTCGATCCCGGCCTCTGCCAGCACTGCCCGCGCGGCGTGTCCGGGGGCCAGATCAAACACCGCCGTCACCTCGCCCTGCGCCGCCCCTGCGCGCACCAGTTCTGCCCGGCCCCGCCAGCCCAGCACAAACCCCAGCGCATCCAGCAAAATCGACTTACCAGCCCCGGTCTCGCCGGTCAGCACATTCAGACCGGCCCCCAGATCAAGGGTCAGCCGATCAATGATCAGCACATCGCGGATATCAAGCGAACGGAGCATAGATTTTCCCGTAGGGCGGGGTTCACCCCGCCGTGATCACAGCCATTCGCCCTTGATCATCTGGCGATAGACCTGCCGCAGCCAGCTGTCGCCCTGCGCCTCGGGCGCCAAACCGCGCCCCTTGAGCAGCCGGAAACTGTCGTCATAGAACGGCGAGGACTGGTAATTGTAACCCAGAATCGCCCCTGCCGTCTGCGCCTCGGCATTGAAACCAAGCCCAAGATACGCCTCTACCAGCCGGTGCAGCGCCTCGGCGGTATGGGTGGTGGTCTGGAAATCCTGCACCACGGTGCGGAAACGGTTGATTGCCGCCGTGTAATTGCGCCGCTTCAGGTAATAGCGTCCGATTTCCATTTCCTTGCCGGCCAGATGGTCGAAGGCCAGTTCGAATTTCAGCATTGCAGACCGGGCATAGTCGCTGTCGGGATATTGCTCGATCACGCCACGCATGCCTTGCAGCGCCTGAAAGGTCAGGCCCTGGTCACGACCTACTTCGTCGATCTGGTCGTAATAGGACAGCGCCATCAGATAAGCGGCGTAAGGCGCATCGTCATCGCCGGGATAGGTATCAAGGAAACGCTGCGCGGATGAGCGCGCTTCCTCATATTCCTTGGCCTTGTGCTGGCTGAAGGCTTGCATGATCAAAGACCGCTTGGCCCATTCGGAATAGGGGTAAAGCCGTTCAACTTCCTGAAAATAGCGGATTGCATCTTTTGGCTTTGCGCTGGTTTCCAGCTGCAATTCGCCTTGTTTGTAGATTTCTTCCGCCGTGTAGCTGTCAAGCGTCCGCTCTTGTGTGCCGCGCCCCGCGCAGCCCGCAAGAATGGAAACCACGAGCGCAATGCCCAACACCTGTGCGCCCGATTTTCCGACTGCCATCGTCTGCCTATCCATCAAACCACCCGGAAGCTGCGCATCGTGTCGCGCCATCTCCGCCTTGTTGCAGACGTCCTAGCACAGAAAAATCCGCTGCGCAAAACGCCTTTGCGCTGCAGATCACAACCCTGTCAGGCCGTTGCGGGAAGGTCGCTGCGCACAACGCCCATTCCTGGCAGCTTGCCCACGGTCAGGGCGCTGCATTCCACCATACGCCAAGCGGTTGGGTCGGCAAACAACGCCACCAATAGCCGGTTGGTCATCGCATGGCCCGCCCGGACCCCGGTGTAGCGTCCCAGAATCGGACCGCCTGCCAGATACAGATCCCCCATGGCGTCCAGCATCTTGTGGCGCACGGGTTCATCTTCATGGCGCAACCCGCCGGGCGACAGCACACGATCACCTTCAAACACCACCGCGTTGTCCAACGTGCCGCCAAGCGCCAGCCCCCGCGCCCGCATCGCATCCACGTCGGCTTGGCGACAAAAAGTGCGGCTGTCAGCCAGTTCGCGCACAAAAGCACCGTTCGACAGGTTCAGATGCTTGGCCTGCGACCCGATCGCGGCCTCATCGAAATGGATCGAGAAGTCGATTTCCAGCATGTCCGCCGGGTCCAGCCGGGCAATCGCCTCGCCTTCGATGACTTCGATCGGCTTCACGATCCGGATCGCGCGGACGGGCGCCGATTGCTCGACCAAGCCCTTTGCCAAAAACCTGTCAACAAAGGCCACCGCGGAACCGTCGAGGATAGGCACTTCCGGTCCGTCAATCTCGATCACCGCATTGTGGATCGCGCAGCCCGCAAGGGCTGCCATCACATGTTCGATTGTCGACACCTCTACACCCGAGTCATTGCGGATCAGCGTGCACAGACGG
Source organism: Paracoccaceae bacterium (assembly GCA_046292785.1). Taxonomy (GTDB): domain Bacteria; phylum Pseudomonadota; class Alphaproteobacteria; order Rhodobacterales; family Rhodobacteraceae; genus Pseudotabrizicola. The sequence continues at coordinate 63,762 of JBKBQB010000006.1, forward strand.
GACGGCACAACCTGATCCCAACGTGCCGCAATCATGGTATCGCCAGAGATGATGTCGGTGCGCTTGAACCAGATGCCGTAGTCTGCGGAGGCAGGCCGCACCACCATGCGCACGGGCGCGCCAGAGTGCAAACCCCGACCTTCAAACACCGCAGCGGATTTCAGCGTATTCTGCAAGGCAAGACCCCTAAATCGTCGCATCCAAAAGCAATCGTCAGAACCCATCGTTCAAAAATGCGTTCCATGACACTGAAGTAAGGTTTTGAACGGTCAATGCCAACTCACGGTTTGTGTCGCAAAATGACAGAAAGAACATCGCGCAAACTGTTGATACATATAAAGAAAAGCCCGCACATCCGGCGGGCTTTTCTCAATTGTTACAAGGATGTATCAGTTCGCCTGACGGCGCAGGAAGGCAGGGATCTCGATGCGCTCCTGATCGGCACTCAATTCCGGCTCTTCATCATAGGATGTCACGGGCGGCTGTTGCCGGCTGGGTGCCGGGCGCTCTGCCGTTTGCGGCTCGTGGCCACCACCAGCCATGCGGTTGATCAGCGACCCGATGCCAAAGCGGGGGCGTCCCTGCTCCGGCGCGACCTTTGGCGCAGCAGATTGCTGGGGTGCGGCAGCGGCGGCAGGGCGCGGCGCGGCAGCCTGACCGGGCCCGCGCGACACTGCGGCCTGCAACCGGGCCAAAGCTTCGGGCGAAGGGGTGCCCGCTGCGCGTGGACGCGGAGCGACAAATGCAGCGGCATCATCATGCATCGGGACACTGCGCGACGACGCAGCGGCGGCAGCCGGCTGTGGGCGATATGCCGGCTCGGGCAGTTCATCGCTGCGGTCTTCGGTGACAGGCGCATAGGTTTGGCGCGGAGCAGGATCAAACAATTGGGGCTGCTGTTGTGCCGCCGGCATCGGTTGCGGCGCTGGCTGCGGCGCGGGTGCCGAAGTCATTGCGACCTGCTGCACCGAAACCGTTGGCTGCGCGACGGGCGCCGGTGCTTCAGCGGGAGCAGTCAGGTGCGACGGCAACGGGGCCGCCATCGACCGGCGTGCAACCGGCTGATCTGCCTTGGCGACGGCCGCATCGATACCAGTCGCCACAACTGACACGCGCAACATGCCTTCCATATTTGTATCCAACGTCGAACCCACGATAATGTTCGCGTCCGGATCGACCTTTTCACGAATGATGTTCGCCGCTTCGTCCAGCTCGAACAGAGTCAGGTCATAGCCGCCGGTGATGTTGATCAGCACGCCCTTGGCGCCGTTCAGGCTGATCTCGTCCAAGAGCGGGTTGGCGATGGCCTTTTCTGCCGCCTGAACCGCGCGATCCTCGCCCGACGCTTCGCCGGTGCCCATCATCGCCTTGCCCATCTCGTCCATCACCGCACGCACGTCGGCAAAGTCCAGGTTGATCAGGCCGGGGCGCACCATCAGATCGGTCACGCCCTTGACGCCCTGATACAGAACGTCGTCGGCCATGGCGAAGGCTTCGGTAAAGGTGGTGCGCTCATTTGCCAACCGGAACAGGTTCTGGTTCGGAATGATGATCAGTGTATCGACCACCTTTTGCAGCGCCTCGATCCCGTCCTCGGCTTGCTTCATCCGCTTGGCGCCTTCAAACTGGAAGGGCTTGGTCACAACGCCAACGGTCAGCACACCCAGTTCGCGCGCCGCTTGCGCGATGATGGGGGCCGCGCCGGTGCCGGTGCCGCCGCCCATACCGGCGGTGATGAAGCACATGTGTGCGCCAGCCAGATGATCGACGATCTCCTCGATGGTTTCCTCGGCGGCAGCGGCACCCACAGTCGGTCGCGCACCCGCGCCCAGACCCTCGGTCGCCTTGATCCCCATCTGGATCTTCGACGTGGCTTTCGACTGTTGCAGGGCCTGCGCATCGGTGTTGGCAACCACGAACTCCACCCCTTCCAGGTTTTGTTCGATCATGTTGTTGACCGCATTGCCCCCCGCCCCGCCGACACCAAACACGGTGATCCGGGGCTTCAGCTCTTCGCGCTGTGCGTTCACGATGAAGTTGAGTGCCATTGCCTATCCGCCTGTCTTTTGTTGTGTCGCCAGAGGTCGTCTTGCCGCCGCGTTCAATGTTTTGATCGGGTCGCAGGCGCCTGTCCCGGACGCACTCTTCCCGAATTACAGCCTAGAATATCCACAAGGCCGCCAGTCGTCATTAGAAAAAGAGCCCAGACCCCACAAAATATGGGGTTTGTTGCAGGTTTCTCAGCGGGATTTCGCCGTAAGCGCAGAATGTAGCGGTCACCAGTTGTCTTTGAACCATTTCACCACCCGCTTGAGAGACCGCGCCGGATAGCGTTCGGTCGGAATTTCGAAATCCCACCATTCATCCTGCGGATGCGCCGCGAACAGACACAGCCCCACGGTCGATGAAAACGCGGCCCCCGTCGCCGCCTGCGGCAGGCCCTGCACCCGCAGCGGGCGGCCCAAACGCACGCGCTGGCCAAGGATCCGGCTGGCCAATCCGTCCAGTCCGGGGATCTGGCTTGCACCCCCCGTCAGCACGATCTGCTGGCTGGGAAGGCTGTCAAAGCCCGCCGCATCCAGCCTTGCGCGCACCTCTTCCAGAATTTCCTCGACCCGAGGGCGCATGATGCCGATCAACTCGGTCCGGCTGACCTGACGGCGATCTTTTTCCCAATCGCCGCTGTCGCCGCCCACCTCGATCATCTCGCGGTCATCCATACCCGTGGCCTGCACACCGCCATGTTTGGTCTTGATCCGCTCGGCCACCGCCATCGGCACCATCAACCCCTTGGAGATGTCAGACGTGACGTGATCGCCCCCCATCCGCACCGCATCGGCAAAGATCATGTGTTTCTTGATGAACACCGAAATGCCGGTGGAGCCGCCGCCCATGTCGATGCACGCGGCCCCCAGCTCCTGTTCATCCTCCACCAGCGCCGAGACACCCGACACATAGGCGGACGAGGCAATCCCCGCCAGTTCCAGATCGCAGCGCTGGATGCAGTGGAGCAGGTTCTGAACCACCGTGCCATCAATCGACAACAGGTGCATGTCGGTCGCCAGCCGGTTGCCAATCTGCCCGCGCGGATCGCCAAGGCCAGAGCGGTGATCAAGGGCGAAGTTCACCGGCTGGGCGTGCAGCACCTCGCGCCCCTGCCCGATGTCGGGCACATCACAAGCGGCCAGCACGCGGGCCACGTCCTGTTCGGTAACAACCGAGTCTTCCAGATCGATCTCGCCCGCCAGACCATAGCTGCGCGGCTCTGCCCCCGAAAAGCAGGCGATCACATGATCGACCCGCACATTGGCCATCTTTTGCGCGGCCTGCACGGCGGTGCGCACCGCACGTTCGGTTTCCGCCATCACCGCGATTTCGCCAAAGCGCACGCCGCGCGAGCGTGTGGTGGCCGCGCCGATCACCCGGAACGATGATTGCCCGGCCATCGGGCCCACCGTTTCGTCGCCCAGACTGCCCAAGCCATCAAAGCGCAGGATCAGACAGGCGATTTTCGATGTGCCGATGTCCAGAATGGCGATCACACCGCGTTGCATGGCGGCGCGGCGCATGTTCCGCATGGCGCGTTGCACCTGATAAAGGTCGGTCATAGCTGGCTCCTGCTGGTGTCGATGCCCTGGGATTGCCGCAACTGGTTCAGCGCAAAGGGCGCCAGACGCAGCACGGGGCGATGGTCGGTTCTCAGGTCCACGGTCAGAATATCGCGCCCCAGCAAATCACCCGCCTGATGCAGGGCGATCAGCCGTTCGATGGCGGCAATCGGTTTGTCTTCGGGCAGCAAGATCCGCTGATTGCGGTCCAGAACCACATCCCAGCGGCGTTCCCCCACCCGCACCAGCCCACGCACGCGGGCAGAGATCGGGGCGGCGGCGGCCAGCAGGGCAAGCGCCTCGGGCGTGGCGGCATCCGCGCCGTCGCCAGCAACCACCGGCAGATCGGGCCGGTCGCTGCGCGCGGCAAGGCTGGCCACCCGGTGCCCGGTCGCATCCAGCATCTCGATCCCGCCTTCTGTGCGCCACAGCAGCTTTGGCTCGCGTTCGGTGATCGCCACTTCCAGCACGCCCCCCGTGCGAACGATCAGATCGGCGCGCGCGATGGCGTCCAGTTCCTGAATGCGCGCCCGTGCGGCAGCAAGGTCGATATCGAACGACGACTGCGGCAGCTTCAGATCCAGCCGCGCCCGCACCACATCGGCCAGTTCCGGAGAGGCGCCAACAACCGAGACCAGATCCACCATGAACTCGGGCCGGTTCTGAAACTGGGTGCGGATCTCGGTGATGCCGCCCGATATCATGTCGCGCCGGCCTTCATCGGCCAAAAAGATCCCGACGGTCGCGGTCAGAACGAAAGTCGGCACCCCAACGCGGAACAGGATGCGGAACAGCGGCGTCAGCCAAAGCCGCTGCATCCGGTATGCCCAGCGGGATGGCGCCGGATCACGCCGCAGCGGAATTGCGGCAAGCGGTGCGGGACGGCGCGGCGCGCTCAGCGGTTGCATGATGCATCCTCCACAATCCAGCGGCACAGGTCGGGAAAGGAATAACCCACATGGGCGGCTTGTTCGGGTGACAGCGAGGTAGCGGTCATCCCCGGTTGGGTGTTCGTCTCCAGCAGGATCAGCCCGGCCAAACCTTTGCTATCATCCCAGCGGAAATCCGTGCGGCTCAGCCCCCGGCACCCAAGGGCGCGATGCGCACGCAAGGCGTAGTCGAGGCAAGCGGCCTCGATCTCGGCGGGCAGGGTCGCGGGCACTTCATGGCGGCTGCCGCCGGGTTTGTATTTGGCGTCATAATCATACCAGCCATCGGTGATGATGTCGGTCACGCAAAGCGCCCGGTCCCCCATCACGCTGACGGTCAACTCGCGCCCCGGCACATAGGTTTCCACCATCACCGTCTCTGGCATCTGCGCCGACAGGCGCGGCGCATTGCTGCCCGGATGCACCAGATAAACCCCGACCGATGACCCTTCGGCGTTCGGTTTGACCACGTAAGGAGGAGGCAGAACATGGCCCGCCTCAACCGCTTCGCGCGGCACGATCACGGACTGAGCCACCGGCAAACCGGCGGCGCGGTAGATCTCTTTGGTGCGCTGCTTGTCCATCGCAAGGCTGGACGCGAGCACACCGGAATGGGTGTAGGGAATCCGCAGCCACTCCAGCATGCCCTGAACACATCCGTCTTCGCCCCAACGGCCATGCAGGGCGTTGAAAACCACGTCGGGTTTGATGTCGGTCAGTCTTGTTGACAGATCGGGGCCGGCATCGACCTCGATCACGTCATATCCCGCCTCGCGCAGCGCATGCCCACAGGCTTTGCCTGTTGACAAGGAAACCTCCCGCTCTGCGGAAAGTCCACCCATTATAACCGCTACGCGGGACACCCTGCCAGATGCGCCCGCCATTTTACTGCCTCTCGGGTCACGTTTCGGACCCTTATTCTTGTTAGTGTGCGGCCGGTTGCGCGTTACACTTCACCAATCCGCATAATTTCCCATTCTAACGTGATCCCGCTGCTTTGGAAAACCTTTTTTCTGACATCTTCGCCCAGATTTTCCAGCTCGGCAGCAGTTGCGCCACCCGTGTTGATCAGAAAATTCGAGTGCATCTGGCTCATTTGCGCGCCGCCCAGCGTTGCACCACGCATTCCGGCGTCGTCGATGACCTTCCATGCCTTCAACTCGTGGCTGTCATCGGGCAACCCCGTCGAAGAATGGCCGACGGGATTACGAAAAGTTGATCCCGCACTGCGCTCTTTGGTGGGCTGGCTGGCATCGCGTTTGGCAATCTGATCTTCCATGCGACGTTGCAGGAACGCCGGATCGGCTGCTTTTGCACGAAAGGTCGCGTGAACCACAACCGCGCCTTCGGGCAGGTCCGACTGGCGATAGCGCAGGTTCAACGCGGCTGCGGGCAGATCGACGACCTGGCCCTCGCGCGTCACCACACGCACCTTTTCCAGTACATCGGCGACATATGTGCCATAGCAACCCGCGTTCATGCGCACCGCCCCGCCGATGCTGCCGGGAATTGTGCGCAGAAAAGTCAGGTCCAGCCCCGCCTCGGCGGCTTTGCGGGCCACATGCGCATCAAGCGCGGCCGCGCCAGCACTTACAGACGTGCCGTCAATCTCGATCCTGTTGAAGCCGCGTCCCAGCCGGACAACCACGGCCCGCAGCCCCCCGTCGCGCACGATCAGGTTTGATCCAACCCCCATGGGAAATACTGCGATCTGATCGGGCAAGGCGGCAAGAAATGACGCCAGATCCGCCTCATCCTCGGGCTGAAACAGCCAATCCGCAGGCCCGCCGACACGCAGCCATGTCAGATCGGCCAAGGCGCGGTTGGGGGTAAGGGTGCCGCGGGGTGTGGGAATGATCAAAGTCATGCGCCTTGGTATCCGTCTGCCCCGGCGAAAGACAAGGCCCTGTAACCAACGAAATCGGGCGAATAAAACCGGGCGCAGCTATGCTGCGCCCGGTTTGTCGAGTTTGGTTTGGTCTGTGCGCCTTTGTGCTCATTGCGACGGCACTTGCAGTGCAAAAGCGGCCTAGAGCCAGTATGGAGCAACGCCATAATAGTCGTGGCTGCGCTTTTGCCAGTCACGATTTTCACGCCACGTTTCGTCCTGCTTCGGGGCATTTTCAAGCTGCTCTTTGGTCAGATCAGTCACATAGCCTTCGCGTGACGTATCATATTTCAGCTTGCCGAAGGGAATCGCGTGGTGATCGCTGCCGATCCCCAGAAAACCGCCGAATTCCAGCACGCCATAAACGATCTTGCCCGATGATGTGTCGACCATGACGTCGTCAATATGGCCAAGTTCGTCGCCCGCCGGGCTGAAGACGCGGGTGCCCTGAACCGATTTGCCAGAGATCAGGCCGCCGTTTTTGGGCATGGTCGAAGTTTTGTCAGCAAAAGATTGGGTTTGCATCGCTCGTCCTCCATTTCGCAGACGGGGCCAAGAGCGGCCTTTCGTGTCTGCCTTACATTGAACCAACCCCTCAGACACCATGTCAGTTCCACCACTCCAGCGCCTTTCGTGTTGTCCGAAACGTCAGATCACACCTGCGCTGAGCGTTCACAACGACTTAAGGGTGCCTGATCAGCCCGCTGACGCCCACACACAAACCACCTGAGCTGCGATTACAGCGCGGGGGTAAAATCGGGGTCAATCCATTCGCGGGAACCAACACCAAAAAGCGCGCGTTTCATTCAAGTGCTGTTGATTGACCCGAACACAGGAGAACGCCATGGCCTTCCCATATCTGCGATCCACAATCGTGCCACTCGCCGTTGGTTGCTTTGCCGGCGTCGCCGTTATTGCGGGCCTAAGTTTCGGCATTTATGGTTGGCAACTCTTTGCCATTGCAATCGCGATCGGAATTGTTGTCGGAGTGCCGTTCGGTCTTTGGACCTCTCGGCGCATGCGCGCCACCGAGCCACTGACACGCCCGGAAAGTCCCACAATGGACCCGAGTGCCGCCATTCGTGAAATGGACCCAAGCCGCGCCGAACCCTACCCGCCCGCACCGGATCAGGGCAGGATGTAATGGTAATCGGCCGTCTTGTTCTTATTCTGCTGCGGTGCCGCTTTTGGCTCTGATCTTGCTCTTTGACCAGCGCCAGAGGTGAATCAATGGCCAACGAAGCACGCTCACCCCAGCCGCAAGGATCAGCAGACCCCACACCGGTCCGTTCTGCATGGTGACCCAACCAACAAGCGGAATGCCGATGACAATCAAGACATAGGCCGCACGCCAGTGATGGTCCCGGCTTGGAAACATTGCGATTACATTCGCGACGACCAGCCAGACCAAGGCAACTGTCAGCGCCGGGGTCACGCGACCTTCTCCGCCAGACGTGCCGGCAGGTTGTTGGCCCAAGCACTGATTGTGCCTGCGCCAAGGCAGACAAAGATATCTCCCGGTCGGGCCTGTTCACGAAACAGGCGGACCAGATCGGGTTCATCCATCACCGCGCGGGCATGACGATGACCGTGGGCAATCAGACCGGCGACCAGATCATCCCGGCTTGCACCCGGAATAGGATCTTCACCCGCAGCATACACTTCGGCAATGCCCACCACATCCGCCTCGTTGAAACAGGTGCAGAAGTCTTCGAACAAGGATGACAGGCGGCTGTATCGGTGCGGCTGATGAACTGCGATCACCCGGCCAGAGGTGGACTGGCGGCACGCCCGCAGAACGGCGGCAATCTCGACCGGGTGATGGCCGTAGTCATCAATGATCGTCACGCCATTGACGTCGGCAACTTTGGTGAAACGACGGTTCACCCCGGCAAAACCGGCAAGAGCTTCGCGGATTTCTTCTTTCTTCATGCCCAGATGGCGCGCCACCGCGACAGCTGACAACGCGTTCGAAACGTTGTGATCTCCCGGCATTGGAAGGACACAACCCTCAATTTTCGAACCTTCCCCTTCGTTATTGAGCAAGATATCGAACAACGCCTTGCCATTTTCGAACGTCAGATTCACCGCCCGCACATCAGCCTGCGCGTTGAAGCCAAAGGTGACGATGCGGCGATCCGCGACCCGCCCCACCAGCGCCTGCACCTCCGGATGATCGGTGCAGCACACCGCCAGACCGTAAAACGGGATGTTCGATACAAAGTCCAGAAAGCCTTTGCGCAGGGCGTCAAAGCTGCCCCAATGCTCCATGTGTTCGGGGTCGATGTTGGTGACAATCGCGATCGTCGCGGGCAGACGGTTGAACGACCCGTCGCTCTCATCCGCCTCCACCACCATCCACTCCCCCGCCCCGGCCCGCGCGTTGGAACCATAGGAATGGATCACGCCGCCATTGATGACCGTGGGATCAAACCCGCCCTTGTCCAGCAGCGTGGCCACCATCGTCGTGGTGGTGGTCTTGCCATGCGTGCCCGCCACCGCAATGTTGGACCGCATCCGCATCAGTTCCGCCAGCATCTCGGCCCGGCGCACCACCGGCAGTTTGCGCCGCCGCGCCTCCTCCAGCTCGGGGTTGCCTTTCTTGATGGCAGAAGACACCACAATCACTGCCGCTTCCCCAAGATTGTCGGCCGCCTGTCCCTCGAAAAAAGCAGCCCCCAGAGACACCAGCCGGTCGGTGATCTTGCTGGCCTTGGAATCCGATCCCTGCACCGTGTAGCCCAGTGTCATCAGCACCTCGGCAATACCTGACATGCCAATGCCACCGATCCCGACAAAGTGGATCGGACCAAGCTCCAGCGGCAATTTGGTTGCTGCGTTCATTGCGGGGATCCTTCTGCGAGGGCTTCGACAAGCGCCACCAAGCGATCGGTGGCATCGGGACGACCCTGCGACAGGGCATTGGCGGCCATCCGGTTGGCGGCGTCGGGTTGCGACAGCACCGCCGCCATGTGGCCGCTGAGGGTCACGGCGTCAAGCACCTTTTCAGGAATCACGATGGCCGCATCTGCCTGGGACAGGCCGCGTGCATTGGCAGTCTGGTGGTCGCCGGTGGCGGCGGCAAAGGGGATCAGGATGGCGGGACGCCCGATCACGCTGATATCTGCGACCGATGACGCCCCCGACCGCGAGATGACCAATTGCGCCTCGGAAAGCCGGGTGGGGATGTCGTTGAAAAACGGCTGCACCTCGGCCCGAACCCCGGCTTCGGCATAGGCCTGAACCACCCGGTCCATATCCTCCGCCCGTGCCTGATGGGCCACGCGCAGATTGTGGCGCACACTGTCGGGCAGCAGCGCCACAGCTTCGGGCACCACATCCGACAAGATACGCGCACCCTGGCTGCCACCGATCACCAAAAGGCTCATCGGATAATCGCCGGGCGCAATATAGCCCGCACCGGCCCGGTCCAGCACCGCCAACCGCACCGGGTTGCCGGTGTGGACCCCCTGAACCCCGTCGGGCAGATCCGTCGGCCAGGTTCCACACGCCACCCGGTCGACCCGCGACGCAAAAATCTGGTTTACCCGCCCGAGAACGCCATTCTGTTCGTGGATCATTCTGGGCCGACGCAGGACCCATGCTGCGCCTAGGGCGGGAATCGTGGGGTAGCCGCCAAAGCCCACCACAACGGCAGGTCTGTCGCGCAACTGCGCGAACATCGCCCCCAGAATGCCACCCGCCACCCGGAACGGCACCGCCACCTTGGCCGCAAGGCCACCACGCGCGAACGTGGCCGACACCACCTGCTCCACGGCCACGACGTGTGGAAAGCCACCCGAATACCGCGCCCCGCGCGCATCGGTCGACAGCTTCACCCGCCAGCCCCTGCGCACCATCGCTTCGGCCAGCGCCTGCGCGGGGAACATGTGCCCGCCGGTCCCCCCGGCAGCAATCAAAAGCAACTTGTCCCGCGCCATCAGCGCCCCCTGCGGAGGATATCGCCAATTTCTCCTTGCGGGCGCGTGCGAGTCAACGCCAGCAACATGCCCACTGTGATGCCCGCAGCGATCACGGATGACCCACCGTAACTGACAAAGGGAAGCGTCATGCCCTTGGCGGGCAACAAGCGCACGGCGACGCCCATATTGATCATCGCCTGCACGCCGAAGATGCAGGCAAGACCGGTTCCGGCAAGGCGGATGAACGGATCGCGCTCGCGCATCAACCGGAACAGGCTGCGCACCACGATGGTGCCGTAAAGCGCCAGAATGACAAGCACCAGGATCAGCCCGTATTCCTCGGCCGCAACGGCAATGATAAAATCGGTATGCGCGTCGGGCAGCGTCCACTTCACCTGTCCCTCACCGACGCCGACCCCGAAAAAGCCGCCCTCCTGGATCGCGTTGGTGGCGTAACCGATCTGGCTGCGCGGATCGATTTCAGGGTTCAGAAATCCGTCGATCCGGCGGGCGAAGTGTTCCGAGCTTTCATAAGCGATCGTGCCGCCAAAGCTGACCAGCCCCAGAATGATCGCGATCAGCGTCATCGGTGCGCCGGCAACAAAATAGATCACGCCCCAGCCAAACAGGATCAGCGCGGCCTGACCGAAATCTGGCTGGATCACCAGAAGCAGGATGACCACCACTGTCAGCCCGAACGACACCGATTTGCCCGGCGGCCCGTTCAAATCCTGGCTGGCCGCCATCAGCCACGCCACCATGACCATGAAACCGGGCTTCAGGAATTCAGATGGTTGCACCGAAGCAAAACCAAAGCTGAACCAGCGCACAGCGCCCTTGCCGAAATCGGTGCCAAAAATCGGCAGCAGCATCAGGGCGACAAACGCCCCGGCGAAACCGATCACCCCCAGACGCCGGATCATCGCGGGCGGCATCATCGACACCCCTGCCATTGCCAGCAGCGCGATCACGCCGAAAACGGCCTGCCGCTGCACATAATAAAAATCATTCAACCCGTTCCGGCTGGCCAGCGGCACACTCGCCGCAAGCCCCAGCAGCAGCCCGATCCCGAACAAGACCATGATTGCGGTCAGCGACCATTTGTCGATGGTGCGCCACCAACGGGGAAGAACAGGCTCTGTCACCCGAATGGGACTGGAGCCATAGACCATTTCAGTCATGGGAAAACCGCCTGTAAAGCCTGCACTGCCGATCGCCCGTTTTCCGGGTCTGCATCAAAGTCTAACCAAGAACGGCCTGCAAAGCCAGTAGAAAGCAGAGTCAAAGCAGCCCTGAGATCACAGCTTCATCACCACCATAACCGGGGCATACGGACACGCGGCGCGGCTTGACGGGCAGCAAAGGGTCAGACGGCATCTGTGGCGAAACATCTGGAAAATGCGCGCCCGCTGGGCGCGTCCATTGGTTTGGTTGCCGGGCCCCTAGTCCTGGGTCAGCGCCTTGACCTGATTCACAAAATCCTCACCCCGCTTTTCGAAGTTCGGATATTGGTCAAAACTTGCTGCGGCCGGGGCCAACAGCACCACCTCGCCTGCTTCGGCCTCTGCCGCCGCGCGTGTCACGGCCTGTGCCATGGTCTCGCAGATCTCGTGCGGGGTGTCGCCCAGTTGCAGGGCAAAGTCGCGGGCCGAATGACCGATCAGATAAGCTTTCACCACCGGGCCAAGAAAAGGCTGCAACGCTGCGATCCCGCCTTCCTTGCCCATCCCCCCCGCAATCCAGCGAATTCGCGGAAAGGCCTGCAGCGCCTTGGCCGCGCTGTCGGTATTGGTGGCCTTGGAGTCGTTGATGAATCGCACACCGCCGCGCTCGCCCACCAGCTGGCTGCGATGGGGCAGACCGGCGAAGGACTGGAACGCCGCTTCGATCAGTTTCGGCGCAATTCCCAAGGCTCGGCACGCGGCATAGGCGGCGCAGGCGTTCTGGTGGTTGTGCGCACCGGGCAGGCCAGACATCTCGCGCAGATCGATGCTGGCCACCTGCCGCCCCTTGCGCCATTCCGACAAGAACCCCTTGCGGGCAAACACGCTCCAGCCAAACTGGTCAAGCTTCTGGCCCGACGAGATGCGGATCACCCGGTCGTCCTGCGGTCCCATGCCCATCTGATTGGCCAGAAACTGCCCCTCGACCTCATCGACCCCGATAACGGCGCGGTCGGGGCCACCTTCGGAAAACAGCCGCCGCTTGGCCGCGAAATAACCGCCCATGCCATGGTGCCGGTCCAGATGGTCGGGCGACAGGTTGGTGAACACGGCCACATCCGGCGTCAGCGCACGGGCAAGGTCGGTCTGATAGCTGGACAGTTCCAGCACCACCACCTCGCCATCCTGCGCGGGGTCGATCGACAAGACCCCCTTGCCGATGTTGCCCGCCATCTGCACCGGGCGCCCCGCCACTTCCAGAATATGATGGATCAGCGCAGTGGTGGTGGATTTGCCGTTCGATCCGGTCACACAGACGACGCGCGGCATGGTTTCGAAATTATCCCATTCAGCCGTGGCAAAGCTGCGGAAAAACAGGCCGATATCGTTGTCCACCGGCACCCCCGCCTCCAGCGCGCGGGCGATCACCTTGTTGGGCGAAGGATACAGGTGCGGGATACCGGGGCTGGTGATCAGGCAGACCACGTCGTCAAACACGTTGGCGCGGGTCAGATCGGTGAGCGTGAAGCCTTCGGACTCGGCTTTTGCACGCGCTTCGGGGCTGTCATCCCACAAAAGCGGTGTCGCATCGCCCGCCAGAAGGGCGCGGGCAGTGGCAAGGCCCGACCGACCAAGTCCCAGAACGGCAACCCTCGCGCCGGTGTAGCCTTTGACTGGAATCATCTGCCGCCCCTGTTTCCGGTTTTCTCCGTCAGGGGATAGGGGATGGCGCGCGATCTTGAAAGGGGGCGCCTGCGGCTTGTGACGCAGGGGGCTGTCTGCCCCCTCGGCCTTCGGCCTCACCCCCGAGGATATTTTTCAACAGATGAAGAGGACAGAGCCGCCTTTCCCTGAGGGGACAGAACATAGCGGGCGCGGGCGGGATGGTTGAACCAACCGTAGTGATTGTCGCGCAGGATGGTGGCTGCCCGCGCAATGCTAGTGGCTTTGGCAAGGGCGGCCGGGCTTTGGCCATCGGGGAAGGCACAGAGGGCTGCGGCAATGCACAAGGCATCCTGGCGATAGGCGGTCATGCGCTTTATGCCGGTGGTTCCGCCGATGTTGGGATCCCCCTGCCGTTGGTGGAACTCTCGCAACATTCGACCGGCTTTGACCGCGTTTTTGCGCGGCTGGTAGGGGCCGGGGTCGAGGTGGGGCGCGACAGTGTCATTTTTGACCGTGAGCAAACCAAGACCGAGACGGCGCAACACGGCGATCAGATCCCGGTAGCGATGCGTCCATTTGGCGGGATGGGGAACCGCAAGATAGACGTGGTCGAACAGCCCCTGCCGCGCCACGCCTTGCAGGATCAGTTGCAGGTTGAGGGCGGTTTTCAGCTCGACGATCAAGGGGGGATCGGGGTCGCGGCAGGCCATGACATCTGCTGCCCCGACCTCGGCCTTGACCGTATAGCCCTGGGCTTCGAGAAAGGTTTTCACCGGGATGTAAAGGTCGGATTCTTTGATTGACGCCACCTTTGATCGGCAGGTTGGAAAAAGGGAAACGGCGCGCCGGGCTAGAACAGCCTTGTTACACCGAAGTTGTGCAGAGCGTTTGCGACCATTGGGGAGAACATCAGTCCGCCGAGGAAAATTGCCAGGAATCCGATCAGGAAAACCAGCCATGTGACAAAGACGCCGACTTTGGTCCAGCGCTCGGTCAACCGATCCAACAGGGGAAGACTCCCCAAAAGCGACAGGACCAGTCCGGCCAGTCCGGCCACGGTGATCGGCTGGCCGGGCAGAAACACGAATGCGAACAGCAACAACGCTCCGGCAAGTGTCACGTCAAAATATCGGTGGCTTGTCAGATTGCTTCGCAGCAACGGCACAGGCTTTTGCGGGCCGCTGGTCATCCGTTCTCACCGCACCTTGAGCGTTGCCAGCCCGATCAGCGCCAGGATCAGGCTGATGATCCAGAAGCGGATCACGATTTGCGGCTCCGCCCAGCCCTTTTTCTCGAAATGGTGGTGGATCGGGGCCATCAGGAAAACGCGTTTGCCGGTCCGTTTGAAGTATAGGACCTGAATGATGACCGACAGAGCCTCGACCACGAACAAGCCGCCGACGATGGCGAGCACGATTTCGTGCTTGGTGCAGACCGCGATCGCACCAAGTGCACCACCAAGCGCAAGGCTGCCGGTATCCCCCATGAAGACGGCCGCAGGGGGGGCGTTATACCACAAGAACCCCATGCCCCCGCCGAACAGCGCGGCGCTGAAGATCAAAAGTTCGCCGGTGCCGGGGACGAAGTGGACGCCAAGATATTGGGTGTAGTTGAAGTTCCCGACCACATAGGCAATCACGCCAAGCGTGCCTGCTGCGATCATCACCGGCATGATGGCCAGTCCGTCAAGTCCGTCTGTCAGGTTGACCGCGTTCGCGGCCCCCACGATCACAATCATCCCGAAGGGAATGAAAAAGAACGAAAGGTTCAGCAACAGGTCTTTCAGGAACGGAAAGGCCAGTTGGTTCGTCAATTCGGGCGGATGGAAGCTGGATGCAGCGAAAGTGGCCAGCAGCGCGATCACGAGGCCTGCCGAAAAGCGGATCTTGCCTGAGACCCCCTTTGTGGTCTGTTTGGTGACTTTGGCATAGTCGTCAGCAAAGCCGATCATGCCAAAGGCGATGGTGACCAGCATCACGATCCAGACATAAGGGTTGTCAAGCCGCGCCCAGAGCAGGGTGGAGACCAGCAGCGCCGACAGGATCAGCAAGCCGCCCATGGTTGGGGTGCCTGCCTTGGCGAAATGGGTGGCCGGGCCGTCATCGCGGATCGGCTGGCCCTTGCCCTGTTTGCGGCGCAAGATGTTGATCAGCGGCTGGCCGAACATGAACCCGAAGATCAGGGCGGTCAGAAAGGCCCCACCGGCACGGAAGGTGATGTAGCGAAAGAGGTTGAAAACATCCCCCCCGCCGGAAAACTCGGTCAGCAGATACAACATTCACGCGGTCCCTTCTGTTGGGGCGCTGCCTTGACCCATTTTGCGCAGGGCGTCAACGACGACGCTGACCTTCGAGCCTTTGGAGCCCTTGATCAGGATGATATCCCCGGCATCAACCAGTTGCCGCGCATGTCCGGCGATGGCTTCCGCCGCTTCCACCCATTCGCCGCGCTGACCCCGTGGCAGGGCGGCGTGCAGTGCGCGCATGCGCGGACCGACACAGTGGATGGTGTGGATGGCCGCAAGACCAGGATGGCGGGCGATGGCAGTGTGCAAGGCTGTCTCGGTGGGCCCCAGTTCCAGCATATCGCCAAGAATGGCGATGCGGCGGCCTTGACCGACGCGGCCCACACCGTTTTCGGGCTGGGCGGCGATCAACACATCAAGACTGGCAGCGATAGAGGCCGGATTGGCATTGAAAGCGTCATCGATCAGTTGGAAGCTGGTCTCATCCACCCGGTCAAGCAGGATGGTTTCGCGGGTGCCGCGCCCGACCGGGGGCTGCCAGTTGCCGATATCGCAAGCCGCGATGGTGGGATCGCAACCAAGCGCGTCAGCGACGGCCAACGCACCAAGCGCGTTGAGCGCGAAGTGTTTGCCGGGGGTACGGACCTTGAACAGCAGCGCGGCTCCGTTGCGGGTGGCGCGGACAACGGTGGCGTCATCGGTGATGTCGGCGTGGTCCATGTGATACTGCGCGCCGGGGGTGGTGCCGAAAAGCGAGACGCTTGCGCCGACGGATGTGGCTTTGGCCAGCAGGATCGGCGTGGTAGCCAGATCGGCGTTCAGGATCGCGGTGCCGCCCGGCATGAGACCGTCCATTATGGCGGCCTTTTCATCCGCGATGGCGTCCACATCCGGGAACGACTCCAGATGCGCCGGGGCAACAATCGTGATCAAGATGACATGCGGCAGCGCCATCCGTGCGAGGGGGGCGATTTCGCCGGGATGGTTCATGCCGATTTCGATCACCGCGAAGTCGGTGTCGGCAGGCATCCGTGCCAGTGTCAGCGGCACGCCCCAGTGGTTGTTGTAACTGGCCTCGGCCGCATGCACCCGGCCCTGCCCGCCAAGAATGGCGCGCAGCATTTCCTTGGTGCTGGTCTTGCCGACCGATCCGGTGACGCCGACCACTTTTGCGCGGGTGCGAGCGCGGGCGAAAGTGCCCAGCGATTCAAGGGCTTGCAAAACATCGGGCACAACCAGCAAGGGCGCATCTGCGCCCACCCCTGCGGGGCGGTGGGTGACAAGGGCCGCAGCAGCCCCTTTTGACAGGGCCTGCGCCACAAAGTCGTGACCGTCGCGCACATCTTTCAGCGCCACGAACAGATCGCCCGGCTGCAAGGTGCGGGTGTCGATCGACACGCCGCCTGCTTGCCAGAGGGCAGTACTCTTGCCCCCGGTGGCCGCGACCGCATCTTCAGAGGTCCAAAGCATCAGATCACCCCATCGAGTGCTGCCACAGCAACGCTCGCCTGTTCCACATCGTCGAACGGATACACCTGCCCGGCGATGATCTGCCCGGTTTCGTGTCCCTTGCCCGCGATCAGAAGCGCGTCGCCCGGTTGCAGCGCATCGATGCCGCGCAGGATCGCTTCGGCCCGGTCGCCCACTTCGGTGGCATCAGGACAGGCGGCCATGATCGCCGCACGAATGCTGCCGGGGTCTTCGCCACGCGGGTTGTCGTCGGTTACGAACAGCACATCGGCATTGGCGGCGGCGGCAGCGCCCATCAGCGGGCGCTTGGTGGTGTCGCGGTCGCCGCCTGCGCCGAACACGATCACGATCCGGCCCATGACATGCGGGCGCAGCGCCTTGAGCGCGGTTTCAATCGCGTCGGGGGTGTGGGCGAAATCGACATAAACCGCAGCGCCGTTGCTGCGGGTGGCCGCAAGCTGCATGCGGCCCCGCACGCCGGTCAGTTTCGGCAAGGTGGCAAACACGGCCTGCGGATCGTCGCCCGAGGCGATCGCAAGGCCTGCCGCCAGCGCGACATTTTCGGCCTGAAAGCCGCCAACGAGGTTGAGCCGGGTCATGAAGGGCTGGCCCTGCCACGAGAAGCGCAGATCCTGCCCAGTGGCGTCATAGCGCTGCGACATGAGGCGCAGGTCGGCCCCCTGCCCGTGGCCGATGGTCATGGTCGGCAAGCCCCGATCCAGACACAGCTCCACGATATCAGACCCATGCGCGCCGTTCAGGTTGACCACAGCCACCGCATCATCTGGCAACAACCGGGTAAACAAGGCCGCCTTGGCGGCCAGATAAGCCTCCATCGTGCCGTGGTAATCCAGATGGTCCTGCGTCAGGTTGGTGAACCCGGCGGCGCACAGGCGCACCCCGTCCATCCGCCGCTGGTCAAGCCCGTGGGAGGACGCTTCCATCGCGCCATGGGTCACGCCCGCGCCGGCGGCCTGCGCAAGCATGGCATGCAGAGTGATGGCATCAGGGGTGGTGTGGGCAGAAGGCGCGGTCCATGCCCCCTCGACTCCGGTGGTGCCGATGTTGATGGCGGCGTGGTCCAGCGCCTCCCAGATCTGGCGGGTAAAGGTGGCGACTGAGGTTTTGCCGTTTGTGCCGGTTACGGCGACCATATGAGCGGGTTGTGCCGCGAACCAAAGCGCGGCGGCACGGGCAAACGCTTCGCGCGCGTCTTCGACCACGACAACCGAGATCGGTGCGGTGGGCAGCAGGCGCGCGCCGGTCGCATCGGTCAGAATGGCGACCGCGCCCTGTTCGATGGCGGTTGCAGCAAAGTTGGCCCCGTGCAGACGGCTGCCGGGCAACGCGGCAAACAGATATCCGGGCATGACCGCCCTGCTGTCGGCGGTTATTCCGATGATGGCGGGGTTAGCCCCTGCCCTTGGGGTCAACCCAAGATCTGCCAGTGTTGCGCGGCGGGTCGCCATCTTGTGTCCCCTCAATTCCGGACAGCTGTTAGACCATCAATGGCAGGGGCTTCAACCACTGGCCGGATGCCCAGCAGGGGAGCGATGCGGCGGGTGATCTCGGCGGCGACCGGAACGGCGGTCCAGCCAGCGGTGCGGCGCGGCTCCGTGCCGGACGTTTCCACCGGCTCGTCCAGCGTCACCAGCACCACATAACGCGGATCAGAGGCGGGAAAGACCGAAGCGAAGGTATTGATCACCTTGTCTTTGTAATAACCGCCCGTGCGCTTTGGCTTGTCGGCGGTGCCGGTCTTGCCTGCGACCTCATATCCCGGCACCTCTGCCATGCTGGCGGTGCCGCGTGTCACCACCTGCCGCAGCATCGAGACCGAGGCATCGGCCACCTCTTCGCGCATGACACGGGTGCCCGCGCGCGGGCCAGCCTGTTTGATCAACGTGGGTTTGACGGTGATTCCCCCGTTGGCGATGGTGGCATATGCGGTAGCAAGGTGCAGCGGGCTGGCCGACATGCCATGACCGTAAGATGTGGTGATGGTGACGATATCGGGCCAGCGGGCGGGCAGTAGCGGGCGGGCACCGGGGGCTTCTGTCAGTTCGACCGGGGTGGATTCAAACATGCCAAGCGACTTAAGAAACGCCTGCTGGCGCAAGCCACCGATCTGCAGCGCCATCTTTGCGGTGCCGACGTTGGAAGACTTTACCATGACATCGGTTACCGAAAGCAGGGGGCCATAGTTCTTGCCCTGGAATTCCTTGATCCGGTGCTTGCCCCATTGCATGGGCGCGTTCGCGTCCACCAGAGTATCGGGCCCGACAAGGCCCAGCTCCATCGCTTGTGCGGCAGCAAATATCTTGAAGGTCGACCCCAGTTCATAGACCCCTTGAACCGCCCTGTTGAACAGCGGGCTGTCACCGGGTTCGGCGTCCTTTGGCAAAACCGGGTTGGGGCGGTTGTTGGGGTCAAAGGTGGGAAGGCTTGCCAGAGACAGGATTTCACCTGTCTTCACATCCATGATGATGGCAGCACCGCCCTTGGCGTTCAGCATGCTGATGCCGGCGCCCAGGATTTCCTCGACTGCGGCCTGCACCGTCAGGTCAACCGACAGTTCCAGTGGGGTGGCCGACAGCGCCGGGTCGCGCAAGCGGGCATCCATTGCACGTTCCACACCGGCGGTGCCGATGACTTCGGCGGAATGCACGCCTTCGGCACCAAAGGAGGTGCCGCCAAGGATATGGGCGGCCAGCGTGCCGTTGGGATACAGCCGCATTTCGCGCGGGCCAAACAGCAGGCCGGGATCGCCGATATCATGCACGGCCTGCATCTGTTCGGGGCTGAGCACCTTGCGCAGCCAGATGAAGCTGCGGCCATCGGTGAAGCGGCGGGTCAGATCGTCGGCCTTGAGCTCGGGGAAAATGGCGGCCAACTCACCCGCGACGCGGGCCGGATCAACCATGTCCTTGGGATGTGCATACAGTGCATGCGTCAGCATGTTGGTGGCCAGCACCCGCCCGTTGCGGTCGGTGATATCGGCGCGTTGGGCCAGGATTTCCGCGCCTGCGGCCGAAGAGCGGGGCTCCGCCGCCTCGGTGGTGGCGACCAGCCCCATGCGTGCACCAATGGCCGAAAAAGCGACAAAAAATGCAAATCCAAGGATCAAAAGGCGCACTTCGGCACGCGAGCGGGACGCATCACGCAACTGTTCATGCCGCAATCGCAAATTTTCGCGTTCGATCACGTCGGGGTTTTCGCCTTGGGCGCGGGCCTTTAGGATCCGGGCAAGCGGGCGCAGCGGCGTGCGGGTCATAGCGGCTCCTCCCCGGTGTTCAATTGGCCATTGACCATGACGGAGTTGTTGATATCGCCAAAGAACTCCTCGACCGCCGGATAGGACAGGTTGGCGGCATCGCCAAATTGCGTGGGTTCCAGCGGCATCAGGCCCAGAGTTTCGAAATTGGCCGAAGCCAGTTCGCGCAGACGGTCGGGGCGGTTCAAATAGGCCCATTCGGCGCGCTGCAAGGCAAGCGCTTCGCGCAGGCTGGCGATTTCGGAGTTCAGAGCAGACACCTCGCGCAGGGCTTGCCGCGTGTCGTAGTGTTCGCGGTAAGCCCAGAAACCAAGGCCCAGCACGGCGATGAACGACAGAACATAAATGACGGGGCGCATCAGCGGCGTCCTTTCTTCTGGGGCGGCGGTTCCGGCAGGCCAAGGGCTGAAGGATCAAGACTTTGCGCCGGCGCGCTGGTGCGGCGTCCAATGCGCAATTTGGCTGATCGCGCGCGCGGGTTTTCATCCAATTCGCGGTCATCGGGACCCACGGCGCGTTTGGTCACGATGTCGAACCGCGCGGTGTTGAGCGCAGTCTGTGGGGCGTAGCGGTTGGTATTGGGCTCGGTGCCGGAGGCCAGCTGGAAGAAGCGTTTCACAATGCGGTCCTCCAGACTGTGGAAGCTGACCACGGCCAATAGGCCACCGGGTTTCAACGCGCGTTCGGCCGCCATCAGCCCTTCGGCCAGTTCGGTGAATTCGGTATTCACCGCGATGCGGATGGCCTGAAAGCTGCGGGTCGCCGGGTGGCTTTGCCCCGGTTTGGGACGCGGCAGGCACCGCGCGACGATTTCGGCCAATTGCAGCGTGGTCTCTATCGGGGCGCGGTTACGGTGCTCGACGATGGATTTGGCGATGCGGCGCGAGGCGCGTTCCTCGCCGTAGTGATAGAGGATGTCGGCCAGCCGGGTTTCATCGGCGGTGTTGACCAGATCGGCAGCGGAGGGACCGTCTTGCGACATGCGCATGTCCAAGGGGCCGTCCTTCATGAACGAAAAGCCGCGCTCCGCCTGATCGAGTTGCATGGAACTGACGCCAAGATCGAGGACGACACCATCGAGCGGGGCGTCACTGTATTGATAAAGGTTGGAAAAAGTGCCCGCCACCAGCGTCAGCCGGTCGCCGTAAGTGCCACGCCAGCTTTGCGCCATGTCCAGCGCAATTGGGTCGCGGTCAACGCCGATCACATCGGCTCCGGCATCCAGCAGCGCGCGGGCATAGCCCCCTGCTCCGAACGTGCCGTCCAGCCACAGCCCGCCGATGGGCGCGCACAAGTCCAGGATGGGGCGCAAAAGCACCGGGATATGGGGGGCGCGACCCTGTTGCTGATCGCCAATCTCTGCCATCTCACCCGACCTTTGGGTAACGGCCAACCACCGCAAGGGCATCTTCGCCGTCGTCTTCATCGTCATCATCGTCGAACACATCGCGGTAGACATCGCCACGCCACAGCGAGAAGCGGTCGGTCGCACCGGCAAGGGCGGAGTCCACGCCATCCTTGATCATCTCGGGCGTGATGCCCAGCTTGTCCCGGACAGGGCCAGGCAGGACGATCCTGCCGTCATCATCAATGTCCACGGTTGCGGAACGGGTGACCAGATCACGTTCAGCCTTGATCCGGTCTTTGGTCCCCAAGGGAATGGTTTCGACCCAGCGGGCCAGCGCATCGGCGCCCGCCATCGAATAGCAATCGCAGAACTGACGGCTTTTGCCGCCATAGACGATGACCATACGGGTGCGGGGGGTGTCAGAAGTGCGGGGATCGCCAGCGTCGAGGACACGTCGGAACGGCGCCGGGATCAGGACCCGGGCTTTGGAATCTACCTTCTGGTAGTATTCACCGCGAAACATATCCGACATATTGCCTGAGCTTGCGCCCGTCCCTTTCCGTCGTTGCGCCCCGTTTGCGGGGGTCTGAAATGAATACGGCGGACCGAGCTGCTGCCACTGCTCGATCCGCCGCCTGTCCCATCGCTGGGCGTCCTGCTACGCGTGCCACCTGGGGGAGATGTCTGCTCGCTCGCGCGCCGGATCTCATGTTGTCTAAACGGGGTTGCCTGTATGAAGCCTGACTGTTTCGCCTGTTTGCGGTCTTAAGCTGCCGCTGCTGTTCGTACTGCCCGTCTCGATGACCAAGGGATGCCATGGGATTATCTGGGAAGCAACGGGAAAGTTTGGGTACTTGCGGGGCAATAGGCACTCTGCGGCATGCTTGCCACAGCATCTAGGAGGCACTAAAAACAAAATACAGCGCGACTTATGGCAATCACGGTCGCGTGAACACTAGATATAGTGAATGAAAATTTTCCCAGCCCCACCCGGCCAGATCCGAACTTTTTGGCGTCAGCCTGCGAAGAATACAGTTTCATGACAAAAATCAGCCGCGAAAACGCAAGAAACCGGAGTTTTCACTCCGATTTCCCAGAAAATCCCAAAGGCGTGATTCGGCGTGATTGCCGTTTCCCGCCTGATCCCGGCCAATCCCGCCGGCTCAGGCCATGCCGCCGGCAATCAGACGATGGGCAATCCTTGCATAGGCTTCTGCCTCGGGGACGTCCGTGGCGGCGATTGGGGTGCCGCTGTCACCTGCCTGACGGACGGCTAGGGTCAGGGGCAGTTCCCCAAGAAAGGGTAGATCAAGACGCTCGGCATCGGCCTTGACGCCACCATGACCAAAGATCTGCGTCTCATGCCCACAGTTGGGGCAGCAGAAGGTGGACATGTTCTCGATCAGACCCAACACCGGGGTTTTCAGCTTCAGGAACATATCCAGCGCCTTGCGCGCATCAAGCAGCGCCACATCCTGCGGGGTGGAAACAATGATCGCGCCGGTCAGTTGCGTACGCTGGCACAGGGTAAGCTGGATATCGCCGGTGCCGGGGGGCAGGTCGATCAGCAGGATATCCAGCTTGCCCCAGGCAACTTGTGTGAGGAGTTGCTGCAACGCGCCCATGATCATCGGGCCGCGCCAGATAACCGCTTCGTCATCCTTGAGCATCAGGCCCAGCGACATCATGGTGACGCCATGAGCGATGATCGGCTCGATGATCTTGCCATCCGGGCTGGCCGGGCGGCGGTTGACGCCCATCATCCTGGGCTGGCTGGGGCCGTAGATATCTGCATCCAGCAGGCCGACGCGGCGACCTTGGCGCGCAAGCGCTACGGCCAGGTTCGACGAGACGGTGGATTTTCCCACGCCACCCTTGCCCGAGCCAATGGCGATGATGCGGTCGATCCCAGCCAATTTCTGCGGGCCGCCCTGTTGTGGTGTAGGGTGCTGGCCGATCTTCAGGCTGGGAGCTGCCGGTTTGGCAGCGGGGCCATGGGCGGTGGTGACGGCCTGAACGACAGAGACGCCGGGCAGCGCGCGGACGGCGGCCTCCGCCAAGGGCTGAAGCGCAGCAATCTGCCGGGCCGATTCGGGATCAGGGGCCTCGATCACGAAACGAACGGTGGTTCCTTCGGTGGAATCATCGATCGTCAAAGCCCGGATCATGTCCTGCGACACCAAAGTTCCACCGCCGGGCAGTCTGATCCCGGCCAAAGCCGCCATCACATCGTTGCGCAAGACACCCATTGTTGTTTTCCCTTTGCCTGTCCTTGCGGCACAGTTGCGGGCTTTGCCCAAAACCTCAAGGTTTGCTTGACCAAATGCTCAATTTTTACACGAAGCTGCTGTAATTAATGACGTTTTCATGACGCAAAGCCATGCGGTTGCTGCATGGCAGCATTGCGCATCCGGGCTATTGTGCAGATGCAGCATTTGCCCCATCTTACTAACAACAACGCAGCAAAGCGCTGCATCTGAACCAAAACCAAGAGGCTAGAGTGTTATGGCTTATGTAAATTCTTCACGCGCCACGACCTACGGCATCGCTGACCGGGCTGCGGCCATTGTCAAAAACATTCGGGTGGGTCTGGAACGTCGTCGCGTCTTCAAACAGACCGTGCGGGAACTCCAGGCGCTTTCGAACCGGGAACTGGCAGATCTGGGCATCCACCGCAGCATGATCAGCCGTGTCGCCAACGAGGCTGCCTACGGCAAGTGATTGAGGCTGCCTACGGCAAGTGATTTTTCTTTGCGAGACCCTCTCCTCCTCCCTGGGGTCTGTAGCAAAAGCGTCGGTGTCTACCTCCTCCCTGACGCCGACGCGCCTAAATCAGAGCATATGCTCTGACCCGATACGGGAAGCCCCTCCTCCTCCCTGGGCTTTTCGGAAAAGCGGCACCCTCCTTCCTCCTCCCTGAGGGTGCCGCGCCAAAAATTCGAGCGCCTCAACGCTCACCACAGTTCGAACGGCCCCTCCTCCTCCCTGGGCCGGTCGGATCAGCGGCGGCCCCCTCCTCCTCCCTGGGGTCGCCGCGCCCGAAATTCGAGCGTCTTGACGCTCACCACAGTTCGAACGGCCCCTCCTCCTCCCTGGGCCGGTCGGATCAGCGGCGGCCCCCTCCTCCTCCCTGGGGTCGCCGCGCCCGAAATATGGGCCTTCTGGCCCACATTCGTTCGGTCCTGCCCCCTCCTCCTCCCTAGGGTCGGACTGAAAAGCGGAACCTGCGCCCCCTCCTCCTCCCTGGGGTTCGGGTTCCCGGATACGCCGACCCCCTCCTCCTCCCTGGGGTTGGTCGTGAATGATGCGGCGGCGCCCCTCCTCCTCCCTGGGCGTCGCCGTTTTCAGTTTCGGGGGTTGCGATTGCCGGATTGCGCCGGAATAGTCGCGACAAACGGGGGCGTTATGCGGATTTCCTTGATCTCGGCGGCGGTTGTCGCGGCACTGGTCGGCTACGGCTCCACCATCGCGCTGGTTCTGGCGGCGGCTTTGGCCGTTGGGGCCGATGCAGGACAGACCGCAAGCTGGGTGCTGGCAATCTCCTTGGCCAAAGCGCTGGGGTCGGCTTGGCTGTCGGCCTGGAATCGGGTGCCGGTGGTGCTGGCCTGGTCCACACCGGGGGCGGCGCTGATTGCAGCGACGACCGGAATCACCATGCCGCAAGCGGTGGGGGCTTTTGTGCTGGCAGGCGCACTGGTCGCACTGACGGCAGCCGTGCGGCCTCTGGGCCGATTGGTCGCGGCCATTCCCGATGGCATTGCAGCGGCAATGCTGGCGGGGGTGCTGCTGCCGTTTTGCCTGCGCGGTGCGGGGGCGGCAGCGGCCGCACCGTGGTTGGTCTTGCCGATGGTGGCAGTGTTTGCGCTGGTGCGGCTGTGGAACCCGGCGCTGGCGGTGCTGGCAGCGCTGAGCGCGGGCGTGGCGCTGGCATTTGGCACCGGCGCGGCTGTGTTGCCCGTGCTCGCGTTCCCGGCCCCTGCCCCGGTGTTTGTGATGCCAGAGTGGAACCTGCGCGTGCTGATCGGGCTGGGGGTGCCTCTGTATCTGGTGACGATGGCAAGCCAGAACCTGCCAGGATTTGCCGTGATGCGGGCGGCGGGCTATCAGCCGCCGGTGACGCGGGCGCTGGCGGTGACGGGGGGGATTTCTGCCGTGTCTGCACTGTTCGGCGCCCATACCATCAACATGGCGGCGATCACGGCGGCGATCTGCATGGGCGATGATGTGCATCCCGACCGCGACCAGCGCTGGAAGGTGGGGTTGGCCTATGCGGCTGCATGGGTTTTGCTGGGCCTGTGCTCGCCCGCGATTCTGGTGCTGCTGGGCGCTTTGCCGCCGCAAGTGATGGTCGCGCTGGTGGCGCTGGCGCTGCTGGGGCCGCTGATGGGGGCACTGGCCGGGGCGTTTGCAGTGCTGGAGACGCGGTTTGCCGCGACGATCACGCTGGCGGTAGGCGGATCGGGGGTGGTGGTGTTTGGCGTGGGGGCCGCGTTCTGGGGGTTGGCCGCGGGATTGGTGGTGTTCGGACTGGAGCGGGCCAAACGCGGCTGAGGGCGGTAGGCGCGGCCGGTGAGGGATTTGAGTATTTTTGCCAAGATGAAGGGCGAAGGCTCAGAAAGGAACATCATCCGCTTGCGTTGCCGTGATGACGAAGCGCGCGAGCAGTTTTTTGGGGCCGGTGTGGTCGAAATCCACGTCGAGCTTGTCGCCTTCGATCGCGGTAACCTGACCGTAGCCGAATTTCTGGTGGAACACCCGGTCACCGATCGTAAAGGCGGAAATCGCCTCGGCATCGATTGTGATGTGGCGCGATTCCTTTGGTTGCTGAACCGGGCGGGTGGCCTGACCGGCCTGCAAGCGGCGCCAGCCGGGGGAGTTGTAGACATCGGCTTTTGAAACGCGCTCCTCCAGCCCCGAACCAAAACCGACCGGGGCCGCCGCACCAAAGCCGCCGCCGTAAAGACCGGGTGGGGTGAGCACCTCGACATGGTCGGCGGGCAGCTCGTCGATGAAGCGCGAGGGGAGTTGGGATTGCCACTGGCCGTAAACGCGGCGGTTGGACGCGAAGGAGATGGTGCAGATGCGTTCCGCGCGGGTGATCCCGACGTAAGCCAGACGGCGTTCTTCCTCCACCCCCTTGAGCCCCGATTCGTCCATGCTGCGCTGGCTGGGGAACAATCCGTCTTCCCAGCCGGGCAGAAAGACCACCGGGAATTCCAGCCCCTTGGCGGCGTGCAGGGTCATGATCGAGATTTTTTCCGATGCCTCTTCGGTCTCGTTGTCCATGATCAGGCTGACGTGTTCCAGAAAGCCTTGCAGATTGTCGAACTGTTCCAGCGCCTTGACCAGTTCCTTGAGGTTGTCGAGACGGCCCGGCGCTTCCGGCGTCTTGTCGTTTTGCCACATGCCGGTGTAACCGGATTCGTCAAGGATCTGTTCGGCCAGAGCGACATGGTTGTAATCGGGGGCCAGCGTCACCTGATGCCAGCGATCGACACCCTCGACAAACTGGCGCAACTGTCCGCCCCCCTTGCCGCCGATGGTGCCCTTGGCCACCGCTTCGCGCGCGCCGTCCAGCAGCGGCACACCTGCGGCGCGGGCAAGGCGTTGAAGCTCGCCTTGGGCCTTGTCGCCAAGGCCGCGTTTGGGGGTGTTGATGATGCGCTCAAAGGCCAGATCATCCTCGGGCGAGACGACGAGGCGGAAATAGGCCATGGCGTCGCGAATCTCCAGCCGTTCGTAAAAGCGCGGGCCGCCGATGACGCGATAGGGCAGGCCGATGGTGAGAAAACGGTCCTCGAACGCGCGCATCTGGTGGGACGCTCGCACCAGAATCGCCTGATGGTCAAGGCTGACGGGATCAAGGCCACGGGTGCCGCGTTGCAGCGCCTCGGCCTCCTCGCCGATCCAGCGCGCCTCTTCCTCGCCATCCCAATGGCCGATCAGGCGCACCTTTTCGCCCGGCTCGCCCGCCGTCCACAGGGTTTTGCCAAGGCGGCCCTTGTTGGCGGAAATCACGCCCGACGCGGCGGCGAGGATATGGGCGGTGGAGCGGTAGTTCTGTTCCAGCTTGATGACGGCAGCGCCCGGAAAATCCTTTTCAAACCGCAGGATATTTCCGACCTCGGCCCCGCGCCAGCCGTAGATCGACTGGTCGTCATCGCCCACACAGCAGATGTTCTTGTGCGATTGGGCCAGCAGGCGCAGCCAGAGGTATTGGCAGACGTTGGTATCCTGATACTCGTCCACCAGAATATAGCGGAACCAGCGCTGATACTGGCCCAGCACATCGGGATGGGCCTGAAAGATGGTGACGCAGTGCAGCAGCAGGTCGCCGAAATCGGTGGCGTTTAGGGTGCGCAGACGGTCCTGATAGGCGGCGTAAAGCTCGGTGCCCATGTTGTTGAAGCCGGAGGCTTCGGCCGAGGGCACGTTCGCGGGCGTCAGGGCACGGTTTTTCCAGCCGTCGATCATCCCGGCCAACATGCGGGCTGGCCAGCGTTTTTCATCAATATCCGCCGCCGCGATCAGTTGTTTGAGCAGGCGGATCTGATCGTCGGTGTCCAGAATGGTGAAATTGGGCTTCAGCCCGGCCAGTTCGGCATGACGGCGCAGGATTTTGACCGACAGCGAGTGGAAGGTGCCCATCCATGGCATGCCCTCGGCCATCTGCCCCAGCAGACGGCCCACCCGCTCTTTCATCTCGCGCGCGGCCTTGTTGGTGAAGGTCACCGATAGGATCTCGTTCGGGCGGGCGCGGCCTGTGTGCAAAAGATGCACGATGCGGCTGGTCAGCGCCTTGGTCTTGCCGGTGCCGGCGCCGGCCAGCATCAGGACCGGACCATCCAGCGCCTCGACCGCGGCGCGTTGCGCCGGGTTCAGGTCATCCAGATAGGGTGCCGGCCGCGCGGCCATGGCGCGTTGCGACAGCGGCACATTTTGCGCTGCGGCGGCAGCCTCGAAGGCATCGTTTTCATCCCAGTCGGTCATGGTCCGATTATACGCCGGATTGGAGGGATGGAAAGCGTCTGTTCGTGACTTGTTCACATTTTCGCTGCGGAAAGGCAGGATTTCGCAGGTGCAAAGCTGGGCCTGCTAATTTCGCAAACTTTGCAATTTGGTCACAAAGCGCCCTTGCGCTGCAGTGCGGCGCCAATACAGTGACCCCAACAGCCGCCTTTGATGGAGAGCACCATGCCCGAGTTCAGCAAGATTCTTGTCGCCAACCGGGGCGAGATCGCCATCCGCGTGATGCGCGCCGCCAATGAGATGGGCAAGAAGACGGTGGCGGTGTTTGCTGAAGAGGACAAGCTGTCTCTGCACCGCTTCAAATCGGATGAGGCCTATCGGATCGGCGAGGGGCTTTCGCCGGTGGGGGCTTACCTGTCGATCCCTGAAATCATCCGCGTGGCCAAGATGGCGGGGGCGGATGCGATCCATCCCGGTTACGGCTTGCTGTCCGAGAACCCGGATTTTGTCGAGGCCTGCGATCAGGCCGGGATCACCTTTATCGGACCACGGGCGGAAACGATGCGCGCGCTTGGCGACAAGGCATCGGCGCGGCGGGTGGCGATCGAGGCCGGGGTGCCGGTGATCCCGGCGACCGAGGTGCTGGGCGACGATATGGCAGCGATCAAGGCCGAAGCGAAAGCGGTGGGCTATCCCTTGATGCTCAAGGCAAGCTGGGGCGGCGGCGGGCGCGGCATGCGGCCGATCCTGTCGGAAGACGAGCTGGAAACCAAGGTGCGCGAAGGCCGGCGCGAAGCCGAGGCCGCCTTTGGCAACGGCGAGGGCTATCTGGAGAAGATGATCCAGCGCGCGCGGCATGTGGAGGTGCAGATCCTGGGCGACAAGCATGGCCAGATCTACCACCTGTGGGAACGTGACTGCACGGTGCAACGTCGCAACCAGAAGGTGGTAGAGCGGGCCCCGGCGCCCTATCTTTCGGAGGCGCAGCGCGCCGAGGTCTGCGAAATGGCGCGCAAGATCTGTGCTCATGTGAATTACGAATGCGCGGGAACGGTCGAGTTCCTGATGGATATGGATGACGAGAAATTCTATTTCATCGAGGTGAACCCAAGGGTTCAGGTTGAGCATACCGTCACCGAGGAGGTGACGGGTATCGACATCGTGCAGGCGCAAATCCTGATTGCCGAGGGCAAGACCCTGCACGAGGCGACCGGGGTTGCCGATCAGGCCGGGGTGAAGCTGAACGGCCATGCGCTGCAATGCCGGGTCACCACCGAAGACCCGCTGAACAATTTCATCCCGGATTACGGGCGTTTGACGGCTTACCGTTCGGCCACCGGCAATGGCATCCGGCTGGATGGCGGCACGGCTTACGCGGGCGGGGTGATCACGCGGTATTACGATAGCCTGCTGGTCAAGGTAACGGCACATGCGCAGACCCCGGAAAAGGCGATTGCGCGGATGGACCGGGCGTTGCGCGAGTTCCGTATTCGCGGGGTGGCCACGAACATCGAGTTCGTGATCAACCTGTTGCAGCATCCGACGTTTCTGGATGACAGCTACACCACCAAGTTCATCGACACGACGCCCGACCTGTTCGCGTTTCGCAAACGCCGCGACCGGGCGACCAAGATCCTGACCTATATCGCCGATATCACGGTGAACGGGCACCCCGAGACCGTGGGCCGCGCCAAGCCGCATGCCGAGGCCAAGGCCCCGAAAGCGCCTAAAGTGCGGGCGGAACCGGCCATGGGCACCCGCAACCTGCTGGAACAAAAGGGCCCGCAGGCGGTGGCAGACTGGATGAAGGCGCAAGACAAGGTGCTGATCACCGACACCACCATGCGCGACGGGCACCAGTCGCTCTTGGCCAC
Organism: Paracoccaceae bacterium; assembly: GCA_046292785.1. Taxonomy (GTDB): domain Bacteria; phylum Pseudomonadota; class Alphaproteobacteria; order Rhodobacterales; family Rhodobacteraceae; genus Pseudotabrizicola. The sequence goes on from JBKBQB010000006.1 coordinate 94,118, forward strand.
CCGGATGCGGTCGATCGACATGATCAAGGTGGCCCCCGCCTATGCCGCCCATCTGCCGCAACTGTTCAGCGTGGAATGTTGGGGCGGGGCCACGTTCGACGTGGCCTACCGCTTCTTGCAGGAATGTCCGTGGCAGCGGCTGCGCGATCTGCGCGCGCAGATGCCCAACCTGATGACGCAGATGTTGCTGCGGGCGTCCAATGGTGTGGGCTACACCAACTACCCCGACAATGTGGTGCAGTCTTTCGTCAAGCAGGCCGCCGATACCGGGGTGGATGTGTTCCGCGTGTTCGATTCGCTCAACTGGGTCGAGAATATGCGGGTGGCGATGGATGCAGTGCTGGAGTCGAACAAGGTTTGCGAAGGCACAATCTGCTATACCGGCGACCTGCTGGACCCTGCGCGGGCAAAATACGACCTGAAATACTATGTCGAACGCGCACTGGAGCTGAAAGGCGCGGGCGCGCATATCCTTGGGCTCAAGGATATGGCGGGGCTGCTGAAACCGGCGGCGGCGCGGGTGCTGATCAAGACGCTGAAACAGGAGGTCGGCCTGCCGGTGCATTTCCACACGCATGACACCTCGGGCGCTGCGGCGGCGACTGTGTTTGCCGCCTGTGAAGCCGGGGTGGATGCGGTGGATGCGGCGATGGATGCGTTCTCGGGCGGCACCTCGCAGCCCTGCCTTGGCTCCATCGTCGAGGCATTGCGCCATACCGATCGCGATACCGGGCTGGATATTGCCGCGATCCGCGAGATTTCCAACTATTGGGAACATGTGCGCGCGCAATATGCGGCCTTCGAGTCGGGCACCCCTGCCCCGGCGTCAGAGGTCTATCTGCACGAGATGCCCGGCGGGCAATTCACCAACCTGAAAGCACAGGCCCGGTCGCTGGGGCTGGAAGAGCGCTGGTCCGAGGTGGCGCAGGCCTATGCCGACGCCAACCAGATGTTTGGTGACATTGTGAAGGTCACGCCATCCTCGAAAGTCGTGGGCGACATGGCGCTGATCATGGTGGCCCAAGGGCTGAGCCGGGAGCAGGTCGAAGATCCGGCGGTCGAACTGGCCTTTCCGGATTCGGTGGTCGATATGCTCAAAGGCAATCTGGGGCAACCGCATGGCGGCTGGCCGGAGGGCATCCTGAAAAAGGTGCTGAAAGGCGAGGCACCGCTGACCGAACGCCCCGGCAAGACCCTGCCGCCGGTCGATCTGGACGAGGTGCGCGCAACGCTGACGCAAGAGCTGCATCTGGGCCAGGAAGACGCCGATGGCGAGATGCTGGATGAGGAAGATCTGAACGGCTACCTGATGTATCCCAAGGTGTTCATGGAGTATCGCGCCCGGCACCGGATGTATGGCCCGGTGCGCATCCTGCCCACACGGACTTTCTTTTACGGCATGGTGTCGGGCGAAGAAATCACTGCCGAAATCGACCCCGGCAAGACGTTGGAAATCCGGCTGCAGGCGGTCGGCGATGTGTCGGAAGACGGCGATGTGAAGGTGTTCTTCGAGCTGAACGGCCAGCCCCGCGTGATCCGGGTGCCCAACCGCTCGGTCAAGGCCAAGACCGCCGCGCGGCCAAAGGCGGCCGAGGGCAACGCCGCCCATATCGGCGCGCCGATGCCTGGGTCGGTGGCCAGCATAGCGGTGGCGGTGGGGCAGAAAGTGCGCGCAGGCGATCTGTTGCTGACGATCGAGGCGATGAAGATGGAAACCGGGCTGCACGCCGACCGCGAAGCGGTGATCAAGGCGCTGCATGTTCAGCCGGGCAGCCAGATCGACGCCAAGGATCTGCTGATAGAGCTGGAATAAACTGTTACATTCCAGATGATTGAAGGCCCCGGAGCTATGCCGGGGCCTTTTGCTTTGAGCCTTCGCGACCGAAAACGAAAAATGCGTGGCGTCCTGCATTTTCCTCTTGCAGCCATCCGCGCCATCCCCTAAATCACCGCTTACCGAAACGGTGCGGGCGTAGCTCAGGGGTAGAGCATAACCTTGCCAAGGTTAGGGTCGTGAGTTCGAATCTCATCGCCCGCTCCAGTTTGGTCAAGCCTTTACAAGGGCTTAGCATGGGACCGCTTCGGCGGTCCTTTTGCTTTTCTGAGTCGGGCTAACGCCGGGCTAACATGAGGTGCCAAGGCATCGCGACCGAAGATTCGGCGCAACCTTCGGTGCGTGCTTCAATGAAGCTAGTTTGTCACTTCGAAATCAGTCCGGGCAGGACAACCGGCACGTCCTGCATGAGAACCAAGGCGCATTCGACGGTTTCCCCTGTCATGGCAATCTGCAACTGCCCCGCAGGCACCGCTTGATCCCAAGAAAAGCTGTTCGTCAGAAAGTTCAGGACGTTTCGCTTGTAGTCGGTATCCGGGTTTTGCAGATGATCGCCCTTGGTTTCCATGACGACGACGCGACCTGCGCCCGCATTCCCGCCAGTTGCGAAGATGAAATCGGGGTAAATTCGCCCGCGCTTCCATCCCTGCAAGCCATAGTTCGTTTTGGCAACGTTGCGATGCCACCACTTGACCGCCGCTTCGCCGTCCAGGTGAACCGCAACGTTTTGTTCTTCGCCGTTCAGTTCGTTGCGAAGAACCGGCGAATAGAGGCTGCGCACCAATGCGCCGCCGTCAGCGCCTGTCAGATGTGGCGACGCCTGCGGTTCGGTCGTGCCGATGTTGGCAGGCATTTGCCAGTTGTTGCCGTCCAGCCGAAGACGGAACTGAATGCGCCCTGCCTGCACGTCCTGCCGGAACAGGGCTTCGGCCCGAAGGTCGCGTTCTTTCACCAAGGCAAGGCGAAGCGTGTCGATAATGACGCCGGACGCCCCGCCCAATTTGACCGGATCAAACCCGCGCTGTTCCAATGCCGTTTTCAAGGATGCGATGATGCCCCGCGCGACGAACGGGTTGGGCACAAGATCGGATATGACCCGCACGGCGTAGGACGCATCGAAGCGCAGCGTTTCAGCCGCAGCGGCGACAACTTCGCCCTTGAAGTATTCGTCTTCCCCTGCGTCCGTCAGGGTAATACGCTGCAACTGCGCCGCCGCCTGTTTAGGATTGTCGGGTATCGCAGCGGCAACCGTAGCCGGGGAATAGTCGCGCCAGTCGATAGCGGCAAGAATGTCGGTTTCGTAGTCGAGTTCACGCAAACCTTGACCGTCTTCGCGCAAGACCTTCGGCAGATAGATTTGCAGGTTCTGGAAGCCGGGTCGCCGTTCGATCTTGCGAACAGTTCCGGGGTTTGGCGCTGCGCCGCCGTGCGGAACTTCGATCACCAAATCGGCAAGGCCATCTTTCTCAAGCCCGTTCTTGATTGCCGTTACAACTGCCTGTGTCGCCGCGTGATGCGTGACCACATAGCATTCGTCCAACGCCGGGTTCCCGGTTTTCAGCGCATAAGGCTGACGCAGGATGCGCCCGATTAGCTGCGTCATGGCCGACAGGTTCGACGCCGCCGCCAAGGAACACAACACATAGGCAAAGGGGCAATCCCAACCTTCTTGCAGCGCGGCCTTTGTCACGATCACCCGCACCCGGTTCGTGGGTGACAGAAGGTCTTGGTTCTCCGGCTGATTTAGGTCGTTCTGCTCGGCGGTCTTGATTGCAACTTCGGCGTCGTCCAACCCGGATTGCAGAAGCCATTCTTTCACGTCGTCGGCGTGTATATGCTGCCCGTCGCGTTGGTCTTTGCCAGTGCGTTCGACCTGCACAAGCATGATAGGCCGGATATAGCCCAAACTGCCCTTGTCTGCGCCGTAGGCCGTCGCTTCGGCCTGTAGGGTGTTCAGCCTGCCTAAAGCCGCCGTCAGCGTGCCGCGCCAGTCTGCGCCCTGCCGTGGGTCAAGGTTCAGCGGCATCTTGATCATGTCTTCGGCGTGCAGTTCGCGCCCGGTCACTTCGACCAAAAGGTTCGCATAGCGTGACGGGCGGGGGTCAGGGCCGCGCCGTTCGGCAACATCCTTGGGCGTCGCCGTCAGTTCAAGAACGAAGATCGGGTTGAAGCCGAACAAGGTATCGTGGGCAAGGTCCGACGTTGCCCTTTGCCCTTCGTCCATCACGACAACGGGCCGGATTTTCCGCAGCGCGTTCCCAAGACTGTCTTTCACCATCGGGAACATGCCCTGATAGCCGTCTAGGTTCGGGATAGCCGCCAGTTCGCGGGCATGTGCCGCCTGATCCCCTTCCGGGGCAAAGAAGCCATGCACGTCGCCCCGGTCGCGGAACATGCGCAAAGTGTCCTGCGTCACCCTGTTTGCCGCCTGCAACATCAACACCATGACACACAGGTTCGCATCCACGTCGCGGGCGTCCAGTCGGTCGGATTTTTCCATGATCTTGACGCGCCCCGCCGCCGCCCGGTCAAGCGCCTGCCGGTAAGGGTGCTGACGGTCTTTCAGGCGCTTAAGCGTTTGCGTGTAGATTGCTTCGTTGGGCACGATCCACAGAACGAATCCGGTGTTCTTGGACAGGTAGCGCCCCACGATCCGGCTGACGGCGTTCACGGCCAGCCAAGTCTTGCCGCCCCCCGTGGGCACTTTAAGCGTTACGTTCGGAACGGCTTGGCCGGTGCCATCCTTGCGGGGGGAAAATGGGATAGCCGCGCGTGACGGTGGAAGCCTGCCCGCAGTTTTGACGTTTGCCCACGCAGTTGCCGTGAAGTCTATCGCTGCAATGGGCAAGCCGGGGTTCGCAGCCCGAACGGCGTCAATCTGATCAGCTTCGCCCTTCCGCGCTTTCAGTTCGTCAAGGTATGCGTCCAGCGTGTCGAGAACCCGAACCTGATAATCTAGGGTGCGCATCGCTTAACCCCGTTCGACGCGGTAAAGCGCAAAGGGAAGGGGCACGAACTCCACGGCCAGCCCTTCGGCGTCCAACAGCCGTTGCGACACATAGCGGGCGGGCGCAAAGACAAGGTGGCGGTCGTTCGGGAACTCTTGCGCGATGCTACGGGCAAAGGTCAGGGTCAGCGCGGCATCGGGCGATTTCAGCCAATCAAGATCGGGCCGATAGATCATCCAGACGCGGGTTCCGTTCACTTCGCCGACATGGAAGCGCGCCTCATTCAACTGCCCCTGCGGCATTGGCTGCGATGTGGACATGTGAAACAGGATGCCACCCAAGGCGGCAAAGTCTGGCAAATCTTCGCCGGTCAGAATGTTGTCGAGTTCGACAGGTTCGCCAAGGGTGCAATAGGTAAAACTGCCGCCCAAGCCTTCGGCACGTTCAGCGACGGTCTTTTCACCCGTCACAACAAGTTCGCCGTCTTTCACTTCTTTCTTGATCCGGTCGAACTCATGCCCATGCAGGTTTTCGATCTTTTCAACTTGCTCTGTCAGCCTATCAGCCGCCCGCAGTTTGGACCAATTCAAGCGTTCACGCAAAAGTTCTGTCTTCTGAGTTCCTTCGAAGTCATATCCACTGACGACACGCCGCACCCTTTCGGCAGTCAGCTTGTCGGCATAGCCTTCCATTTCAACCAATATAAAACGGCGATTTCCGCCATCCCGCTTGTTTGCTTCTAGAACGGCATGTGCGGTTGTGCCAGAGCCTGCGAAAGAGTCGAGAACTATTGAATTTCGTTCTGATGCAATTTCTAGAACACGCCTCAAAATCCCTAGCGGCTTTGGTGTGTCAAAAACAGAATCGCCGAAGATTGCTTTAATCTCGGCCTTCGCACCGCGCGAACTTCCAACGTCCTTATGATACCAAATAGTTTCGGGCGGTCTTCCCGAAGTAGTATCGGCGAAAATTCGAAAATATGGGGTCCATTGCCCCGCAGAACCACGCCATTCTATGCGTGCAAGTTCCTCTTTGACCTTACCTTCGCCCCAACGCCATCTGCCATCTGTCCCATCGGGGCGCTTTGGAAGAACTTCTTCGCCGTCAGGTGCGATTAGCGGAAAGAACATGCTAGGCCGCGCTTCTCTTGTATCTTCGCCGCTTCCCATAGCGCGAAGTGGTTTAAGGTAATATTTTCGACCATCTTCCGTTGTCAGGCTGTAGTGACTGGCAGGTTCTTCATCTTCATCAAACAGCTTCTGAAAAATCGTATCACTTGGCCTCTTTGCGTAGGCAAGAATGAAATCATGACTGGAAGAAAACGTGTTTGCATCCATGCGGGGGCTATCAGATTTTTCCCACACTAGGGTTCCAAGCGCACAACCGGGGCCAAAAACCTCGTCCAAAATTAGCTTTGCGCGATGCACTTCATTTGCGTCAAGAGTTACCCAAATACTGCCTTCGTCGGAAAGCAATTCATGCAGCAAGCGCAGTCGCGGCAACATCATCGCGCACCATTTGTCGTGCCGAAGGCCATCTTCGATCCCAATAGGGTTCGCCTCAAGCCATTCCTTGATCATGGGGGCGTTTACGTTGTCGTTGTAAGCCCAACCTTCGTTGCCGGTGTTGTAGGGCGGGTCGATGAAGATGCAGTCCACGTTGCCCGCATACATCGGCAGAAGGGCTTTCAGCGCGTGCAGGTTGTCGCCCTGAACGATCAAGTTGCCGTCAAGCCGGGCGTCACCAATCCCCTTGTCAGGCTGCGGCACGAGCGGGCGGAAGGGCACGGCAAGGTGATGGTTCCAAACGAACTCTTTGCCCTTGAACACCAGTTCTGTCATTGCACTTGCCCCCTGCTATCGACTTTTCCCCCTTAGACCATCTTGCCCACACCCCCCGCAAGAACCGAATCTGCACAATGTGGGCCGGGGGCTTCGTGGCGCAGGGCTACAGGGGGCACATCACGGGTTCTGCCGCGACCACATGCGTTCGGCCTGCGTGAACGCCTGAACCTTCTTCTGCGCCTTGCGCGACTTGAGCCAAGCCATGTCATAGCCGAAGTGTTCAAAGAACGTTGCCTGTTCCGGGGTCAACAGATGCACAACCTGCGCTGCGGGGTAGAAAGTGACGCCTTCGTTCGACTTGTTCACCCGTCGTGAAAACTGCGCCTTTCGTTCCGCCATCAACGGCCAAAGGTTCAACGCCACCTTGTCGGCATAGTGCGGCGATGCCTGTTCTATGGATTGGAAGAAAGCGCTGACCATAACATCGGCCAGTTGCAGCCCCGCCATTTGCGACGCCGGGGCACGTTCGATCAGGTTGTAGCGCAGAACGCTTGCGTCGATTTCGCGCGTGTCCAGATAGGTTGTGCCGCCGGTTGCCTGATTGATCAGTTTCAGGACATAGGCTTTGAACTGGCCGAAGTGATGCCCTTTGCGGCTTGCCATGACGATCCGAAGAACGGGGTTTTCGATGCCGTGCCGGGGGGCGGCATTGACGACATATCGCGTCACCCGTTCCAAAAGCAGGCGCGTAACGAAGTTGTAGAGATAGTCGCGCTGATTGCCGGAAGCTGCGGCGGCACGTTCGTTGTGGTGGTTCAGCATGGTCTTCTTGCACGAACAAACGACGAAGCCGCGTGCTGAAAAGGCTTGGTTCGCCAACTTCTTTGCAGCTTTTGGCCGGTTCCACTTTTTAAGATTGCGATAATGCAAAACGCCGCCCGGTTGCCCGTGAATGGCAAGCAAGATTTCATCCCGGCGTTTGTCAAGATCGGCTTCCGCTTCGGCGCGAACAAGATAGCCGCCAAGGCATAGCCATTCGGAATTGCCTTCGGCATTTTCCGTTTTCAACCGTTCAACCTTGTCGTCACCCGCTTCGTCAATGAACAGGGTGTAATGGTGCTGCAAACTTGCGACCTTTATAGGGAAGACCGCAAAGCTATGAACCGTTTCGGTTGTGGTCAAGGCAGGGCGCTTGATTCGATACCAGTTTCGGAAGCTTACCCGGTGACTGCCGCCGCAACGGATTTCAACGACGCTTCGACCTGCCTGCGCCGGTATTCCGCTTCCAGCAAGGCAAGGGCTTCTTCTTCGGTCAAGTCAGCATAGTCGGGAACCGGCTGCGCCTCACGTTGCAGGATCAGTTCGCGCGGAACCAAAGCGGTGATCATCCGAAGATAGGTAGCAGGGTCGTCTTCACGCAGCCGGGCAATGGCGGTCGCCCCGTTAGCAGCGAAGTCTTCGGCGATAGCCCCCATCAACAGTTCGGTAAGCCGGTTACGTGCCCCCTTCGGCCTACCGCCCCCGCTATTCCCCGATATAAAACGGCCTTGGGCGCATCGTGTCGGCGCGGGAAGGTCGCGGCTTTCGGCGGGAAAGCTATCGACGTGCGAAACTACAGCTTTGGCGTTGAACGTGCCGGGTGGCGGAACTGATCGGATCATGTCTTCCGCCTCTGTCGGGCCTGACGCGGAAGGCAGTTTGGATTTGTCTGTTGTTCTGTTCATCATATTCCCCAAGTTCAAAGCACAATTCGTCATTCTTTCGTCGTGCAGTCGTCCCGCAACCCGTCTTGAGGCAAGCATGCTAGCCACGCAGCGCCCATAGGAAGCCCGCCTGATGCCCTTTCACCTTCCGGTCTATCCGTGCCAGCCCGCAGCCGCTGCAAGCCCTGCCTGCGGGGGCGCAATCAATGCGGCCCATTCAGCCGGGGTCGGCGACTGACGCCCATGTGCTGTTCAAGAACCCGGTCGCCTACAAGCATCGGCACATCCAAGCCCCTAAGGCGATATTCACGCCTGATCTGTTCACGCGCGTTCGGGATAGTCGCGGCGGCGATTTGGAACAACGCTTTGAACCGATAGTTCCGCAAGTCTGCGTCATTGGCTTCCTGCAAATGTTCAATTAGAATCTTGGTCATCGTTGGGTGGAAGTCGCGAAAGTAATACGACTGATGATAGGTAAGTTGCCTTGCGCATTCCCGTTCAAGTGCGTTGGGAAGCTTCGGCAGGCCATAGGCGTTGCATAGGCCGGAAAGGAAGATCATTGCGCCGACTTCGGTTTCGGTCTGAACGTAGTTGCACATTCCGAACGTTGTAACGCTTAACTGTTCAATGTATTCGCGACATTGATACTCTTCGACTTCGTGGGGCAGACAAACGCCTTGCGCTATCATTTGATCTTCGGCGCGGTCCAGCAACTTGCGCAACGTTTCATGCGCCCGATTGTTGAAGTCGCGTAGCATTGGCTTGCTCTTCGGCGGTCTTTTCATTTCAATAGTCCTTTTCTATTAGTGCCCACATTGGGGACGTGTTAAGCTTGCCATACAAGCGAACTGCGCCTTCATTGATTACGCTAAACATTTCGGAAATTTCGGGAAACAAATGTCCGCCATACTGAAAGGCGAACTGTCACACTCTGTCCCTTGCGCGCATGGAACGGAAAAGCCGTCCGGGCTATCCCTTTAGTAAGAGAAAGGGGAACCCCCCTGTTCTTCCACACACGCAAGGGACAATGGCGACAAAAGGGGATTTGGCGGGGTGATCTGTCACACACTGTCGCCACCTTTCCCGAACAGTGACCGCAGTTCAGCCTTCGCCTTGTTGCGACGGGTCATTTCGGCGTTTGCTCGTTCTGCGAAAAGGGTATGAACTTGTGGATTTACGACGTGTTTCGTTGAATTTCGGCGCGGGCCTTCAATGCTTTCGATCCAGCCCAACGCGGCAAGCTGTTCAAACATTGGCTTTATTTCGTCATTCTTCAAACTGCGCAAAGCCCGGTCGCCACGCTGCACAGTGCGGGCGTCGATTTCCTGCAACTTGTGGGCAACTATATAGGCGGCAATGTCCTGCAACCTGTCCCAATCCGACGAAAGCCCAAGGACATTCTGATAGAACGCGGCGGCATGGGGCAGAAGAAATTCGTGCATGAAGCGATAAACGCGAACGGCAACGTCTTCTTCAATTTTCGCTATCCGTTGAAAATCAACAGGGTGGCCGTTCAAGCCATTTCCAAGATGTTCAACGACATGAAAGACGACGCAAAGCCGGGCAAAAATGCCGTCATACTTTCCGATATGCGATGCCAGCTTCGGCGAAACGCTTTCGATGGATTGGAGTTCGTTATGCCGAATTTCAGCCCTGCGCTGCACCGCCTGCGCCTCTGGCGTGAACTCAAACGGCGCTGCGACAAGCGCAAAGCTATGGCAACCTTCAACAAGCTTCGAATACCATTCGTCTAGACCTAGCGGCGATGGTTCGGCGCTTGTTACGGTGGCAGGGCGAAGGATGATCGGCAAGAAACGCTGCAACAGTCCGTCGTCAGCCGTATTCGCTGCAACTTTGCGGATTGCTTCGGGCTGAATAGCCCCAAGAATGCAGGCCGACCAATTCGGCACAACCCGCGTTCCGCGTTTGATCCTATCAACGACATATTCGCCGCCGTCATATGATTTCAGCCATGCGGCACGGTCGGCCCCTGCGCTGTTGCCGTAGCGTTCAAGCGACGCAAACCAACCGCTAAGTTCGTCTTGCCTCGACATAACCCCGTTCGGGCTGTCGACCAAAACTTCCTGCATTGCTTCAATAGTCGCGTCTTCGATCCGAAGGCGGGTCATTACAGGCGGCTTCTTCGCCTTACGTTCTTCGGGGGAAAGCGCGTCGTATTCCTCTTTGCGGCGCAGATAATCCCGAACAAGTCGGGCGTCTATCCGGCTCAAAGGTTCGGTCGCGGCGTTGAGTTGCGGCGTCTTCTTAGCCGACGGCTGGCCGATAATAATTCCCCACAGCCGGGGGCTTTCCAGCCAGTTCCCGTTCGGCTTGACCTTGACCTTATGCCTGTCAGGGATAGCGGCGGCACAAGTGACCAACGCTGACAAGATCAGCCCGGCGGGGTCGCAGCCAAGTTCTTTGGCCTTTGCGTTCGCCCACCATTCAATAATCTTAGGCGGCAAATCCGTGGGCACAGTCGGCGGTTGCAACTGCCCAAACAAGTCAACGGGTTGCGTCGCAGCCAGCTTTTCGCGCCCCGCTTCGACAATTGCGGTATGATCGACGGCTTCAAATTCACGATCCAAGCCCATTGCAATCATGCCGTTCATATAGTCGTCGCGGTTGGCCTTATCGCGCTTACCCAACGCCGAACTTCGGAACATGCGAGCAATCTGCGCTTTGTTCTTGGTGTAAAACGCGATAATGTTGACCAAGGCTTGATCTGCTTCCGACTGCGAAGCATACACCCCCTGCCAATTCCCTGCCCGCAGGGCGCGATATTTGTCGCTGTTGACGGCTGTTGATGCCCATTGGTCAACGTCTTCGTCAGACGCGGTTTGCGGGGCGTCTGGCACGTCCTGCGAAGCCTGCGGGGCGCTATCGCCCAAGCTTGCCCACACGCCTTGCAGAAGGTCTTGCTGCGGCTCCACCGCGCCGGGGCGGAACACATCGCCCGTCATGGTCATGTAGCGCGCCGACGAATAGACTTCGATCTTGCGCTTCTCGCTTTTGCGGCCCGACGGAACCTGACCTTTGCCGATGATGTGAACGCCACGCCCGGAAGGCGACAGTTCGACATAGCCCCGGCTGCGGTCCAAGATTGACTGTTGTTCCGGGGTCGGGCTTTCCCCTTCTTTCACGTCTAAGTCGATAAACGTGAAGGGGTCGCCTTCGGTCAAAACGAAGCCGATGCCGTCACCCATGCCAGCCTCATAGGCCGCGCAAGCTTCGGCGAACGTGGCCCATGTCGAAGGGTCAGTAACGGAAGCCCCGCGATTGCTTCGGGCGCAGTAGGGAACTTTAGTCTGTTTGCCGTTGCGAACTTCGTAACGCCAAATGACCCATTGCGCCCAAGGCTTCATTTCTTCGGGAATGTTTTCGAACTTTTGCGGTCGCATCTTTTGCCCGTATTCTTTTTATTGTTATTCGGTCACTTCGACGCATATTCGGAAGTGCTAGAAACAGGCTGCGAGATTTTTGACTGCGCCCAAGCGTCAAGGTCTTCGGGCGTGTAAACGGGCCATTTGCCAATCTTGCGATAGCGCGGCCCGCCACCGATAACAGCCAGTCGGGCAAGGGTGCCAGCCGTGCAGAAGCCATACCGTTCCTTGACGTATTCGGCTGCGGGCACACGGCGCAGATAATTGTAGGCAGTCATAGTTCAACCTCCTGTTAAAACCCCAATGAACGGGGGTTACAGGAAGCGACCCTAATTGAAGCCAAGTAGAGCGGTCAAAGCCAGTCTGGTGGGAAAGTTATGAACTAAACCGAGAGAAAAGTTCACGCTGTAATCTTTCTTTCGTTTTCCTGCTTAGCGCCGCTTTTCGCTTGTCTTTTCGTTCCGCCATGATGAAGAAGACACGAAGGGATTTCGGCCCTGATTTCAAATCTTCATAAATATACTTTTCGAAGTCAATCATGTTGTCCTTGTAATCTTTATTTCGCTTTAGTTCACCGACCAGTTCGATGAAGTAGGCACTGGCAGCTTCGCGAATGGTCTCGAATTTTCCCCCACGAATATCATCGGCGGCTTTTCGCGCAATTAGACGGTTTCGCTGCGGGCGACGCCCGTTTTTCGTCATTTCCCATGCTTCGGGCGGAACGTCGTTGTTCATTTCGACGCGCCCAACTTCATAGCTGCGGAAATCAAGTCGCCTGTCATGTCGGCGGCACGGGCGCGGGAAGCTTCGACAACATGGGCGTAGCGGGCCGTCGTCGCGGTGCTGGCATGGCCCAACATCTTTCCGATAACCAACAGGTCAAAGCCCGCTTCCGCAGCCGCAGAGGCGAAGCTATGGCGCAGATCATGCAGCCGCAGCCCGTCTAGCCCTGCGGCGCGCGTGATGCGTTCCCAAGGGCGCTTAAGGTCGCTGCGCGGCTTGTCAGGGTCGGCCCCGGCGATAACGCATTGCCCCGCCCGGTCGGGATACAGGGCGCGAAGCACATCTAGGGCCGCTTGCCCAAGGATGACCTTCTTCGCCCCGGTCTTGCTATCGGGCAGGTTCAGGATGCCCCGCTGCATGTCAACTTGGTGCCAGCGAAGGTTCAGGATTTCCCGCAGGCGGCATCCTGTCAGCATCAACAGCCGGATAGCGGCGACCGCAGAAGGGTCAACCGGGCTGCGCCTGTCTTCGGGGTTTGTGGGCAGGTGCTTCGACTTCTTCGCGTCGTCGGTCATCCACGGCAAGCCCACGGTTTCAGCCTGAACCAACACTTCGCCAAGCCGGGCAAATTCGGCGGCAGTCAGGAAGCGTTCGCTTGCGCCGTCTTCGGGAAGCTTCACGCCAAGACGCGGGTTCGTTTCGATGTAGCCCCGGTCAACGGCATAAGTGAATATACCGCCCAGAAGGCGAACCGTTCGAGTCGCGGCGCTTTTGCCGCCCTTCACGACAACCCGACCATCTTCCACAATGGCAGACTTCCCGTCGGTCACTTCGCGCATAAAGCGTTCAACGTCGCGGCGGGTTACGTCGCCAAGCTTCATCTTGCCGAGGTCAAGCTTCTTGATGTGGCGTTCGATCCGGCCACGGTCGCCAAGCAAGGTTGACGCCTTCTTGTTCGCGACGCCTTCGCGAAGGTATTCGTCGCAAAGTTCAGCAACTGTAAGTTCGGCTTTCTGCGCTTGCCTATCGGCGGCAACATCTTCACCCGTTACGGCCTTGGCGACGGCCTTCTTGGCTTCCTTGCGGGCTTCTTCGACTGTCAGCTTGCCCACAGGGGCTATTGTAAGCATCCGCTGCTTGCCGCTTCCTTCGACGCGATACATGGCGATGAACGTCTTCGTTCCGGTATTCGCCCTAACCCGAACGCCGAAACCGGGCTGTTCGGTATCCCATGCGACGTAGTTCGCCGGAAGCGCGGCCAAGCCTTCGACGGCTGTTTTCGTCAACTTCAATTTCTGCTTCGACATGACTTCGGACCTTGGGCTAACAGCGGGCTAACACGGGCCAAGCGAAATGCAGTCATCCGCAGTAAGCCCGTGACAACGGAATACCTTGTAAATACAATGAAATCAAGGTGGAAGTCATGGGCAGTATGTAGGGTTCAAAGTATTCCCTAACCTTGCCAAGGTTAGGGTCGGGCGTTCGAATCGCCTCGCCCGCTCCAATTCGGTTTGAAACGGGCAGCTTTGGCTGCCCTTTTTCATTTTTGCCTCTCCGGCCGGACAGTTGGCACACCCAAATACTTTTCACGCTGTCGCGGCATGCCGTTGATTTGGGATGCGCTGTGATCCGGGCAAAACAAAAGCCGCCCGAAGGCGGCTTTGCTTGCTGTCGGTCACCACCGTGAAAAGATGGTGGGTGACCCTGGAATCGAACCAGGCGTGGGTCTCCCCGGCGGAGTTACAGTCCGCTGCCGCACCTTGCAGCTCGTCACCCGACGGGGGCGGAATACCCAAGGGGCGGGGGGGCGTCAAGCACCGAATGCGATGCACGAACAAGAGTTTCAGCTTGCGCATACCCCCTGCCCCGCCGCATTCTCTGACCCCAGAAACAATGGGCTGTATGATGAAGACCGGAACCACCAAACCGACATGGGTGATCGACAAGGAACGTGGCAAGCGGGCCGAGACAAAAGAGACCGTCTGGCTGTTCGGTCTTCATGCCGTGCGTGACGCACTGCTCAATCCGGCGCGCGAAAAGCTGCGGCTGGTGCTGACAAAGAACGCATTGGATAAATTGGAGGAGGCGGTGGCCCAGTCGGGGATCGAACCCGAGATTGCCGACCCGCGCAAATTCGACGTGCCGATTGACGAAGGCTCGGTCCATCAGGGCGCGGCGATGGAGGTGCGGCCGCTGAACTGGGGCAAGCTGGCAGATGTGGCGATTTCTGGCGCGGGTGCGCCGCTGGTCGTGTTGCTGGACCGTGTGACAGACCCGCACAACGTGGGCGCTGTGCTGCGTTCTGCCGAGGTGTTCGGTGCGCGGGCGGTTGTGGCCCCCCGCCATCATTCGGCGCCTGAAACCGGCGCTTTGGCAAAAACCGCCAGCGGCGCGCTGGAGCGCCAGCCCTATTTGCGGGTGGCCAATCTGTCGGATGCGATGCAGGAATTGCGCGACATGGGCTATATCCTGATCGGGCTGGCGGGCGAGGCAGAGCACACGCTGGACTCTGCGCTGGATCTGGCCAACAAACGGCCCATTGCTCTGGTGATGGGGGCCGAAGGACCGGGTTTGCGCGAGAAAACCCAGCAAACCTGTGATTACCTGGCGCGAATTCCCTATGCTGGCGGCTTTGGCAGTTTGAATGTATCCAACGCTGCGGCTGTGTCGCTGTATGCCGCCAGCCAGCGGTTGGTTCACAAATCTGCGACATGAGCTTTAAGGCTGACCTGAGCTTCCTATCTATCACTGATGGGCGGCGGATTGGAACTTCCGCCTCTTATTCACTGTCCCTCGTTCCGCGACTGGGCGCCCGGGTTCACTCCCGCGGCGCCTTTTTCTTTTAAAGGTGATTCCATGTCTACTGAAGATGCCCGCCTTGCCGATATTCTGACGCGCAGCCGCACGATTGCGCTGGTGGGCTGGTCGCCCAAACCCGATCGACCCAGCCACAGGGTCGCGGCCTATCTTGCGCAGAAGGGCTATCGGGTTATTCCGGTCAACCCCGGTCAGGCCGGGCAGGTCGCTCTTGGCGAGGTGGTGCAGGCCAGCTTGTCGGATATCAAGGATCATGTGGATATGGTCGATATTTTCCGCCGCTCGGAAGAGGCGGGAGCCGTGGTTGATGAAGCGCTGGCCAGTTTTCCAGAACTGGTCTGCGTCTGGATGCAGCTGGGCGTGGAGGACAAAGCCGCAGCCGCACGGGCCAGCGCACAAGGGGTTAAAGTTGTAATGAACCGCTGTCCGGCCATCGAAATCCCGCGGCTGGGACTGGGCTGAACACAACCAAGGGGTTGGTTGGCCTGCACATACGGCTTTGTGTTGCGCACAGGTGGGCGCGCGGCTATCTGTGCGCTTGGGTCAAAAGCTGTTGCGGTATCACCACAGCAACGCGCGAAATCCGATAGCGCCCGGCAAGCCGCAAGCACAATCTTGACGAGAGCCACCGTCGATGAAACGCATGTGTCGCGCCCTGATGGAGTGCCCGTTTCGGGCGACGGGTCCATCGGTTTTTACATGGACAAGACACGGAATTGAAATGAAAATTGTTGCTGTTTTTGGAATGTTGGGATTGGTCGCTTGCAGCCCCTATCCGGGCCCCTCGGTGCCGATGCAGCAGGGCAAATCACTCACCTCAGCGCGTGACGCTGTAAAAGCTTGCGCCGTACACGCCCCGCAGGGCGGGGCCGATGCCGTATTCGGCGGCTATCTGGCAGGTGTTCTTTTGGGGGGCGTCATTGTGGGGCCCATCGTGGTGGCCGCCAATCAAAGAGGGATCGAAGGCCATGGCCAGGCGGATGCTGTCGATCGCTGCCTTGCCAAGCGCGGTTTTGTTCGGCGGGATCTGACCCACACCGAAGTGGCGGCGTTGGACCGTGCCGACGCTGTCACGCGCACCGCTTTGTTGAACCATCTGGTTTCCGGCGGCACCTTGGCGACATTTCCGGGGATCCGCGTGGTGGAGCACTGACAAGGCCAACCCCTTGACCACCCTGCACCGGCCGTGGTCCAGGCGGCATGCGTCAGCCGCGCGCCGCTTTTTCCGCAAGGCCGGACACGCCTTCGCGCCGGTCAAGTTCGGCCAGCACATCCGCGAGCGGCACATCGCGTGCGGCAAGCATGACAAGCAGGTGGTACAGCACATCTGCCGCCTCTGCGGCAAGTTTGGCGCGGTCACCCTTCACCGCCTCGATGATCGCTTCAATCGCCTCTTCCCCGAATTTCTCGGCGCATTTTTCCGGCCCTTTTGCCAGCAGCTTTGCAGTCCAGCTTGACTCGGGGTCTGCCCCCTTGCGGGACGAGATCGTAGCGCAAAGACGGTCGAGTGTGTGTGTCATGTCAGCCTCACGGGGATACCGGCGGCGGCCATGTGGGCTTTGGCCTGACCGACAGTGAAGGTGCCGAAGTGGAAGATCGACGCGGCAAGAACGGCAGAGGCGTGGCCCTCGGTCACACCCTCAACCAGATGGTCAAGCGCGCCAACGCCGCCAGAGGCGATGACAGGGATCGACACCGCATCCGCGATGGCGCGGGTGAGCGGCAGGTTGTAGCCACCCTTGGTGCCGTCGCGGTCCATGCTGGTGAGAAGTATCTCCCCTGCCCCCTTGGCCGCCACGGTGCGGGCGAATTCCACCGCGTCGATGCCGGTGGGCTTGCGGCCACCATGGGTGAAGATCTCCCATTTGCCGGGGGCCACGGTCTTGGCGTCGATCGCCACCACGATGCACTGGCTGCCGAACCGATCGGCGGCCTCGGCCACCACATCCGGGTTGGCGACGGCGGCTGAATTGAAACTGACCTTGTCAGCGCCTGCCAGCAACAGCGCGCGCACATCATGATGCGTGCGCACCCCGCCGCCGACGGTCAGCGGCATGAAGCATTGCTCGGCGGTGCGGGTCACCAGATCGAACATGGTGCCGCGGTTTTCGTGGGTGGCGTGGATGTCGAGGAAGGTCAGTTCATCCGCCCCCGCCAGGTCATAGGCGCGCGCGGCTGCGACCGGATCCCCCGCGTCGATCAGGTTCACGAAGTTCACGCCCTTGACCACACGGCCATCGGCGACATCAAGGCAGGGGATGATGCGGGTTTTCAGCATAGGCGGACCCTAGCGATTCTGGGAGGCCGGGGAAAGGGGTGCGCTGCCCCCACGCGTCACGCGCGCCCCGGAGCATTTTGAAAAGGTGCAGATCAGGTCTTGAGCGTTTGCAGCGCGGTGGCAAGGTCAATGGCACCATCATAAAGAGCGCGGCCAGAGATCGCACCCGCGATGACGCCAGTGGCTTTCAGGGCGATGAGATCGGCCATGGACGAAACACCCCCACTTGCGATGACGGGGATGGAAACGGCGCGGGCCAATCCTTCGGTCGCGGCGATATTGGGGCCCTGCATCGCGCCATCTCGGTCAATATCGGTATAGATGATTGCGGCGACGCCGGCGTCTTCAAAACTGCGGGCAAGGTCGGCGGCCTTCACGGTGGTCTCGGTCGCCCATCCCTTGGTGGCAACGAAGCCGTCGCGCGCGTCGATGCCGACGGCGACCTGTCCGGGGAAAGCACGGGCGGCTTCACGGACCAGATCGGGATTTTCAACTGCCACAGTGCCCAGGATGACGCGGGCCAGACCTTTGGCAAGCCACATCTCGATCGTCGCCATGTCACGGATGCCGCCGCCAAGCTGTGCGGGAACAGTGATGCGATTCAGGATCGCCTCGACCGCCGCCGCGTTGACCGGGTGGCCTGCAAAGGCACCGTTGAGGTCGACAAGGTGCAACCAGTCGCAGCCTGCGGCTTCGAACTTGGCGGCTTGCGCAGCCGGATCGTCGCCGAAGACAGTGGCCGCGGACATCTCGCCGCGCAGCAAGCGCACGCATTGGCCGTCTTTGAGATCAATGGCGGGATAGAGGATCATGGCGCACCTTTTGGCTTTTCCCCTCCTTTGGCATGCACGGCGCGCAATGCCAAGAGGCGCGCGACCCCACGTCATGCTTGCATCGGGAGGGGCGGATTGCGGATGCTTTGAAAACCTTCAGGGAGGAGGACGATATGAACAGATTCGCATCCCGTGTGGCACTGGCTGCTGCCGTGATTTTTACCGCTTCCGCCGCTTTGGCCGATCCGGCTGCCGGGCTTTGGAAAACAAAGCCAGATGACAACGGCAATTTTGGCCATGTGCAGGTGCAGGCCTGTGGCGCAGCGGTTTGTGGCACGCTGGTCAAGGCCTTTGACGGGTCGGGCAAGGAGATCAAATCGCCCAATGTCGGCAAGCGCATCATCTGGGACATGCAGGCCAAGGGCGGTGGCGCGTATGGCGATGGCAAGGTCTGGTCGCCCGATCGCAACAAGACCTACAACGCCAAAATGGTGCTCAAGGGCAATGGTCTGGCGATTTCCGGCTGTGTGCTGGGGATTTGCCGGGATGGCGGCACGTGGAGCCGTGTGAAGTAGCAGACTTCGGGTTGCGACAGGGGCGCGGGGCAATCAGGGTTGCCCCGCGCCCTTTGCGTTGCGGAGAGAATGGAATGACAGATCAGGACTGGGCGGATCTGGTGGCGCGGCGGGCACGGCCCGGCGTGGTCGGGGTGGTGAGCACCGGCATTTTTTGCGGCTATGGCTGCCCCGCGCGCACGCCGTTGCGCCACAACGTGCGTCTGTTTGACAGCCATGCGGCGGCGATGGCGGCAGGATTGCGGGCCTGCAAGCGCTGCGGGGGTCACCCGAAAACCGACCAGCCGGTGGCACGGGCCAGGCGTTCCATCGCCTCGGCCCCCAATTTGGAATTGCCCTGAGCGTTCAGACCCGGCGACCACGCTGCGATGCTTGCGCGGTTGGGTGCGATGGCCAGGATGCCGCCGCCCACCCCGGATTTGCCCGGCAGACCGACGCGATAGGCAAAATCGCCCGACGCGTCATAATGGCCGCAGGTGAGCATCAGCGCATTGATCCGGCGAATCCGGGCGGAAGAAACCGGGCGCGGCGCATCGGAAAAGCCCGCAAGAAAACGGCCAGCCCGCGCCAGCTGCACGCAACTCATCTCGACCGCACATTGGTGACAATAGGTGCCGATGGTCAGCGCAGAGGGGTTGCGCAAATTGCCATGCGCCGCCATGAATTCGGCCATGGCGGTGTTGCGATGCGCATGGGCAAGCTCAGAGCAGGCCACAGCCTTGTCGATATGGATGTCGTCATCTTCAGCGACCATCCGCAGGAATTGCAACAGTTCGGCAAGCACTTCGCGGGGTTGCAACCCTTCCAGTATGGCATCCGTTACGGCAATGGCACCGGGATTGACGAAGGGATTGCGCGGGATGCCCTTGTTCTGTTCAAGCGAGACAATCGAATTGAACGCCAGACCCGATGGTTCGCGGCCGACACGGCTCCACAATCCATCACCAAGGCGGCCAAGGGCGATGGTGAGGGTAAAGACCTTAGAGATCGACTGGATGGAAAACGGGGTGCCCGCATCACCGGCCCACAGCGTTTCCCCGCCCGGCAGGCAAACCGCGATGCCGAATTGATCGGTGCTGACACAACCGAGTTCGGGGATATAGGTCGCCGGATCGCCACGATCGGTTTCTGCCGCCAAAGATCGCGCGATATCGTCAAGGACTGGTTGAAGATCTGCCGGGGTCATGGCGCCCAGTGCAGGAAATTGGCGATGAGGCGCAGGCCGGTGGCTTGCGATTTCTCCGGGTGGAACTGCGTACCGATCATGGTGCCATGCCCGATGATGGCGGTTACATCACCCGCATAATCCACATGGGCCAGACGCTGGGACGGATCGGCAACGCGGAAATGGTAGGAGTGGACAAAATAGGCGTGATCGCCGGTTTCGATCCCCGACAGCACCGGATGCGGATTGTCGATCACCAGATCATTCCAGCCCATGTGCGGGACTTTCAGGACAGGGTTCGAAGGCGTGATCCTCACCACCTCGCCCGGCACCCAGTCGAACCCTTTGGTATCGGAATACTCGCGCCCCCAGGTCGCCATCATCTGCATACCGACGCAGATGCCCAGGAAGGGGCGGGCCTTGTGGGTCACCGCTTCCTCGATCGCCTCGAACAGCCCGCCAACCTCGCCCAGCGCGCGGCGGCAGGCCGGGAAGGCACCATCGCCGGGCAGCACGATGCGGTCGGCGCGGGCGACATCTTCGGGGCGGGAAGTCACGAGCACGTCGCCCGCGCCGGTTTCCGCTGCCATGCGCTGGAACGCCTTTTCGGCGGAGTGCAGGTTGCCGCTTTCGTAGTCGACGAGGACGGTGAGCATATGGTCAGCCCTTGCGCATGGGGAAGCTGCGGGAGCCTCCGGCGGGGATATTTGAGAACAGATGAAGGGCCTAGAGCGCGCCTTTGGTGGAGGGCAGCAGGCCTGCCATGCGCGGATCAGGTTCAACCGCCATGCGCAGAGCGCGGGCCAGCGCCTTGAATGCGGCCTCGGCGATGTGGTGGCTGTTCAGCCCATGGATACGGTCAACGTGCAGGGTGATGCCGCCATGGGTGGCAAGGGCCTGAAAGAATTCGCGCACAAGTTCGGTGTCGAAGCTACCGATTTTTGCGGTTGGGAAATCGACGTTCCAGACCAGAAACGGACGCGCCGACAGGTCGAGCGCACAGGTGATCTGGGTGTCATCCATCGCCAGCGCGAAGTGCCCATAGCGCCGGATGCCTGTCTTGTCGCCCAAGGCTTTGGACAACGCCTGACCAAGGGCGATGCCGCAATCCTCGACCGTGTGGTGGTCGTCGATGTGCAGATCGCCTGTGGCGCGCAAGGTGATGTCGATCAGCGAATGGCGGGCAAGCTGGTCGAGCATGTGGTCGAAGAAACCGACGCCGGTGTGCACGTCATAAAGGCCGGTGCCGTCGAGGTTGACGGCAGCGGTGATCTGGGTCTCGGCGGTTTTGCGGATGATTTCGGCGGTGCGCATCGGCGTGCCCTTGCAGTTGTGTCGCGGCTTTATAGGGCGGCGCGGGCGCGATGGGAAGCGATCAGCGCGGCGACGGCAA
>JBKBQB010000007.1:0-105203 GCA_046292785.1 Paracoccaceae bacterium
CCGAGGCAGAAACCGCCCGTGTCGCGCGCAGCCTGCTGGCCCGCGCCCGCGCGGGGCTGCGGGGTCTGGAACTTGCCGCCACCATCGGCCCGCTTCTGGGCCTTCTGGGCACCGTCACCGGCATGATCGCCGCCTTTCAGGCCTTGCAAGAGGCCGGATCGCGCGCCGACCCCGCAGCACTGGCGGGCGGGATATGGGAGGCGCTGTTGACCACCGCCGCCGGGATGGCGGTGGCGATCCCGGCCTCAATCGCGCTGGCGTGGTTTGACAGCGTGGTGGATGCCCTGCGCCATGATATGGAAGACGCAGCCACCCGCATCCTGCACGGCGCGCGCGCGGTGCCACCGCTGAAAAGCGCTGCCGAATGATGCGCTTTGGCGCCGATCGCCCGCGCAGGCGGCCCAATCTGACGCCGATGATCGACGTGGTGTTCCTGCTGCTGGTGTTCTTCATGCTGGCCTCGCGCTTTGGGGTGGACCGCGCGGTGCCCTTGTCGGTCGCGGGCGGGGGTGCGGCCTATTCCGGCCCGCCGCGTCTGGTGGATCTGACGGCGGATGCGCTGCGGCTGAACGGGGTGCCGATTGCGCCCGAGGCGCTGGCCGATGCCTTGCGCGCGCTGACCGAAACCCCCGCCGATGCCATCATCTTGCGGGCGGGGGATGGCGCGGATCTGCAAGCGCTGGTGGCGGTGATGGATCGGCTGACCGGCGCGGGCTTCACCCGTCTGGTGCTGGTGGACTAGCGCGGTGGAGTTCCCCGATCCCCCCCGCCGCCCCGCGCAGGAAAACCTGCTGCCCATGATCAACGTGGTGTTCTTGCTGCTGATCTTCTTTCTGATCTCGGCCCGGATGACCCCGCCCGAACCCTTCGCCATCACCCCGCCGCAGGCACAGGCCGAAGCGGAAGCGTTGGGCGAGTTTACCCTGTTCATCGCCGCCGATGGCCGGATTGGCTATCGTGACAGCTTGGGCGACGCAGCCCTCGCCACCCTCGCCGCTGCCCGCATCGATCTTTGTGCCGCCAAGGATTGCACCGCCACGCCGCCGCGCCTGACCCTGCGCGCCGATGCGGCCCTGCCTGCGGCGCGGCTGGCACAGATCTTGCCGCAGATCGCGCCGCTTGGCTTTGCGCAGATCGAACTGTTGGCTCAAGCCGGGGGCGCGCCATGACCGTGCGGGCGCAGGCGGGTCTTGCGGTTGTCTTGGCCATCGGACTGCATGTGGCGGCGTTCTCGTGGCGGCCTGATCCCGCTGGCGCAGTTGCTGCGGGGGCAGGGGGCGCGGATCTGGCCTCGTTGCAGGCCGCAGATGCCACGCTTGCGGATCTGGTGGCCGACTGGGACCGCCCGCCAATCGCCGAGGTCGCGGCCTTGGCCGATCTGGCCCCACCGCCGATGGGCGATGCCCCGCCCGTGCTTGCGCCCGCCGCCGAAGCCGCCCCGGTGCGGATGCCTTCGCCAGAAGCGATGCCTTTGCCGCAGATGGCAGAAGCGCCGCCGACCGCCGATGTCAGCTTGCCACCGCCCGCGTTGCCCGATCCTGTTGCACCTGAGCCTGAGCTGCCCGCTCCCGCGCTGCCCGAGCCGGAAGCAAAGCCAGAGCCGCAGGCGCAGCCCGCCCCCACGCAGCGGCCAAAGGCCAGACCCGCCACAGCGCCGAAACCCGAACCGACCCCGAAAGCCAAAACACAGGCCAAGCCGAAACCCGCCGCGAAATCCCCCTCTGCCGCGCAACCAGCCGCGCGCGCGGCGGGCAGTGGCGGGGGGGCACAGGCCGGAGCAGGGGGCACGGCGCAGGCGGCCACGTTGTCCAAATCCCGGCAAAACGATCTCAAGGCCAGTTGGGGCGCCAGCATCCGCAACCGGGTAGAGCGGCGCAAATCCTATCCGTCTGCTGCCGGTGGCGCATCGGGCACCGTTACCGTGCGGCTCAGCGTCAGCCGCGCGGGCCAGCTTGGGGGTGTGTCGGTGGCCAAATCCTCGGGCAATGCCGCACTTGATCAGGCGGCGCTGCGCGCGGTGCAGGCGGCGGGCCGCTTTCCCGCAGCACCCGCCGGCCTGAAGGATGCCAGCTATACCTTTACCCTGCCGATGAAATTCGCCCGCTGAAATCTCGTTGTCAGACCGGGCCGCCCCCCTACCTTTGGGGCAGGAGGAGTCCGATGTCCGTCAACACCATGCCGATCACCACCTCAGAGGCCGCCGCTGTGCTCTGGCAGGGCTGGCAAACCCAATGCGCGGGCGGCATGACCGCAAGCTGGATGCTGCACGGCCGCCCCGGCATCGGCAAGACCGAGATCGTGCAGGCGCTGGCCACCCGCGCGGGGGCCATGCTGTTCGATCTGCGCCTGACCACGATCGAGCCGCAGGATCTGCGGGGCCTGCCCTATTACGACCACGCGGCGCAACGCACGATCTGGTATCGGCCCGAGGATCTGCCCGATGATCCGGCGCGGCCCACGGTGCTGTTTCTGGACGAGCTGACCGCCGCCCCGCCCGCACTGCAACCCACGGTTTACGGCTTGTTGCAGGAACGCCGGGTGGGGCGGCACCGCTTGCCCGACAGCTGCTTTGTGGTCGCGGCGGGCAATGGGCCAGAGGACGGGGCGATTGCCTATGAGATGGGCACCGCCCTGTCCGACCGGCTGATCCATCTGCAATTGCGGGCCACGGCGCAGGACTGGGTGGAACACTACGCCCTGCCGCAGGGGCTGCACCCGGCCATCCCCGCATTCGTGCGCGCGCGGCCCGACCTGCTGGAAACCACCGCCGAGACGTTGCAACGCGGGCAGGTGATCGCCTGCACCCCGCGCAGCTGGGCGCGGGTCAGCGCGATTGTGAACGCAGTTCCCGATCCCCGCTTGCGCGATGTAATGATCGCGGGCGCGGTGGGCGAGGCGCCTGCGGCGGAATTCGCGCTGGTGCTGGCCGACATCGCGGCCTCGGTGCGGGTGGATGAGATGATCGCCGCCCGCCCTGCCGACCGCTGGGCGTTTTACCCCACATCGCTGCACGGTCTGACCGCGCTCACCTATGCGCTGATCGGCGCGGCGGACGTGCGCACGATTGGCCCGGTCATTGCGCTGATGGTGGGGGTGGGACAGGTGCACCGGCACCGCGACGATCCGGGCTTGCGCGCGCTGCCGCTGGCCGAGCTGTGCACCCACGGGGTGGAGCTGTTGCTGCAAAAGGCGCTGGCCAATGGCTGGGAAGATCACTTCGCCGCCTCGCCCGACTGGCAAGCCTATGCCAAAGCGCGGGCCGAGGCCGGTTTGTGACCAGCGCCGGGGCCCATTCCGAACGGGCAAGGCCCGCGCTGGTGCGGCTGGCGACGCAAGATCCGGCGCTGGGCGCGCTGGCGCTGTGGTGCGCGCACCGCGATGCGGCGGATGGGCCTGCGGCGCGCACCGATGGCACGACGATCCACTACGGCCCCGGTTTTGCCAGCCTTGCCCCGCACGAACAGGTGGGGCTGGCGGCGCATCACGTTCTGCATGTGGCGCTGCGGCACGGCCCGCGCATGGGGGCCATGGCCGCAAGGTTGGGCGCTGGGTTTGACGAAACCCTCTATGGCATTGCCGCCGATGCGCTGATCAACGAAGCACTTCTGGCCGTGCACTATGCCCTGCCGCGCCCCGCCGTCACTTTGCGCGACCTGATGGAACAGGCGCTGGGCCTGCCGTATGGCCCCGATGCGCTGGCGGATTGGGATGCAGACCGGCTGTATCTGCGGCTGGTCGATCCGGCAGACGGAAAGCGCAAGGGCAAGGGGCCAAAGGGGCAGGGCGGCGACAGCCCCACCGCGGCGGACGCAGCCCATCAGGTGGCGCAGCTCGCAGGCTTTGCGCCCGATCTGGCCCCCGCCGCCCCCGATGCGGAAAACCCCGAAGGCGCCGCGCAGGCCGCGCAGTGGCGCCAGCACCTGACCCGCGCGTTGGAGACCGGGCGGGCGGCCGGACGCGGCATCGGCCTGATCGGTCATCGGCTTGCCGAGATCGCCGCGCCGCGCACCCCGTGGGAACAGGTTCTGCGCCGCCTGTTGATGCGCGCGCTGCTGCCGGGGCAAAGCCAGACCCACCACCGCCCCGCGCGTGACTGGATCGCGTCCGAGGCGCTTGCCCGCAGCACCCGGTCGCCCACCCCCGGCTTTCGTCCCGGCACCCGCCGCACCACCGACGTGCCCCGCATCGCGCTGGCAATCGACGCCTCCGGCTCGGTCGAAGGCCCGCTTCTGGACCGCTTTATGTCCGAAGTGGCCGGTGTCGCCCGCCGCGTGGCGGCAGAGATCCATCTGATCGCCTTTGACGACGGCCTGCGTTGGCAGATCAGGCTGGACCCGGCGTGCTGGCAGACCCAGATCGCGGGCCTTGAGTGGCCGCGCGGTGGCGGCACCGATTTTGCCCCACCCCTTGCCGCCGCACACGCACTTGGGGCGTCGGTGGCGGTGGTGCTGACCGATCTGGATGGCCCGTTCGGCCCCCCGCCGCGCGGCCTGCCGGTGATCTGGGGCCTGCGCGACCCCGCCCCGCCACCGCCCTTTGGCCGGGTGCTGGATCTGGCGCATTGAGGACAGTCAGGCGTCGCCTAGGACTTTATGCCGTGCCGGTCAGGGCGGCCATCCGGTCATGGGCCGGGATGCTGCGCAGATCCAGCGACACACTGCTGACCGTATCCTTGCGCGACAGGGTCAGCTTGTGCATCGCGGCCTCGGTCAGGGGTGCGGCGAACAGGGTGTCGCGGATCAGAGCCTGTTCCGTCGCTGTCAGGTCAAGGATTTCCGGCCCGTCCTCGTGTTGCACCGTCACAAAGGTCAGCGGTGCCACGCGGGCCAGTTCGGATTGCTCCACCACCAGATGCAAGGCACCAGTGGTCAGCCGCCGCCCCGCGCCGATGCGGGTCAGGATCATCCGCCCGCGCGCCGCCAGAAGATCGGCCAGCCGGTCACGCTCGGCCGGGTCCAACAGACTTTCGCGGGCGGCGGGTGTCAGGCGCAGGAACCGCATCTCCACCCCGTAGATCACCAGCACCATCAGCGCCGGGGCCTGTGCGATTGCCAGCGCCGAGGACCGCCAGATCAGCGCCAGCCCGGCAAAAGGGGCCAAAGCCACCAGATAGCGCAACAGCTCGATCTCGAAGATCACCCGTGCCTTGAGCCGCCAGCTGCCGCCGCGCGGCCAGACAAAGCTGCGCCCCAGAAAGCGGCGGGGGATCTGGCGAAACTCCAGCGCGGCGCGGTTCCGAATGGTCTTTGGGGTGATAATGAACATGTCAGCGAGTGTAGAGCGAAACGCGGGCAGGTCGAGACGGGTTCGGGTTTGCGGCCCGAAGGCAGTGGCGGGGTGAACCCCGCCCTACCCGTTGGGGTCAGGGCGCGCCCCTGCCGCTGGTGCGGATCAGCTCGGCGATCTGGGCAAGCTGGCTTGCCAGCGGATTGGTCCGGCGCCAGACCAGCCCGATGCTGCGCGTGGGGCGCGGATCTGGCAGGCGCGCCACCGACACCGGCGCGGAGCGGGTTTCAACCGCCACCGCCATTTGCGGGATCAGGGTCACGCCGATGCCTGCGCCGACCATCTGCACCAGCGTGGTCAGCGAACTGCCTTCCATCAGGTCGCGCGGCAGCGCAGAGCCCAGCGTGCAAAACGACAGCGCCTGATCGCGAAAGCAGTGGCCTTCTTCCAGCAGCAAAAGCCGCATCTCGCGCAGGGTTTCCGGGTTCGGCACCGGCTTTTGCGCATCGCTTTGCGGCCGGACAAGGATGAATTCCTCGTCAAACAGCGGGTATTCGGTCAGCGCCGGTTCCGACACCGGCAAGGCGACCAGCGCCGCATCCAGCCGCCCTTCGATCAGATCCTCCACCAGCCGTTGCGTGATCGCCTCGCGCGGGCGCAGATCAAGATCGGGGTAGCGTGCGGTCAGATCCTGCATGATGCGCGGGAGCAGATAGGGGGCCACCGTGGGGATCACCCCCAGCCGCAACCGCCCCGTCAGAGGGCCGAACGATGCGCGCACCAAATCGCCCAACTCGTCCACCGCCTGCAAGATATCGCGCACCCGCAGGGCAAATTCCGCGCCCAGCGGCGTCAGGCTGATCTGGCGCGGCCCGCGTTCGATCAGCGGCGCGCCAAGGATCTCCTCCAGTTCCTTCATCTGGATCGACAGCGCAGGCTGCGAGATCGCGCAGGCTTCGGCCGCGCGGCCGAAATGGCCGTGCTGTGACAGCGCCTCGAAATAGCGCAGATGTTTCATCGACAGGGCTTTCATAAGAAAAGCATATGGAGATCATTAGAAAATGCAAATTCTAATTATGAAGCTGTCATGTTAGAGCAATTCTAATCAGTCATGGTCCCGTGGAAAGACGATTCGTCTGGCTAAGCGGTGGACCGGCTGGGCCAAGACACAAAAGCGGAGAAGCGACATGGATGGAAACGATATCAACGCGGGCGGCAAATGCCCGGTGATGCACGGTTCGGTGACCAACAAGGCGACCACCGTGATGGAGTGGTGGCCAAAATCGCTCAACCTGGACATCCTGCACCAGCATGACACCAAATCGAACCCGCTGAAGGGCTTTGACTACCGCGAAGAGGTCAAGAAACTGGACGTGGCGGCGCTGAAAGCCGACATGCACACCCTGCTGACAGACAGTCAGGACTGGTGGCCGGCTGACTGGGGCCATTACGGCGGGTTGATGATCCGGCTGGCGTGGCATTCGGCGGGCACCTACCGTCTGGCCGATGGCCGGGGCGGTGGCGGCACCGGCACCATCCGTTTTGCGCCGCTGAATTCCTGGCCTGACAATGCCAACCTTGACAAGGCCCGCCGCCTGCTGTGGCCGCTGAAGAAGAAATACGGCAATCGCGTTTCTTGGGCCGATCTGATCATTCTGTCTGGCACCATTGCGTATGAGTCGATGGGGCTGAAAACCTATGGCTTCAGCTTTGGCCGCGAAGACGTGTGGCACCCCGAGAAAGACATCTACTGGGGCGCGGAAAAGGAATGGCTGGCACCGTCCGATAACCGTTACGACGACATCAAAAACCCCGCCACCATGGAAAACCCGCTCGCCGCCGTGCAGATGGGCCTGATCTATGTGAACCCCGAAGGTGTGAACGGCCAGCCCGATCCGGCGCTGACCGCTTTGCATGTGCGCGAAACCTTTGCCCGCATGGCGATGGATGACGAGGAAACCGCCGCGCTGACCGCAGGCGGCCATACCGTCGGCAAGACCCACGGCAACGGCGACGCGGGCGCGTTGCAAGCCGCCCCCGAAGGCGCAGACATTGCCGAAGGTGGCTTTGGCTGGATGAATCACGGCACCCGTTCGGTGGGTCGCAACACCGTCACCAGCGGCATCGAAGGCGCGTGGACCACGCATCCGACGAAATGGGACAACGGCTATTTCGACCTGCTGTTCGGCTATGAGTGGGAGCTGAAAAAGTCGCCCGCAGGCGCCAACCAATGGATGCCCGTCAATATCCGCGAAGAAGACATGCCGGTGGATGTGGAAGACCCGTCGATCCGCGTCATGCCGATCATGACCGATGCCGACATGGCGATGAAGGTCGATCCGATCTACCGCGCAATCTGCGAGCGTTTTGCCGGGGATCACGCCTATTTCTCCGACGTGTTCGCCCGCGCGTGGTTCAAGCTGACCCACCGCGATCTGGGCCCGCGCACCCGCTACATCGGGCCGGATGCGCCGCAAGAGGATCTGATCTGGCAAGACCCGGTGCCCGCAGGCAACACGGGGTATGACGTTGCCGCAGTCAAGGCTGCCATCGCCGCGTCGGGCCTGTCGGTCTCCGACATGGTGGCCACCGCCTGGGATGCCGCCCGCACCTATCGCGGATCGGACATGCGCGGCGGGGCCAATGGTGCGCGCATCCGTCTGGCGCCGCAAAAGGATTGGGAAGGCAACGAGCCCGCCCGCCTTGCGCAGGTGCTGTCGGTGCTGGAACCGATTGCGGCGTCATCAGGCGCAAGTCTGGCCGATGTGATCGTGCTGGCAGGGTCTTACGGCGTGGAGCAGGCCGCGAAAGCCGCTGGCTTTGACGTCGCGGTGCCCTTCACCCCCGGTCGTGGCGACGCGACGGCGGACCAGACCGATGCCGCGTCCTTTGACGTGCTGGAGCCGGTGGCCGATGGCTTCCGAAACTGGCAGAAAAAGGATTATGTGGTCAGCCCGGAAGAGCTGCTGCTGGACCGCGCGCAACTCATGGGTCTGACAGCGGCGGAAATGACCTGCCTTGTCGGCGGGATGCGGGTGATCGGTACCAACCATGGCGGCACGGCGCATGGCGTGTTCACCGACCGGGTGGGGGCGCTGACCGCCGATTTCTTTGTCCACCTGACCGATATGGCGTGGAAATGGAAACCGGCGGGCAGCAACCTCTATCACATCACCGACCGCGCGACGGGTGAGGTAAAGTTCACCGCCACCCGTGCCGATCTGGTGTTCGGATCGAACTCGATCCTGCGCGCCTATGCCGAGGTTTATGCCCAGGATGACAACGCCGGGAAATTCGTGCGCGATTTCATCGCCGCATGGGTCAAGGTCATGAACGCCGACCGTTTCGATCTGGCGTAAACAAACGCCCCCCGCAGGCCACGGCTTGCGGGGGAACCCCCTTGCCGCAAGGCGCAAGGGATGGCAGGCAACCGCCACCCCCTTTACCGGCAAGGACACTCCGATGCGCTTGGTCAACCGAACCTTTGACGAACTGCACATTGGCGACACGGCAGAGCTGCGCCGCCTGATCACGCCCGATGATCTTTATGTTTTTGCCGCATCATCAGGCAATTACAACCCGATGAACCTGCCCAACGGCGATCTGGATGGCGATGGCCGCCCCGAACAGATGGCGGCGGGCATGTTCATTGCGTCCTTGGTCTCTGCCGTTCTTGGCACGCACCTTCCGGGACCGGGCACGCGGCTGCACGCCCAAACCCTGACGTTTCACGCCGTGGCCCATGCCGGGGATGAGCTGTTGTGCCGGGTGACCGTGCTGGACAAGCTGGCCGGTGGCACGATCCGCCTGAAGACCGACGTGACCCGCCCCTCTGATGCCGCCCTGATCCTGAGCGGCGAGGCCACCGTGCAGGCCCCGTTGGTCAAGTTCGACCGGGACAACCAGCATATCCCCGGCCTCATCGTGCAGCGCCACCGCCACTTTGATGCGCTGATCGCCCGCGCACGGCCCTTGCCTGCGCTGCCCACTGCCGTGGTCTGCCCCGATGATGCCAATTCCTTGGGCGGCGCCCTGCTCGCCGCGGCGCAAGGCATCATCACGCCGATCCTTGTGGGTCACGCTGCCGCCATCCACGCAACCGCGAAAGCCATTGGCGCGGATCTGTCGGGCGTCGAGGTCATGGATGTGACCGGCGATGACGTGGCCGCCGCCGGCATGGCCTGCCAGTTGGTGCATGACGGGCGCGCGCTGGCGGTGATGAAGGGCCATCTGCACACCGATGACCTGTTGCGCCCGATGATCGACCGCGACCGGGGCCTGCGGGTGGGGCGCAAGTTCACCCATGTGTTCCTGATGGATGTGCCGGGCCTGCCCGAGCCGGTGATGGTCACCGACGCCGCCATCAACATCGCCCCCGACCTGATGACCAAGGTCGACATCATTCAGAACGCCATCGACCTTGCGCTGTCGTTGGGGATCGACCCGCGCGTGGGCGTGCTCTCGGCGGTGGAAACCATCAATCCCGCGATCCAGTCCTCCATCGACGCGGCCCTGCTGTCGAAAATGGCCGAACGTGGCCAGATCAAGGGTGGGCTGGTCGAGGGTCCGCTGGCGATGGACAACGCTGTGGACATGGCCGCCGCCCGCACCAAGGGGCTGACCGGGGGTGTGGCGGGGCGGGCCAATATCCTGGTGGTGCCGGGGATTGACGCGGGCAACATGCTGGCCAAGCAACTGGCCTATATCAGCCATGCCGAAGGCGCTGGGCTGGTGCTGGGCGCACGTGTGCCGGTGATCCTCAATTCGCGGTCAGACAGCCCGGTGGCGCGGCTGGCCTCCTGCGCGGTGGCTGCGCTGCACCACTTCGCCGGAAAGCCATAGGTCAGGTCTCCCCGCCGTCGCAACGCTGCCCCCTTTTTTCTCCATACGCCGCCTCGCCCATCGGCTCTCCCCGTAGGGTGGGTGGTTCCTCGCGGAACGCGAGGGTTCACCCACCGGTGCGCCGGCCATAGCTGTCCGCCCACGCCACCGGCCCCCCGCAGCCCGTAGGGTGGGTGGTTCCTCGCGGAACGCGAGGGTTCACCCACCGCTGCGCACCCCGCCGCCCGCCAAAGGTGCCATCGTTTCGACGGCCGCCGAACCATCACCCCGCCGCAGGCGTGAACTCAAAGGCCATCAGATGCCGATACCTCTGCCCCGGCGCCAGCCGGGCGGACGGAAATTGCGGCTGGTTCGGGCTGTCGGGAAAGCGCTGGGTTTCCAACGTAAAGCCGGTGAAGGGCGCAATCGGCACCCCCCCCTTGCCCATCGCATCCCCCAGATGCGCCCCGGTGTAAAGCTGCACCCCCGGCTCGGTGGTCCAGACCTCCATCCGCCGCCCCGAGGCCGGATCGACCGCTTCGGCGCAAAACCGCATGGCCTCCGCCCCGCGCGGCTGCAAGGGCCCGGTCAGGCACAGGTTGTGGTCAAACCCTGCCGCGCCGGGCAGATCCGCCCCGATCTCGCGCAACTGTCGGAAATCAAACGCCGTTCCCGCCACCGACAGCACCTCGCCGGTGGGGATCAGATCCGGCCCGACGGGCGTGTAATGCGTGGCCCCCAGCCGCAGATGCTGGCCCATCACCGACCCATGCCCCGCCATGTTGAAATAGCTGTGGTTGACCATGTTCACCACCGTCGGCGCATCCGTTTCCGCCTCCATCGCGATCCACAGCCGGTCGGCATCATCCAGCCAATAACGCACCTGCAACGCCAGATGCCCCGGATACCCCATCTCGCCATCCGCCGACACCGCCGTCAGCGTGACCGAACGGTCATCGCATGCGGCGATCTGCCAGATCTTGCGGTCAAAGCCCGCGCTTCCCCCGTGCAGATGCTTTGCGCCCTCGTTCGCATCCAGATGCACCTCGCGCCCGTCAAGGGTGAAGCGCGCCCCCGCGATACGGTTGGAATAGCGCCCGCAGGTCGCCCCCAGATAGCCCTTGCCTGCCGCATATCCCGCCGCATCCGTGTGCCCCAGAACGATATCTGCCAGCACACCCGCCCGGTCCGGCACCCATAATTCTGCCAGCCGCGCACCATAGGTGATCACCCGCGCCCGAGGGCCAGAGCCCGCCCCCGCAGAACCTGCCCCAAGTGTCACCGCGTACACGGCCTGTCCGTCAATCTGTCCGATCTGTGTCGCCATCCGCCGATCCCCCCTGCCATGCCAACGGACCATGCCGCGCAGGCCGCGCGACTGCAACCGTGGACCGTCAGCCCTCGGGCAAATCCGCCATCAGCCGCGACAGGTGATGCGCCAGCACGGTCACATTGGGGGGCTGCAAGATCGACAGATGGTCGCCCGGCACATCAATCACCTCGAACCCCGCCGCCGCCACCGGGGCCCAGCCGAGGCCGTGATGCGCGCTTTGCGGGCTGTCAGAGATATTTGCCTCGGCCCGGAAGATGGTCAGGGGGCGCATGATCGGCTTGACCTCGTAGGACTGTACCGCCAGCTCTGCCGCCATCATGAACCTATCCACCGCCATCGGGTCGGCGGTGCCGGGCTGCAGCCGCATGCGCAGCTTGTTGGCGCGGTAGACCAGATCGGCCCAGCGGTTCCTGACGATCCATGCGACATGCGACGGGCCGCGCCGTGCCAGCTGGCGCAGATGCACGCCCAGCCGTGCCCAGCCCGAAAGCCGTGTCCGCCCGCCCGGGCCGGAGCTGTCGAACATCGCAATCACCCGCACATCGCGCCCGGCACGGATCAGTTGCTGCGCCAGTTCATAGGCAACGTAGCTGGCCAGCGACACGGCGGCCAGGCTGATCGGCCCGTGCGGAAACGCCTTCGTGATTTCTTCGGCATAG
Organism: Paracoccaceae bacterium; assembly: GCA_046292785.1. Taxonomy (GTDB): domain Bacteria; phylum Pseudomonadota; class Alphaproteobacteria; order Rhodobacterales; family Rhodobacteraceae; genus Pseudotabrizicola. The sequence continues at coordinate 12,040 of JBKBQB010000007.1, forward strand.
GCGCTGGCGGTTTCCTGCACCCCGATCGGTGAATCCTGTGATGGCAAGCCCACAGTCAGCCCGAACACCGGCTGATCCGGTCCCAGCGCCTCGGCCAGGGGACGGATGTATTCTTCGTTGCGGCCCAGCACATGCACGCCAAACAACGGCGGTCTGCTGCCGCGCGGCTGGATCGGGATCAGGTAGCGCGGCCCCGACTGCGCTGCCGCCAAGGCCCGCGCCAGCGCGCGCGGCGTGGGGCGGCGGTGCAGGTCGGCCACGCCCAGCCGATGGCCCAAAGCGGCCTCGATCCGCCCGATCAGTTGCACCGCCAGCAGCGAATGGCCGCCAAGATCGTGGAAATCATCATCCGGCCCGACCGCCTCCAGCCCCAGCGTCTGCGCCATCAGATCCGCGATCTGGCGCGTCACGGCATCGTCGATCGGGGCCACATCGGCCGTGGGGGCCATCTCTGGCGCGGGAAGGGCGGCCAAGTCGATCTTGCCGCCGGGCGTGCGCGGGAAACTGGCGACCGGCACGATTGCGGGCACCATATGGGGTGGCAGATGTTCGGACACGCTGGCGCGCAGGGCGTGGGCATCGGGCAGCGGCTGGCCATCGGCTGCGGCGACCCAGACCACCAGTCGCGCCGTCGGCGTGCCCGCCCCTGTCACATGTGCAAGCGCGCGGCCCACGCTGTCCTCGCGTTCCAGCACGCGTTCAACATGGCGCAGGTCGATGCGAAAGCCGCGCAGCTTGACCTGACGATCCCGCCGCCCAAGAAACGCCAGCACCCCGTCGGGCCGCCAGCGGGCCATGTCGCCGGTGCGGTACATCCGCCCCTCGCCGTGAAACGGGTCCGGGCGGAAGGCTTCGGCGCTTTGCGCCTCGTGCCCGATATAGCCATCGCTGACCGCCGCCCCGCCGATCCACAACTCCCCCACCGCCCCCGGCGGCGCAAGCGAGCCATCGGCCGCCAACACATAGGCGCGGGCGTGCGCTGTGGGGCGGCCGATCGGAATGTCCTCGCCCGCCACCAGCGGGCCGGGTTCGTGCAGCGTGCAGGTGATGGTGGTCTCGGTCGGGCCATACCCGTTCAGCCAGCGCGGGTGGGGCGCGATCCGTTGCCATGTGGCCAGCGCACGCGGGCTGATCTGTTCGCCGCCCACGATCACCAACCGTACAGATGGCGGAAACTGCAACCCGTCGCGCGCCATCTCGTCCACCAGCACATGCCAGAACGCGGTGGGCAGGTTCAGCACGGTGACATCGCGCCGGGTGACTTCTTCCAGAAATAGGCCAACAGATGTCGCCATGGCATCATTGCGCAGGATCAGTTTTGCCCCTGCCAGCAGGGTCGGGATGATTTCCTCGATCGACACATCGAACGACAGGCTGGCAAATTGCAGCACCCGGTCCGATTGCCCAAGGCCGTAGGCCGCAATGATGGCACTGGCATGGGCTGACAGCGCGCGCATCGGCACCTTGACGCCCTTTGGCACCCCGGTGGAGCCGGAGGTGTAGATCACATAGGCAAGCCGATCGGGATCGGGCGGCAGAAAATCGGGCGCGGCAACCGGCTCTGCCCCGTCCTGCGCTTCGGGCGCGATGCGCTGCACGCCTTCGGGCGCATCCTGACCCGGCAGGACGACCATCAGCCGCGCGCCGCTATCGTGCAGCATGTGGGCGATCACCGGCTCGGGATAGGATGGGTCCAGCGGCAGGAACGCGGCACCCGCCCGCATCACGGCCAGCATGGCGATGATGAATTCCGGCCCGCGCGGCAGGCAGATGGCCACAATGTGCCCCGGACCGGCCCCGGCCCGCACCAGCCGCCCGGCCAGATCCCCCGATTTATCCTCCAGCGCGATGTAATCCAGCACGTCATGCTGGCCCACCATGCGCAGCGCAGAGGCGTTCTGGCGCAGGGCGACCGTATCGGAAAACCGCAACGTGATGCACGGGTCGGCCTGTGCCAACCGCTGATCCGGACGACCCAGCGAGATCAGCGCAGCCTCCTCCGACCGCGGCAGCATCGTCAGTTGGTTCAGCGGGGTCTTGGTGCCGGCCTTGGCGATCGAGGCCAAGAGCTCGACCATATGCGCCAGCATCGCCTTGGCCTTGCTTTCGTTCACGGCCAACGGGTCATGTTCCAGCACCAACAACAGTTCCGTGCCGCCATAGGCGGCCAGCGTCAGCGGCAGCGCGCCTTCTTCGCGCAGGTCAACCCGGCGCGTGGACCAGTCCGGCCCCTTGCGCCGCATGGTTTCGTTCAGGGTGGTGCGTTCGAACATCACCATCGACTCGAACATCGACACTGTGCCGGGCAGACCACACCAGCGACGAATATCCGTCAAGGCGGCATGTTCATGCGCGCGCACGGTCACCGCATCCCGGCGCAGATCCGATAAAAACGCATCGGCGGGGCGGGGCGGGCTGATCTGCACCGCCATCGGCAGGGTATTGATCATGCAGCCCACGCTGCCTTCGGTGCCCGGCACGATGTGCCGCCCCGCCCGCGTCGCGCCAAACACCGCCCGCCGTCGCCCGGTCCAGCGCGCAACCACCATGCCCCAAGCCGCCTGAACCACGGTGGCCAGCGTGGCCCCCGCCGCTTCGGCACGGTCGGTCAGCGCCTCGGTCAGTGCGGCGTCAAGCTGGCGTTGCAGCTGCCGCTTGCGCGCCGGGGCTGCGTCCGAGGTTTCATCGGTCAGAGGATTTGGCCGGTCAAACCCATCCAGATAGGCCCGGAAATACGCTTGCGCGGCTGTCGTGGACCGCGCGGCAAGTCCACTGGCATAATCCAGAAATCCCACCTGCGGCGCGGGGGGCAGGGGCGCCCCCTTCAGTGCGGCGAACACTTCGTCCAGCACGATGGCCATGCTGCGGCCGTCGATCATGGCGTGATGCACGGTCCAGACCATGACCGCCCGGCGTGGACCCAGGCGTGCCAGCATGACACGCCACCCCGGCGCCGACTCCAGGTCAACCCCCTGTTCACGGTCGGCTTCCAGAAACTGCTCCAGCATGCTGTCGGTGCGGCGCCTGGGCAGGCCGGCCCAGTCTTCGTGCGTCAGCGACACGTCAATCCGGTCCCGAAGAACCTGCACCGGCACCACCCGCTTGCGCCACAGGATCGACAGGCGCAACGCGTCGTGACGCGCGGCGACCACCCCCCATGCGGTGCGCAGCGCGTCCGGGTCAACGTCTTCGTCGTCCAGATGCACGACCACCTGTTCCAGGTTGACCCAAGGCTGCCCGGCAAGGGTGCTTTCATAAACCATCCCAAGCTGCAAAGGGGTCAGCGCGTGCTCAACCACGGCTGTCTGCGGTGCGTTGAGGCTGTTCAGGGTCATGGTGATGCCTTTGCGAACAGGGTCAACAGCGCGGCAATCGGCCCGCTGTCCAGACTGATCGCACTGACCGCGATCAGCAAGCCCAACCCGGCAAAAAGAATGTCATGCAGCGGATCCCAGGCGCGGTGGCGATGCGCCAGCCAGATCAGCAGCGGATAAACCGCGATCGCTGCCAATGCCTGCCCGACCAGTGCCCCCACCAGCCCCAGCCACTCTGCCCCAAGGATCATGCCAGTCACCAGAAACACAGCCCGCGCGGCGGTCAGCAGGAAAAAATTGCGGCTGTCGCCTGCCGCCAGTGCGGATTGGTCATAGGTCATGCCGATCACCGACGGAATCTGCACAACGGCAATCAGCACCAGAACCGCGCCTGCCGCAGAATAGCGGGCATCATACAACAGATCGACGATCCATTCTCCGCCGAAGGCCATCACCGACAGCAGCACGAAAATCGATCCTGACAGGGCAAAGCGCATCTGGCGCAATTGGGCAAAATTCGTGTCCGACGCGCCGGGGGGGCGTTCACGATACAGCGGAATCAGGATGCGTCCTCCGATCGTCTGGCCCAACATCATCGGAAACGAGGCAAGGAAAAAGCCGATGTTGTATATCCCCAACTGCTCCAGCGTCAGATACTTGCCCAAGATCGCCTTGTCGCCTTGCGCCACCATGAAACCAAAGGCGGTGGACAAAAACAGCCAGAAACCAAAATGCATCAGGTCGCGCGCCGCCGCGGGCTCCCATCCGGGACGGCTTTTTCGACCGTCCAACATGCAGGTCACAAGAATCAGCCGCGCGCCCGATGAGACGATCCAGCCCGCGACCAGCGCCCAGATCGATTGCGTCAGCCACGCCAGAACAACCATGCAGACAATGCCGATGACCTGTGAGATCAGATCCAGCGCCGTCAGCCGCCCCAACCTCAGATGCCGCGCCGCCGTGTCCACCCGCGTGGGTTCAAGCCCCTGGATCATCAGCGTAATCCCCGCCACCGGCAGAAGCAGCGCAAGATCGGGCTGGCTGTAAAACAGCGATGCCGGATAGGCGATGGCGCAAGACATCAGCCACAGCACAACGCCTCGGGTGACCTGAATGGTAAAGGCCGTGTTCAGGAACTCCGGATCATCGCCGCGCTTGTGCTGCAAGATCGAAGGATGCGTGCCCACATCCGAAAACATGGTCAGCCCGATGATGAACACCGACACCAAAGCCATCAGCCCGAAGGCTTCTGGAAACAACAATCGGGTCAGCATCAGGTTAGACGCCAGCCGCAACGCCTGAGAGCCACCATAGCCCAACCCGGTCCACGCCGAACTGCGCATCACGCGGGTCAAAAGCCCGTCTCCGCGCAATCGTCTGATGACCGGGCTCATCGTTTCGCAAACCTTCAAATAGGCCGACCATGGCCAGCCCCCCGGCGACCATATTTTATCGCATCAGCGTGCCCCAGATCACTGCCGGGGTTCAAGTCCCTGATTTGGCAACTGTCAGGTGCGGGATATGGCCCATTTGACCTTTGGTCAGACATTTCAACAAAGGCCCTGATCGGGCGCGGCGCGGGCCATTGCCGGTGGCGGCTCCGATGGTCCGCCCTGCCAGGAACAGCACGCGGCCCCGGCAAGCCCCGCCCGCACGGCTTGTGCCGTCGCGCGCGGCAGGGCAGGATGTCTGCATGATCGCATCCCCATCCACAGGCGGCCCGTCGTTCTGGTGGCAGCAGACCGGCCTTTTGCCACGGCGCGCGCCCCTGTCGGGCGACACCGTCGCCGCTGTCTGCATCATCGGTGCGGGCTACACAGGATTGTGGAGCGCACTGTCACTGAAGGCCGCTGACCCTGCGCTGGACATCCTGATCGTCGAGGCTGAATTTGCGGGCTTTGGCGCCTCTGGCCGCAATGGTGGCTGGCTGACGGGTGGGTTTGCATGGTCACACGCCCGCTACGCCGCCTCTGGCAGTGCGGCTGCCGTGCGCGCCATGGTCAGCGCGATGAATGGCACGGTGGCCGAGATCATGGCCCAATGCCGCGCGCTTGGGATCGACGCCGAGATCGTGCCGACTGATGAACTGCTTGTCGCCACAAATGCCGCACAGTGGCACCGCCTGCAAGCCGAGTATCGGCTCCGCAGCGACTGGGGGGAAGCCGACCGCCTGCGCCTGTTGTCCACCGATCAAACGGCCCAACGCATCACGATGGCGGGCGCTGTCGGCGCAATGGCCATTTCTGGCGTGGCCCGGATCCAGCCCGCCAAGCTGATCGCCGGCCTTGCCCGCGCCGCCGAAAGCCTTGGTATCCGCATCGTCGAGGGCACGCGGGTGACGGCCATTGCACCCGGTCTGGTTACCACCCCCCATGGCCGTGTCAGCGCCGAAACCATCCTGCGCTGCACCGAAGGGTTCACGGCGACACTGCCCGGCCATCGGCGCGATCTGTTGCCGCTGAATTCGGCCCAGATCATCACCGAGCCTCTGTCCGCGGACACATGGCGCAACATCGGCTGGCAAGGTCACGAAATTATAGGGGATTTTGCGCACAGCTATTGCTATTGCCAGCGCACCCCCGATGGCCGCATCGTCTTGGGCGGTCGCGGCACACCCTATCGCTTCGGTTCCCGCATCGATGTCGGGGGACATCCGGATGCGGCCACAATCAAGGCCCTGACTGCCCGACTGCACCACCTGTTTCCCGCCACCCGAACGGCAAGGATCGAGCACGCGTGGTGCGGCGTGCTTGGTGTTCCGCGTGACTGGTGCGCCGGGGTCGCCTTTGACCCGGCTACCCGCATCGGCCATGCCGGCGGTTATGTCGGGGTGGGTGTGGCCACGGCCAACCTTGCCGGGCGCACCCTTGCCGCCCTGACACTTGGCACCGATGATCCTCTCACCCGTCTGCCATGGGTCAACCGCGCCCCCCGGAAATGGGAACGCGAACCCCTGCGCTGGCTTGGTCTGCGCGGCACCTATGCCGCCTATGCAATCGCAGACCGGGCCGAGGCACGGGGCGGTCCACCTTCCCGGCTGGCATATTGGGTGAACCGCGCAACAGGGCGCTAGGCATGGCATGCAGCTTCGGGGGCGCGCGGCCTTTCCCCGCGCATGGCTTAGGTTTGCCCTTTGCGTTGGTTGGGGTAAGGCTGGGTGCGCGATGCCATGTTTGGACCAAGCCGCAGAAGGCTTGGCGATTTGCCAGTCGATTTGTGGCGGATCTGTCGGGTGGGGGTTTTTGAAAGCGGTGGTTAGATGCTTCTGGTGATCAATTCGGGGTCGTCTTCGGTCAAACTGGCGGTATTTGACGGCACCGACCTTTACGCTCAGGCCCAGGTCGAGGCGATTGGCAGCGGCGGCCCTGCCGACCATGCCGCGGCGCTTGCGTTGGGGTTGGAACGGCTGGCGGTGCCTGCCGCCCGGCTGCATGCGGCGGCGCACCGGGTGGTGCATGGCGGGGCGCGGCTGACGCAAACTTGCCGGATCACACCGGAAATCGAGGCTGAGGTGAATGCCTGCGCCGGGCTGGCGCCTTTGCACAACCCGCCCGCCTTGGCAGGTATCCGTGCACTGGCGCGACTCCGGCCCGAGATGCCGCAATATGCGGCGTTCGACACCGCGTTCCATGCCACCAACCCAGAGGTGGCGACCGCCTATGCCCTGCCGCTTGCCGAGCGGTCGCGGGGGCTGCGGCGGTTTGGGTTTCACGGGTTATCATACTCAGCAATTGTTCGAAAATTGCAAGAAACAGGCTATAATGGCCTTCCAAAACGGCTGCTTTCGTTTCATTTGGGCAATGGTTCATCGGCCTGTGCGATCCTTGAAGGACGTTCGGTGGCCTCTAGCATGGGGTTTTCGCCCCTTGACGGTCTGACGATGGGCACAAGGCCGGGATCGCTTGACCCGGCCGTGGTGCTGGATCTGGCATCGCGGCATGGGGTCGATGCCGCCCATCGCCTGTTGAACCGGGACTCGGGGTTGAAAGCCCTTGGTGGCAGCAATGACATGCGCACGCTGCAGGCGGCAGGAACAGACGAGGCGATCTTTGCCATAGACCATTTCTGCTACTGGGCGGCCAGACACGGCGCATCGCTTTGCGCGGCGATGGGGGGCGTGGATGCGATCACCTTTACTGGCGGGATCGGTGAAAATGACGGGATCACCCGGTCCAAAATCGTGAACCAGCTTGCCTTTCTGGGGGCGGTCCTTGACGGTGAGGCGAACGGGCGCGGCGAACAGCGCCTGCATGCCGCGACATCACGCGTCGCAATCTGGAAAGTTCCCGCCGACGAGGAGCGCCAGATTGCCATAGAAGTCGCCGCAATCATGGGTCGGGAGGGACCACAATGAACCAGCCGCGTGTGGACACATCACCGCATGTCTCTGACGAGGTTCGCAAAACCACCTGCTACATGTGCGCCTGCCGTTGCGGCATCAACGTGCATCTGAACAGCGGCAAGGTCAGCTATATCGAAGGCAACCGCGACCATCCGATCAACAAGGGCGTGCTCTGTGCCAAAGGGGCATCGGGCATCATGCAGGTGACCGCGCCCAGCCGGTTGCGTACGCCCCTGCGCCGGGTCGGCCCGCGCGGGTCTGGCGCGTTCGAGCCGATCACATGGGAGGAGGCGCTGCAAACGGCGGTGGACTGGATGCGCCCCCTGCGGGAAACCGCGCCGGAGAAACTGGCGTTTTTCACCGGGCGGGATCAATCGCAATCCTTCACCGGCTGGTGGGCGCAAGCGTTCGGCACGCCGAATTACGCGGCGCATGGCGGCTTTTGCTCGGTGAACATGGCGGCGGCGGGCATCTACACCCTCGGCGGTGCGTTCTGGGAATTCGGCGCGCCGGATTGGGAGCGCAGCAAGCTGTTCGTGCTGTTCGGCGTGGCCGAAGACCACGACAGCAACCCGATCAAGATCGGCATCGGCAAGATGAAGGCGCGCGGCGCGCGGGTGATCGGGGTCAACCCGATCCGCACCGGCTACAACGCCGTTGCCGACGACTGGATCGGCATCACGCCGGGCACCGATGGGCTTTTGATCCTGTCGCTGATCCATTGTCTGCTGGAGGCGGGCAAGGTGGATCTGGATTACCTTGCGCGCTTCACCAACGCGGCTTACCTCATCAACGAAACGGCAGGCCCCGATAAGGGCCTGTTCGTGCGCAACGCTGAAGCCCAGCCCTTTGTGATCGACCGGCGCACGCAGATGCCCGCGCCGTGGGAGGCAAAGGGCGTGCAGCCCGATCTGGGGGCAAGCTGGCAGGGGCATCGCACGGTGTTTCAGCACATGGCAGAGCGCTATCTGTCGCCGGATTATGCGCCCGAGGCGGTCGCGGCGCGTTGCGGGGTCAGCGCCCTGCACATCCGGCAGTTGGCGGCGGAATTGGCCGATGTGGCGTTCAACCAAGCCATTGAAATCGCGCAGCCTTGGGTCGATTTCCGGGGCGACGCGCACGAGGTGATGATCGGCCGCCCGGTCAGTTTCCACGCCATGCGCGGCATCTCTGCCCATTCCAACGGCTTTCAGACCGCGCGTGCGCTGCATCTGCTCCAGATCCTTTTGGGCGCGGTGGAAACCCCCGGAAGCTGGCGGATGAAGCCGCCATACCCCAAACCGATGGAGGCGCATCCCACCCCGCATTTCGTGACCACGCCCGGCAAGCCGCTGACCGGCCCGCACCTGGGCTATGTGCGCGGGCCGGAGCAACTGGCGCTGGGCCCCGATGGCTCTGCTGCGCGGATCGACAAGGCGTTTTCGTGGGAAAATCCGTTCTCGGCCCATGGCTTGATGCATATGGTGATCCCAAACGCGCATGCCGGCGACCCCTACCGCATTGATACGCTGTTCCTTTACATGGCGAATATGGCGTGGAATTCCTCGATGAACACCGCCGCCGTGATGGAGATGCTGACCGCCAAGGAAGGCGACGATTACGTGATCCCGCGCATCATCTATTCCGATGCCTATGCGTCGGAAATGGTGGCCTATGCCGATCTGATCCTGCCCGACACCACCTATCTGGAACGGCACGATTGCATCAGCATGCTCGACCGGCCCGTGTCGGAGCCGGACGCGGCGGGCGACGCGATCCGCTGGCCGGTGGTGGCGCCGGATCGTGATGTGCGCGGGTTCCAGTCTGTGTTGCTGGATCTGGGGGCACGGCTGGGCCTGCCGGGGATGGTGAATGACGATGGCGGCCCGAAGTTCCGCGATTACGCCGATTACATCGTGACCCACCAGCGCCGCCCCGGCGTGGGGCCGCTGATGGGCTTTCGCGGTAATGGGGATGGCGAGGGGCGCGGCGCGCCCAACCCCGACCAGATGGCACGCTACATCGAAAACGGCGGGTTCTATCAGGCGCATGTGCCTGAAAAAGCTGCATTTTTCAAGCCGTGGAACGCCGCTTATCAGGATTGGGCCGTGCAGGTCGGCATCTACGACAGCCCGCAGCCCTATCTGTTCAACATCTGGTCCGAACCGATGCGCCGCTTTCAGCTTGCCGCCGAAGGCCACGGCGCGGTGCAGCCGCCCGACCATCTGCGCGACCGGCTGAAACTGGCGATGGACCCGCTGCCGGTCTGGTATGAACCTTTTGGCGATGCGGCAGAGCCGTTCGGCTTTACCGTGCATGCGCTGACGCAACGCCCGATGGACATGTATCACAGCTGGGGCAGCCAAAACGCGTGGTTGCGCCAGATAAGGGGGCACAACCCGTTGTTTGTGCCCACGAAGATTTGGCAGCAGCACGGGTTTGCCGAAGGCGATTGGGCGCGCGTGACCTCGCCCACGGGGCAGATCACAGTGCCGGTGGTGCATATGGCCGCGCTGAATGAGAATACGGTCTGGACGTGGAATGCGATCGGCAAGCGCAAGGGGGCCTGGGCGTTGGATGACGGCGCGACGGAGGCGCGGCAGGGGTTTTTGCTGAACCACCTGATTTCCGAATTGCTGCCCGCAAAGGGCGACGGCATGCGCTATTCCAACTCCGACCCGGTGACGGGGCAGGCGGCTTGGTTTGATTTGCGGGTGCGGATCGAGCGGGCCGAGGCCCCGGCGGGGGGCGAAAGCCTGCCCGTCTTTGGCCCCATCCCGCGTGTGGTGCCGCAAGGGGGCACGCGATGACCTGTTTGCCGGGAAAGACCGACCGCGCCTTGGGGCTGGTGATCGATCTGGATACCTGCGTGGGCTGTCAGGCCTGCGTGACGGCTTGCAAGGGCTGGAACGATCAGGGCTATGGCGTGCCCTTGTCGGATCAAAACCCTTATGGATCAGAGCCTTCGGGCACCTTCCTCAACTGGGTTCACAGCTATGCGGTGCAGCCCGAACAGGCCGCGCCGATGATCGTGAACTTTCCCAGATCCTGCCTGCATTGCGCCGATGCGCCTTGTGTGACGGTCTGCCCGACCGGGGCCAGCTACAAGCGGGTGGAAGATGGCATCGTGCTGGTGAACGAGGATGCCTGCATCGGCTGTGGGTTGTGCGCCTGGGCCTGCCCGTATGGCGCGCGCGAGATGGATGCGGATGCGGGCGTGATGAAGAAATGCACCCTGTGCGTGGACCGGATCTACAATGAGAACCTGCCCGAGGCAGACCGCGAACCGGCCTGTGTGCGCACCTGCCCGACCGGCGCGCGGCACTTTGGCGATCTGGCCGATCCGACAAGTGCGGTCAGCCAGTTGGTCGCGGCGCGGGGCGGCTATGACCTGATGCCAGAACAGGGCACACAGCCCACCAACAAATATCTGCCCCCGCGCAAGAAAGACCGGCCCGATCAGGCCAGCCTGCTGGCCCCGCTGCTGGACATCAAGGCCACGGGCTTTGCTGGATGGATGGACCGGGTGTTGGGGAAACTTCCATGAATCCAGCGCCTTCGGTTATCATCTTCACAGTCTTTTCCGGCATGGGCTTTGGCTATCTGGCGCTGTTGGCCACCGTGCATGACTACAGCGGCATCGCGGCACTGGCGCATTGGGCGGTGGGCTTTGCGCTGGCCATCATCGGGCTGGCGGCGTCAGCGTTTCACCTTGGCAACCCTGCCCGCGCGTGGCGGGCGTTTTCGCAGTGGCGGTCAAGCTGGCTGAGCCGCGAGGCGTGCCTTGCGGTCCTGGCGCTGCTGGCGCTGGCCCCGGTGGCGCTGTCGGATTGGCTGGGCCTTGGCCTGCCGCGCGGGTTTGGCTGGATCGGGGCGGGGCTGTCGGTGGCGACCGTTGTGGCCACTGGCATGATCTATGCCCAGATCCGCGCCGTGCCGCGCTGGCATCACTGGACCGTGCCGGTGCTTTTCGTGGCCTTTGCCTTTGCCGGGGGCTGTCTGCTGGCGGGCTTGCGCTGGCCGTCCGTTCTGGCGCTGGCCGCTGTTGGCGGGGTGATGATGCTGCACTGGCGGGTGGGCGATGGCGCCTTTGCCCGCGCGGGCAGCACGATGGGCACGGCCACGGGGCTGGGCGGATTGGGGCAGGTCACGGTGTTTGAACCGGCCCACACGGCCGGAAACTACCTGCTGCGCGAGATGATCCATGTCGTGGGCCGCCGCCATGTGCCAAAATTGCGGGCGCTGGCGCTGGGCTTGGGCGTGGTCTTGCCGCTGCTGGCCATGCTGCTGTTGCCCGGCAGGTATGGCCCCTATGCCGCGCTGCCCTTGCATCTGATGGGGGCGTTTGCGCAACGCTGGCTGTTCTTTGCGCAGGCAGAGCATGTGGTGGGGCTGTATTACGGCAAGCGCTAGACCCTTGCGCTGTGCAGGTTGCTGACCCATTCTGCGCCGTGAAGGCGTGATATGGCGGAGGATGCGACATGGGCGCGACAGGTGGGATCCAGAGCGCCCTGACCGATACCGGGGCGTGGCTTGTCACGATCTCGGACTTTGTGGCCGATCTGGCCGAGGCAGAGCATGACGGTCCTTTCGAGACGGCGGTGCAAGCCGGTCTGGACCGGATGGCCGGGCTTTCGGGCACTGCGTTGCGGTTGAGCCTGACCGGCAGGGCGTGGCAGACGGGGCCGGGTTTGGATGCGGACTCCGACCCTGTCAGCAGCGACGGGGCGCGGCTGGATGGCGTGCCTGCGACGCTGGCGGAACCGATCCGGCAGGCACTTGGTGCGGTTTTGCGCGTGGTTGCGGCGCAGCACCGCGCACACCAGCGCGCCGCAGAGCAGCAGATCGCCAGCACCAAGGCCGAAGCCAAGATCGCCCGCCGTGACCTTTTGTTGCGGCGACTGTTTGATCTGTCGCCGGTGGGCGTGGTGCTGATAGATCAGGTCACGGGCACCATCATCGAGGCCAACACGGCTTTTCTTGGTTTTGGCGACTGGACCCGTGAGGCGCTGATCGGCGTGCCGATCGCGGCATTTCTGGCGTCGGATCACGCCGCCACCATCCGGCAGGCGGCAGACGTGCTGGAAGAAGGCGCACGGTTCGGCCCGTTCGATCAACACTTCGTCCGGCCTGACGGGTCCAGCTTTCCGGCAATCAGCCGAGGGCTGACGCTGACAGCAGGGGACGGACAAAAGATCGTCTGGCTGATGGTCGAGGATATCAGCGAATTGCGCGCGCATCTTGCCGAAATGCAGGCAGTGCGGGACGAGGCGGTTCGGGCGCGGGCCGAACTGCAAACCGCCGTTCAGGCGCTGCCGCATGGCTTCATGCTGTTTGATGCCGAAGACCGGATTGTGATGAGCAACAGCCAGATGGCTCAGATCTATCCCGATCTGGCGCCCTTCATGACACCCGGAATCCGGTATGAGGATCTGCTGCGCCACGGGCTTGCCGCCGATCTGTGGGTGGTGCCGCCCGATGCAACAGAACAGGTGGTGCGCGATGTGATGGGCAGGCGGCGCGAACCTTTACTGGATCAGCTGGTCGAAACCCGCAGCGGTCGGGTTGTGCGGGTGGTGGATCACCAGACCCCGATCGGCGGGCGGGTCGGGTTGCGCATCGATGTCACGGCGGAAACCGACAGCCAGCGCCGCTTGTCACATGTGATTGACGGATCGCAGGCCGGCACATGGGAATGTGACTTTCTGACATGGGAGAACCGGGTCAACGAGCGCTGGGCGCAGATGCTGGGCTGGACCTGTGTCGAGCTGGCGCCCATTACCATCATGACATGGCAATCCCTGCTGCACCCGCATGATCTGCAACCCACCATGGCAAAGCTGATGCAGGTTGCACGCAAAGAGGCCGATCTGTTCGACGTGGTGTTCCGGCTGCGGCATCGGGCGGGACACTGGGTCTGGGTCCAGTCGCGCGGCACGGTATCGTTGCGCCATGCAGACGGCACGCCGGTGCGGATGTCGGGGGTTCATGTTGATGTTTCTGCCCTCAAGGCAGCCGAACAGCGGCTGGAGCAGATCATCCACGGGGCCGAGGCGGGCACCTGGCATCATGATGCGGTGGCCGGGGTTTGTCAGGTGAATGCGATCTGGGCGCAGATGCTGGGCTACCTGCCCGACGAGTTGGGCATCATCACCGATGCGGTGTGGCAGGGATTGCTGCACCCTGATGACTGGATCAGCCTGCGCCGGAACATGGAGCAACGCTTCGCCAACAATGAACATCATTTTCAGGATGAGCTGCGGCTGCGCCACAAGGACGGGCACTGGGTCTGGATCACATCTCGCGGTCAGGTCACAACATGGGATGACGCCGGACGCCCGATCGCCACCACGGGTGTTCACATCGATATCAGCGCCCGCAAGCAGCTTGAGGAAGATCTGGAAGCGGAGCGCGATTTTCTGGCAACGCTGATGGAAACATCGGGGAATGGAATCCTGGCATTGGACGAGGATGCCCGGATCGTCTTTTTCAATGGCGAGATCCAGAGCATATTTGAATTGCCCGGCGATGCCCTGCTGGACCGGATCTGCGATCCGGCCATCCTGCGGATCAAGTCCATGGACGGTCAGATCCTGCCGTTTGATGACATGCCGTGCCGGGTTGCCCTGTCGTCAGGTCGCATGATCCGGGATGCGCGGCTGCGGCTTGAAATGGCGGATGGGCGGGAAAAGGTTGTGTCGGTCAACGCCGCTGTTCTGCCCGATCCGGGCATGACCGCACGGGTGGTGTGCACCATTGCCGATGTGACCGATGCCGCGCGCCACGAGAATGATCTGCGCGCCGCGATGGACCGGGCCGAAACGGCCAACCGGGCCAAATCGCAGTTTCTGACCAACATGAGCCACGAATTGCGCACGCCGCTGAACGGTGTGCTGGGGATGGCGGAGCTGCTGTCCGAATCCGCGCTTGCCCCCCGCGACCGCGTCATGCTGGACGCGATACGCGAGTCCGGCGCGCATCTGTTGTCGGTGGTAAACGATATTCTGGATCTGGCCAAGATCGAAAGCGGCAAACTGGCGCTGGAGCTTGCGCCGATGTGCCCGAAAGACCTGGTATCGCGGGTCGAGGCGGTGCACGGACTTGCCGCACGGCGCAAGGATGTGGCGCTTGCTGTGATCCTTGGGCCGGGGGCCGATTGTCTGCGCTTGGGTGACGCCAAGAGGTGGCTTCAGGTGATGCACAACCTTGTAGGGAACGCGGTGAAGTTCACCGAAGCGGGCGAGGTGACGGTCACGATCCGCCAAGACCCCGCCCGCCCTGGCAATTTGGTGATTGCGGTGGCCGACACCGGCATCGGGATGAGCCAGGATCAGACGGCGTTGGTCTTTGACGAATTCACCCAAGGCGATGGGTCCATCACCCGCCGGTTTGGTGGCACCGGGTTGGGCCTGCCGATTGTGCGGCGTCTTGTGACGCTTATGGAGGGCAAGATTGCCCTGACACGCGCTTTTGGCAAGGGAACAACTGTTACGGTTCCGCTGCCGATGCCCCCCGTTCACCCCGCGGCCGCCGCCGCGCCCGGCGCGGCGGCGCAGTCCAGCGCAACCCTGCCGGATTTCACAGGGTTGCGCGCCCTGTTGGCAGAGGATAACCCGACAAATCGGCTGATCATGCGCGCGATGCTGAACCGGCTTGGGGTTGCCGTGACGCTGGTGTGCGACGGTGATGAGGCGCTGGCGAAATGGGCGCCGGGGCGGTTTGATCTGGTGCTTCTGGACATCTCGATGCCGCGCAAGGACGGGTTGTCGGCCTTGGCCGAATTGCAGCGCACCACCCGCAGCACGGATCTGCCGCCGATTCTGGCCGTGACGGCTCATGCGATGGAACACAACCTGAGGGACTATCGTGCCGCCGGCTTTGCCGAGGTGCTGACCAAGCCGGTCACGTTGCACGATTTGGCGCAAGCCATCGGCCGGACGTGCGGCTCGCTTTCTACGCTGCTCTCTCCTGCGGCATCACGGCGCTGACGACCTGCGCAAACGCCTGCTTTTCAGGCACGGCTTTGGGTTGCAACGATTGCTTGTGGCGAATCGGGATTGGGTTTTACCGTATGGTCAAACAATAAAGCCAACAGGGGAGACAGAGATGATCGGGTTCAAACGGGGTGTGTCGCGGCGGGGAATGATCCTGGGCGGTGGAGTGTTGGGTCTTGGTGCTGCGTTCCTGCCGCGTGGCGTGCTGGCGCAAGAACCGCTGAAGGTGGCGGGCATCTATACTGTGCCGGTCGAACAGCAGTGGGCCGGCCGAATCCATCAGGCGGCCGAGGCTGCCAAGGCTGCGGGCGTGGTGGATTATGTCTATACCGAGAATGTCGCCAACACCGATTATCCGCGCGTGATGCGCGAATATGCCGAAAGCGGCGTCAAACTGATCGTGGGTGAGATTTTCGGGGTCGAGGCCGAGGCGCGCGAAGTGGCCGCCGAATACCCGCAAGTGGCGTTCCTGATGGGCTCATCCTTCATGCCCGATGCGGCGGCCAATCCCAATCTGGCCGTGTTCGACAACTATATTCAGGATGCTAGCTATCTGTCGGGCATCATCGCAGGCGCGATGACCACCAGTGGCAATATCGGGCTGGTTGGTGGCTTCCCGATTCCCGAGGTCAACCGGCTGATGCACGCCTTCATGGCCGGGGTGCGCGAGACGCGGGCCGACGCGAAGTTTCAGGTCACCTTCATCGGATCGTGGTTCGATCCGCCAAAGGCCAAGGAAACCGCCTTTGCGATGATCGAGTCCGGGGCCGACATGCTGTATGCCGAACGGTTCGGCGTGGCGGATGCAGCGGCGGAAAAGGGTGTTCTGGCGATCGGCAATGTGATCGACACGCAGGCCGATCATCCTGAAACGGTGGTCGCTTCGGCGCTGTGGCATTTCGAGCCGACGTTCGATGCTGCCGTGGCTGCGGTCGCAGCGGGCACCTTTACGGCCGAAAATTACGGCGTTTACAGCTACATGCAGGCGGGTGGGTGTTCGCTGGCCCCCTTGGGCACGTTTGAGGGCAAGGTGCCCGCGGCGGCGATGGAAATGGTGGCGGCGCGGCAGGCAGCGATCATGGACGGCAGTTTTACGGTGGCGATTGACGACAGCGAGCCGAAATCGTCGTGAGTTTCAAAGACAAGGGGGCGGAGGTTGTTCTCCGCCTCGACCGGATCACCAAACGATTTGGGTCATTGGTGGCGAATGATGCCATAAGCCTGACCCTGCACCGGGGCGAGGTGCTGGCGCTTTTGGGCGAAAACGGCGCGGGCAAAACCACGCTGATGAACATCCTGTTCGGGCATTATCTGGCGGATGACGGGTCGGTGACCGCATTTGGTCAGCCGCTGCCTGTGGGTCAGCCAAAGGCCGCTTTGGCGGCAGGGATCGGGATGGTGCACCAGCATTTTGCGCTGGCCGATCAGTTGACGGTGTTGGAGAATATCATTCTTGGCACCGAAAGCCTGTGGAGCCTTGGCAGGGGGCGCGGTACGGCTTTGGCAAAGGTGCAGGGGCTTGCCCGCGATTTCGGGCTGGCGGTGGACCCGGTGGCCCGCGTGGCCGATCTGTCGGTGGGCGAGCGGCAGCGGGTGGAGATCCTGAAAGCGCTCTACCGCGATGCCCGCATCCTGATCCTTGACGAGCCCACAGCGGTGCTGACGCCGCAAGAAGCCGAGGCGCTGTTCGCCACCCTGCGTCTGGCCACAGCGCGCGGCCTGTCGGTGATCTTCATCAGCCATAAATTGCACGAGGTGATGGGCCATGCCGACACTTGCGTGGTGCTGCGCCATGGCCGGGTGGTGGGGCAGGTGGCCACAGCCGATACGGACAGGCGGGCACTGGCCGCGATGATGGTGGGGGCCGAGATGGCGGAGTCCACCGTCGCCCCCGGTGTGCCCGGCCCGGTCCGGCTGGCGTTGCGCGGCGTGCGCGCGGGGGCGTTGCGTGATGTGACATTTCAGATGCGCGCGGGCACCATCACCGGGCTGGCCGGGGTTTCCGGCAACGGGCAGGCGGCGCTGGCCGATCTGATCGGTGGTGCGCTGTTGCCGGAGGTGGGGGAGATGCTGGTGGACGGGACCGCGCCGCCGCACTGGTCGCCGCGCGCGGCGATTGCCGCAGGCGTGGGGCGCATCCCCGAGGACCGGCACAAGACCGGCACCGTGGCCGATTTCACGCTGGCGGAAAACGCGGTGCTGGAAACCTATGCCACCCGTTTCGCGCGGGCTGGCTTCATGGATTGGCGCGCGGTGCGCGCGCATACCGAAGGGCTGATCGAAGGCTATGATGTGCGCTGTCCGGGGCCAGAGGCGCGCATCCGGCTGTTGTCGGGTGGAAATATGCAAAAGCTGATCCTTGGCCGGGTGATGGAGGAAACCCCCGGCATCGTGATCGCCAACCAACCCGTGCGGGGCTTGGATGTGGGCGCGATTGCCTATGTTCACGGGCGGCTGGTGGCCGCGCGCGACGCGGGGGCGGCGGTGCTGCTGATCTCGGAAGATCTGGACGAGGTGATGGGACTGTCGGATGTGATCCATGTGATCAGCGAAGGGCGGCTGTCGCCCGCGTTTGCGCGTGGGGCACTGACCCAAGCCGAACTGGGGCTGTGGATGGCGGGGCAGGGGTTCGCAGATGCGGCTTGAGCCGGTTGCCAACCCGACGCTCTTGCGCCAGCTTGGCCTGCCCGCGCTGGCGCTGGGGGCGACGGTGCTGGTCGCTATGGCGCTGGCGCTGCTGGCCGGGGCCGATCCGCTGGCGGTTCTGGGGCAGATCCTGACCGGGGCTGTGGGCTCTCGCTTTGCGGCTCTGGAGACGCTGAACCGGGCAACACCGCTGATCTTTACCGGGCTGGCGGTGGCGGTGGCGTTCAAGGCCAAGCTGTGGAACATCGGGGCCGAGGCGCAGCTTTATGCGGGCGCGATCATTGCGGTGCTGATTGGCACCGGGGCGCTGGGCGCGCCGTTTGTGCTGCCGGTCAGCGCGGTGGTGGCGCTGATCGCGGGCGCGATGGTGCTGCTGGTGCCGGTGCTTCTGAAGGTGCGGCTGGGGGTGGACGAGGTGGTGACGACCCTTTTGCTCAACTTCATCATGGCGCTGTTTATCAGCTACCTGCTGGAAGGGCCGCTGAAAGACCCGATGGGCATGGGCTGGCCCAAATCGGCCGCGCTGATCAAGGAGGCGCGGTTGCCGCGCATCGTGGACGGGTTGCGGCTGCACTGGGGGTTTGGGCTGGCGCTGATCTCGGCGGTGGTGGTCTGGGTGATCCAGACCCGCACCACGCTGGGGTTCGAGATGCGGGCGGTGGGGGCCAACATCCGCGCGGCGCGCTTTGCGGGCATGCCGGTGAACGCGGTGCTGGTGAAAACCGCGCTGCTGTCGGGGGGGCTTGCGGCGCTGGCGGGCTGGTCCGAGGTGGCGGGCGCGCGCGGGCACCTGTCGCTCGATCTGTCGCCGGGGTTTGGCTACACCGGCATCATCGTGGCCATGCTGGCGCTGCTGCACCCTTTGGGCGTGGTGGTCACGGCGCTGTTTGTGGCGGGGGTGTTTGTGGGCGCCGATGCGATGAGCCGCGCCGCCGGGGTGCCGACCTATATCGCGGATATGCTGTTGGCGGTGGCGCTGCTGTTCATGGTGCTGGCGATTGCCCTGACACGGGTGCGGGTGGTGCGCGGATGACTGGTGTTGCGCTTTGGGCGGGCCGGGGGGGGGGGGGGGGGGGGGGGGGGGGGGGGGGGGGGGGGGGGGGGGGGGGGGGGGGGGGGTGGCGGGGGGGGGGGGGGGCGGGGGGAGGGGGGGTGGGGCGCGGATGTCTGGTGTTGCGCTTGGGGCGGGCCGCGGGGGGCTCCGCGCCCCCGGACCCCCGCGGGATATTTGTGAACAGATGAATGGGACAGCAGGTGATTGAGGTTCTGATCTCGGCCAGTTTCTGGGTGGCGGTGGTGCGGATCGCCTCGCCGCTGATCTTTGCCACCATGGGCGAGCTGATCTGCGAGAGGGTCGGGGTGCTGAACCTTGGGATCGAGGGGATCATGGTGATCGGCGCCTTTGCCGGGTGGATGGGGGTGTATCTGGGCCTGCCGCTCTGGGGCGGGGTGGCGGTGGCGTTCGGGGCGGGGGCGATGTTTGGATTGCTGCATGGCGTGCTGGTGGTGCCGTTTGGATTGAGCCAGCATGTGGTGGGGCTGGGGGTAACGCTGCTGGCGACCTCGACCGCCTATTTCGCCTATCGGCTGGCTTTGCCGCAGGTGACGAGCCCGCCAAAGATCGCGCCATTCGCGGTCTGGGAGGTGCCGGTGCTGTCAAAGATCCCGCTGCTGGGGCCGGCGCTTTTTGCGCAGACGCCGTTGACCTATGCGGCTTTTGCCTGTGCCGGGTTGGTGGCGGTGGTGCTTTACCGCACGCCCCTGGGCTTGGCGTTGCGGGCGGTGGGGGAGAACCCTGCGGCGGTGGAGGCGCAGGGCATGTCGGTGACGGGCTTGCGGATCGGCGCGGTGATGGTCGGATCGGGGCTGATGGCGGTGGGGGGCAGTTTTCTGACGCTGTCGGCGTTTTCGTCGTTCTTCTTCGAGATGGTCAACGGGCGCGGCTGGGTCTGCATTGCGCTGGTGGTGTTCGGGGCGTGGCGACCGGGTAAGGCGGTGCTGGGCGCGCTGCTCTTTGCCGGGTTCGATGCCTTGCAGATCCGGTTGCAGCAGACGCCAATGGGGGCGGCAGTGCCGTATCAGCTGTTTCTGATGCTGCCTTATGTGTTTTCCATTCTGGCGTTGGTGGTAATGTCGCGCCGGGCGCAGGTGCCGGCGGCGCTGATGGTGCCTTATACCAAGGGAGAGCGGTGATGTTCGATCTGATCGTCAGGGGCGGCACCCTGCCCGATGGCCGGGTGGCCGATATCGGCATCCGGGGCGACCGGATTGTGGAGGTGGGGCGGATCGAGGCGGAGGCGGGGCAGATCATTGACGCCACCGGCGATCTGGTCAGCCCGCCGTTTGTCGATCCGCATTTCCACATGGATGCCGTGTTGTCTTACGGGCTGCCGCGCGTCAATGCCTCGGGCACGCTGCTGGAGGGGATCGCGCTGTGGGGCGAGTTGCGCGACATCGCCACGGTGGAGGAGATGGTCGCCCGCGCCTTGCGCTATTGCGATTGGGCGGTCAGCATGGGGCTGCTGGCGATCCGCAGTCATGTGGACACCACGCCTGACCATCTGCGCGGAGTTGAGGCGATGTTGGAAGTCAAGCGCATCGTGGCACCCTATCTGGATTTGCAACTGGTAGCCTTTCCGCAGGATGGTCTTTACCGCAGCGCCACAGGGCGGCAGAATTTGCTGCGGGCGCTGGATATGGGCGTGGAGGTGGTCGGCGGCATCCCGCATTTCGAGCGCACCATGGAAGAGGGGGCGGAGTCCTTGCGCGATCTGGCCCGCATCGCGGCCGAGCGCGGCTTGATGTGGGATGTGCATTGCGACGAGACCGACGATCCGATGAGCCGCCATGTGGAAACCATGGCGCGCGAGGTGCTGCGGCATGGGCTTGGCGCGCGGGCGGCGGGGTCGCATCTGACCAGCATGCATTCGATGGACAATTACTATGTGTCAAAGCTCATTCCGTTGATGGCCGAGTCGGGCATGTGCGCAATCCCCAATCCGCTGATCAACATCACGCTGCAGGGGCGGCACGACAGTTACCCCAAGCGGCGGGGGCTGACGCGGGTGAAGGAGCTTCAGGCGGCGGGGGTGACGGTGGGCTGGGGTCAGGATTGTGTGTTGGACCCTTGGTACAGCCTTGGCACCGCCGACATGCTGGATGTGGCCTTCATGGGCCTGCATGTCGCGCAGATGACCCACCCCGACGAGATGGCACGCTGTTTCCGGATGGTGACGCAGGACAATGCCGCCATCATGGGTCTGGCCGATTACGGGTTGCGGCCCGGCGCGGTGGCGTCGCTTGTCGTGCTGGATGCGGGTGAGCCGGTCGAGGCGCTGCGGCTGCGCCCCGACCGGCTGGTGGTGGTGTCGAAGGGGCGCGTTGTGGCGCAAAAGGCGCGCAACGACACGCAGTTGACCCTGCCACAGCGGCCCCAGAGCGTGCGGCGGCGCCATCAAAGTCAACCGTGAGCGCGCAAAGCGCAGTGGAGCCGATTAAAATGCCGGTTTCTTTGCTGCGCGGCTAAACCGTTCTTTCAGTCTTTCGGCACTACCCCTGAGGCGATGAAGGGGCATGGCAGGCCCTTATCGCGGATCAAGGGGTCACACACCGATGGGCAGTCTCGAATATGTTTCTACGCGCACGCAGGATTGGGCAATGGCGCCGGAGGACCGGGGATTAGCCTGCGGATCCTTGTCGTTGACGGGTCCCTGACCATGCGGGAAATGCTGCGCCAGACACTGACGGATGCCGGGTTTGAGGTGGTTCTGGCCGAAGACGGGGTTGATGCGCTGCGCCAACTTCCCCTTGTCGTGCCGGACCTGATCCTGACGGATCTGACCATGCCCAATATGGATGGCTTCGGACTGATCCATGCTGTGCGCGGGGGTGATGTATCGCCGCGGGTGCCCATCCTTGTGCTGACCACCCAAAGCGCTGTCGGCCTGAAAGAGCGCGCCCGCGCCTCGGGTGCGACCGGATGGATCACCAAGCCGTTCGACGAACATGCCCTGGTCTCCACCATCCGCCGCATCGTGGCACTGTGAGGGCGGAGTGCAGCGTGTTGTCCCAGGTTCCCCTTGCACACAGGATTCTAAAGATTTTTGTCTGATAGCAGCGCCAGTGCCGCATCTGCGATTTGCGACGCGGAGGGCAAGGTGGCGGCATAGGCGGGGCCGGTGGCGATAAAACTGTCATCGGCCGCGACACGCGCCAGCGCCGGATGACCAGCAAGCAGCGTCATCACCGCTTCGGACAGATTGCCGGAACGGCGACATTCATCGACCACCAGAATCCGGCGTGAACCTCGCAGGGCCGACAGAAGGGCGGTTTCGGGCAGAGGCGCCAGCCAGCGCAGGTCGATGATTTTGCACGTTTGGCCAGATGCTTGCAGGATCGCGCGCGCCTGATGCGACAGCATCACACCGTTGCCATAGGTCACGATGGCAAGCTCGGGCGATGCACCGTCCACCCCCACCTCGCCATAGGTCAGGCGCTGACCTGTGGCGGGATAGCGGGCCATCCACTGCCCGTCACCGGGTTCGTGCAGATCGCGCGCCGGGTAAAGCGCGATGGGCTCCACAAACACCACCACCCGCTGATCCTCGGCGGCAAGGCGGGCACATTCGCGCAGCATCCGCACCGCCTCGTCGCCGCGCGACGGGCAGGCGACGATCAGGCCGGGAATGTCGCGCAGGACGGCCAGCGAATTGTCATTGTGGAAATGGCCGCCAAAGCCCTTTTGGTAGCCAAGCCCTGCAATGCGCAGCACCATCGGGTTGCTGAACTGCCCGTTGGAAAAGAACGGCAAGGTGGCCGCCTCGCCCCGGATCTGGTCTTCGGCATTGTGCAGATAGGCCAGGAACTGGATTTCGGGGATCGGCAGAAAGCCGTTCTGGCCCAGACCGATGGCAAGGCCAAGGATGGATTGTTCGTCCAGCAGCGTGTCGATCACGCGTTGCGGGCCAAAGCGGGCGTGCAGTTTCTGCGTCACGCCATACACACCGCCCTTGCGCCCCACATCTTCGCCCATCAGCACGGTCTCAGGCCGGTCGAGCATCAGATCGGTCAGCGCCCAGTTGATCAGGCGGCTCATCGGCTGCGGGTCGGTCATGGCCTTGAGATCATTGCCGAACACCTCGGCCCTTGCCTCCGGCGCGGGGCCGTTGCGGCGGCTAAGCGGGCGGGCTGGCGGCACGATGGCGGCCATTACCTGCGCGGCGGTTTGCAGGCGGGGGCGGGTGATGGCGATTTCGGCGCGCTGCGCCACCTCACCCGCCGCGGCGTGATAGGCCGCCAGCGCCTGTGCGGGCGGCATCACCCCGGCACTGTCCAGCAGGCGCACGAAATGCAACAGCGGATCGTTGTCCTCATCCGCCTCTACCTCGGCGCGGGGCAGGTAGGTGGTGGGCACATCGGCCCCTGCATGGCCATACAGCCGCACGGTGCGCAGGTGCAGGATGGCAGGCTTTTTGGTGCGGCGGATGTCATCGACCGCCACTTTTGTGGCGGCAAAAGTATCATACAGGTCCAGCCCGTCGGCGGCGTGATAGGCAAGGCCGGGGCGGGCGCGCAGCACCGCCTCTACCCAGCCGGGGGGGGATTTGGTGGAAATGCCGATACCATTGTCCTCGCACACGAAGAGCAGCGGCAGGGGCGCGCCTTGCCACGCCGCCCAGCCCGCCGCGTTCAGCGCGCCCTGCGCGGTGGAGTGGTTCAGGGACGCATCGCCAAAGCTGCACATCACCACCGACTCCGGGTCCATGATCGCGTGTTCGGGCCGGTGTTTGCGCATCAACCCCAGCGAATAGGCCGCCCCCACTGCCTTTGGCAGATGGCTGGCGATGGTCGAGGTTTGCGGCGGGATCATCAGGGCGCGGCTGCCCAGCACCTTGTGCCGCCCGCCGGAAATCGGATCCTCGCTGGAGGCGGCAAAGGACAAGAGCATGTCACCCACCGGATCTTGCTCCGGCACCGTCAGCGCACGGGCGATCTGAAAGGCTGCGTCGCGGTAGTGCAGCAGCGCCATATCGCCCGCGCGCAAGGCCAGCGCCACCGCCGCCATCCCCTCATGCCCCGACGAGCCGATGGTGTAGAACCCCTGACCGGCCCTCTGCATCACCCGCGCCTGACGGTCCAGCGCGCGGCTGAGGCAGGCGGCGCGAAAGATCAGCCGGGCGTCATCGGGCACCAGCGGACCCTGTGGCGCGCGGCCCGTGGGCAGATCACCCGCCGCCACCCGGCGCAGGAAGGTGTCGTGAACGATATCGGCGCGGTCCATGGTCTATCCTTGTGGCGGGCTTTGGCGCGTGCGGACGGTCGCTTTGCAAAAGCAGCGACCGTCAGGCGCGGCCCCGGTTCAGAAAAACGCCTGCAATCCGGTGATCGCGCGGCCAAGGATCAGCGCATGCACATCATGCGTGCCCTCATAGGTGTTGACCGTCTCAAGGTTCACCATGTGGCGCATGATCTGGTAATCTTCCTGAATCCCGTTGCCGCCGTGCATGTCGCGCGCCATCCGCGCCGCATCCAGCGCCTTGCCGCAATTGTTGCGCTTGATGATCGAGATCATCTCGGGCGCGGCATTGGCTTGGTCCATCAGCCGACCCACCTGCAAACACCCCTGCAGGCCAAGGCTGATCTCTGTCATCATATTGGCCAGTTTCAGCTGGAACAGCTGGGTTTGTGCCAGCGGCTTGCCGAATTGCTTGCGGTCCAGCCCATATTGGCGCGCTGCATGCAGGCAGAATTCGGCCGAGCCCATCACCCCCCACGCGATGCCATAGCGCGCCCGGTTGAGACAGCCGAACGGGCCTTTCAGCCCTTCGACATGTGGAAGCAGCGCGTCTTCGCCCACTTCCACATCCTTCATCACGATCTCGCCGGTGACGCTCGCGCGCAAAGACAGCTTGCCGCCCACCTTCGGCGCGCTCAGGCCCTTGGTGCCGCGATCCAGCACAAAGCCCTTGATCTTGCCGCCATGCGCCTCGGATTTGGCCCAGACCACAAACACATCGGCAATCGGCGCGTTGGAAATCCACATCTTGGCGCCGTTGAGCACATAGCCGTTGGCGGTTTTCTTCGCGACCGTTTTCATGCCCGCCGGGTCCGAGCCCGCATCGGGTTCGGTCAGGCCAAAGCAGCCGATCCATTCCCCGGAGGCCAGTTTCGGTAGGTACTTCTGCCGCTGGGCTTCGGTGCCGTAGGCAAAGATCGGATACATCACGAGGCTGGATTGCACGCTCATCATGCTGCGATAGCCCGAATCCACCCGCTCCACCTCTCGCGCGACGAGGCCGTAGGCGACGTAAGAGGCGCCCAACCCGCCGTATTCCTCGGGCACGGTGACGCCCAACAGGCCCATCTCGCCCATCTCGCGGAAGATGTCGGGATCGGTGGTTTCCTCGCGATACGCCTTGATCACGCGCGGCTGCAGCTTTTCCTGCGCGTAAGACCGGGCCGCATCGCGCAGCATCCTTTCTTCTTCGGTCAGTTGATCGTTCAGGCGGAACGGGTCTTCCCAATCGAAACGACCCAGATCCGGGGCGTCCTTGGCTTTCAGCGCGGGCCGTTGTGGGGGGGCGTCAAGGCTCATGGCTTCCTCCGGTTTGGGATGAGTGTGCCATGGGTCGGGCGGCGGGAAAAGGTATGGCCTGCCGCATGACCCAAAAGCACTGCATCCCCGTTGTTGCGCGTAATTGTGTGAAATGATACCGAAGCCTTCTCAATAGGTCATGAGGAAAATGCATGATTGGCCCACGGCGTCTGCTGCCATCGATGCCCGCGCTGATGGCGTTGGAAGCGGTGGACCGTCTTGGCACCGCCTCGGCGGCGGCGGCGGAACTGTCGCTGACCCAAGGTGCGGTCAGTCGGGCCTTGCAGGCGCTGGAGGGACAGCTTGGGGTGGTTTTGTTCGTGCGCGAGCGGCAAAGGCTGCGGCTGACCCCGGCGGCGCAGGATTACGTGCGGCAGGTGCGGGTGCATCTGGCCGGTCTGTCGCAGGCTTCGTTGCGGTTGCGCACAAATCCGGGCGGCGGCGGTTTGTCTTTGGCGATCCTGCCCGCCTTTGGCGTGCAATGGCTGGCACCGCGCCTGAGCGATTTCACCCGCACGCATCCGGGTGTGACCGTGAACCTGTCCACCCGGTTGCGCCCGTTCGAATTCGCGGCAGAGGGGTTTGATGCCGCTATCCATTTCGGCCGCGCCGATTGGCCGGGGGCAGAGCATCTGCTGCTGCTGGAGGAAGAGGTGCTGCCGGTCTGCGCACCGGGGCTGTTGACCGCGCCGCTGGCGGGGGCGGCGGCGCTTTTGGCGCTTCCTTTGCTGCAACTGGAAAGCCGCCCCGGCGCGTGGGGCCGCTATCTGGCGCAGCAGGGTGTGCCGGGGCAGCGTCCGGCGGGGATGCTGTTTGACCAGTTTGCCACCATGATGCAGGCCGCGATCCATGGGCTTGGCGTGGCGCTGTTGCCGCTGTTCCTGATCGGGGATGCGCTGCGCGAAGGCGCGCTGGTGCCCGCATGGCCCGCATGCGGGCAAGGCTTGGGCAGCTATTACCTTGTCTGGCCAAGGGATGTGCCGCCGCGAGCACCGCTGGTTGCGTTTCGCGATTGGATTTCGGGTCAGGTTGGGCAGACCAGCGTGCAAAACCGCACATCTTCGGTGTCTGGATAGACCTTATCTGCAAATCGGTTTGGCTTATCTTCAGTCGAGTGCTCCATTTCGGGGCGACAGGAGGGCAGCATGACCACCATTCCCGGCATCCACCATGTCACCGCCATTTCCGGCGCGCCACAATCCAACGTCGATTTCTTCACTGGCACGCTTGGCCAAAAGCTGGTCAAGAAAACCGTCAACTTTGACGATCCGGGCACGTATCATCTGTATTACGGCGATGCGGCAGGCACCCCCGGTACGATCCTGACCTTCTTTCCTTTTGTCGATGCCGGGCCGGGCCGGGCTGGTCCGGGCATGGCCTCGGCCTTTGCCTATGCCATCCCGAGTGCCGACTTCGACCGGATTACCGATGACCTCGCGGTGCAGGGGCACACGGGCGCCGGTGCGGCAGTGCGCTTTGGTGAGCGGTTGGTGACGTTGCGCGATCCCGATGGCGCGCCTGTTGAGCTGATCGAAAGCACGGAGGCGACAGACGCGCACGGCTTTCACTCGATCACACTGTGGGCGCGTGATCCGGACCCGACGATCCGCCTTTTGACCGAGATCTTTGGCTATCAACACACCGGCACCGAGCAGGAGGGCGCGACAGAGCGCCAGCGCCTGATTGCGCCGGGGGCAGAGCGCGGGCGGATCGTTGATGTGATCCGAGTTGCAGGGGCGCAGGCCGGTCGGCAGGGCGCGGGCACGATCCACCATGTTGCGTTCCGCGCCAAGGATGATGCGGAGCAACGGGAGTGGATGGACCGTCTGGCGCAGGCCGGTCATCGCACCACACCTGTCACCGACCGACAATATTTCAACGCGATCTATTTTCGCGAGCCGGGCGGCGTGCTGTTTGAAATTGCCACCGATCCACCGGGCTTTGCGATCGACGAACCCGTGGACCAACTTGGAAGGTCGCTGAAACTGCCCGCGCAATACGAGCCGATGCGCGCGCGGATCGAGCGGGTCTTGCCGCCGTTGCAGGTGCGGGCGTGATCGGTCGCTTTCCAAAGGCGGCCCGGCAGGGGGTGGTGATACTGCACGGGCGCGGCGGGTCCGGCGCTGATATCCTGTCGGTGCTGGACCATGCGGGTTTGCCCGATGTGGCGGCGGTGGCGCCGGAGGCGTCGGGCAACAGTTGGTGGCCGACCAGCTTTCTGGCGCCTGCCGCGCAGATGGAACCGCATGTGCAGCGCGGCCTTGCCAGTATTGCCGCCGCAGTGGCGCATCTGGAACAGGCAGGGTTGCCGCGGTCGGGCATCTGGTTGTGTGGGTTCAGCCAAGGTGCGTGCCTTGCGCTGGAGGCCTATGCCCGTGCGGGCGAAGGTCTGGCAGGCGTCTTTGCCTTTTCGGGGGGACTGGTCGGAACTTCAGATCACGGACTGCCGGATGCCGCGCTTTATGGCCACGCCGGAAAACAGCTTGACTACGCCGGGCGGCGCGCTGGCCAGGTCTGGATCTCTGTCCACGAACGAGACCCGCACATCCCGCTTCGCCGGGTCGAAGACAGCGCAGCCGCGCTGCGCCGCACCGGGGCCACTGTCGAGATGAAGGTCTTTCCCGGCGCGGGGCATGCGGTGATGCGCGAAGATATCGCGGCGCTGCGCCGTCGGCTGAACAACCGGCCTGACGAGGACTGATCTGCCCTATTTTGTCAAAATCAGCTTTCCCTGCCGCGTGATGCGCAAGGAATAGACCATGCCGTTCAACAGGATGCGGGCCTCGCGCCCGCCTTCTGTCAGCGCCAGCGCGTCATGCAGCGGGATGGTTTCGGTGATCTGACTGATTTCGGTGAACGCGTTCATGTGCGCCCCTCCAGCCGGTCAAGCATGGCGCCAAGCAGATCGTTCGGGGCCAAGCCCGAAAAGGTCTGGCGCAGCAGTTCCGAAAAATCCGGGGCAAGCGGGGCGTTTTGGGTGGGGTGCGCGGGCATGGGCAGTCGTCCTCTGGACAGGGGGGTGAGTGATCTGGCTGGCCCGTCCGGACTGGCTGTGGCAATACCTTACTAAAATACTTTGAAATGTAAATCCCCAATCTGACGCGGCCGGGTGCAGGATTATTCAAGACGGGTGTTGAACCGGACCGCAACCTGCTACATCTGACACAACGAACGCGAAAGGATCGTGCCATGGCCGAGCGCAAGCTGAAACTGTCGCCCCTTGATCCAGTGTGGACCCGTATCTGTGACGAGGCCGAGGCGGCGATCAAGGAGGATCCGCTGCTGGGCGGCCTGATCCATTCGTCACTTCTGCATCACCAGACCATGGAACAGGCGCTGGCGTATCGGTTTTCGTTCAAGCTTGCGTCGCCTGAAATGGGCGAACAGATTCTGCGCGAAATCACGGATCAGGCTTATGAGGATGACCCCGATCTGGGGGCGGCAGCCCGTGCCGATCTGATGGCGGTGTTCGACCGTGACCCGGCCTGCCACCGCTATCTGCAACCCATCCTGTTCTTCAAGGGGTATCAGGCGGTGCAGGCCTATCGCATCGGCCACTGGCTTTGGGCCCATGGCCGACGCGATCTGGCCTATTTCGTGCAGATGCGGGTGAGCGAGGTCTTTGGCGTCGATATCCACCCGGCGGCAAAAGTCGGGCGCGGCATCATGATCGACCACGCACATTCCATCGTGATCGGCGAAACGGCAGTGGTGGGTGACAACGTATCCATGCTGCATTCGGTGACTTTGGGCGGCACTGGCAAGGAAGACGGCGACCGTCATCCCAAGATCGGCGATGGTGTCATGATCGGGGCAGGGGCCAAGGTTCTGGGCAATATCAGTGTTGGCCACTGTTCGCGCATCGCTGCCGGATCGGTGGTGCTACAGGATGTGCCGCCATGCAAGACTGTGGCCGGTGTGCCTGCGCGCGTGGTGGGGGAGGCAGGGTGCTCCAACCCCGCAATCACCATGGATCAGGTCATCGGCGGCGCCTAGCGCAAGGATCGCAACAGAAAAAAGGCCCGGAGGATTGATCCTCCGGGCCTTTTTATGTTGTCGTGGTCTGATCAGGCCAGCATCGTCATCGGGTTTTCCAGCGCCTCGATCACGGCTTTCAGGAAAGCGGCCCCAAGCGCGCCGTCGATCACGCGGTGATCGACCGACAGGGTCATCGACATCACCGTCGCCACGCCGATCGTGCCATCGGGCTTGACCACCGGCTTTTTCACGCCGGCACCGACCGCAAGGATGGACCCATGCGGCGGGTTGATGACGGCATCAAAATTGTCGATCCCCATCATCCCGAGATTGGAGATGGCAAAGCTGCCGCCCTGATATTCGTGCGGAGCCAGCTTCTTGGTCTTGGCGCGTCCGGCCAGATCCTTCATCTCGGCCGAGAGGGCCGAAAGGGATTTCTTGTCGGCATCGCGCAGGACGGGGGTGAACAATCCGCCTTCGATCGCGACGGCCACGGCCACATCCGACGGCTTCAGCTTCAGGATGCGGTCACCGGCCCAGACCGCGTTGCAGTCGGGCACGGCTTGCAACGCCTGCGCGCAGGCCTTGATGATGAAGTCATTGACCGACAGCTTCACGCCGCGCGATTCCAGCGACTTGTTCAGCGTGGCACGGAATTCCATCAGCGCATCCAACTGCACCTCACGGCGCAGGTAGAAATGCGGGATGGTCTGCTTGGCCTCGGTCAGCCGCGCCGCAATGGTGCGCCGCATGCCGTCCAGCGATACTTCGGTAAACTCGCGGTCAGCATACATTTTCAGCACAGTTTCGGTGGACGGTCCGGTCGGCATTGCCGCCTTGGCCGGAGCTGTCGCAGGGGCTGCCGCTGCCGGAGCCGCTGCGGCGGCTTTCGGGGCCGCTTGCACACCTTCAACATCGGCGCGCACGATGCGGCCATGCGGGCCGGAGCCTTGAACCGCGCTCAGGTCCAGACCCTTTTCCTTGGCAATCCGCCGCGCGAGAGGCGAGGCGAAGACCCGCGCGCCAGCAGCCGCCGGAGCGGAGGCGGGTGCAGCAGCAGGGGCCGCCGGGGCCGCAGCGGCAGGCGCTGCCGCCGGAACCGCCGCCGGTTTGGCCGATGGGGGGGCGGCTGTGGCGGCAGAGGCGTCTTCACCCTCGTCCAGCAGCACCGCGATGGGGGCGTTCACCTTTACCCCCGCCGTGCCTTCGGCGACCAGCAATTTGCCGATGGTGCCCTCGTCGGTCGCTTCAAACTCCATCGTGGCTTTGTCGGTTTCGATCTCGGCCAGGATCTGACCGGATTTCACTTCATCGCCCTCTTTCACCAGCCATTTGGCCAATGTGCCTTCTTCCATGGTCGGAGAAAGCGCGGGCATCAAGATTTCGGTTGCCATGTTGCGCCCTCCTTAACGGTAGCAGACAGATTTTGCCGCGGCAGCGATTTCCGCCGGGGTGATCAGAGCGAATTTTTCAAGGTTCGCGGCGTAGGGCATCGGCACATCCTTGCCGGTGCAGGTGATGACGGGCGCATCCAGATAATCGAACGCGCGCTGCATGATGGTGCTGGCCATATGGTCGCCGATGGACCCGACGGGGAAACCTTCTTCCACCGTGATGCAGCGGTTGGTCTTTTGCACGGATGCCAGCACAGTGTCGTAATCAATCGGGCGCAAGGTGCGCAGGTTGACGATTTCGGCGCTGATCCCATCCTTTGCCAGTTCTTCCGCTGCCAGCAGAGAATGGGCCACGCCTATGCCGAAGCTGACGATCGTTACATCATTGCCCTCGCGGATGATGGATGCCTTGCCGAAGGGGACGGTGAAATCCGGGTCGGTCGGCACGTCGAACGTGCGGCCATAAAGGATCTCGTTCTCAAGGAAGATCACCGGGTTCGGATCGCGGATCGCTGATTTCAGCAGGCCTTTGGCATCCGCCGCAGAGTAGGGCATGCAGACGCGCAGCCCCGGTATCGCGGAATACCACGCGGCATAGTCGTGGCTGTGCTGCGCGCCGACGCGGGCAGCGGCACCGTTCGGGCCGCGGAACACCATAGGGCTGCCCATCTGGCCACCCGACATATAGAGCGTCTTGGCCGCCGAGTTGATGATGTGGTCAATCGCCTGCATGGCGAAGTTGAAGGTCATGAACTCCACGATGGGCCTGAGGCCGCCCCAGCTGGCGCCAACCGCAATCCCGGCAAAGCCGTGTTCGGTGATCGGGGTGTCGACCACGCGCTTGGCGCCGAATTCATCCAGCAACCCCTGGCTGATCTTGTAGGCACCCTGATATTCGCCGACCTCTTCCCCCATCAGGAACACGTTGGGGTCACGGCGCATTTCCTCGGCCATCGCCTCGCGCAGGGCTTCGCGGACGGTCATGGTTTTCGTCGGACCCTCGGGCAGGTCCGTGTGGGGCCAGCCCTTGGCGGCCACAACCGGGGCAGGGGCGGGGGCAGCTGGTTGTGCCGGAACCGAAGCCGGGGCCTCGGCTGCTGGCGCAACGGTCTGCGCCACTTGTGGCGCAGGTGTATCGCCGACGCTTTCGCCCTCTTCCACCATGATCGCAATGGGCGCGTTCACTTTCACGCCCGCCGTCCCTTCGGCCACCAGCAGCTTGCCGATGATCCCTTCATCCGTCGCCTCGAATTCCATCGTGGCCTTGTCGGTTTCGATCTCGGCCAGAATCTGGCCGGATTTCACCGCGTCGCCTTCTTTCACCAGCCATTTGGCCAATGTACCCTCTTCCATCGTCGGGGAAAGCGCGGGCATCAATACTTCGGTTGCCATGTTGTCGTTCCCCCTCAGGCGTAGATGTCGGTCCAGAGTTCCTCGACCGGAGGCTCTGGGCTGTCTTTGGCGAATTCGGCGGATTCGTTGACCCGTGCCTTGATCTCTTTGTCGATCGCCTTCAGGTCTTCGTCGCTGGCAAGCCCGCCTTGCAACAAAAGCTCGCGCACATGTTCGATGGCGTCCTTTTCGGTGCGCATCTTTTCCACTTCTTCGCGGGTGCGGTATTTTGCCGGGTCAGACATCGAGTGACCGCGATAGCGATAGGTCATCATTTCAAGGATATACGGGCCCTCGCCGGCGCGGCAGGCCGCGATGGCCTTTTCGCCGGCCGCTTTCACGGCCAGAACGTCCATTCCGTCCACCGCTTCGCCCTTGATGCCATAGGCCGCACCACGTTCCCACAAGGATGGCGACTTGGTGGAGCGCTTTACGGAGGTGCCCATCGCGTAGCCGTTGTTTTCGATCACGAAAATCACCGGCAGGTTCCACAGCTCGGCCATGTTGTAGGTCTCGTAAACCTGGCCCTGATTGGCCGCGCCATCCCCGAAATAGGTGAAGGTCACGTTGTCATTGCCCAGATACTTGTCGGCAAACGCCAGACCGGCCCCCAGTGGCACCTGCGCGCCGACGATGCCGTGACCGCCGTAGAAATGCTTCTCTTTCGAGAACATGTGCATCGAGCCGCCTTTCCCCTTGGAATAGCCGCCGATGCGTCCGGTCAGTTCCGCCATCACGCCCTTTGGGTCCATGCCGCAGGCAAGCATATGGCCGTGGTCGCGGTAGCTTGTCACGCGCTTGTCACCCTCTTTGGCCGCAGCCTCAAGGCCGACAACAACCGCTTCCTGCCCGATATACAGATGGCAAAAGCCACCGATCAGGCCCATGCCGTAAAGCTGCCCCGCCTTTTCCTCGAACCGGCGGATCAGCAGCATCTCGCGGTAATACTTCAGCAGGTCTTCTTTCGAGGCGTTTGGCCTCTCGGCTGGTTTCTTGGTGGCCATATGCGGCGTCCTCCCGTCAGTGGCTTAAATCGATTGGCTGGATAGTTTAGCGTTAAACCATTCATAGCCTATCGGGTTTTGTTGGGCAAAACAAAAAACCACCTCATGGAATTGCCGGCCGCATGGCAAAAAGCCCGCCGATCCGGCGGGCCTTGGTGTCGGGAATACGTTATGTTCAGCGGATCACGATTTCATCGGCACGCACATAGCCGAGCACGTCGCGCACCTGTTCATCCAGCAGGTCCAGATCCAGATAACGGTCTGACAAACGCGTTGTCAGATTGGTGATCTTGCCAAGGTCGCCATACAGGCGGTCGCGTTCGATCCGCAGCGTTTCGGCTTCGGCCCGGATCTGCACCTGACGGAACACCCCATAATCGCCCTGCACAGCAGCAAAGGTGAAATAGACCCCCAGCATGAAGGCGATCATCAGATAAAAAATTCCGCCTATCGGAAGGCGATTGCCCAGTGACGTCATCAGCTGCCCCTTCTGACCGTGTGGCCCGGTCTTTGGCGAATCATGGCATATCTGATTCGGATAGGGAATCCCCCAATCGGGGATGCCTCATCACGTTTGCCTGCGCTCAGCCCGCAACCGATGCGGCGTGGATGGAGTTGATCGCCCCGGCGAGGGCTGCATCGAAATCTGCATCCGATTGTTGCGCCGACAGGCCTTCGGTCAACGCGCGACTGAAACTGGCAATGATGCCGCGGTTGCGCGCCAGAATGGTATTGGCGGCGTCGCGGCTGTGACCACCCGACAGGGCCACCACCTTCAACACGCGCGGATGATCGACCAGCGGGCCATAGACATTGTCAACCGTCGGTAGCGAGAGTTTCAGCATCACCTTGCGATCCTTGGGCAGGCCATCCAGATGCCGCAGGATGTTTTCCAGCAACAACGCCTCGGCCTGCGCCTTGTCGGGGATCGTGAGTGTCACCTCCGGCTCAAGGATCGGCATCAGACCAGCGGCGGTAACCTGATCGCCAACCGCAAACTGTTGCGCAACGACTGCGGCAATGCCTTTGGCATTGGCGGCATTCACAACTGACCGTTCCTTGGTGCCGAACACCCCAAGCGCCTTGGCGCGGGCCAGAAGCGCATCCAGATCCGGCATCGGCTTCATCAGTTGCACGCCTTCAGCTTCGGCCTCCAACCCCTTGTCGATCTTCAGGAACGGCACCACGCGGCGTTTGTCCCACAGGAACTGCGCGGTGGGGATGCCGTCGATGTCGCGGTCCATGGTTTGTTCAAACAGGATCGCGCCCACCACCTTGTCGCCGGTAAAGGCGGGGGATTTGATGATGCGCGACCGCATGGCGTGGATCATGTCATACATCGCCGCCTCGCCCGCATAGGCATCCTCGGCCACGCCATAAAGCTTCAGCGCCCTTGGCGTCGATCCGCCCGACTGGTCCAGCGCCGCGATAAAGCCGTTGCCCGTGCCGATCTGGTCTGCAGCTTGCGCGAAATTCATGTCGGTGATCCTTTGATGACGTCACAGATGTTGACCTTGGATAGCCAGTGCAGACCCGCCCCGCAATCATGGTGACGCTAACGGCGGCGGGAAAAGCGCGCGCTACCAGCGGCGGCGCAGCACTTGCCCGGTGATCCATGCGGTCACGCGGCGTGGCAACAGGCGTGGCGCAAAGGCGAATGCCTTGGTTATCCAGCCGGTCACCACCACGCGGCGGCCGTTTTCCAGCCCGGCCCAGCCTGTTGCGGCAACCGCCTCTGGCGTTGCCATCGGCAAGAACCGGGTCAGCAGCGTGGCCTTGTCTGCCGCGTCTGCCGAAAAGAACCCGGTGGTGGTGGCACCGGGGCACAGCGCGGTGACAAAGACCGCATCCTTGGCGGCCTCCTCGGCCACCGCTTCGGAAAGCGAGAGAAGATAGGCCTTGGTCGCGGAATAAACCGCCATGTTCGGCCCCGGCATGAACCCCGCCGCCGAGGCCACGTTCAGAACGCGCCCGCCTCCATTGGCCGCCATGTGCGCCAGGGCCCGTTTCATCAGGATGGTGGCCGAAATCACGTTGACCAGGATCGATTCGGATTCGCGCAGCCAGCCTTCGGGGTCCAGAAACGCACCGTTGCGGCCAAGCCCTGCCGCATTGACCAGCACCGCAATGCGCCCGCTTTGCACAGCTTCGCCCCACAGCGCTTCGGCGGCGTCGGGGTCGGACAGATCGGCGGTGATGCAGGTGGTCGCTACATAGTAGGCGCGGCGCAGGCTTTCGGCATGCGCCTCCAGCCGGTCCGTCCGCCGCCCCGACAGGATGACATTATACCCGGCCTTGGCCGCCTCTACCGCCAGCGCCCGCCCGATCCCGTCAGACGCGCCCGTCACCAGCGCCCAGTCTGCCTTGCGGTAGTCTTGCGCCAGTGACGTATCGCTCATGCCATCAGCGCCGCCACGCCGGGCAATTCCTTGCCCTCCATCCATTCAAGGAACGCGCCACCTGCGGTGGAGATAAAGGTGAAATCCTCCGCCGCCCCCGCCTGATTGAGCGCGGACACGGTGTCGCCGCCGCCCGCCACCGAGATCAGCTTGCCCTCGCGCGTCAGCGCCGCCGCCGATTTGGCCGCCGCATTGGTGGCGGCATCAAAAGGCGTCAACTCGAACGCGCCCAAGGGGCCGTTCCAGATCAGGGTTTCGCAGGCATCGAACACCTTCACGATGGCCGCCACGGTCATCGGTCCGGCGTCCAGAATCATCGCATCTGCCGGGCAATCGCCTGCGGCGACCACATCATGCGCGGCATCGGCCTTGAATTCCCGCGCCACCACCACATCGACCGGCAGGTGAATGGTGCAACCGGCCGCCTTGGCCTTGCCCAAAATCTCCAGCGCGGTGTCGGCCATGTCGCGTTCGGCAAGCGATTTGCCCACCTCGATCCCTTGCGCCACAAGGAATGTGTTGGCCATGCCGCCGCCGATCACCAGATGATCGACCTTGCTCACCAGATTGCCCAACAGGTCCAGCTTGGTGGAAACCTTGGCCCCGCCCACCACCGCCACCACCGGGCGTTTGGGCGTGCCAAGGGCGGCTTCCAGCGCCTGCAACTCCGCTTCCATCAACCGCCCGGCGGCGCTTGGCAGCAGATGGGCAAGGCCTGCGGTCGAGGCATGGGCCCGGTGCGCGGCGGAAAAGGCATCGTTCACAAACACATCGCCCAGTTTCGCCATCTGCGCGGCAAGGGCGGGGTCATTCTTTTCCTCGCCCGGATGAAAGCGGGTGTTTTCCAGCAGCACCACATCGCCCGGTTCGGCCCCGGCAATCGCCTCTGCCGCCACCGCCCCGATGCTTTCGGCGCAGAAAACCACCTTGCGGCCAAGGCTGGCCTCTACCGCGCCCGCAATGTGGCCAAGGCTCATTTCTGGCACCACCTTGCCCTTGGGCCGGTCGAAATGCGCCAGCAACACAACCCGCCCGCCGCGCGCAATGATATCTTCCACCGTTGGCTTGATCTTGTCGATCCTGGTGGTGTCGGTCACTTGCCCCGCCTCCATCGGCACGTTGATATCCACGCGCACCAGCACCGTTTTGCCAGCCAGCCCGATGTCGTCGAGTGTTTTCCAGCCCATGTCGGACCCCCCTGTCGGTTAATCGCCCCCTGTTTCCGCCGGAATGTCGCGCAGGTCAACCGATCTGCGCACTCGCCCCCTTTCCATACGCGGCCCCCGCCATTAAGTTCCGGCCCAGACACTTGAAAAGGAGCCAACACCGATGGCCGAGATCAAAGACCCGGAAAACACCATCATCCTGACCCTGAAAGACGGCGAAGTGGTGATCGAACTGCTGGCCGATGTGGCCCCGAAACACACCGAACGGATGAAGGAACTGGCGCGCGCGAAAGCCTATGACAACGTGTGCTTTCACCGTGTGATCAAGGGCTTCATGGCGCAGACCGGCGATGTCGAAAATGGCAACATGGAGAACAACTTCAACCTGCGTCGCGCAGGCACGGGCGGGTCGGACAAGCCCGATCTGCCGGCAGAATTCTCCAAACTGCCGCATGACCGGGGCACGCTGGGCGCGGCCCGCAGCCAGAACCCGAATTCGGCCAACAGCCAGTTCTTCATCAACTTTGCCGACAACCATTTCCTGAACAACCAATACACGGTTTATGGCCGCGTGATTTCCGGCATGGAGCATGTGGACAAGATCGCTCTGGGCGAGCCGCCGGCCAGCCCGGACCGGATGATCACCGTGCGGGTGGCTGCCGATGTTGCGTGATCGGTTCATCGCGGGCGGGATATTTGCGTTTGGTGTCGCGGTTGTGGGCGGCTACGCCATCAGCCAGATGGCCACGCCCGTCATGGCGCAGGCCGAGGATGGCCCCGGCCCCAATCTTGTGATCGAGGTTGCGGGCAGCACTTCCGGGCAGATCGTCATCGACATGCTGCCGGATGTGGCCCCAAAGCATGTGGAGCAGATCACCGCTCTGGCCCGTGACGGCGCCTATGATGGCGTGGTGTTCCACCGGGTCATCGATGGTTTCATGGCGCAAACCGGCGACGTGCAATATGGCAAGGGTGACCGCACCATGGGGCGCGCCGGGATGGGCGGGTCTGACCGGCCAGACCTGCCGGCCGAATTCTCGCAGATCGGGTTTGATCGCGGCGTGGTCGGCATGGCCCGCAGCCAAGACCCGAATTCGGCCAACAGCCAGTTCTTCATCATGTTCGCGCCGGGCGATTTCCTCAACGGTCAATACACCGTGGTAGGCCGGGTGATTTCGGGCATGGAGGTGGTGGATGCCATCAAGAAAGGCGAAGGCGGCAACGGCGAGGTGGCCGAACCCGACCGCATGGAAACAGTCACCGTGACCGAGTGATCACGTTTTTTCGTCAGCGAACGCGAAAGGGGGGCCAGACGGCCCCCTTTTTTTGCGCCCACCCTTGCCAAAAACGGGCCGCTCGCTGATGGTCCTGCAAGTGATATCAAGAGGCTGGGCGATGGACACCGAGATGCAGCGCCGGTTGGCGCAGATGCTGCACCACCGCAGCGCGGGGCTGGAAAAGGGCGATCCGGTATCGCTGCCGCTGACCACATCAACCAGCTATCATCTGCCCGACGTGCAGGGTGCGCCCTATATCTACGCCCGCAACGGCACGCCCACATGGGCGGCGGTCGAGGCGCAACTGGCGCTGCTGGAAGATGCCGAGGTGGTGGGGTTCCCCTCTGGCATGGGGGCGATTTCGGCGGCACTGTTTGCCAGCCTGCATGCGGGGAATCGGGTGATTGTGCCATCCGACGGCTATTATGTGACGCGGGTGCTGTCAGAGGGGTTTCTGGCCCCGCTTGGCGTGG
This sequence comes from Paracoccaceae bacterium, assembly GCA_046292785.1. GTDB lineage: Bacteria > Pseudomonadota > Alphaproteobacteria > Rhodobacterales > Rhodobacteraceae > Pseudotabrizicola. The sequence goes on from JBKBQB010000007.1 coordinate 50,992, forward strand.
AAGTGGTGCAGATCCCCACGCTTGATTATGCCACGGCTGATTTTGCAGGCGCTGCGGTGGTCTATCTGGAAACGCCCTCGAACCCCGGTCTGGATGTGGTGGACATCGCCGATGTCTGCACCCGCGCCCATGCGGCAGGCGCCATCGTGATCGTCGACAACACCACGATGACGCCTTTGTTGCAGCGTCCCTTGGACCTTGGCGCCGATCTGGTGGTCGCAGCCGATACCAAGGCACCGGCGGGCCATTCCGATGCGCTGTTCGGCCATGTCGCGGGGCGGGATGCCGCCCGGATGGCGCGCGTGCGCGACTGGCGGCGCTTGTCAGGATCGGTGCCGGGATCAATGGAAGCCTGGCTGGTGCACCGGGGGCTGGAAACGCTGGAGGTGCGGCTGGAGCGGATGTGCGCGAGTGCCGCCGTGATTGCGGCCCGGCTGGCAGAGCATGATGCGGTGCGCCGCTTGCGCTATCCGGGCCTGCCAGAGGATGCGTCCCATGTGCTGTCAAAGCGTCAGATGCTGGGGTTCGGCTTTCTGATCGGCATGACGCTGGAAAACGCCACCGTGGCCGAGCGGTTTCTGGAACGCTGCCCCTATCTTGTGCGCTCCACCAGTTTTGGCGGCACCCATTCGGCGGGCGAGCGCCGTGCACGCTGGGGCGACGCGGTGCCCGAAGGCTTCATCCGCCTGTCGATCGGGGTGGAGCCGGTCGAAGCGCTGTGGGGGGCCATGGCGGTGGCGCTGGACTGAGCAGGGCTGAACCACAGCCGCCCCGATGTCCGGCAGCGCACAGGCACCTGTTGCAGTGGCGGGGTGAACCCCGCCCTACCGTGGGCGTGTCGGCCGCTGCTCTGCCGGGCGGCGTCAGATCAGTGCGATCAGGCGGGCCGCTTCATCCCGTGGCGCGATCAGCGGGCTTCGGTCCTCGCCGGGATAGAAGCGGGCGCGCACCGCGGTGGGCATCGGGCGTGGGGTTTCAACAAGAACGCGCGGGCCGATGCGGTGCGATTCCGCCTGCCAGTTGCGGGCCAGCGCGATCTGCCCCGCCTTGCTGACCCCATAAGCCGCACCGAATTTCTGTCCCGCCACCGGATCATCAAAGAACATCGCGGTGCCGGTTTTCGCGCGCAGTAGCGGCTCCACCATGGTGATCAGGAACGCGGTGGCGCGCAGGTTGGTGGCGATGGATTTGTCCAGATCCTTCATGTCAACCGAAGGCGCCGGGGCAAGGGCGGTGGCATGCACCGCCGCATGCGCCCAGAACTGCACGCCGCCCCAGCGGTCGTGGACGGACCGACACAGGTGGCGCATCGCGTCTTCGTTGGTCACATCCATCGGCGCGAGGGTCAGGCTGCCCGCGCCCGGCAGACCTGCGGATTTTACCCGGTCATCCAGATCCTCAAGCCCGCCCACGGTGCGTGCGACCGCCACCACATGCCAGCCGCGCAAGGCGAGCTGTTCGGCGATTGCCGCGCCGAGACCGCGCGAGGCGCCGGTGACGAGGGCGATTTTCTGGGTCATGGGTCGGCTCCGCTGGCTGGCGTTGGAACCGGGGGTTTCACACCCCCGGACCCCCGTGGGATATTTTTGAACAGATGAAGGGGGAAGGCAGGCGTTACTCTGCGGCCTTCATCTCGAAGCCTTCGGCGATCTTGTCAGAGGGGGTGACGGGATAGTCGCCGGAAAAACAGGCGTCGCAGAATGTGGGCGCAGCGGGGTCACGGCCGGCGGCTTCGCCTGCGGCACGGTAGAGACCGTCGAGCGAGATGAATTTCAGGCTGTTGACGCCGATCCAGTCGCGCATTTCATCCTCGGACATGGTGGCGGCGAGCAGTTTGCCGCGTTCGGGCGTGTCGACGCCGTAAAAGCAGGGCCAGGCGGTGGGGGGCGAGGCGATGCGGAAATGGACCTCGGCGGCGCCGGCATCGAGGATCATGTCCTTGATCTTGCGGCTGGTGGTGCCGCGCACCACCGAATCGTCGACCAGGATCACCCGCTTGCCCTTGATCAGCGCCCGGTTGACGTTGAGTTTCAGGCGCACGCCCATGTTGCGGATCGATTCCGTGGGCTCGATGAAGGTGCGGCCCATGTATTGGTTGCGGATGATGCCCATGGCATAGGGAATGCCGGATTGCTGGCTGTAGCCGATCGCCGCCGGGGTGCCGGAATCGGGGACCGGGCAGACCAGGTCGGCATCGACCGGGGCTTCTAGGGCCAGCTCCATGCCGATGCGGTGGCGGGTCTCATAGACCGACTGGCCGCCGAGGATGCTGTCGGGGCGGGAGAAGTAGACTTTTTCGAAGATGCAGAACCGCGAGGCGGCGGGGGCGAAGGGGCGCGAGGAGGTCACCTTGTTGCCTTCGATCACGACCATTTCGCCTGCGTCGATCTCGCGCACGAAGTCGGCGCCGATGATGTCGAGCGCGCAGGTTTCCGATGACAGCGCCCAGCCGGAATCGCCGATGCGGCCGAGGACCAGCGGGCGCACGCCAAGGCTGTCACGCACGCCGATCAGCTTGGTGCGGGTCATAGCAACCACCGAGAAGGCGCCTTCGCAAGCGCGCAGCGCGTCCTTTATCCGTTCGGACAGGTTCTTCTGGATCGACCGCGCCATCAGGTGGATGATACATTCTGAGTCGGACGAGGACTGGAAGATCGAGCCGCGCTCGATCAGTTCGCGGCGCAGAGCGCTTGCGTTGGTAAGGTTGCCGTTGTGGGCGATGGCGCAGCCGCCCATCGAGAATTCACCAAAGAAGGGTTGCACGTCGCGGATTGCGGTCGCGCCCTTTGATCCGGCGGTAGAATAGCGCACATGGCCGATGGCGAGCTGGCCCGGCAGCGTGTCCATGACATCGGCTTTGGTGAAATTGTCGCGCACATAGCCGAAGCGGCGGGCGGAGTTGAAACCGTGTTCGGTGTGATAGGCGACGATGCCGCCGGCCTCTTGCCCTCGGTGTTGCAGGGCGTGCAGGCCTAGGGCGGTGAAATTGGCCGCATCCGATACGCCGATGACGCCGAAGATCCCGCATTCCTCCTTCAACTTGTCATCATCGAAGGGGTGGGACAGGAAGGGGCGCATGGGGCTGCTCCATCTATGGCGGATGCGCCACCCTTTACGGCATGGTCACGCCAGTGTCACGCGCATTGCAGCACGGCGGACCTGCCAATGTGCTGCAATGCAGCAGGTCAGTTTCCGGCGGGTGTCGTGGCTGGGGCAGTACACACGGCAGTCAGGTCGTTGTAGCGCGAGACGATCCAGCCGGGGGCATCGGCGGGAATGCTGTTGTCGATATTGGCCTGAAAGCTGGCGAAGACCTTGGCCGAGCGCGAGTTGTCGACCATGGGGATCGTATTTGCGGCGACGGCGCGGTCATACACGATGAAAGCCACCGCGACCAGAATCACGCCGCGCGCCACGCCGAACAGAAAGCCAAGCGCCTGATCGATGCCCCCAACCGCAGAGCGTTGGACAAAGCTGGAAAGCAGCGGCGTGAACAGGGCCGCAATCACCAGACCAACGGCGAAGACGGCGGCAAAGGCACCGATGATCGACAATTCGCAGCTTTCGCCCAGAAAGTCGCCGACAACCGGCAACTCTTTGATCAACGGTTGCACGGCTGGCGCGAAGATGAAGGCAAGGATGGCGGCCCCGATCCAGCCCGCGATGGCCATGGCCTCGCGCACAAGGCCGCGCGAATAGGCAAGGATCGCAGACAGGACGATCACGCCCGCCACGATTCCATCAACCAGAGTAAAGCCTTCCATCATCCGCTCCTTTGTGCAGCGTCAGCCCGCGCCGAACATCTCGCCGACAAAGGCGGTCAGGTCGGGCATGTGCCGCAAACGCATATCTGTTCCGCCCGCGGTTTTCGACCCCGTTGGCAGCGTGGCCTGCTGAAAACCAAGTTTCGAGGCTTCTTTCAACCTGTTTTCGGTCTGCCCCACCGGGCGCAGCGCGCCTGACAGCGAGATTTCCCCGAAAAGCACCATGTCTGGCGGAATTGCCACATCCTCGCGCGCGGAAAGCAGCGCACCGGCGACGGCCAGATCGGCGGCGGGTTCGTTGACGCGCAGGCCGCCCGCCACGTTGAGAAAGACATCAAGGCCGGTGAACGGGATGCCGCATCGCGCCTCCAGCACCGCCAGAATCGTGGACAACCGCCCCGAATCAAGCCCGACAACCGTGCGCCGGGGCGTGCCGAGGGTAGAGGGCGCGACGAGGGCCTGAATCTCGGTCAGCACCGGGCGCGTGCCTTCGATGCCCGCAAACACCGCCGAGCCGGGGGCAGGGCGGTCGCGGTCCGACAGGAACAGCGCCGAAGGGTTGGTGACCTGTGACAACCCGTTGCCGGTCATCTCGAACACGCCGATCTCATCCGCCGGGCCGAAGCGGTTCTTCACCGCGCGCAGGATGCGGAACTGGTGGCCGCGTTCGCCCTCGAAATAAAGCACTGTATCGACCATGTGTTCGACGACACGCGGGCCTGCGATCTGGCCTTCTTTGGTCACATGGCCGACCAGCACCACCGCCACGCCGCGTTTCTTGGCGAATGTCACCAGCTCATGTGCGGCGGCGCGGACCTGAGACACCGAACCGGGGGCGGCCTCTACCGTATCCAGCCACATGGTCTGGATCGAGTCGATGATCGCCAATGCGGGGCGTTCGGCATCCAGCGTGGTCAGGATGTCGCGCAGATTGGTTTCGGCCCCAAGCCCGACAGGCGCATCCTGCAACCCAAGGCGTTGCGCGCGCATCCGCACTTGGGCGGCCGCTTCTTCGCCGGAAATATACAGGATCTTCAGGCCGGTGCGGGCAAAACTTGCGGCGGCCTGCAACAGCAGGGTGGATTTGCCGATGCCCGGATCGCCGCCCACAAGGATGGCCGAGGCGGGCACCAGCCCGCCGCCCAGCACCCGGTCAAGCTCATCAATGCCCGAGGATGCGCGCGGCGGCGGGTCTTCTTCGGTGGCAAGGTCGGTCAGGTGGATCGTGCGGCCCTTGGCCCCCAAAGATTTCGGCCCGGAGGACAGCGGCGCCTCTTCGACAATCGTGTTCCATGCGCCGCAGGCATCGCAGCGGCCCTGCCACTTTTTCGATGTTGCGCCGCAAGCGGTGCAGGAGAAGCTGGCGGAGGATTTGCTCATGCGCCTGCCTAGCGCGGAACCGGGGCGGGCTTCAAGCCTTGCGGCCCCCGTCGCCCGCAGCGTGCGACACAACCAGGCTGAGCAGCACGCAGCCGGTGAACAGGTATAGCCCCCAAGCCACCTGAACCGTTGCCATCCCCACGCCCTTGACTACCACGATATACAGCGCGATCAGGAATACATCGGCCATCGCCAGTTTGCCCAGCAGCCGCAGCGCGGGCAGGGCGCGCGGCGACAGCAGGCCGAAATCGTGCAGCGCCAGCCCGATGGTTTTCGCCATCGGTGCAAAGATCGCCATCACGGTGACCAGCAGCGCCAAGGCCACATCGCTGGCCCACAGCGATTGCAGCCCGGTGATCACCGAAATCTCGGTCAGCCCGAACAGCGGCAACAGGCCCGCGCGCATCAGCGGCGCAAACCACGACAGCGGGAACAGGATCAGCAGGGCAAGGTTGAGCCATTTCATGCTGGCGTCACGCCAACTGATCCCAACCCATGACATCGCGCACCAACGCTACCGAGGTGGTCAGGATCAGCGCGATCATGAACGCCACCACAATGCTGTTGGCGGCCAGCAACAATGGTTCGTGCCATTTGACCTGCCGCGCCCAGGCCGAGATCAGCCCGAACCAGCCGACCACCGACACGACGCGCCCCGGCAGCACCAATTCGGGTGCAAGCGGTTGCGGCCACAGCATCCAGATCACGTAAATCGCAACCCAAAGCATCAACAACAGCCCCCGGCGATCCCCGATCCGCCATGTCGCAAAACCCGACAGGGCAATCGCCAGCGGCGTTGCCACGATCAGGGTCTGCACCAAAGCGCGCCAGATTGACGGTTGCTCGAACACAAAGCTCAGATCGGCCTGAAACAGCGGGGTCAAAGCGCGCGCCTACCGGATGGGGTTGATCGGGCCGGTGGCGCGGCCGTGGATGAACTGTTGCACGTACGGGTCTGAACATGCGTCCATTTCCGACACAGGTCCGGTCCATTTGATCGTGCCCTCGTGCAGCATGGCCACATCGTCGGCAATGGCGCGCACCGAACTCATGTCATGGGTGATGGTCATGGCGGTGGCCCCCATTTCAACCACGATCTCGCGGATCAGATCATTGATCACCCCCGCCATGATCGGGTCAAGCCCGGTGGTGGGTTCGTCAAAGAAAATGATCTCCGGCTCCGCCGCAATGGCGCGGGCAAGGCCCACCCGCTTTTGCATGCCGCCCGACAACTCGCCGGGGTAAAGATCGGCCACGCCTGCGCCAAGGCCGACACGTCGCAGCTTTTCCAGCGCAATTTCGCGCGCTTCGGCCTTTGGCCGCCGCGTTGCCCCGCGCATCAGGCGAAAGGCCACGTTTTCCCACACCCGCAGGCTGTCGAACAGCGCGCCGCCCTGAAACAACATGCCAAACCGCGCCAGAAACGCATCGCGCTCGGCGTGGCGCACATCGATGCCATCCAGCGTGATCGTTCCCGCATCCGGTGTGACCAACCCCAGCACGCATTTCAGCAGCACCGATTTGCCGGTGCCCGACCCGCCGATGATGACCATGCTTTTGCCCGAGGCAAGCGTCAGGTCAACACCGCAGAGCACATGGTTGGGGCCAAAGGATTTTGTAACGCCGGACAGGATGATCATGAGGTGAAAAACACCTCTGTCAGCATGTAGTTGGCGGCAAGGATCAGCACGCTGGCCCCCACCACCGCCGCCTTGGTCGCGCGGCCCACGCCTTGCGCGCCACGCCCCGAATTCACGCCGTGATAGCAGCCCATCAGCGCCACGATGAAACCAAAGGCAGCACCTTTGACAAGGCCCGAGCCGATGTCCCACGGCTCCAGAAAATCGACGGTGTTCTTGAGATAAGTGACCGAATTGAACTCCAGCCGCGTCACCCCGACCAGCCAGCCGCCCATGATCCCGATGGCATCACCCACGCCCACCAGCACCGGCACGGTCAGGGTGGCGGCCAGCACGCGTGGCACCACAAGGTATTTCATCGGGTTGGTGGAAAGCGTGGTCAGCGCGTCGATCTGTTCGGTCACCTTCATCGTGCCCAGTTCCGCCGCGATGGACGATGCGACGCGCGCGGCCACCATCAGCCCGCCCAGCACCGGGCCAAGTTCGCGCACCATGCCGATGGCAACGATGGAAGGCACCACGGCCTCGGCATTGAAGCGCGCGCCGCCCGAATAGATCTGCAAGGCGAGCGCGCCGCCGGTGAACAGGGCGGTCAGGCCGACAACGGGAAGGCTGAACCAGCCGATTTGCAGAACCTGCGTGCCGAACTCGCGCCAGTAGAACGGCGGCCGCACAAGATGGCCAAGGGTGGATGCAGCAAACAGCACAACGCGCCCGATCGCGGCAAGCGCCGCCAGCGCGGGCCGCCCAAGGGCGCGCAACCCTGCGGTTGGGGTCACGTGCTGCCCTCTTGATAGCGGCGGGTGTAGCGCGGGCCAAGCGCGGTCAGGATTTCATAGCCGATGGTGCCGGCGATATCGGCCAGATCATCCACCGTTTGGTGCGGGCCCAGAATATCCAGACTGCGCGGCACATACGCAAGGTGGCTGATGTCCACCGTGATCAGATCCATCGAGACGCGGCCCACCAGCGGGCAGGGCGTATCGCCATCCCACAGCACGGCGGTGTTTGACAGGCTGCGCGGCAGCCCGTCGGCATAGCCGCCCGATACGGTGGCGATCATCGTGGGCGCCTCTGCGGTCCAGGAACAGCCATAGCCCACCGCCTCGCCCGTCTGAACGATCCGGGTCTGGATCACCGGCAAGGACAGGCCGACCACGCGGCTTGCGCCCTCATAGGGCCGCCCGCCATAAAGGCCGATGCCGGGGCGGGTCAGGTCGAAATGGTATTTCGGGCCCAGCAGGATGCCACCCGTCGCCGCCAAAGACCGCGGCACGCCGGTGCCATCCGTCATCGCATGAAAGGTGGTGAGTTGCAGATCGTTGAGCGCATGGTCCGGCTCGTCCGCGCAGGCCAGGTGCGACATGATCAGTTCCGGCCCCGCCTCCAGCACGAAGGGGGCCACGGCCTCCCATTCCGCCTCTTCCATGCCCAGCCGGTTCATGCCGGTATCCAGCTGGATGCCGAACGGCAGGCCGGGCAGGGATTCCAGATGGCGGGTGACCTGATCGAGACTGCCCAGCATTGGGCAAAGATCAAGATCGTGCACCATTTCGGTATCGCCCGCCATGTGGCCCGACATCACGCAGATCTGCGGACCGGGGCCAAGAGACTGGCGCAGGGCGGCACCTTCCTCGGCCACCGCCACAAAAAACCTGCGCGCGCCGGCCTGCGCCAGCGCACGGGCAACGCGGGTGATGCCAAGGCCGTAGGCATCGGCCTTGACCACCGCCGCGGTCTGCACGCCGGAGGAAGAGGCACGGTCCAGCGCGCGCCAATTGGCGGCAATGGCATCTAGATCAATGGAGAGAGTGGCTGTTGTCATGGGGGTTTGTTGTCGGATCAGGGGATATGGTCAAGGGGAAAACGGGATTTCGGCGGAAAGGGGGCGGGCTTGGGGGCATCGAGCCCCCGCGCCCGCTGCTGCCGCGGGAGGGATTTGCACCGGCGGGACGGTGGATCGGGCGGGCGCCTCCGGCGGGAGTATTTGGCAAGCAGCAATCCGGGGGCGGGCAGGGCCGTGAACGGTGGGGTGCGCAACGGGTCTGGTGGCGCCCTCAATGATCGTTGCCGTCGCCCTGCCAGGGTTTGGCAAGGTTGCCAAAGCGGGTGAAGCGGCCCTCGAAGCTGAGGTCGACGGAGCCGATGGGGCCGTGGCGCTGCTTGCCGATGATCACCTCGGCCTTGCCATGCACCTGTTCCATCACCTGCTGCCAGGCGGCCATCTTTTCCAGCTCGTGATCGCCGGGCTTTTCGCGTTCCTTGTAGTATTCGTCCCGGTAGACGAACATCACCACATCGGCATCCTGCTCGATCGAACCGGATTCGCGCAGATCCGACAGTTGCGGGCGCTTGTCCTCGCGCGATTCGACCTGGCGCGAGAGCTGCGACAGGGCGATGACGGGGATGTTGAGCTCTTTGGCGATGGCTTTCAGCCCTTGGGTGATTTCCGAGACTTCCTGCACCCGGTTGGCTTCGGAGCTTTTGGCCGAGCCTTTCAGCAGTTGCAGGTAGTCGATCATCAGCACGTCCAGCCCATGCGTCCGCTTCAGGCGACGCGCGCGGGCGGCGACCTGGGAGATTGGCAGCGCGGGCGTGTCGTCGATATAAAGCGGGCAGGATTCGAGCTGTTTGGCGGCTTCGACAAAGCGGCGGAATTCGGTTTCGGTCATGTCGCCGCGGCGGATCTGTTCGGACGGCACTTCGGACGCTTCCGACAGGATCCGGGCGGCAAGCTGTTCGGCGCTCATCTCAAGGCTGAAGAAGCCGACCACGCCGCCCTCGACCGCGCCCTCGTGCCCGTCGGGTTTGCGGCCGCGCTTGTAGGCTTTGGCGATATTGAAGGCGATGTTGGTGGCCAGCGAGGTTTTGCCCATCGACGGTCGGCCCGCAAGGATCAGCAGATCGGATTCGTGCAGGCCGCCGAGCTTTTTGTCCAGATCGGTCAGCCCGGTGGAAATGCCAGCAAGGCCGCCGCCGCGCTGATAGGCGGCGTTCGCCACGTTCACCGCATCGGTCACGGCCTTGAGAAACGACTGGAAGCCGCGTTCGGCCACGCCCTGCTCACCCAGTTTGTACAGCCGCTGTTCAGCCTCGACGATCTGTTCGCGGGGTTCCGAAGCAATGTCGATCTTGGCCGCCTTGGCGCTGATATCCTTGCCAAGCGCGATCAATTCGCGGCGCACCGCCAGGTCATAGATCATCTGGGCATAATCGCGCGCGGCATAGGCGCTGATCGCGGCACCCGCCAGCCGCACCAGATAGGCCGGGCCACCAAGCTCTTTCAGCCCGTCGTCATCCTCGAAGAATGGTTTCAGCGTGACCGGGCTGGCGAGTGCGTTCTTCTGGATCCGGGCGGCGGATTTCTCGAAGATGCGGTGGTGGACAGGGTCATAGAAATGCTCGGCTTTGACCGTGCTGGCAATGCGGTCGTAGACATCGTTGTTGGTCAGGATCGCGCCCAGCAGTTGCTGTTCGGCCTCGATATTGTGGGGCAGGGTTTCGGCATCGGGAGAGGTGGGCGGAAGGTCGGGTCTGAGTTTTGCGACTTCGTTCATGTGCTACCTTTGCCCCCGGATGAAGTGAGCGGTCTAGCCTGCCCGCACGCGCAAAAGCAAGCCGGGTATAACCGGGTGGAAAACCCTGTGGATCGTTTTGTCAGGACGCAACCAGTTGGTGTTGCGTAACCTCTGACATCAACATTTGCCAAACCATATCATGCCTGCACGATTCGAGTCAGGGGTTGTGCCCGCTTACCCCCAGACTTGTGCCCGCAGTTGTCCCCACCTGCGTTCCGCTTGGGCGAAAATCTGCGCGGGTCTGGCAGATCAAGCCTTGCGGGCATCCTGCCATGTGCGGGGGGCTTTGAGGAAAGCTTCCACCTCGGTCAGCGTGGCGGTGTCGAACACGGCCTGCGCGCGGGCTTCGGCCAACACATCCCACCAGGTGCACAGATGATGCAAGGCAACGCCATGCTCGGCAAGGCGTTCTTCGGTGCCGTCAAAGATGCCGTAATAGAAGATCACCGCCGTGTGCGCGCAGGTGGCCCCGGTCTCGCGGATCGCATCCACAAACGACAGCTTGGAACCGCCATCGGTGGTCAGGTCCTCGACCAGCAGCACGCGCTGGCCCTCGGACATCGCCCCCTCGATGCGGGCATTGCGGCCATAGCCCTTGGGCTTTTTGCGCACGTAGGTCATCGGCAGCGCCAAGCGCTCGGCCACAAGGGCTGCGAACGGGATGCCGGCGGTTTCGCCGCCCGCAATGTTGTCAAACGCCTCGAACCCTGCGTCGCGCATCACCGTCACGGCCATGAAGTCCATCAGCATCGACCGGATGCGTGGATAGGAAATCAGCTTGCGACAATCGATGTAGGTCGGTGAGGGCAAGCCGGACGCCAGGGTGAACGGCGTTTCCGCATTGAAATGCACGGCCTTGATCTCCAGCAATGCACGGGCGGTCAGGCGCGCGATTTCGTCGCGGGGAGGGAAGGAGGTGGGGATCATCGCGGCTGTCCTTCTTTGGGTTTGCCCCTTCTTCGAACACTCCCGCGCGGCGCGCTCCGAACGGCGGCTGGGGACGCCACTGGCGGGAGTATTGAACAAAGATGCACTTCAGGCTTCCACAGACCAATGGACCGGATAGCCGGGGTTGAAAACGGTGACGGGGCCGGCCTCGGTATAGATTTTCTCGGGCCAGTTTTGCGGGCTGTCGTGCTTTACCAGGCGCAAGATGCTTTCGTTGACGGGCAGGCGGTAGAAGGCAGGGCCGTTGAGGCTGGTGAACGCCTCCAGCCGGTCCAGCGCGTCCTCCTCCTCGAACACATGGGCCAACAGCGGCATGGTATTGGTGGCAGTGAAGCAGCCCGCACAGCCGCAGGCCTGTTCCTTGGCACTATCGACATGCGGCGCGGAATCGGTGCCGAGGAAGAAACGCCCTGTGCCGGAGGTGGCGGCGCCCCTTAGGGCAAGGCGGTGCTTTTCGCGCTTGGCCACCGGCAGGCAGTAGTAATGCGGCTTGATCCCGCCAACCAGAATATGGTTTCGGTTGAGGATCAGGTGATGGGTGGTGATTGTGGCGGCCAGCGTCTCGCCCCCGTCGCGGGCATAGGCCACGCCTTCCTGGGTGGTGATGTGTTCCATCACCACGCGCAAATGGGGCAGACGGTGGCGCAGCGGGGCCAGAACGGTGTCGATGAACACCGCCTCGCGGTCAAAGATATCGACCTCGGGCGTCGTGACTTCGCCATGGACACAAAGCGGCAGGCCGATCTCGGCCATTTTTTCCAGCACCGGCATCACCCTGTCCACGTCATGCACACCGCCGTGCGAATTGGTGGTGGCGCCTGCGGGGTACAGTTTGACCGCCTTGACCAGTCCACTGGCATGGGCGGCGGCAACGTCATCGGCGTCGGTCGTATCGGTCAGATAAAGGGTCATCAGTGGTTCGAACACCGCACCATCGGGCAGCGCGGCAAGGATGCGGTCGCGGTAATGTGCCGCCTGCGCGCCTGTGATAACAGGGGGCACCAGATTGGGCATGATGATGGCGCGGGCAAAGTGGCGTGCGGTTTCGGGCAGCACGCCATGCAACATCGCGCCGTCGCGCAGGTGCAGGTGCCAGTCATCGGGGCGGCGGAGCGTGATCTCTTGGGTCATGCTGGCCCGGTTACCGCAAAGGCCGCGCGGTTTCCAGAGGGCAGTTGCAGGGTGTTTTGTGTCCGGGCGCGCGCCGGGGCGGGGGAAGGGCGCCATCTGATCCATCCGGTCAGAGCGCAGCATTGTCGGGAACAGGGCTGCGGGGCGTGGTGTGTGCCCGCCCTATCCCCAAGGCGGGTTTCCAGTCCGGGATCGTGGTGCAGCGGCTGTCGGCTTTGGGTTGCGCTTTGGAACAACCGGGTTAGATAGGGGTTTTGCAGGGGATTGAACCATGGATTTTGCGCTGTTTTTCACCTATATTGCCGCGTGTGGCGCTGCGGCGGCCACCGGGGCGATGTTCATGCCCGGTGATTGGTACAAGGCGCTCGACAAGCCGTGGTGGACGCCCAAGGATTGGATGTTCCCGGTCGCCTGGACGATCCTTTACATCAGTATTGCGGTTGCAGCGATGCGCGTGGCGATGGTCGCCGGGTCTGATGGCCGGAGCGGTCAGGCCTTGGCCTTTTGGACGGTGCAGATTGCGCTGAACACCTTGTGGACGCCGGTATTTTTCGGCTTGCGGCGGATCAGGGCGGGATTGATTGTGCTGTGTCTTTTGTGGATCGCGGTTGCGGCCACATTGGTTTCTTTCTGGCCGATCGATCCGCTGGCTGGCTGGTTGTTTGTGCCGTATCTGCTTTGGGTCACCATTGCGGGCGCGCTCAACGCCTCGGTCTGGATGCGCAATCCGGGCGTTGCTTCGGGATAAGCGGGCGAAACCGTTTCCGCGCGGGGTTGGCTGACGCAGGGCACTGCGCGGCGGGCGGGTCCGGGCGATTGTGCCTGGGATCAGTCAGCAAAGGTCCAGGCCGCACGGCGCGGCACGCGGACGGCGAGCATCGGTTTCAAAAGCGGCTGGCGAAAGCGGGTGAGGTCAAGGGCCTCGTGAACGCCGGTCGTTTGCTCGCCACTGATGTGCGTGGTGACAAGGCTGCGCGAATAGAACGGTGCGTCCAGCATGTTCAGGCGTTGGCGCGGTGTGGTCCCCGCATCGGCGCGGGTTTCGCGTTTGACCTGCCACAGGCTGCGGGCAAAGCGGGTGCGGGGCGGGGCGGTGGTTTCACGCACCTCGCCGGTGGCATCAATCTCGACCGCAAGATCCAGTGTGGTGCCGTCGCGCCGCGTGGCGTCGTAGATGCACAGCGCGCGGTTCTTCATCGGGAACCGGCCCCAGGTCCAGAAATCGAAATCATCCTCCAGCGCGCGGCTGCCGAAATTGGCGTCAAAATAGCCGTGACCGTCCCAGACGTGGCCTTGGGTCAGGTTCACCGAGATGTGGCAGGTGGGCGCAAAGGGGCGCCAGATATGGGCGGCGTCGGCGGTGAGCAGCACCTCCGTTGACGTGACCGCCTGCGGGGTCAGGATGATCCGGCCGCGCACCGGCGTCACCATCGGTGGCGCGCCCCATTCATTGATGTCGATGATCAGCTGCGTGCCGGTCCAGTGCATTTTGCTGGGGCCGACCTCGAAGGTATCGGCAGACCGGCGCAGGGCGGGGCGGCCCCGGTCGGTCATGGTGAACCGGCTGCCGGGGCCGTAGGTGGCGACGTTGATGCAGCAGTGGTTTTCCGGGTCGCGCCGCCCTGACCAGCGATACCATGGCGAGAACACCGAGCCGATGAAGCCGATCACCGAAACGGCGCGCGTGCCGTCCTCGCTGACCCCGTCGATATACCACCAGGCGTAGCCGTCTGGCCCGACGGTGACGCGGAAATCCGGTCCTGCCTGATCGCCTCTGCCGCGTGCCGGGCGGAGAGGGCTGCCATCGGCACCCCCGCCCCCGGATGCGCCCCGCCGCCCGTCAGGACCAGCCCCGGCAGCGCCGTGCGCGCCGTCGGGCGCGCAAACGCGGCCATCAGCCCCTCGGGCGAGCGGCCATAGATCGCGCCCTGCGACGCCGGATAGAGCCGGGCCAGATCCGTCGGCCGGGTCAGGGCTTGCGCCCCCGGCTGGGGCGAGAAGGTCAGGCCGAAGCGTTGAAGCCGGGGAAAGGTGCGCTGACGACATGAAAGCTCCTCGTCTGGATGGGGCGGCGCGCCAGCGGGCGCGTTCAGGATGATCTCGAACCGTTCCAGCCCTTTGGGCGGGGTCGGCGTGCGGTCTTGGGCGCACAGGTAAAGCGTGGGCTGGTCGGGCATCCGGCCCTGTCCGATGGGGCCGAATTCGGCGCTTGGGTCACCCGAGAAGAACACGTTGTGATGGGTCAGATCGGCGCCATGCGGCGTGGCGGCAAAGGCCCAGACATGGGCCGACAGGCTGCGCGGATGCGTCTTGGCGGTGGGCACGGCGGCGCGTGGCGCGTCGCCCAACAGGCCCATGGTCAGTGCGGCGGGATCGCCGTTGAACACGCAGTGGCGGCAGGGCAGGGTGCGGCCGCCCTCGACCTCCACGCCCGTGACACGGCCCCCTTGGGTTACGATGCGGCGGGCTTGGGTGGCATAAAGGAACGTGACGCCCAGCGAGGTGGCAAGCCGCGCAAGGGCGGCGGCAAGGCTGTGCATGCCACCTTGCACCGCCCAGACACCCGCCGCCTCGGCCCGCCAGATCAGCGCCAGAACCCCTGGCGCATGACGTGGGCGACCGCCGACATAGGTGGCGTAGCGCGCGAAAAGCTGCACAAGGCGCGGATCGCGGAAGTGCAGGCGCAACAGGCGTTCCAGGGTGACGCCGGGCAGAAGCGCGGGCCACAGCCGGGGCTGTCGCAGGGCGACACGGGCAATTGCCGCAAGATCGGGCTTGGCTGCCCGCATCACCGGCTTGTCAAAAGCCGCCAGCAGCGCCTTTGCCTGCGCGTCAAATCGGATGAAGGCGGCGGCCTCGCGCGGGCCGGCAAACGTCTGGATCGCTTCGATGTTCGCCTCATGCTCGGAAAACAGGTCCAGTGTCGGGCTGTCTGCCCACCAATGGCGCGCAAGGATCGGCTGCGGGATCAGCGTGATGTGGTCGTCCAAGGTCTGCCCGGCAAGCGCGAACAGCGCATCGAACTCCCCGCGCATCGTCAGAACGGTGGGGCCGGTATCCACCGGACCGGCAACCGAAGGCACGGCGCGGGCCTTTCCGCCCGGCACGTCGGACGATTCGACCACCGTCACCGCAATGCCCATCGCCGCCAGCCGGATAGCGCTTGCAAGGCCCCCCATTCCGGCGCCGATGACGATGGCTGTATCTGGCGATGCGGGGCGGTGTTCCATACCGCACATTTTGGCCGGGCGGCTGCGGTTGTCCATAGGAAATTACAGCAATGTGTAAGTTTTAGTTTACACATGCGGCGCAGACTGCCACGATATGGGCAACAAACGTCAGCAAAGGGCGGCACATGGCACTGGACGGACGGATTGAATCGGCAATGATGCAGGCGATTGCGCTGGCTCAATCGGGTGCGGCCCCGCCCCGGCTGGGGGCGGCCTTGCCCTACTCTGTGTTTCCGGGCGGCGCGCGGATCCGGCCCACCATCCTGATGTCGGTGGCGCTTGCCTGCGGCGATGATCGCCCCGGCCTGACCGATGCGGCGGCGGCGGCGCTCGAGCTGATCCATTGCGCCAGCCTTGTGCATGATGACCTGCCCGCCTTTGACGATGCCGATGTGCGGCGCGGCAAGGCCACCGTGCACCGCGCCTTTGGCGAGCCCTTGGCCGTGCTGGCTGGCGATTCGCTGATCGTGCTGGCGTTCGAAGTGCTGGCGCGGGCGGGCATGGATGCCCCGGACCGCGCGCTGCGTCTGGTGGCACATCTGGCGCAGCGCACCGGGATGCCCATGGGCATCTGTGCGGGGCAGGGATGGGAGAGCGAGGCGCAGATCGATCTGGGCGCCTATCACCGCGCCAAGACCGGGGCGCTGTTCATTGCCGCCACCCAGATGGGGGCCATCGCTGCGGGGCAGGATGCCGAGCCGTGGGAAGAATTGGGCGCGCGGATCGGGTCGGCGTTTCAGGTGGCCGATGATCTGAAAGACGCGCTGATGGGCGCCGAAGAGATGGGCAAACCCGCCGGGCAGGATGCCGCGCATGGCCGCCCGTCGGCGGTGGCAGAACTTGGCGTGGCAGGGGCCGTGGCGCATCTGCGCGACATATTGGGCGGCGCGATCGCGTCCATCCCGGCCTGTCCGGGCGAGGCGATGCTGGCGCAGATGGTGCGGGCCTATGCCGAAAAGATGACTCCGGCGCGGCTGACTGCGGCACAGGGCTGAGCGGTGGCCGATCTGTCTTTGCAAGACACAGGCGCTGCGCCCGCGCGCGGGCCGGGTTGGCTGACGCGCGTGGCCATGTCGCCGCGTTTTCACGCCATTGCCGAACGTATTCCGGGGTTTAGGCTGAAATCGCGGGCCGAGGGGCGCGCGCTGTTTGATGCGGTGTCGGGTTTTGTGCAATCGCAGGCGCTGCTGGCGCTGGTAGAGTTGCGCGTGTTGCACCGGCTGGCCGAGGGGGCCGCGACCACCCCGGCGCTGGCCGCCATGGCGCAGGTGCCCGAGCCGCGCATGGCGATCCTGTTGCAGGCTGGCGCGGCGCTGAAACTCCTGCGATTTGCGCGCAACGAATGGCACCTGACCCCACGCGGCGGCGCGTTCCTGACCGTGCCGGGGCTGGAGGCGATGGTGCGCCATCATGATGTGCTGTACCGCGACCTTTCCGATCCGGTGGCGTTTTTCCGGGGCCAGACCACGCCCGAACTGGCCGGGTTCTGGCCCTACGTTTTCGGGGCCGGGGGCGCTGCTGACCCGGCGCTTGCCGCGCGCTACAGCCAGTTGATGACCGACAGTCAGGGGCTGGTCGCCGCCGATACCTTGCGGCTGGTCACCCTGTCCGGCGCCCGGCATCTGATGGATGTGGGCGGCGGCACCGGCGCGTTCCTGCGCGCGGTGGCGGCCCGCTACCCGGGCCTGGACCTGACCCTGTTTGACCTGCCCGCCGTGGTGGCGGCGGCACCGCCCCTGCCGCGCCTGACCGTGCATCCGGGCAGTTTCCGCGATGATCCGCTGCCGCGCGGGGCCGATGCGATCAGCCTGATCCGGGTGCTTTACGATCATGCCGATGCCACCGTAGCAGCGCTTCTGGCGCAGGCGCACGCGGCCTTGCCCGCCGGTGGGCGGCTGATCATCTCGGAACCGATGTCGGGGGGGGCAACCCCCGATCCGGCCACAGATGTCTATTTCGCGATCTACACGCTGGCGATGCAAACCGGGCGCACCCGGTCTGCAGCCGAGATTTCCGCGCTGCTCGCCGCTGCCGGGTTCAGCGCGATCAAACCTTTGGCGGGACCCCGGCCCTATGTCACATCGGTCATTCTTGCCGAGCGGCCTGCGAAATAAGGGCCACCGCTGATCTTTTCAACAGCGTCGTTGTCTATCTGCTGAAAAGGTGTCCATTTTAATTGACACTCACGATTGTAAGTCTAAACTTACACATAACGCAAAAGACCCGATCGATCGCGACTCTGTGATCAAAGGGGAGGGGAGACGACCACGTGAGAACAACCGCTGTCATATTGTCCGGCCCGCGCGATCTGGGACTTGGCATATTGGGCCTGAACGCCCCGGCAGCAGGCGATCTTGTGGTCGAGGTTTCCCATTCCGGTATCTCCACCGGCACCGAAAAACTGTTCTGGTCCGGCACGATGCCGCCCTTTCCGGGCATGGGCTATCCGCTGGTTCCGGGCTACGAATCCTTTGGCGAGGTGGTCGAAGCAGGCCCGGAGTCAGGGTTCCGGGTGGGCGAACATGTGTTTGTCCCCGGTGCCAATTGCTACGAGGGCAATGTGCGCGGCCTGTTCGGCGGTGCCTCGCGCACCCTTGTTACCCCTGCTTCCCGTGTGGCGCGGATGGATCGCTCCATGGGGGCGGAAGGTGCCCTCTTGGCGCTTGCCGCCACCGCCCGCCATGCGCTGGCAGGCTTCAACACGGCCCTTCCCGATCTGATCGTGGGCCACGGCACATTGGGCCGTCTGCTCGCCCGCCTGACCCTTGCCGCGGGTGCGCCTGCGCCGACCGTGTGGGACATCAACCCGGCCCGTCGTGACGGCGCTGTGGGCTACGATGTGATCGACCCCGCCGACGACACCCGCCGCGATTACAAGGCGATTTATGACGCCAGCGGCGCGCCGGGCCTGCTGGACCAGCTGGTGCAGCGACTGGCCAAGGGGGGCGAGATTGTGCTGGCCGGATTTTACACCGAACCCGTCGCCTTTGCCTTCCCCCCCGCTTTCATGCGCGAAGCCCGCTTCCGCATCGCCAGCGAATGGAACCCCGACGACCTGACGGCCACGCGGGCCCTGATTGAAAGCGGCGCGCTGTCGCTGTCGGGCCTGATCACCCACACCCGACCGGCATCGGATGCAACAGGGGCCTACCGAGTGGCCTTTGAAGACGCGTCCTGCCTGAAAATGATCCTAGACTGGAGCGGCCAAGCATGACCCTTGATATCCCGAACCTGAAGGATTTCGACGCCCGCCTGCGCGACGAGGCGCATGAGGAACCCACGCTGGAGGTGCCGCAGGGCGAACCCACCAAGCACACCCAAATCATTGCGATTTATGGCAAAGGCGGCATCGGCAAATCCTTCACGTTGGCCAACCTGTCCCACATGATGGCCGAAATGGGCAAGCGCGTGCTGCTGATCGGCTGCGATCCGAAATCCGATACCACCTCATTGCTGTTCGGCGGCAAGGCGTGCCCGACCATCATCGAAACCTCCACCCGCAAGAAACTGGCGGGCGAGGAGGTGAAGATCGGGGATGTCTGCTTCAAACGCGGTGGCGTGTTCGCGATGGAGCTTGGCGGGCCGGAAGTGGGCCGGGGCTGCGGTGGTCGCGGGATCATCCATGGCTTTGAACTCCTTGAAAAACTCGGGTTCCACGACTGGGACTTCGACTATGTGCTGCTGGATTTCCTGGGCGACGTGGTTTGCGGCGGCTTTGGTCTGCCCATCGCGCGGGACATGGCGCAAAAGGTGATCCTGGTCGCCTCGAACGACCTGCAAAGCTTGTATGTCGCCAACAACGTCTGCTCGGCGGTGGAATATTTCCGCCGCATGGGGGGCAATGTCGGTGTGGCCGGGCTGGTGATCAACAAGGATGACGGCACGGGCGAAGCGGCGGCCTTTGCCGAAGCGGTGAAGATCCCGGTGCTGGCCTCCATCCCGCAAGACGATGACCTGCGCAAGAAATCCGCGAATTATCAGATCGTTGGCAGCTACGAGAGCCAATGGGGCCCGATGTTTGCCGATCTGGCCACTGCCGTCGGCATCGCGCCCCCGGTGCGCCCCGCGCCCCTGTCGCAAGATGCGCTGCTGGGCCTGTTCAGCGCCGAACACACGGGGGCCGATTTCGTGCTGACCCCGGCCACCGACGCCGACATGCGCGGCAAATTCGCCGCCCCGCGCGCCTCGCTTGAAGTGGTCTATGACAATGTTTGATCTCGACACCCTGGAAAAACTCGAAGAAGCGCTGCGCCGGTTGCAGACCAAGGCGGCCGCACAATGACCAGCATCCGCCATGCCGCCCCCGCCCCGCTGACAGGGGAAGCCCTGCCATCGCTGGATGGTCAAGGGTGTCATGCCGGAGCGGGCCAGATGGCCGAAGCCGCGCGCGCTGCGGGCAATTCGGACCTGCTCAGCCGTTACGCGAAAGACTACCCGCAAGGCCCGCATGACAAACCACAATCCATGTGCCCGGCCTTTGGCAGCCTGCGGGTTGGCCTGCGGATGCGGCGGGTGGCGACGGTGCTGTCGGGCTCGGCTTGCTGCGTCTATGGCCTGACCTTTGTTTCCCACTTTTATGGTGCCCGCCGGTCGGTTGGTTATGTGCCCTTCAACTCGGAGTCGCTGGTGACCGGCAAGCTCTTCGAGGACATCCGCGATGCGGTGCACGAATTGGCAGACCCCGCACGCTATGACGCGGTGGTGGTGACCAACCTGTGTGTGCCGACCGCAAGTGGCGTGCCGCTGCGCCTGTTGCCCAGTGAAATCAACGGTGTGAGGATCGTCGGCATCGACGTGCCCGGCTTTGGTGTCCCCACCCATGCCGAGGCCAAGGATGTGCTGGCGGGCGCAATGCTGGCCTATGCCCGCAATGAGATCATGGCCGGCCCCGTCGCCGCCCCCGCCTCGGGCCGCTCTGACCGGCCCACTGTGACACTGTTGGGCGAGATGTTCCCGGCCGACCCGATGATGATCGGCGCGATGCTGTCCCCCATGGGGCTGGCCGCGGGCCCCGTGGTGCCCTGCCGCGAATGGCGCGAGCTTTATGCCGCGCTCGACTCCAAGGTCGTCGCCGCTATCCACCCGTTCTATACGGCGTCAGTGCGGGAGTTCCAGGCGGCTGGCCGCACGGTCGTCGGCTCCGCCCCGGTGGGCCATGATGGCACGCTTGAATGGCTGAAGAACATCGGTGAAGCCTATGATGTGGCGCCCGAAAAGATCATCGCTGCCCAGAACGCGTTCGGCGCCGCCATCAAGACCGCGCTCGCCGCCAACCCGATCAAGGGCCGGATCACGCTGTCGGGCTATGAAGGTTCTGAACTGCTGGTCGCGCGCCTGTTGATCGAAAGCGGCGCCGATGTGCCTTATGTCGGCACCGCTTGCGCGCGCAGCGAATGGAGCGAGGCCGACCGCGCCTGGCTCGCCGATCGCGGCGTCGCCGTGAAATTCCGCGCCAGCCTAGAGGATGATTGCGCCGCGATGGAAGGGTTCCAGCCCGACCTCGCCATCGGCACCACGCCTGTGGTGCAAAAGGCAAAAGCCCTTGGTATTCCAGCGCTTTACTTCACGAACCTCATTTCCGCCCGGCCCTTAATGGGCCCGGCAGGCGCGGGCTCGCTCGCGCAGGTCATCAACGCCGCGATGGGCAACAAGGCCCGGATGGCCGGCATGAAGGCGTTTTTCGAAGATGTGGGCACCGGCGATACGGCGGGCATCTGGGAAGGCGCGCCCAACCTGCGACCCGATTACCGCGCCGCCCACCAGAAAAAGCTCGACAAACTGGCGCGCGCCGCAAAAGCCGAGGAGATGATCTGATGCTTGTTCAGGATCATGACCGCGCGGGCGGATACTGGGGGGCGATCTATGCCTTCTGCGCCGTCAAGGGCTTGCAGGTGGTCATCGACGGCCCCGTGGGTTGCGAGAATCTGCCGGTAACGTCGGTTCTGCACTACACCGACGCGTTGCCGCCACATGAATTGCCCATCGTCGTGACGGGTCTGGGCGAGGATGAGATGACCTCGGGCACCGAGGCGTCGATGGCGCGGGCGTGGAAAACGCTCGATCCGGCGCTGCCTGCGGTGGTCGTCACCGGCTCGATTGCCGAGATGATCGGCGGCGGGGTGACACCTGCGGGCACCAACATCCAGCGATTCTTGCCGCGCACGATTGACGAGGATCAATGGCAGTGCGCCGACCGCGCGATGACCTGGATCTTCACCGAATTCGGGATGACCAAGGGCCGGATGCCGCTGGAGAAAAAGCGTGCCGAAGGCGATGCGCCGCGCGTCAATATCCTGGGGCCGATGTATGGCACCTTCAACATGGCGTCGGATCTGTATGAAATCCGCCGTCTGGTCGAAGGGATCGGGGCAGAGGTCAACATGGTGATGCCGCTGGGCGCCCATCTGGCCGAGATGCGCAATCTGGTCAACGCCGACGTGAATATCGTGATGTACCGCGAATTTGGCCGCGGTCTGGCGGAAGTGCTGGGCAAGCCCTATCTGCAAGCACCCTTTGGCCTTGAATCAACGACCAAATTCCTGCGCACGCTGGGCGAATTGCTGGATCTGGACCCCGAACCGTTCATCGAGCGTGAAAAGCACTCGACGCTCAAGCCGGTCTGGGATCTGTGGCGCTCGGTCACGCAGGATTTCTTTGCCACCGCGAACTTCGCGATTGTCGCGAACGAGACCTATGCTCGCGGCGTGCGGGCGTATCTGGAAGATGATCTGGGCCTGCCGTGCGCCTTTGCGGTGTCCCGCGTGGCGGGCACCAAGACCAACAACGAGGCGGTGCGGGCCGATCTGAAAAAGCACCGCCCCCTGATCGTGATGGGGTCGATCAACGAGAAGATGTATCTGGCGGAACTCAAGGGCGGGCATGGTCCCGCGCCAAGTTTCATCGCCGCAAGCTTTCCCGGTGCTGCGATCCGGCGCCACACCGGCACGCCCTTCATGGGCTATGCGGGTGCTGTCTGGATCTTGCAGGAAGTGTGCAACGGCCTCTTTGAGGCGCTGTTCCACATCCTGCCCCTTGGCACCGAAATGGACTCTGCGGCGGCCACGCCCACCACGCTGCGCCGCGATTTTCCGTGGGATCTGGATGCGCAGGCAGCGCTCGATCGCATTGTATCCGAACATCCGGTTCTGACCCGGATTTCTGCCGCCAAGTCCCTGCGGGACGCGGCGGAAAAGGCCGCGCTCGACCAAGGGGCCGAGCGGGTGATTGTTGAATTTGTCGAAGCTCTGCGCGGGGATGCCCGGCCGAGCGCGACGCGAGAATCCAAGGGAGGCACGACATGAGTGACCAGACCGCTGGCGGGCATCTGCACCGCACGCCGAGAGCCGAGTTCTACATTTATTTCACCATGATTTTCATGGTTGCAGTGCCGCTGTCCCTTGGGGCGTGGGTCTGGGCCGTGATCCGTCAGCAGCGCCTGCCGGTGCATGGGCCACTTGCCCGCGCCTGGCTTGAGGCCAAGGCGATCACGCCCGCGATTTTCCGGCCCTGACAGGCTGGCTTCAGTTTCCTTCCGCCGCGCCCGTCGGAAGCCATCGCTTCGTTTTCCCGCAGATGTCTGTGGGGGATCGGAAAAAACGGAAAGGCAATCCGCCGATCCGTTACCCCCGCCGCAGGGTTTGCGGCGGCAGTCTCCATATCCGGAGGATAACATGGCTGATAGAACCGACCTTAGTTTCACAGGTCTTACCGACGAGCAGGCGCAAGAACTGCATTCCGTTTACATGAGCGGGCTTTGGCTCTTCACGGCGATTGCCGTGGTGGCTCACCTTGCGGTTTACATCTGGCGCCCTTGGTTCTGAGGAGGATCACACAATGTCTAAATTTTACAAAATCTGGCTGATCTTCGATCCCCGTCGCGTGTTCGTGGCACAGGGCGTGTTCCTGTTCCTGCTCGCGGCGATGATCCACCTCGTGCTGCTCTCGACCCCGTCCTACAACTGGCTCGACATCGCTGCAACGAAGTACAACCGCGTGGTTGCGGAGTAATCCGTTGCCGCTCTCGCGGGCGGCCTGCTGGTCAGGTCGCCCGCGGATCTAAAAAAACCAAAAGAATTTCAAGTCGGCCCCCCATGGCGCATCCTGCCCATGACGGGACCGCCTCCATAAACGCGGAGAGGGAAGCATGGCACTGCTCAGCTTCGAACGAAAATACCGCGTGCCGGGCGGCACGCTTGTTGGCGGGAACCTGTTCGACTTCTGGGTCGGGCCATTTTACGTCGGCTTCTTTGGAGTTGTGGGCTTTTTCTTTGCCGCCCTTGGCACGCTCCTGATCTTTTACGGTGCAAGTCTGCAAGGAACATGGAACCCATGGCTGATTTCGATTGCACCACCGCCTGTTGAAATGGGCCTTGCCGCAGCACCGCTGCGGGAAGGTGGGTTGTGGCAGGTCATCACCATCTGCGCGATCGGGGCCTTTGTGGCCTGGGCGCTGCGGGAAGTCGAGATTTGCCGCAAACTGGGCATGGGCTTTCATGTGCCCGTGGCCTTTGGTGTTGCGATTTTCGCCTATCTGACACTGGTGGTCATCCGCCCGGTTCTGATGGGCGCCTGGGGCTATGCGTTTCCCTATGGCATCTGGACGCACCTCGATTGGGTGTCGAACACCGGCTATCAATACGGCAACTTCCACTACAACCCGGCGCATATGATCGCGGTGAGCTTTTTCTTCACCACGGCGCTCGCCCTGTCGTTGCACGGTGCGCTGGTTCTGTCGGCGGCCAACCCTGAAAAGGGCAAGGAAATGCGCACGCCGGATCACGAGGATACCTATTTCCGCGATCTGATCGGCTATTCGGTCGGCACGCTGGGCATCCACCGTGTGGGGCTTTTGCTGGCGCTGAACGCGGGCTTCTGGTCAGCGGTCTGTATCGTGATTTCCGGAACCATCTGGTTCGACCAATGGGTCGTCTGGTGGGACTGGTGGCTGAACCTGCCTTGGTGGGCCGGTATTGAGGGAGGCATCAATGGCTGAGTATCAAAACATCTTCACTCAGGTTCAGGTGCGCGCAGAACCCGAGATGGGTCTTGTCGAAGGCGTGGAACTGCACAACCGGACCAGAGGCGCCTCATTTTCGAGCCTCGCCGGCTGGATGGGCAATGCGCAGCTCGGGCCGATCTATCTTGGCACCATGGGCGTGATTTCGCTGATCTCTGGCGCGGTCTGGTTCATGCTGGTGGGGGCGTGGTATTGGTATCAGGCGGGTCTGAACCCGGCTGTGTTCCTGCGCGACCTCTTTTGGTTCAGCCTTGAGCCACCAGCAGAGGAATACGGTCTGGGCTTTGCCCCGATCGCCGAGGGCGGGTTGTGGATCATTGCCAGCTTCTTTCTTCTGGTCAGCGTCTGTGCCTGGTGGGTTCGCACCTATCTGCGCGCCTCGGCGCTGGGGATGGGCAAGCATGTGGCTTGGGCCTTTGCCTCTGCCATCTGGTTGTTCCTGGTGCTGGGTCTGTTCCGCCCGATCCTGATGGGATCGTGGAGCCACGCCGTGCCGTATGGCATCTTCAGCCACCTGGACTGGACCAACCTGTTCAGCCTGACCTATGGCAACCTGTTCTATAACCCGTTCCACGCGCTTTCGATCGCGTTCCTGTATGGATCAGCCCTGCTGTTTGCCATGCACGGGGCGACCATCCTTGCTGTCTCCCGCTTTGGTGGTGACCGCGAATTGGAACAGATCGTCGATCGGGGCACGGCATCCGAACGGGCGGCTTTGTTCTGGCGCTGGACCATGGGGTTCAATGCCACGATGGAAGGGATTCACCGTTGGGCCTGGTGGTTTGCGGTGCTGGTCACACTGACCGGCGGGATCGGTATCTTGTTGACCGGAACTGTGGTGGACAACTGGTTTGTCTGGGCACAGGAACACGGCTACGCGCCGCTGGATTGAGGGGAAACCATGACTGACAAATCTTTCTACGAATCCGAAAGTCCGACTGTCCGCCTGCGCACATGGGTCTTTGGCCAGATGATGTGGGGCGCCCTGATGGCCGCGATCTTTCTTGTCGGGATCGGCATCTTCATCGCGGTGATCTACGGCATCGGGCTGCTTTTGCCCGAAGAAAGCCGCCAGACGCCGGACCCGATGCCGCGTTCCAGCCTGGAGCAGCCGTTGACGGTTGCGGGCAACGACTTGGCATAAACGCTTTGCACGGGCGGTGCGCCGCCCGTGCCAAACCAATTCGGGCCAAAATGCCGGTCCGGATCCGGGGCACAACCACAGCCCGGTTCCCTTCCTGTTGGCGACAGGAACCTGGTGCCGTGTGGAGGTGATCCATACGGCACTTTTTTCTTTTGGCCCTGCGGGGTTGGGGGAGCACCGCTTTGGAGGAGGCGACCATGGACACGCACACCATTCATACCCCGACGCTGGACCGGGTGTCCGGCCCCGCCGACCTCAAGGCGCTGACGGATGCCGAGTTGAAAACACTGGCCGACGAGCTGCGCCGCGAGACGATTGAAGTGGTCAGCAAAACCGGCGGGCATCTGGGGTCGTCGCTGGGCGTGGTGGAATTGAGCGTGGCGATCCATGCCGTGTTCAACACCCCGATGGACAAGCTGATCTGGGACGTGGGCCATCAATGCTATCCGCACAAGATTTTGACCGGGCGGCGCGACCGGATGCTGACCCTGCGGCAGGCGGGCGGCCTGTCGGGGTTCACCAAACGCGCGGAGTCGGAATACGACCCCTTTGGCGCGGCCCATTCCAGCACCTCGATCAGCGCCTCATTGGGCTTTGCCGTCGGGCGCGAGATGGGCATGCCGGTGGGCGATACCATCGCAGTGATCGGGGATGGCGCCATCACGGCGGGCATGGCCTATGAGGCGATGAACCACGCGGGCCACTTGAAAAGCCGGATGTTCGTGATCCTGAACGACAATGACATGAGCATCGCACCCCCCGTGGGGGCTTTGCAAAAATACCTCAACGACATTGCGGTCAAGGGGCCGCTCGCCACCCTCAAGGCGGTGGCCGAGGGGGTGGAGGCGCATCTGCCGGGTGGCATCCGCGATGGCGCGCGCCGGGCGCGGCAGATGGTGACGGGGATGCCGGGCGGCAGCACCCTGTTCGAGGAATTCGGGTTTACCTATATCGGGCCCGTCGATGGGCATGACATGCCGTCCTTGCTGGCCACATTGCGCGCCGCGCGGGCGCGGGCAACGGGGCCGGTGCTGATCCATGCGGTGACGGTCAAGGGCAAGGGTTACGCCCCCGCCGAAGGGGCGGATGACAAGTATCATGGGGTGGCCAAGTTCGACGTGGCCACCGGCGCGCAGGTCAAATCCAAATCGAATGCGCCAAGCTACACAGCGGTTTTCGGGCAGCAGTTGACCGAGGCGGCCGCGCGCGATCCGCGTGTCGTTGGGATCACGGCGGCGATGCCGGGTGGCACCGGGCTTGACGTGATGGCGCGGCGGTTTCCGGCGCGGGTGTTCGATGTGGGCATCGCCGAGCAGCACGGCGTGACCTTTGCCGCCGGGCTGGCGGCCAGCGGCATGAAACCGTTCTGCGCGATCTATTCCAGCTTTTTGCAACGCGGTTACGATCAGATCGTGCATGATGTCTGCTTGCAAAATCTGCCGGTGCGCTTTGCCATCGACCGGGCGGGGCTGGTGGGGCAGGATGGCGCGACCCACGCCGGGGCCTTCGATGTGGCCTTTCTGGCCAACCTGCCCAACATGACCGTGATGGCCTGCGGCGACGAGGCGGAGTTGTGCCACATGGTGGCCACGGCGGTCGCGCACGACTCTGGCCCCATCGCCTTTCGCTATCCGCGGGGCGAGGGCATGGGGGTGGAGATGCCCGAGCGCGGCACACCGCTGGAGATCGGCAAGGGCCGGGTGTTGCGGCAGGGGTCGGATGTGGCGCTGTTGTCATTCGGCGCGCATCTGTCCGAGGTGCTGGCCGCGGCAGACCTGCTGGAAGCCGAGGGCATCAACGCCACGGTCGCCGATGCGCGCTTTGCCAAGCCGCTGGACCATGCGTTGATTGATCAGTTGATCGACGATCACGCAGCGCTGATCACGGTGGAGCAGGGCAGCACGGGCGGCTTTGGCGCGCTGGTGCTGCATTATCTCGCCGGGTCGGGACAACTGGAAAAGGGCCGCGCGATCCGCACCATGGTCTTGCCCGACAGCTTCATCGATCAGGCCGCCCCCGGCCAGATGTATGCCTGGGCCGGGTTGCAGGCTGCCGACATCGCCGCCACCGCACGCGGCGCCCTGCACCGGACCCAAGCGGCCAAGGGGTTGCGGCTGGTCTGAGGGGGGCCCCCCTTTGGGCTGGCCGGGCACGCCTCTGGCGCAAGTATTGTGACTGCCGCACTGGACAGGGTCGTGAAAACCTGACCTGTCGGAGTTTTCACCTCGTGACATGTCAGACGCCTGCCGACCTGCGTCCACGCAAAAATGATCGGGGCGCTCTGCTTGTCCGGCGCGCGCCAGCGCTGTGGGTCATTTGGTGTTGCTGGCGCCCGCCGGATGGCAAAGCAGAGGCGTGCGCAGCATACATTTCATGATATGAGACCAGGAACGTCTGTGTGGATCAGGCGCGTGCAGGGCAGGGCGACGAGCAGGAGGTCTGACATGGGACGAAGCGGATTTTTCGGGGTGATCCTGTCGCTTGCCAGTGGCGCACAGGCGTTTGCAGAGCCGGTGTCGGTTCGCATCCTCGCGATGGCGCCAGAAGGCGCCGAGATGCGCCCGGTGTCCTGGTCGGCGGTGCCTTTGGATCTGCCCGAAGACGCGGATGTGCTGGATGCGATGATCATGACCCCGGAGCCGGTCGATGGTCCATGGCAGGTGGCGCTGGAACCGGGCAGCTATGTCATATCGGGATTTACCGAAGCCGAGCTTTACGAAACCAACGCTGTGGTAACACCGCAGACAACCCTGATCGAGGTGCCGGTGCTGTCGATCGAACAGGCGGTGGCAATGCGCTGCGCCGAAGTCAGATGTGAGTATGCCGACCCAAAAACCGGCTTGCGGGTGACTTTGCCACAGGCATGGGCGGTGGATGTGCCCCATCACGCGGATCTGGGCGATGGGATGCTGGCGCCAGAGGTGTCCACCGTGTTTTTCGAAGATGTTGCGGGCGATGGTGGGGCCGTGTGGTTTCTGAATCCGGTGGACTGGATCACTGGTGACACCGGGCCATGCCGGACGGTGGCTTTGGGTAATCTGTGCAGTTTCGATCTGTCCCCTGCCGCTGAGGCTGCGTTTGCCGTGATCGCGCCGTCCCTTCGGCTGGAGGCGCCGGCACCGTGATGGGCAGCGCGGCCCAAAGGGCGCAGATGCAGAAAAAGCCGCGTCGCGGCGTGCCGAGCATGACTGTGCCGTTGCCCCCAACCGACAGATGTGGCAAGACAACAAAAGAGCCGATCTAAACCCGCGAGTTCACTCCATGACCGATTTCTCTGCCCGCCGCGTGATGATGGTAGACACTCAGGTGCGTCCGTCTGACGTGACCAAATTCCCCATCATCGACGCCATGCTGAGCGTTCCGCGCGAAACCTTTGTGCCGCGTGACAAGCGCGAAGCGGCCTACATGGGCGAAAATCTGGTGCTGCGGCAGGGTCGGGTGGTGCTGGAGCCACGGACGTTGGCCAAGATGCTGGACGCGCTGGATATTCAACCGGGCGAAATGGTGTTGGATCTGGGTTGCGGGCTTGGCTATTCAGCAGCCGTGCTGGCGCGCCTGGCCGATGCGGTGGTCGCGGTCGAGGAAGACGAGACGATGGCCACCGAAGCGCAACATCTGCTGTCGCAGGCGTCGGTCGACAATGCGGCGGTTATCGTCGGTCCGCTGGCAGAGGGTGCTGCCAAGCATGGGCCTTATGATGTGATCACCGTGCAAGGCGGGGTGGAGATCATGCCGCAAGCGCTGCTTGACCAGTTGAAAGACGGTGGCCGGATTGCCGCCGTTTTCATGGAAGGCGCACTTGGCATCGTGCGTCTTGGCTATAAATCCGAGGGCAAGGTCAGTTGGCGTCCGATGTTCAATGCCACGGCCCCTGTGCTGTCTGGCTTTGCCGCGTCGCGCGAATTTGTTCTCTGACGACATGTTTCGTCAACGGAAGTCCAACTCTGGCGCGTAAAAGTCAGGGGAAAAATCAGGAGCGGTCAGCACATGCGTGGATTCTTTGCGGCGACAGCGATCGCGGTCAGTGTGCTTGCAGCACCCGTTGCCCAGGCGGAAACCCTGACGGACGCGTTTATAGCTGCATATCGCAACTCAAACCTGTTGGACAAACAGGCGGCGACCTTGCGGGCTGCGGATGAAGATGTGGCGC
Organism: Paracoccaceae bacterium; assembly: GCA_046292785.1. Lineage (GTDB taxonomy): Bacteria > Pseudomonadota > Alphaproteobacteria > Rhodobacterales > Rhodobacteraceae > Pseudotabrizicola. The sequence goes on from JBKBQB010000007.1 coordinate 80,973, forward strand.
AGGCCATAGCAACGCTGCGCCCCGTGGTGGATTTCGCTCTGGCCAGCACCTATTCGCGCAGTCAGCAATCGCCCAACGGACGGTTCTCTGACGGGGTGCGAACCACCTTTGACCTTTCGGCATCGCTGACGCTGCTGGATTTCGGGCGGCGTGCCCTGCGGATCGAAATTGCCAAGGAGTCGGTGCTTGCCACGCGAGAGTTGTTGCGCAGCGTCGAACAGGATGTGCTGTTTGACGCGGTCGATGCCTATGTGAATGTGCAGGTCAATCAACAGCTTTTGTCGCTGCGCGATTCCAACGTGCGGCTGGTCACACGGGAATTGCGTGCCGCGCAGGATCGGTTCGACGTGGGCGAAATCACCCGCACCGATGTATCGATAGCCGAGGCGCGGCTGGCCGCGGCGCGTGCCGGATATGCTTCGGCAGAGGGCAATCTGATGGTTGCCCGTGAAGCGTTCAAGGCCGCAACCGGGGCCTATCCGCGCAATCTGGCCGCGTTGCCGCGGTCACCCAAACTCCCCGCTTCAATGGAGGCGGCGCGGTCGGTGGCGCTCAAGACCCATCCTTCGGTCCTTGGGGCGCAGCGCCGGGTAACGATCAACGATCTGGGCGTGGAATTGCAAAAGGCCGGGTTCAAACCCACCGTTTCGGCGCGTGCCGGGATGGGGATCAACGATTCTGGCGTCGAGAGCCAGAGCTTTGGCCTGTCGCTGAACCAGCGGGTGTATTCGGGTGGCAATCAGGCGTCCTTGCTGCGCCAGTCGATTGCCGCGCGCGACGGGGCGCGGGCGGATCTGGCCCAAGCGGGCGTGGTGATTTCCGAAGCGGTTGGCAATGCCTGGGCGGGGCTTATCATTTCCGACGCGCAGGTGCAGGCGGGTGACCGCCAGATCCGCGCCGCGCAGACCGCTTTTGACGGGGTGCGCGAGGAGGCAAGCCTTGGCGCACGCACCACGCTTGACGTGTTGAATGCCGAGCAGGAACTGCTGGATGCGCGCGTCACACGCATTCAGGCCGAAGCGCAGCGCTATCTTGGGGTCTACCGGGTGCTTCAGACCATGGGTCTGTTGTCGGTGGAGCATCTGAAGCTGGGCATACCGACGTTTGACCCGGCAGGTTACTATAATGCGGTGAAGAATGCGCCGGTCCATTCGGCGCAGGGCAAAAAGCTGGACCGGATACTGGACAAGCTGAAATAAACCTCTTCGGCAGGCGGCGTTGCGAAAGCGTCAAGGCGGTCTGTGCCATTTTCTTGTGCTGCGGCGCGCGCCGGATTACACTTGGCCCAAGAACAGCCGAAGGTTGCGGGGTGCGCCGCAGTCAGCACGCCGGAAATGCGGCACGAAAACGGGCAGGGGCGCCATGTCGGAACCGATGAGCAGTCATGAAATCGAGGATGTGTTGTCGTCCATCCGCCGTCTGGTTTCGGAAGACCTGCGCCCGTCTCCACGAGCGGCCGAGGCAGAAGCGCAAGGGGCGGCAGGTTCGGCGGACAAGCTGGTGCTGACACCCGCGCTGCGGGTGGTGGCAGAGCCGGGCGCGCGCCAGCCTGATGCGCCGCTCCTGGAGCCTAGCACCGAAGCGCAAGCGCAGAACACCCCGACAGTTGACACCGGGGCCGGTGGCGATCCGGTAGAGCATGTTGTGGCCCGGCTGGGCGCTGCGGTGACCGAAGAAGAATGGGAATCCCCGTTTGGTGATCCCGCGATCTGGCCCGGATCAACCGATGAAGCGCCGGCTACTGATGCGGCGCAGGGGTTTGTGGCGCACCCGCGTGCCCCTCTTGACTTTGCAACGGACGTGGGGCCAGAGGATGTGCCGCCCGAATTCCTGCAAAGCCCGGTATCGGAGTTCGCCGAGGTCGAGGAGGTGTTGCAAGGTTCATCGCCAACCGCTCCGCCAGACCCGCGCGCGCCGCTGCGCAAGGTCACGCCGCCACAAGATGCGGAGGACTGGGCAGAGGCCGCCGAAGCCGCTGTGCGCGCCGATCTTGCGCAAGGGGCCGAAGACGAGGTGATCTCGGGCCTGTATGGTGCTCAGGGCGAGGGTATGGTGTTTGATGAAGAGGTGCTGCGTGATCTGGTGCGCGACCTGATCCGCGAAGAATTGTCGGGGACCCTTGGCGAGCGCATTACCCGCAACGTGCGCAAACTGGTGCGGGCCGAGATTGCGCGCGCCATTGCCCTTCGGGACTTTGAATAGCAACCGGCCGATGATCTGAAACACAAAACGCGCCCCTCGGGGCGCGTTTTGACGTTGACCAAATCGGGTAGGATCAGGCGGCTTCGCCCATTTCCGATTCCAGCGCGTTGCGGCGTTCCGATTCTTCGCGGCTGAGCGCGACAGAGGTGCGCACGCCTTTGGAAACGAATTCCATCAGGCCCTTGACCACCCGCTCGTTCGGGTCAATCCCGGCGCAGGACAGAACTTCGCGACCATCGCGCGACCGTGCCCAGCGTGCGATCTGTTCCGGCCCATTGCCGTATTTTTTGTCATCTGCGATGGCATCGTCCAGCGCAGCAAGGACCACGGCAGCAAACAGCTTGCGCGCGCGTTGGCCTTGTTCGTAATTGAAAGCGGTGCTGTCAACGAAACCAGTCATCTTGGCGGTCCTTATTCTTGCTCTTGTCTTTCTCGGTGTTGGGCGAACCTAAACGTTTCGAAGTGATTCGGCACCATCTGTTTTGCAATCCTGTCATGCATTTGACGCATAGCTGACGCAAAGGAATACTGTATATAGTCTGCTTGTCCCGCTGGGGCAGCCAAGATATAGGTATTGCTCTTTCGACTTCAACCTTTTGTCAAGGTTTTGCCACAAATGCCCAAGATCAACGGAAATGAAATCAAGCCCGGCATGGTGCTGGAACATGACGGGGGTCTGTGGGCCGCGGTCAAGGCAAACCATGTAAAGCCCGGCAAAGGCGGGGCTTTTGCGCAGGTGGAGTTGAAAAACCTGCGTGACGGCCGCAAGCTGAACGAACGGTTCCGGTCGGAAGACAAGATCGAGGAGGTGCGGCTGGAAAACAAGGATCAGCAGTTCCTGTATGAAACCGATGGCCGTCTGGTGTTCATGGATTCAGAAACCTATGAACAGATCGAGTTGGACGCAGAGCTTTTGGGCGACCGCCGCCCGTTCTTGCAAGACGGCATGACCGCGACGATCCGCTATTACGGCGACGAGGCGCTGGCGGTCACACTGCCGCAAAAGGTGAAGTGCCGGATCGTGGAGACAGAGCCGGTGGTCAAGGGCCAGACAGCGGCCAACAGCTTCAAGCCCGCCATCCTCGACAACGGGGTGCGCATCATGATCCCGCCGTTCATCGGACAGGATGAAGAGATTATCGTGCATACGGAATTCATGGAATATTCCGAACGCGCGTAACGCCTAGGGCAGGGCGGTCAGTCTGGCCGTGCCTGCCGTCATATCCGCCATCCGATCAAAGCGCAGATAGGCGATGGCACGGCCTCCCGACTGGGTGAACAGCGTGCCCGCCTCTTTCCCGCCTGACGCGATGGCGGTGCCGACAGGGGCCGCGCCGTCGATGGCCACCGTCACAAGGCCCTTTTTGATCTCGGTCTTGTGTTTCATCCGCGCGGTGACTTCCTGCCCGACATAGCAGCCCTTGCGGAAATCAACTCCGTGCAGCCGTTCGAAGCCGGACTCCAGCAAATAGCTTTGGTTCGGGATCAGCTCGACCCCGGTTTCTGGGATGCAATGCGCCACACGGATCGCATCCCAGTCAATTACCGGCGCGCCCCCGTCCAGACCATAGACCCGCCAACCCAGCGCCGGGTGGCGCGGGTCGGGCCATGCGCCGCCCGGCGCACCTGTCAGGCCACGCGTCACGCGCAGATCGCTGGCCATGATCTGCACATCGGCGCGCAGGCGATACATCGTCAGACGGCGCAGCGTATCGGCGGCGATGCCCGAATTGATGTCGATCAGCAGGTGATCGCCTTCCAGCGGCCGGACCACGAAGAAATCCGCCAGATACTTGCCTTGCGCGGTCAGCAGCGCGGCCCAGAGGATGCCGGGAGCCTTTTCCAGCGGCAGCATGTCATTGCTGATCAGCCCCTGCAGGAAACTGAAGCGATCTTTGCCGGTGACGGTCCAGATCTGACGGTCCGGGGCGCTTTCGCCTGTCATGATGACTGTCCTTCATCCTTGAATTGCAGGGCGTGCAGCTTGGCATAAAGCCCGCCTTGCGACAGCAGTTCGGCATGGGTGCCAACCTCGACCGCGCGGCCCTGATCCATCACCACAATCCGGTGGGCATCCCGCACGGTGGCCAGACGGTGCGCGATCACCAGTGTGGTGCGCCCTGTTGCGGCCTGTTCCATAGCCAGGGCCAGCGCCGATTCCGATGCCGCATCCAGCGCGCTTGTCGCTTCGTCCAGCAGCAGGATCGGCGTGTCGTGTAGCAGGGCGCGCGCAATGGCGATCCGCTGGCGCTGACCGCCCGACAGATTGGACCCGCGCGGACCGGCAGGCGTGGTCACACCCGCAGGCAGGGCGGTGACGAAATCCACTGCCTGTGCCGTGGTCAGGGCCTGCGTGATGCGGTCATCGCCAATGCCTTCGCGGCCAAGGGTCAGGTTGTCGCGCAGGCTTTCGTCGAACAGCGCGGCATCCTGACTGACGGCGGCAAACAGCGCGCGCTGGTTCTCCAGCGCCATGTCGGTGGTGGCGATGCCGTCGATGCACACGCGCCCCTGCGCCGGATCAGACAGGCCGGTAAGCAGATGGAAAACGGTGGATTTTCCCGCCCCCGACGGCCCGACCAAGGCGGTAAGCTGGCCTGCTTCGGCCTCGAACGACAGGCCGCGCAGCACGGGCTGGTCGCCATAGCCGAAATGCACGTTGTCGAACGTCAGTCGCGGCGGCAGGGTGACGGCGTTTTGTCCGATTGCGGGGCGGTGATGCGACGGCTGCATCGCAAACAGCGTCGCGATCCGGTGCAGACTTGCTGCCCCGATTTGCCACAGACCGGCCATATCGCCCAGGCGGCGGATGGGTTGAAAGGTCAGCACCATCGCCGAAAAAAACGCCATGAACTCGCCTGTGGTGCGCGTGCCTTCGGCCACTTCGCGCCCGCCCAGCAGCAAGACGGCCAGAAACCCAAGGCCCGTTATCAGATCAACCAGCGATGGCAGCACGGCGCGGCCAAACGCGGCTTTGGTCTCTGCGGTGACGATTCGTGACAGGATGGTGTTGAACCGGGCGGTCTGATGCCCTTCCATCCGGTTGAGCTTCACCGCCTGAATCCCGTGAAAGATCTCATCCAGCCGGGTCGCCCGCTCGCCCGCCTGATCGCGCAGGTGGATCGCCTTGCGCCGCAGATAGCGGCGCAACACCGCAGCGGGCAGGATCAGAAGCGGAGTGCCGACAACAGCGGCCAGCGTCCACCATGGATCGATGCTCAATGCCACCGCAAACAGACCAACCAGCGCCACCACATCGCGCCCGATGCCAGAGACCAGCGAAATCCAGATGCCCTGCACCGCCATGGTGTCGCCCTGAACCCGTTCGATCAGGGCACCGGGCGAATTGTCCTGAAAAAACCGCATGTCAAGGCGCAGCAAATGCGCCAGAAGACGGCTCTGCATCGATGCCGCCACCTTTTGCGAAATCCGTGCCAGCAAGGTTTTGGACGCCAGAGATGTCGCAGCCCGAATGGCGAACAGGCTGAAGATTGCGCCGCCCACCAGCCACAATGCCCCGGACCCGCCGCTGCTGAACACCTGATCGAACAGCGGCTCCAGCATATAGGACAAGGCGCCAAGGGTGCCGCCCTCGATCACCATGATCAGGAAGGCCAGCGCCAGAAAGCCAGCCTGCGGCTGCAAATAGCTTGCCCAGAACCAGCGGATCAACGGGCCGTCCCCTTTCGATGGATCGAGGGGGATTGTCTGGCTGTTCATCTGGTCTGGCGTCGTCATGCGCGTGATCTAATGCCAAACCCCCCACCGCCGCAATGGCAGGCCCGAAATTCACCCGCTGACCGATTGACCTTGGCTGTCACTGCGCCTAGCGATTGGCAAACTGTCCCTTTCACAGGCCGATGATGACGCAAGCAAACTCTTCCCGCCTGAACACGGCCCGCACCGATCTGTCGCGCGGGCGCGCCTACCTGGCGATTCCCGGCCCGTCGGTGATGCCCGACCGGGTTCTGAATGCGATGCACCGGGCGGCGCCCAACATCTATGCGGGCGATCTGACCGAAATGGTGGCCGAGATGTGGCCGGATCTGCGCGCGGTGGCGGGCACGACCCAGTATGTGGCGGGCTATATCGGCAATGGCCATGCGGCGTGGGAAGCGGCCAATGCCAACCTGTTCAGTCGTGGCGATCATGTGCTTGTGCTGGCAACGGGGCGGTTTGGCATTGGCTGGGCCGAAAGCGCGCGCGCGATGGAGGTAGAGGTAGAGGTGATCGATTTCGGCACCCAGACCCCGGTGGACATGGCGCGGGTCGAGGCGCGGCTGCGCGCCGATACGGGCGCGCGGATAAAGGCGGTTCTGACCACGCATGTCGATACCTCCAGCTCCATCCTGACCGATATTCCCGCCTTGCGCGCCGCGATGGATGCGGCGGGGCATCCGGCACTGTTGTGCGTGGATTGCATCGCCTCGCTGGGGTGTGACGAATACCACATGGATGCCTGGGGCATCGATCTGACGGTTGCGGCCAGCCAGAAGGGGCTGATGACCCCGCCGGGCATGTCCTTCGTCTGGTTTTCCGAAAAGGCGCGGGCGGCGGGCGCAAATGCCGATCTGCGCACCCCCTATTGGGATTGGCGCAAGCGGGCCGAGCCGGAGGAGTTCTGGCAGTATTGGGCCGGCACCGCGCCCACGCATCATCTGTTTGGCCTGCGCGAGGCGCTGTCGATGCTGCACGAGGAGGGGATGGCGAATATATGGGCCCGGCACGAGGTGCTGGCGCGCACCGTCTGGGCGGCGTTCGATGCCTGGGGCGTGGGGCATCCGCGCATCGGGCTGAATGTGGCAGACCCCAAATATCGCTCGCGCGCGGTCACGGCGGCGCGTCTGGGCGCGCCCGATGCCACGCGCTTGCGGGACTGGACGGAACATCAGGCCGGGGTGACGCTGGGCATCGGCCTTGGCATGGCGCTGCCGTCAGACCCGGACTGGCACGGGTTCTTGCGCGTCGCGCATATGGGCCATGTCAACGCCCACATGACACTGGGCGCGCTGGCGGTGATGGAATCGGGGATGATCGCGCTCGACATCCCGCACGGCCCCGGCGCGCTGGACGCCGCCGCAAAGGTGATCGCGGCGGCGTGAGCGGTTACTTGGCGTTCTTGGCCAGCCACTCGGTCATCCAGGCGATTTCGGCCTCTTGGGCGACCACCACGGCCTCGGCCAGTTTGCGCACTTCGGGGTCGGTGCCATGCTCCAGCACGATGCGGGCCATATCGACCGCGCCCTGATGGTGCGGGATCATCCCGGCGATGAAATCCACATCGGCATTGCCGGTCAGGGGAATCGCCATCTCGGTGTGCATTTTGGCATTGGCGGCGGCAAAAGCGGCGCTGGAAGGGCTTTCGGCGCCGGCCATGGCGCCATGGCCGGAATGGTCCATCGTTTGCGCAAAGCTCGGCGCGGCAGTCAACAGCGCGAGAGCGATCAGGGTGGCGGGCAGGCGAGATTTCATGACGGACTCCTGAGGTTTTCCATACTGTCGCAGGTTCCAGCAGCCGGAAGGCAAGTCACGCCCGCGTCATTTTGCTGAAACGTCTGCCAGAATTCCGGCAGCGGTTTCGCAATCGGTCTGACAAAGAGGTGCAACTGGGTTGTGCGCGGCTGTGGACTTGGCCCCGGCAGGGTTTGTGCCTATTGTCGGGAAATGGAAAATGAACCGGCTGTCCGTCAATGACCCTTTCCCCCACCCGCCGTCCTGTTGTGGGCATCATCGGCAACATGAGCCTTTTGAACGAAAGCTACCCGGTCCATGCCGGGGGCACGATGAATTCGGACGCCGTGGCCGAGGTGTCGGGCTGTCTGCCGATCATCATTCCGTCGGATCCGCGTCTGGTGTCGGTCGCTGAACTGCTGGACCTGTGCGACGGCTTTTTGCTGACCGGCGGGCGGCCCAATGTGCACCCCAGCGAATACGGAGAGGATGAAACCCCGGCGCATGGCTGTTTTGACCGTTGCCGCGATGCCATCACCCTGCCTTTGGTGCGCGCCTGCGTGGACCGTGGGCAGCCGGTGCTGGGCATCTGCCGCGGCTTTCAAGAGGTGAACGTGGCGATGGGCGGCACGCTTTACCCCGAAATCCGCGATCTGCCGGGGCGGATGAACCACCGTATGCCGCCAGATGGCACGCTGGAGGAAAAATTCGCCCTGCGCCACAAGGTGCGGTTCACCAGCGGCGGGGTGTTCCATCAACTGATGGGCGCCGAAGAGGTGATGACCAACACGCTGCACGGTCAGGGCATCAACCGCCCCGGCACGCGGATCGTGATAGACGGCACAGCGCCTGATGGCACGCCCGAAGCGATTTATGTGCAGGGCGCGCCCGGATTTACCCTGTCGGTGCAATGGCATCCGGAATGGAATGCGGCAGGTGATCCGGTATCGCGCCCGCTGTTTGCAGCCTTTGGGCAAGCGGTGGCCGATTGGGCGGCGCGCGGGCGCTATCGGCGTTCGGCCTGACCTGTTGTCAGGGTTTGGGGGGCTGGCCCAGCCCGTCGAACATGGCGCTCAATGTCTCATGGGCGCGGGGCAGGCGTGCATCTTCGCCCGGATCTTCGGCCGCCCAGAACGCCAGATTCATGATCGACCCGTTCAGCAGATGTGCCAAGGCCACTGAATCGACCGGCGCCAGTCGGCCATCGTGTATCAACGCCTCGATATCGCTGACCATTGCCCCAAAGCCTGACTCCATGAGGATATCGACCGCTTTCGTGCCAAGCACCGCCGGGGCGTCCTGAAACAGGATCCGGCGACGGTCTGGGCGCAACACCGCATCAAGGTAGGTGTGGAAGCACTGCCGAAAGGCCAGCCACGAATCGTCGCGCGCTTGCCAGACCAGAGACAGTTCGCCGGCGATTTCGGCATCAATCTGGCGCAGCACCGCCTCGAACAACCCGGCCTTGTTGGTGAAATGGTGGTGCAGCGCCCCACGAGTCACCCCGGCCTCTGCGGCAAGACTGTCAAGCGAGACCTGCGCAAATCCCATCAAAGCAAACCTGTTGCGCGCGGTGGCAATCAGCCGATCCGTCGTGTCTTGCGCCATCGCATTCCGGGAACGCCGTTGCCCTGTCATGCTGTTGACATACGACTCGTATGTAAGTTAGTCAACCAACATACGACTCGTATGTGAAGCGAATGGAGACAACAGATGCAGGGCCGGTCGGCATTGCGGGCAGAGATTCCGGGGTTATTCGGGCTGGCCCTGCCAATTGTGGTCGGCTTGGCGGCTTCGACCCTGCTGGGTGTCACAGACTCGATCATGCTTGCCCCTTTGGGGCCGGTGCCATTGGCGGCGGTCGGGCTGACGATGTCGGTGGCCGGGATCTTCTATGCGGCAATCTATGGCGTGCTGACGGCGCTTTCGGTGCGGATCGGTGCGGCTTTTGGTGCGCGAGATCAGCGCCGGATTCCCCTCATCCTGCGCAATGGGCTGGCCCTTGGGCTTCTGGTTGGCGGGCTTGGCGCGGCGGTCATGGGCGCTGTCTGGTTCGTGCTGCCACTGCTGGGCCAGCCCGAGCGGGTGTTGGCCGCGATGCCTGCCTATTACGCATTGATCTGTCTGCTGCTGATCCCGTTTTCGGTGCTGACCGTGTTCAAATCGGCGTTCGAGGCGGTTGGTCGGCCATGGCTTGGCACATCGCTGGCCTTTGTCGCCGTGTTCATCAACATTCCGCTGAACTACGCGTTGATCTGGGGCACTGGCCCCTTTCCGCAGCTTGGGCTGACCGGGGCTGGGGTGGCGTCTTTCGTGGCCGAAGCGGTGGCGCTGGCGGTGGCCTGGATCTGGTGGATGCGCGCACCGGGGATGCGGCGCCTGCGGCTGCGGCGCCCCTTGCAGCGCGCGGAAATGGTCGCGGCCTTTCGTGAGGGTGCACCGCTGGGCGCGCTGTATGTCGCCGAAACTGGCGCGATTGCGATGGGAACGGTGATGATCGGCACGTTTGGCACGTTGGCGCTGGCGGGCAATCAGGTGGCGATGGCGGTCGGCGGCCTGCTTTATATGGTGCCCTTGGGCATGGCGGGGGCGGTGTCTATCCGCGTGGCTCAGGCCAAGGGGGCGGGGGCGGCGGGCAAGCTGCGCACCATCGTCTGGGCGGCGCTGGTGATCGTGCTGATCTGGCTGAGCGGCTCGGCGGCGCTGTTCGGGTTCTTCGGACCGCAGGTCGCGGGGCTTGTGACCGACGACCCCGAGGTGATCGGTGTTGCGGTATCGATCTTTCTGGTCTTTGCGGTCAGTCAGATCGCGGATGGGGTGCAATCGACCATGCTGGGCGCCTTGCGCGGCTTGTCCGACACTGCCTGGCCGGCACAGGTGTCGATCGTGTCTTGCTGGCTGGTGGCCTTGCCGCTGGGCTGGATTTTTGCCACCATTTTTGAAATGGGGCCGGCGGGTGTCTGGGCCGGGTTTGTCACCGGCCTGTTCGGGGCCAGCATCGCGCTGACATGGCGGTTCGTGCACCAGACCCATCCGGCCCGGCCCCGCACAGGGCTTGGCGGCAAAGCATCGACGCGGTAGGACACACGGGTAAACCGCCACGGGAGGGCAGGGGATGAAACGGTCGCGCATCAACGAGATCATGGCGTCTGCCGATGAGATGATCCGCCACCACGGTTTTGTTCTGCCGCCCTTTGCCTATTGGGCACCTGATCAGTTCCGGGCGCAAAAGGATGTGGCTGGGCGGATCATCGGCGCGCGTATGGGCTGGGACATTACCGATTATGGGCAGGGGCGGTTCGATCAGATGGGTCTGTTCCTCTTCACCCTGCGCAATGGCGACCTTGCCGATCTGCAACGCGGCGGTGGCATGTGCTATGCCGAAAAGCTGTTGATTTCGCGGCAAGACCAGCTATCGCCCATGCACACGCACGTGATCAAGGCCGAGGACATCATCAACCGTGGCGGGGCTACGCTGGTGGTGGAGCTGTTTGGCAGCGACGACAAGGGGCGGTTCGCCCGTGACCGGGGTGGTGTGGTGCGCTGTGATGGGATCATCCGGCCCTATGGTCCCGGTGAAAAGGTGAAACTGGCTCCGGGGGAAAGTGTGACGCTGATGCCGGGCGACTGGCATGCGTTCTGGGGCGAGGGCGGCGATGTGCTGATCGGTGAGGTTTCGACGGTGAACGACGATCTGACCGACAACATCTTTGTTGACCCCATCGGTCGCTTTGCCCAGATCGAGGAAGATGTGACGCCCACGCATCTGTTGGTCAGCGATTATGACCGTTGGTTGGTCTGACCCAACATCCGGCCCATTGAAAAACGCGCGGATCCGGGTATGCGCGCGTTTTTTTGCATCTGCAATCGCCCTTAGCCCTGCGGGCACAGACCGTTGACCAGCGGCACCGCGCAGGGTGCGGCCGGGGCCACAGACGTGGGCGGCGTTGCCACGGCAGGCGCCATGGGCGTGACAGGGGGCGCGGGCGTTACCGGCGCTGTCACAACAGGCGTGGCCGGTGCCACAACGGCCGGCGCAGCAGGCGTCATCGGCGTGATCACACCCGGCGCAGGCGTCATCGTGGCAGGCATCGGCAGGCTTGGCCCGGCAACGGTGGGCGCGGTTGACATCGGGCCCATCACCGGCGCGGTGCCAGTGGCGGGGGTCGCGGTGGTTTCTGCATCCGCCGAAGTGGCCACGGCCGGAGCGGGTTTCGCCGCTGGCGCCTTCTTTTTCGGCGCTGGCGGCGGCAGGGTCAGACCCTTCGGCACTTCACCCTTGGCGGTCAGCACGATCACCTTGGCCCCTTCGGGCACGCGGTTGTAAAGGTCGATCACGTCCTGATTGATCATGCGGATGCAGCCAGATGACGCATTCTTGCCGATTGACCACCAGTCGGGCGTGCCGTGAATGCGGTAGCCATAATCAACGCCGTTGGTGGTCAGATACAGCGCGCGCGACCCAAGCGGATTGGTCGGGCCGCCGGGCTGGCCCTTTTCCCACTTCGACAGTTCAGGCTTGCGCTCGATCATCTCTTTCGGGGGGGTCCATGTGGGCCATTGGCGACGGTTGGTAACCTTTGCCTGACCCGACCATTGGAACCCTGCCGCGCCCACAGCGATGCCGTAGCGGATCGCCTTGTTGTCGCCGGTGATGAAATACAGATGCTTGGACGCAGGGTTGATGATCACGGTGCCGGGCGCTTCGGTCGAGGGGAAATCCACGACCTGACGCTGGAACTGCGCCGGAACCTTGGCAGGATCAATCGCCGGAATTGCAATCCCGTTGTCCGATGTGGCCAGATAAACCCCCTCTTGCGGCACCGATGCCGGCGCAACCAGGGGCTGCGCGACGGCAGAGGCGGCATCGCCGGTCGGGGTGGTGGTCGGCACGCAGGCACCAAGTCCTGCCGTGACGGTCATGGCAAGCAAGGCCCGAAGCGCAAATCGTGACATTGTGGGAATCCTGTAACATGTTCTGGCCGATAACCGATGGTGGCCACGGATGATCAGTGTGAAAGTAACCGAGCTTGCACCAGACGTCAAAGCCTCTGCGCGGACTGTTGCCAAGATGCGGGCCCGCACACCAAACTGTGATTTCAGGCTGCGGATCCGCCTGTCCGGGGCGGATCACGTCACCTTTGCGCGGGTCCTGAATTCGGGCCGTTTCCAAAGATCGTTTGCCATCACCTCGGCCAAGGCGTCGACTGCGCCCTGCACGTCTGCATCCGATGTGTAAAGTGGCGTGAAACCAAAGCGCAGGATGTCGGGCGCGCGGAAATCACCGATCACGCCCCGCGCGATCAGGGCCTGCATGATGGCATACCCTTCCGGATGACTGAAACTGACCTGCGAACCGCGCTGGCCGGCATCGCGTGGCGACACAAGTGACAGGGTCGGGCAGGTGGCTTCGACGCCAGCGATGAAGGCTTCACACAGCGCGATGGACCGGGCACGCAGGTCGGTCATGTCCACGGTTTGCCAGATGTCCAGACTGGCCTCCAGCGCGGCCATCTGCAACACGGGCGGCGTGCCGACCCGCATCCGCTCCACGCCGCTGCCGGGGCGGTAGTGAAGGTCAAACGCGAAGGGCATCGCGTGGCCAAGCCAGCCCGACAGCGCCGGGCGGGTGGTTTCCTGATGGCGGGGGGCCACATAGATGAATGCGGGTCCGCCGGGGCCGGAATTCAGATACTTGTAGGTGCAGCCCACCGCAAAATCGACCCCGCACCCAACCAGATCAACCGGCAGAGCGCCGGCTGAATGGGCCAGATCCCAGACCGCAATCGCGCCCTGCTCATGCGCCAGCGCCGTCAGCGCGGCCATGTCATGCATCCGCCCGCTGCGGTAATCCACCTGTGTCAGCATCACGACCGCCACCTCTTGCGTGATGGCGCTTGCCACTTCGTCAGGGGCGACCGTGACCAGCCGGTAATCGGGGCCAAGCGTGCGGCACAGCCCTTCGGCCATATAAAGATCCGATGGAAAGTTGCCGGTGTCCGACAGGATCACGCGCCGTTCGGGCACCATATCCAACGCCGAGGCGAGGGCCTGATACACCTTGATCGAAAGCGTGTCGCCCAAAACGACCGATCCGGCTTCTGCGCCGATCAGCCGGGCGATCCGATCGCCGAGCCTGGTTGGCTGGTCCATCCATCCGGCCTTGTTCCAGCCCCGAATCAACAGATCCCCCCATTCGTCTGTGACACAGGCCGAAACGCGTGCCGCCGCGGCGCGCGGCAAGGGGCCAAGCGAGTTGCCGTCAAGATAGATAACGCCCTCCGGCAGGTGGAACTGGTCACGGGTCGCGGCGAAATCGGTGGTCATCTGATGGCTCTCTGTTATGCGTTGCCAACATGTGCAAAGTCGCGGCCGGCTTGACAGATTGACGCAAGGAAATAGACGTCGCTTTTCAGTTTCTGTTGCGTCAGGGTCAACCGGAAAATCAACGGAGCGTCAGACAATGACCAAATCAAGTCTGCAATGGGTCGATCTGCCGCCGGTCTGGCTGGGCCTGTCGCTTGCGGTGGTCTGGGGGTTTGATCGGATGATGCCCTGGGGCTTGTTCGGCCCGACAGGGCGCGTGGTGGGCGGTGCCATGGTGCTTGTTGGGCTGGTGGTGATGATCGGTGCGGCGGCGCAGATGGTGGCTGCGCGCACAACCGTCATTCCACGCGGCCAACCCCGCGCCTTGGTGACGGGCGGGCTGTTTGCATGGTCGCGCAACCCGATCTATCTGGCCGATGCGCTGGTTTTGTCGGGCGCAATCCTGTGGTGGGATGTGCCAGTCGCGGTGCCCTTGGTCTTTGGGTTCATGTTTTTGATCCAGCACCGTTTCATCTTGCGCGAAGAAGCCGTGCTTGGCGCGGCGTTTGGTCCGGCGTTTGCTGGCTGGGCTGCGTGCACCGGGCGCTGGTTTGGGCGCAATCTGCGATAGAAATGCCGCAAATCGGCATAAGTCTATGAAATAATCTTGCGCGGTGTTAATTGGATCGCAATAGAGGACGGACCTTTGCGCTGTGGCGCAGCACTGACCTGAAAGCGGGGGAGAAACTGTGAAGATCGGGGCACCGAAAGAGCTATTCGAGGGCGAGAATCGCGTCGCCATGACGCCGGAATCGGCCATCCAACTGATCAAGCTGGGCCACGCTTGCGTGATCCAGTCCGGGGCCGGGGCCAAGGCCGGATTTTCCGACGCCGCCTATGAAAAGGCGGGGGTGGAGGTCGTGCCATCCGCCGCAGCGCTGTATGACGCCGCCGATGTGGTGGTCAAGGTGCGCGGACCCGAGGCCGAGGAAGCCAAACTGCTGAAATCGGGGCAGACGCTGATCTCGTTCTTCTGGCCTGCGCAGAATGCGGATTTGCTGGAGCAGGTATCGGGCCAGGGTGCTACGGCAATTGCGATGGACATGGTGCCGCGCATCAGCCGGGCGCAAAAGATGGACGCGCTGTCGTCAATGGCCAATATCGCCGGTTACCGCGCGGTGATCGAGGCGGGCAACAACTTTGGCCGCTTCTTTACGGGCCAGGTGACTGCCGCAGGCAAGGTGCCGCCCGCCAAGGTGCTGATCGTGGGCGCAGGGGTGGCCGGGTTGGCCGCGATCGGCACGGCGACCAGCCTGGGCGCAATCGTGCTGGCGTTCGACGTGCGCCCCGAAGTGGCCGAACAGATCGAATCGATGGGCGCGTCCTTTGTCTATCTGGAATTCGACGCTTCCGAATTGCCCGATGGCGCGGCGACGGGGGGCTATGCGGCGCCAAGCAGCCCCGCCTTTGCCGCCAAGCAACTGGCCAAATTCCGAGAGCTGGCACCCGACATCGATATCGTGATCACCACCGCGCTGATCCCCGGCCGCCCCGCGCCAAAGCTGTGGACGGCCGATATGGTCGAGATGATGAAGCCCGGATCGGTCGTCATCGACCTGGCGGCCGAGCGCGGCGGCAACTGCGACCTGACGGTGGCCGATGAAAAGATCGTCACCGACAATGGCGTGACAATCGTCGGATATACCGATTTCCCCAGCCGGATGGCCGCACAGGCATCGACGCTGTATTCCAACAATATCCGCCACATGCTTGCCGATCTTACCCCAAAGAAAGACGGTGTGATCGCGCATAACATGGAAGATGACGTGATCCGGGGCGCCACCGTGACCCATCAGGGCGCGGTCACCTTCCCGCCACCGCCGCCCAAGATCGCGGCGATTGCAGCGGCAAAACCCAAGCCCAAGGCGGTGGAACTGACCCCGGCCGAAAAGCGCGCGCAAGAGGTGGCGGCGTTCAAGATCCAGACCCGCAATCAGGTGGGCCTGCTGGCCATTGGCGCGATCCTGCTGCTGGCCCTGGGGCTGGTGGCGCCCGCCAGCTTCATGCAGCACTTCATCGTGTTCGTGCTGGCGGTGTTCATCGGGTTCCAGGTGATCTGGAACGTCAGCCACAGCCTGCACACCCCGCTTATGGCGATCACCAACGCCATCTCGTCGATCATCATTCTGGGGGCGCTGATGCAGATCGGATCGGGGTCATACCTTGTGATCCTGCTGGCGGCGCTTTCTGTTTTCATGGCCGGAATCAATATCTTCGGCGGCTTCCTTGTCACCCGGCGCATGCTTGCCATGTTCCAGAAATCGTAAGGAGGAGGCACGATGGAATACGGATTCACCACGGCCGCCTATGTGGTAGCGGCCATTCTGTTCATCCTGTCGCTGGGCGGTCTGTCCGGGCAGGAAAGTGCGAAACGCGCGGTCTGGTATGGCATCGTCGGCATGGCGCTGGCGATTGTCGCCACCCTGATGGGGCCGGGCGCCGGCAACTGGTTTGCGAGCCTTGTCATGATCGCGATTGGCGGCGGCATCGGCTATGTGGTCGCGCAGCGCGTGCAGATGACAGAGATGCCGCAGCTTGTGGCGGCGATGCACTCTCTGGTCGGTCTGGCGGCGGTGTTCGTCGGCTTCAACGCCGATCTGGAACTGACCCGCGTGTTGGCGATGGAACCTGCGGCCCGCGTGGGGCTTGAGGGCTTTGCGGCGCTTCTGGCCAAGAAATCGGCCGTTGAAATCTCGATCCTGCGGGTCGAGGTGGTTCTGGGCGTGTTCATTGGCGCGGTGACCTTCACCGGGTCGGTCATCGCCTTTGGCAAGCTGGCGGGCAAGGTGAACACCACGGCGCAGAAACTGCCGGGCGGGCATATGCTGAACGCCGCGGCGGCCATCGGTTCGGTGATCCTTGGCGTGATGTATTTCAACGATGCCGGGGTCTGGACACTGGTTCTGATGACGCTTCTGGCGTTTTTCATCGGCTACCACCTGATCATGGGCATCGGCGGCGCCGACATGCCGGTGGTGGTGTCGATGCTCAACAGCTATTCCGGCTGGGCGGCGGCGGCCATCGGCTTTTCGCTTGGCAACGACCTTCTGATCGTCGTGGGCGCGCTGGTCGGCTCCTCTGGCGCGATCCTGAGCTATATCATGTGCAAGGCGATGAACCGGTCGTTCATCAGCGTTATCCTTGGCGGTTTTGGCGGCACCTCGGGGCCGCAGATGGAAGTGACGGGCGAGCAGATCGCGATTGACAGCGAAGGCGTGGCGGCGGCCCTGAACGAGGCTGACAGCATCATCATCATTCCGGGCTACGGCATGGCGGTGGCGCAGGCGCAGCAATCGGTCAGCGAGCTGACCCGCAAGCTGCGCGCCAAGGGCAAGAACGTGCGGTTCGCGATCCACCCGGTCGCGGGTCGCTTGCCCGGCCATATGAACGTGCTTCTGGCCGAGGCGAAGGTGCCCTATGACATCGTGCTGGAGATGGACGAGATCAACGAGGACTTCCCCAGCACCGATGTTGCCATCGTCATCGGCTCGAACGACATCGTGAACCCGGCCGCACAGGAAGACCCGAACAGCCCGATTGCGGGGATGCCGGTGCTGGAGTGCTGGAAGGCGAAACAGGTGTTCGTGTCGAAGCGCGGGCAGGGGACAGGGTATTCGGGCATCGAGAACCCGCTGTTTTATAAAGACAACACCCGGATGTTCTATGGCGATGCGAAAAAATCGCTGGATGCGCTGCTGCCGCTGATCGACTGACGCCACGATTTTTCTGCGAAAAATCAATCAAAGGCCCCGGCAGATGCCGGGGCCTTTGACATTCGCGCAACAGCGCGCCTGCATACGCGGGTATTCCGGTTATTCGCTTTTGCCCGCTGTGGTCCCGGTTCTATGTGACAAGATAGCCTCCACCTTTCCGAGATGCCCCCATGAGCAGTTTTGCCGACCACCCTCAGCGCTATACCATCGTCAACGAATTGCATGCGCGCCCGTTTCCGGCGCTGGAGGTGCCGTGCACGGCTGTCTATCTGGCGATCAAGGAGCCGGAGGATGCTGCCAACCGTGACCGGGGCCGCGACCGCGCGCATTTGCTGGATCTCTTGAACCGCAATGGCAGTGCGCATCCGCAGCCCGACGCCACCCACTTTTTTGGCGAGATCGGCCGCAATCATCTGAAATGGGAGAGCCACACCGAGTTTGTAACCTATTCCTGCTTTGGCAAGGGTGTGTCGGTCCGGCCCTTTGATCCAGCCGACGCCGAGGTGTTTCCCGAAGATTGGTTGGCGCAGGCCCCCGGAAAGCGGTTGTGCTCGCTTCTGATCCGGATCGAGGAAATGCCCGAGGATGAGACCGCGGCATTGGCAAGGTTGGAAGACTGGTTTGTCGGCGAAAGTCTGGCTGTATCCAAAGTGGTCGACGGGGCTGCTATTGTTGCGGGTGATTTCCGGATCGACGTGGCCGGCCACATGCGCTTTGCGGTGTTCGTGCGGCCCGGCACGTCCTCGCGCCGGATCGGCCGGATCGTGCAGCGCCTGTGCGAGGTGGAAACCTACCGCGCCATGTCGATGCTGGCGCTGATGCGGGTGCGGCATCTGAACGGGCGGCTCAATGCACTGGATCCGCGCCTCTCTGGGCTGGTGACGGCGCTGGACGGGAACGAGCGCAGTGCGGACGTGATGCTGCACGATCTTCTGGCGATTTCGGCGGAACTCGAAAGCCTTTCGGTGAAATACACCTTCCGTTTCGGGGCGACCGCAGCCTATGAGGCGATCGTGAACCAGCGGATCCAGGTGATGCGCGAAATCCGGTTGAACGGGCGCCAGACTTTTGCCGAGTTCATGATGCGCCGCTATGATCCTGCGATGCGCACGGTGAAATCGGCCGAGAGTCGGTTGCGCAGCATGGCGGAACGCGCGGCACGCGCGGCGGAATTGCTGAGCACGCGCGTCGAGGTCGACCGTTCGGCACAGAACCAGAAGCTGCTGGAAAGCATGGACCGCCGCGCCGATGTGCAGTTGCGCCTGCAACGCACGGTGGAGGGGTTGTCGACGGTGGCGATCAGCTATTACGCGATCAATCTGGCCAGCTACGCGATCTATCCGCTGACCGAAGGTTTGGGGATCAGCAAGGGCATGGGCACGGCGGTGTTGACGCCGATTGTGCTGTTGGCGGTCTGGCTGATGGTGCGTCGCATCCGCCATCATCTGGACTGACGCGCGCTGTTGCCGTTTTCAGAGCCTCCGGCGGGAGTTTTTGTGAAAGCGGCAAAGTGCCTTCGGCTTGGCAAGACCGCGCTTGCGCGGCCAGTCGGCAGGCGGAACATGACGCAAAGTGCAACGCCCGAAGCGGCGCTCCGGGCGTTGCATGGTTGGGACAGAGGGCTTATTTCAGAGCGATGTCGGTCACCACATGGGTCCAGGCCATGCCTTCGGGGGCCTTGGTGATCGCCGGGTTATCCGGCGACACGGCGGCCAGCAGCGTGGCGACGGTTTCATCGAAATCGGCCGGATCCAGTTTGCCATCGCTGCCCGCGGTCAGTTTGGCCACTTCCGACATCATGTATTGCTGATGCTCAAGTCGTTGAGCACCGGACTCGTCATTCTCGACGATGATTTCGGCGGCCTCATCCGGGTTGGATTCGGCATATTTCCAGCCTTTCATCGATGCGCGCACGAACTTTGCCATGGTTTCCACAAAGGCCGGGTCGCCAAGCCGGTCTTCCAGCACATAAAGACCATCTTCCAACACGCCCACCCCTTGATCGGCATAGGTGAAGGTCACGAGCTGGTCTTCGGTGATGTCTGCGTCGATGACCTGACCATATTCGTTGTAAGACATGACCGAGATGCAATCGGCCTGCTTTTGCAGCAACGCATCCACATTGAACGCCTGTTTCAGCACCGTGACGCCGCCCTCGGAGCCATCGGTTTTCAGGCCCAGCTTGGCCATCCACGCGTAGAACGGGTATTCATTGCCGAAGAACCACACGCCCAATGTGCGACCGGGGAAATCGGCAGTGGTGGTTACGCCGGAATCTTTCAGGCAGGTGAATTTCAGCCCGCCATCCTTGAAGGGTTGGGCGATGTTCACCAGCGGCAGTCCGCGTTCGCGTGCGGCAAGGGCGGCGGGCATCCATGTGGTGATCACATCGGCACCGCCGCCTGCGATCACCTGTTCGGGGGCAATGTCGGGGCCGCCGGGTTTGATGGTGACGTTCAGCCCTTCTTCCTCGTAAAAGCCCTTGTCCTTGGCCACGTAATAGCCCGCGAACTGGGCTTGCGTCACCCATTTGAGTTGCAGCGTCACATCTTCGGCCTGCGCGCCCGTTGCCAAAGCGGCAAAGGCGGTTGCGGTCAGGAATTTCTTCATCGTTGGACCTCCATGTTGAGCCCGTTTTGCGGGTCGGTTTGTTTATTCTTTCCGTTGGCTCGGGTGCCAGAATGTCACCCACGACTCCACCACCGCGATCAGCCCATAAAGCAACGATCCCGACAGCGCCGCCACAGCTATTGTTGCCCAGACCATATCAAGCCCCAGCCTGCCCACCTCGGTCGAGATGCGAAAGCCCATGCCCACGATGGGACTGCCGAAAAATTCAGCAATGATTGCACCGATCAGGGCGAGGGTGGCGGCAATTTTCAGGCCATTGAAAAAGAAGGGCATGGCCGAGGGCAGACGCAGTTTCAGCAAGCGCTGGGTGTAGGTGGCGGAATAGGTCGCCATCAGGTCGCGGTGCAGCCGGTCGGTGGCCTGCAGGCCTGCCACCATGTTGACCAACAGCGGGAAAAACACCATCACCACGACCACCGCCGCCTTGGACTGCCAGTCAAATCCGAACCACATCACCAGCACCGGGGCCAGGCCCACGATCGGCAGGGCCGAGACGAAATTGCCAATCGGCAGCAGCCCCTTTTGCAAGAAGGGCGATCGGTCGATGGCGATGGCGGTGACAGACGCGGCAAGCGCGCCGATGACAAAGCCGGACAACGCCCCTTTCACCACGGTCTGCACGAAATCCGCCCACAAGGTGGGCAGGGACGACGCGATCTTCGGGCCGATCATCGACGGTCCGGGAAGGATGACCGGCGAAACGCCAAACCCACGCACCAGCGCTTCCCACAGCACCAGCAAGGTGATGCCGAACACCGCCGCCACAGTAATGCGCCCCGCGCGGGTCTTGCCGTATGGGCTGGCGGCCAGCCGGATATTCAGCGCCCAGGCTGTCAGCCAGGCGCCAATCCCCCCTACAAGCCAGATCATCCGGGCACCCCCATTCCTGCCTTTGCCAGCCGCTCCACCAACCCGACGATCAGGACCAGCCCGCCTGCCAGAATGGCCGCAGCAAACAGCGCAGCCCACATGATCAGCGGCTCACCGAATTGCGACCCGATCAGCATGCGGGCCCCAAGGCCCTCGATCGCGCCGGTTGGCAGTTCGCCGATGATCGTTCCGACCAGCGCGGCGGCGATCCCCACTTTCAGCGAGGCGAAGAAATAGGGCATCGATGCGGGCAGGCGCAGCTTCAGGAACGTTTGCATCTGCGACGCGCCATAGGTGGACAACAGGTCAAGCTGCATGTGGTCGGGGCTGCGCAGCCCCTTGACCATGCTGACCAGCACCGGAAAGAACGACAGATAGGCCGCGATGATCGCCTTTGGCACCTCGCGGTTGTCGATTCCGACCTGGTTGGAAACGGTCAGGATCATCGGGGCCAGCGCCACGATGGGGATGGTCTGGCTGATGATGGCCCAGGGCATCACGCTCAGTTCCATCACCCGGAACCGCACGATGGCCATGGCCAGTCCAACCCCCAGCACGATGCCAAGCGCAAAGCCCATCATCGTGCCGCGAAAGGTGACATAGCCATGATAGACCAGGCTGCGTTTCGACGTGATGGCCTGACCCGCCACCCCCTTCCACAACTCCGCCGCCACCTGATGCGGTGGCGGCAGCAGGGGCCGGGCCTGCGCCATGGTTTGCGGCACCACTTGCGCCAGCGTCACTTGGCTCCCTGCGCGGGTCGCCTGATCATAGACCCATGTGGCGTTCATCCAGACCGCAGCCAGATACCAAAGCACAAAGATCGCGCCCAGAACGGTCAGGATCGGGGCCAATCTAGCCATGTATCCCCCCAAACCGCCGCGCAGGCACAGCCATACGTTTGCCAGACCCAAACCCCACGCGCGCCAGACGCGGGCGGGCGGTGCATCCGCGCCGTTTTGCCCCCCGCTCACTCATCCTGATGCCCCGCGCGCAGGCCCTCACGCACCCGGTGCGCAATCTCGATGAACTCCGGCGTGTCGCGGATGTCCAGCGGCCGCGTCCGGGGCAGGGGGCTGTCGATCACATCGGTGATGCGGCCGGGGCGGGGGCTCATCACCACGATCTTGGTGCTCAGATACACCGCCTCGGGGATGGAATGGGTGACAAAGCCGATGGTCTTGCCGGTGGCGGCCCAAAGCTTCAGCACCTCCTCGTTCAGCCGGTCACGCACGATTTCATCAAGCGCGCCAAAGGGTTCGTCCATCAGCAGGATATCGGCATCAAAGGCCAGCGCTCGCGCGATGCTGGCCCGCTGCTGCATGCCGCCCGACAGCTGCCACGGATATTTGCCGCCAAAACCCGACAGCTCCACCAGGTCCAGCACGCGGCCCACCCGTTCTTGCTGCTCGGCGCGCGAAAAACCCATGATCTCCAGCGGCAGTTTCACATTGCCCGCAATGGTGCGCCACGGATAAAGTCCTGCGGCTTGAAACACATAGCCATAGGCGCGCTTCATCCGCGCCTCATCGGGCGTCATGCCGTTGACGGTCAGCGTGCCCCCCGTGGGTCGCTCTAGCGCCGCGATGCAGCGCAGGAATGTGGTCTTGCCACAGCCCGACGGCCCGATGAAACTGACAAAATCACCCTTGTTGATGGTCAGGTCCACGTCTTTCAGCGCATGGATTGGCCCGTCGCCGGTCTGGAACGTCAGGTCCAGACCCCGCGCCTCAATCACCGCCTGCCCTGTAGGAAAGGTGTCTTTCATGCTGCCTAAACGCCCGTCACTGGCACGCCCGACCGGACCACGGGCCGCGGCGCGGTCAGATCCTTCCACTGGCTCAGCGCGCGGTTGACCGGGGGCCGGGCCTCGCGGGCGACAAACTGGCCATGCCCCTCGCGGCTGGTCATCGCGCCTTCGGTCACCGCGACATGCCCACGGGTCAGGGTGAACCGGGGCAGGCCCTTCACCGTCTTCCCCTCGAACACGTTGTAATCAATGGCAGATTGCTGCCCGCTTGCGGTGATGGTCTTTTCGCGTTCCGGATCCCAGACCACCAGGTCGGCATCTGCCCCCACCAGCACCGCGCCTTTCTTCGGATAACAGTTCAGGATCTTGGCAACATTGGTGCTGGTCAGCGCCACGAACTCGTTCGGCGTCAGCCGCCCCGTGCCCACGCCATGCGTCCACAGCATCGGCAGCCGGTCCTCCAACCCCCCGGTGCCGTTGGGAATTTTGGAAAAATCGCCCACCCCGAACCGCTTTTGCGCGGTGGTGAACGCACAATGATCGGTCGCCACCACCGACAAAGACCCCGACATAAGGCCCGCCCACAAACTGTCCTGATGCGCCTTGCCCCGGAACGGCGGGCTCATCACCCGGCGCGCGGCATGGTCCCAATCGGCGTGGAAATACTCGCTCTCGTCCAGCGTCAGATGCTGGATCAGCGGCTCACCATACACCCGCTTGCCCTGCTGGCGCGCGCGGCGGATCGCCTCATGCGCATCCTCGCACGACACGTGCACAACATAAAGCGGCACGCCCGCCATATCGGCAATCATGATGGCGCGGTTGGTCGCCTCGCCCTCCACCTGCGGCGGGCGGCTATAGGCGTGCGCCTCGGGTCCGGTATTGCCCTCGGCCAGCAGTTTCGCGGTCAATTCCGCCACCACATCGCCATTCTCGGCATGCACCATGGCCAGCCCGCCTAGTTCCCCCACCCGGCGGAAGCTGGCGAACAACTCGTCGTCGTTCACCATCAAGGCACCCTTGTAGGCCAGGAAATGCTTGAAGCTGGTCATCCCGGCCTTCACGCTGTCCTCCATCCCCTCCCAGACTTTCTCGCCCCACCAGGTTATCGCCATGTGATAGGAATAATCGCAATGCGCGCGGCCCGATTTGTTGTGCCACATCGCGGCCGCATCCATCAGCCCCTGACCCTGACCCGGCAGCACGAAATCCACCACCATCGTGGTCCCGCCCGCCAGCGCTGCCCGG
>JBKBQB010000008.1:0-28876 GCA_046292785.1 Paracoccaceae bacterium
TCGACAGGCTTTTCGGCCGACCTTGGGCGCGTGCCCAGAACATCCGCCTTGCGCTGCGCCGCCGCTGCGACACGCGCATCTGCTTCGGCGCGCGCGGCGCGATCGGCTTCCTCGGCTTTCGGGCGCGCGGCCTCAAGACGCTCGCGCTCTTCGCGCTCCTTGGTTTCGATCTCTTCGCGGCGACGCTGGCGATCTTCCTCGCGCTGACGCTCTTCTTCGGCGCGGCGTTCGTTATCAGCCGTTTCACGTGCCTTTGCGGCGCGCAAAGCGGTCAGGCGACGCTCCATCTCGGCGTCGGAGATCCCCGCAGGCCTCTTGGCCGGATCACCCAGATTTGGGGACCCTCCGGCCGTGCCTGCTGCACCGGCTGCGCCCGGTTTTGTGGGAACAACCACGCGCTTGCGCTTTGTTTCAACCACGACGCTTTTCGTCCGGCCATGACTGAAGCTTTGCTTCACCTGACCGGAACGAGGTGCGCCACCCAAACCGAGGGGTTTTTTGCCGTCTGTATCGCTCATGCGTCCTTCGTATCCTTCCCGGCGATCCTGTCGCCGACCTGCTTGTCATCTGCCCCACGCAGGCCGACAAGCCTTGCCGCTTCCTCTACAACACGGTTGTTGAGTCCACCAGCCGCAAGCGCGGCGTGTATCGCACGTTCGCGACTGAATGCCAAACCCATTTCCCCTGCTGTAAGACAGGAAATGAGGGATTCTGGCCCATTTGGCGGGCGAAGCTTTTCTTTTCCGCGCTCAGAACCGTCGCTGGCCTGAATCAGTGTCCTTGCCTGCCCCTTGATGAGCCAGTCTTTCACCTTTTCATAGCCGCAAATCGCGTCGCCAGCTTTGCGCCCCAGAGATATAAGATCGATGAGCCGCTGCACCAAGAGCCGCTCGACCAGGTCGGGCAGATCATGGGCCACCTTCACCGGCTGACGCGCGGCGCGGGAAAACAGGTTTTTCTTGACAGCTTTGGCCAAGGCCTCGCGATCCGCTGAAACATATATCCCACGCCCCGGAAGTCGCCCCATGATATCCGGCACGATCATATCTTCCGGCCCCAGCACAAAGCGGATCAATCCCGCTTTCGGCTGGCTTTCCCCGGAAACGATGCACTTGCGTTCCGGATCTTCATGCAATGTCTTTTGGCCGCCACGCGTCATACGCGTTGCTCCGAGGCCTGGGGTCAGGCCTCGGCCTCCTGGTCTTCCGGCGCGTCAGAGTCTTCTGCGGCCGGTTCCATTTCCGTTGGATCCACCCAACCCAGCATGACGCGTGCGGTCATCACCATGGTCTGGGCTTCTTCGAGGCTCACGTCAAAACTCTCCAGAATACCGTCATCCTTCTTGCGCTGCCCGTTTTCGGTGGTCCAACCGCCGGCCAGTTCCCAATCGGCGCAGGTTGCGAAGTCCTCCAACGTTTTGATTCCGTCTTTGGCCAACGCTTCAAGCATCTGCGGGGTCAGGCCTTCAAAGTTGATCAGGCTCTCTTCAACACCCATGTTGCGGGCGTTTTCAAGCGCCTTGCGGGCCTGTTCTTCCAGATTGTCGCGGGCGCGGGCCTGCAACTCGGCAGCGGTGCCTTCATCGAAGCCGTCGATGGACAGCAATTCGTCCGCTTCGACATAGGCCACCTCTTCAAGATTGGTGAACCCTTCGGAAACCAGCAGTTGCGCCATCATCTCATCGACATCCAAAGCGTCCATGAACAGCTTGGTCCGTTCGGCGAATTCGGCCTGACGGCGCGCCGATTCTTCGGTTTCGGTCATGATGTCGATATCAAGGCCCGTCAACTGGCTGGCCAGACGCACGTTTTGACCACGGCGACCGATGGCCAGCGAAAGTTGCTCATCCGGCACGACCACTTCGATCTTGCCGATTTCCTCGTCGATCACGACCTTGGACACTTCGGCAGGCTGCAACGCGTTCACAAGGAAGGTCGCCTGATCCTGATTCCACGGAATGATGTCGATCTTTTCGCCTTGCAATTCGTTCACAACCGCCTGAACGCGGCTGCCACGCATACCGACGCAAGCCCCAACCGGGTCGATCGAATTGTCGTAGCTGATCACGGCAATCTTTGCGCGCGAGCCTGGATCACGGGCAACCGCCTTGATCTCGATGATGCCGTCATAGATTTCCGGCACTTCCATCTTGAACAGTTCGGCCATGAACTGCGGATCGGTCCGCGAGAGGAAGATCTGCGGCCCGCGGACTTCGCGGCGCACGTCCTTGATGAAGCAGCGGATGCGGTCCCCGATGCGGTACGCCTCGCGGCCGATCTTTTCGTTGCGGCGCAATATACCTTCGCCTCGG
This sequence comes from Paracoccaceae bacterium, assembly GCA_046292785.1. Taxonomy (GTDB): domain Bacteria; phylum Pseudomonadota; class Alphaproteobacteria; order Rhodobacterales; family Rhodobacteraceae; genus Pseudotabrizicola. The sequence continues at coordinate 2,312 of JBKBQB010000008.1, forward strand.
CCCACGTCGACGATGACGTTGCCGTATTCCTCGCGCTTGACCACACCGTTGATGATGGTGCCCTTGCGGTCGCGAAATTCCTCATACTGACGATCCCGCTCCGCCTCGCGCACGCGCTGCAAAAGCACCTGCTTGCCCGACTGCGCCGCGATCCGGCCCAGATCAACCGGGGGAACCTCGTCGATGACCTCATCCCCGATTTGCGGGTCGGCCAGATAGTTTTTGGCCTGCTTGACGGTCAGCTGCGCGTGATGATTCTCGATCAGCTCATCTTCCATCACCGTCCGCACGCGGGCAAATGTGGCGCGCCCGGTCTTGCGATCAATGTTGACGCGGATATCAAGCTCTGACCCGTAGCGCGACTTGGCGGCACGAGCGAGGGTTTCTTCCATCGCCTGGATCACCAGATCCGGGTCGATCATCTTCTCACGCGCCACCGCTTCGGCGGTCTGGAGAAGTTCAAGCTGGTTGGCAGAGGTAATCGCCATCGGTCAACTCCCGGTCTTAATGTTTTGTTTCTTCGGCGGGGTCTTCTTCCTCGCCTTCGGATTGGTCAATTTCATCGAAATCCGCCTCGTCGAATGTGCCGCTTGCCTTTTTCTGGCGCAGCATTTCAGCGATCAGATCATCGGTCAGGATCAGTTTGGCGTCAGAGAGCCAGTCGAACCGCAGCCCGATGGTCACCTCTTCGCCCGCTTCTTCGATCAGGATCAGAACTTCCTCATCCTCGACGCCCGCGAGCGCGCCTTTGAAACGACGGCGGCCGTCGATCAGTTCGGTGGTCTCGATCCGGGCCTCCCAGCCCTTCCACATCTCGAAATCCTTGAGACGGGTCAGTGGACGGTCGATGCCGGGGGATGAGACTTCCAACACATAGTTGTCCTCCACCGGATCTTCGACATCCAGCACAGCCGAAACTGCGGTCGAGATCGTGGCGCAATCCTCGACAATGATCCCACCATCGGGCCGGTCGGCCATGATCTGCAGGATACGGGTCTTTCCGCCCATGAGGCGCACGCGCACCAGCTCAAATCCCAGCCCCTCGATCACAGGGCCGATGATGCTGGCGAGGCGGCGGTCGATGGCGGTTTTGGCGATAAGATCGGTCATGGGTTCCAAAAACAAAAAACGGGCCAAGCGGCCCGCGAAATTCACTTCGTTTGTTTCAGGTGTGGACCCCGGAACCGCTGTAGGTTTGGTCTAACCCCAAAACAAAGGTCGCGCAAGACACAAAGCCGCATGACCCCTTAACCAAAACGCAACAGGGCCCGCGCAAACAGGCCCTGTTGCCATTTTCTTGGGTCAGTGGCTGCCCGAAGACGATTTTGCGATCGCAGCAATCGCTGCCAAAGCAACAACGCCACCAACAACAGCGCCAGCACCCAGACCGCCAGCAGCAGCTGCCGGAGCCGAAGATGACGACCCTTGCTTGACGATCACAACGGGTTCTTGCTCTTCATAGACAGCACCCAAGCCGCCAGCAGAAGCTGCAGAAACCGACGCGATCAATGCCACGGACGAAACAAAAGCAGCAATACGAGACATTTGAGCTCTCCATTCAAAAACACATCACGTTTCGACTAGCATAATTAAGGTCACGATAAAAGCCCTTCGGCGTGCGATCAGCGGCGAAGATCTTCTATCGTCAAATATCCCACATCTTCGCTGATCCATTGGCGCGATTTGCGCAATTTTCCATCAGTTGAGAACCAGTAATCGTTCTGAAATACCAAATCGTTCGCCGAACAATTTTCACTGATCCGGGTGGTTGGATAGGAAATTTCAATGATCTCAACGACCTCTCCCCCACGAGACGTGGTGGTGCAATTGAAAACGCGCCGGACAGATCGATCTTCACCCGACAGATGGGTGTATGCACGCGATCTGGCACCCCCATCCTTTGCCACAGCCACACCATCGGAGGCCATCAGATCGTTGCCCAAACCGCGCGTTGCAACAATGACACCATTGCGGAACGAAATCGTTACGTCATCCAGCGTTGACCAGGTTGCAACACCTTGGTTTGTCTGGACTTCTCCCAATAGCGCTTGCTGACCACGACTGTCTATGGTGGCAAGCAAAACAGGTGTGACAACCTGTTCCAGTGATGCACGTGTCAACCCAAGCGATCCCGGAGTGGAGCCCTTGAGCGCACCAGAGGTGGACGCGAGAAGCGATTTTGCGATTGCACCACCGCCAACAGAATCCACTTCATTCCCACAGGCGGTGAGGGAAAGCATGGCCAGAATCGCAAAGGCAAATTTCATTTCCAGAACCGCCCCCACTGTTCGGTCAACCCGTCTGCTCGATAGCCGCGCACAGTTTCATAAAGACGGCCCTCCACATCCAATCTCTGGCCACCATCTCGCCCGAAGGGCCGCAATGTGGTCTTTTGAGTCTTCGTGCTTGGCTTGCCCAGCAATGACGCAAACGGGATCTCTACCGTGATGCCCTTGTCAAACGATCCGCTGCCGAAATCCTCGGGGGAAACATTTGTTTTCGTTACAAAGGCTCCGACCTTCCACCCGTTGTCGAACTCACGCTTTACCGACAGCGTCGCGCCGATATCACCGGCCAGATAGCGGCCGACATCGACCTGAACGTGGAAATCATTGTCAAACTTGTAATAGCCCGACACATGGCCGGTCACGATTCGATAGCTGCTGCGCGCGCCACAGGCGCCGGTCGCCAGATTTGGGGAACAGTTATCGGTTTCATACATCTCGAGCGGAAGAGAAAATCCGAACCGCTGATCGGGTGACCGCTGGGCGGTATAGTTCACCTCTGCACCGATCGCCCAGCGTCGATTCGTCGGCATCCAAAGCACCTCGGTCGACACACCGCCGAACATCCGTTCCAGATACCCGAGAGAAACGCGGCCATAAACTTCTGGTGAGAGTTTGCGATAGTATGTCAGCGCCAGCGTCTCTATCGCCGGATCGCCATCGCGATCGTAAAAATAATTTGCCGACCGGACCGGGTGCAGGCGCTTGCGATCTGGAAGCGGCGGTCGGTCATCCAGATTGCTGAACAGGTACTTCGACACAGATCCGTTCAGGATAAGTCCTGGTGTGATTTCATACCGCCCGGTCAACTCCAACCCTGCACCGACCTTGAACGGGGCATTCTGGTCAAACACCCGCAGCCGCGCTGTCGGGCCAAGCGACCAGGTAAACTTCGGATAGGCTTCCGGATCGAAGTATCCGTCATTCAAGTTGGCCGGCGCCGCTTGTATCAGCGCACGCGCAAAAATCTTTTCGGCGGCTTGGGTATCAAACTCCAATGCCTCGATATCTGAGCGCCGCAGAACAACCTGTGATACCGGCATGCCATTGACCATGGGCACGATCACAAACTGTTCGACCGATGCCGGAATGACCTTGGTCATCGCGCGCGCGGTGCGACCGATGACTTGCGCCTCGGCGTCATTGGTCAGGTTGCGAACGCGGATGTGCGCCGTTGATCCATCAAACCGAACGGATTCTACCTGAACCCCGTCTTTCACCAGCCTGCGGCTAAGGCGTCCGCGCAACGTTTCCTGCGTCTCCGGCTCACCCAACCATGTGGTGGACCAAGCATCAGGATTGGCTCCACGGGATGGCCGCGGTTCGACCGGATCAGGCGCCGATGTGGCAATGCCGCCGCCGGGCCGTTTCTTCGGGTTCAGAATGAAATGAGCGGCCACCCCAAATTCACTGCCATGCATGTAATAGGCGCCCAACCGCATCGCGGCACCACGCTGATACTCGATGCCGAAGTTGAACGGGCTGCTTCGGTCAAAGGTGCCGCGCACCCGCGCTTCTTCATCATACGCGTCAGAAGAATACTCCGCTTTGGCGCTCCATTGGTCATTGATCTGCCATTCGACCCCGGCAAATGGCGCCGCCGGGCCCCGGAACCACTGGCCAAAGTTGAAGTTGCCACCACTGCCGATGACCAGCGCGGGGCGATCACCCAAAGGGCTGCCGATGGATTGATAGCTGCCCAAGCGTCCCCAGCCCAACCCGGCCGAAACCTTTACGTCTGAAGTGACGTGCTTGGTGGCGACCACATACTCGCCCGCGATTACGCCGGTGCCGACAAAATCCTGAAGCCCGATGGCAAGAGCGGGCCTGAAACGGCCTTCGTCAAGGATCTGGTAGCGCAGATCGAACGAACGATCATAATAGGTTTCGAACTGGTTGACTCCATCGCAGCAAAGAACCTTGTTCCAGTCCCGCACCCCCAGAAATCGGAAACTGCCCGAAATGCGGGGAGAGATCTGAAAACTTAGGGTTGTCCGGCTGATCGGGCCAAAATGACTTGTTGAGAGAGACAAAACACCATCCGGCTGCATTTCGGCCGACGGCATGTCGATCAGACCTGTCGCACCATACAGGTTCAGCGTGGGACGGGTCTGAGGCAGGGCAGGAGTTGTCGTAAGCACGCCCGTCGCCACAAGTGCCGCGACCGTCGTTGACATCTTTGGCCTGATCATCCGACTACCGTCCTTTTTGCGCAGGTTTCGCGCAGCATAGGCGCATCTTGTCGCATCGCAATGACCAAGACCACTTTGCGCCGACGCTGGTGCAAAGTTGCACTGTCATGCCCCGGTCCGCTCCAGGCGTCTCATCGAGATTTCCGACTGTCCGTAACCCTCGACATAGGCCTCCATCACGCTGCGGGCGGCATCGGCATTTCCAACGGCGACAGCGTTGCGCAACTCACGCAAAGCGGTTGTGATCTCCATCACGGTCAGGCCCCGCTCTTGAACACGCAGGATTTTTTCATGAGGCGTGGTCAGCATGCCGGGTTGTGTCAACAACTCTTCGTGCAATTTCTCTCCCGGTCGCAGGCCGATGACAACCACCTCGATGTGCCCATCAGGGTTTTCCGGCGATTTGACCGTGTAACCAGCAGCGCGGATCATGCGCTCCGCCAAGTCTCTGATCTTGATGGGCTGACCCATGTCCAGAACGAAAAGATCGCCCTCATGCGGGCCGCGGGATACGGAAAGCCCCCCCGCGATCAGCACAAGGCTCGCCGCTTCGGAAATCGTCATGAAATAACGGGTCACGTCTTCATGTGTCAGCGTGACCGGCCCACCCTTCTTGATCTGTTCGCGGAACAAGGGAACGACCGACCCCGAACTGCCCAGCACATTGCCGAATCGAACGATTGAAAAATCTGTGCAGGCAGAGCGCCTCGCCATGTCCTGTATGACGAATTCCGCCATCCGTTTGGACGCCCCCATCACATTGGTCGGGCGCACGGCCTTGTCGGTCGAGATCAGGATAAAGCGTTTCACCCCTTCTTCCAGGGCCGCTTCGGCCAAAGTGCGGGTGCCCAACACGTTGTTAACCAGACCGGCAATCGGATTGCATTCAACCAAAGGCACGTGTTTGTACGCTGCCGCATGCAGGACCACATCAACCTTGTGTTCCGCCATGACGGCCCTCACTTGGCGTGATTCGGTAACTGTTCCGAGAACAGGCACAAAGGTAATCCCGTCAGCATCAAGGCAACCGGCCAACTCACGCTCTATCGTATAGAGCGCAATTTCACTCACCTCGAACAGGATGATTTTCGCCGGTCGGTATGGCAACAATTGGCGGCACAGCTCTGACCCGACCGATCCACCCGCGCCCGATACCAGAATGGTTTTGCCACCATAGGCGTCTGTCGCTTCGGGTCGCAGGTCGTTCACCGGATCGCGCCCCAGAAACACACCAGGCGACACCGGAGCCAGCGTATCCAGAATGACCTCGGTGCCGACCAGTTGGGCAAAAGACGGCAGTGCATGGACATCCAAGCCACGCGAGACCAGGTCCCTCGCAATGGCCGCCTGACGCGCAGCGGTTGCCGACGGCATGGCCAGCAAAACGCGCTCAACATCATGGCGCGCGACGATACGCTCAAGCTGGTTGGCAGCATAGACCTTCAATCCCAGCAACGTCATCCCCTGGACTTGCGGACTGTCATCAACAAAGGCCACCACATGAATGCTCTCGTGTGATCGCAGCGCAGTCGCGAGCATTGTTCCCGTGCTGCCGGCGCCATAGATCAGCACATTGCGCCGCACTTGACCTTGCCGCAAAATGGAGAGCAAGATACTAAGCAAGGCAAAGCGCACGACCACCATTGAGAGCACAAATATCAACAAAAACAATGGCAAGGCCGCTGCAGGCAGTGAGAACCCCGACAGGGTGTGAGCCGCCCATAATCCTGCGGCGGCAAACAAAGCCAAAAGGCCCGTCTTGACCGCACCAATTGCTTCATATGCTTTCAACTTGATCAGCGGGATCCCGAGGAGTGGCGAGCCAATCGCTGTGAACAGCGTCACGGCCGCAAACCCCATTACCCCCTCCACAACCATCTCGGTTACGCTTTGGGCGTGAAAAAGGAAGGAATAGCTGGCCAAAAGAGACAGGGGCGCCAAAAGAACATCAACCAAAAACAGGATGACTTGCTTCTGCACTCTGCTCAGCCGCCCAACGAAGCGGAGCAGTAATTTTGATGCGGCTTTGATCAACGTTGACAACCTTGGATGCTATAAAAATGTCACAAAAAACGAACTGGCAGCGCGCAGATCTTTAACAAACCCGCACTGATTTACCCACATATACATTCAACCTTCACGGAATTTCCGCCTTTTGCGCGCAACTCCGCGCACAGTATTCACCATCAGCATAACATCCATGCAAAGAGTCCGGTGGTTGCCGTAAATCTCATCCAGACGGGCTTTGCGTGGAATGCACCGTCGTGTGTAGACGTCATCGGTTTGCTCTGATGTGGCGCAGTCGCGCAGCAGGTGTTCTTCGTGTGCATGAAAGTGCAACGTTGCAAGGCCCGTAACGCCGGGCCGCGACTGCAGCACCTTTGCATAAATGTCCGGAAAGCGTTCGACATAGGTCCGTAGGGGTGGCCGTGGCCCCACAAAGCTCATGTCTCCCCTCAGCACGTTCCAAAGCTGCGGAACCTCATCCGCGCGGTATTTTCGCAACCACCGTCCCATTGGCGTGATGCGATCGGCCTTGTAGCCGCCCGATACGCCGCAATCGTGTTCGACCACCCGCATTGTGCGCAGTTTCCACAGCATGAAGGGCTGACCGGGCGCGCGCATGCGTTCAGAGACATAGAAAATCGGCCGCCCTTCGCGCAGAAGAAGGTAAACCAGCAGTAAACCGAATGGCACCGCCAGCAGCGCGCCCAGAAACATTGCACCTGCTATGTCAAAAATCCGTTTGGAAGGTGTCATGTGGCTGCCCTGTCGATGACCGTAACGACAATGTGACCTACCTTAGCCTTCACCTTCAAGCCGCGTCCGCATTTCGCGCAAGACGGGCACCAAAGCCCGCACGCGCTCGGCACCGAGGGCCTGCACCACTTCACCAATCAATGGCGCGACCGCCTGCACTGCTGTATCCCGCGCAGCGCGGCCCGAAGGACTGATTGCCACAAACTTGCGCCGGGCGTCGTCCCAGTCGGGGCGGATATGCACATGACCCGCCCATTCCAGCTTGGCGAGCGTATTTGTCATCGCCCCCCGCGTCACATGAAACGACCGCGCAAGCTGCGCCGGGGTGCGTTCCTCGTTCAACCGCGCCAGATGGTTCAACACCCCGAAATGCGACAACTCCATTCCCTTGGGCAGCACCTTGGAAATCCGGTTGCGGGCCAGTTGGTCTGCCATGAACAATTCACCAAACAGGGCCACCGCAATTTCCTCGACGCGCTCTTTCTCGCTCATGGACCAGCGAACTCCCGGTCATGGGTCAGGGACGGCACCCGACTGCGGGCCGCTGTCACCTGTGCAAGATCAATATCCGCAAACACAACACCGGGCGCGTCGCCGCCATCTGCCAGCACCTCGCCCCAAGGGGCGATCACCAAGGAATGACCGTGTGTTCGCCGTCCGTTGCCCGCGGCTTCGGGATGAAACCCGGTCTGTGCGGGGGCCAGAACAAAGCACCCGGTCTCTATCGCGCGGGCGCGCAACAGCACCTCCCAATGGGCCGCACCAGTGATGTGGTTGAACGCGGCGGGAATCGTCAGGATCTGCGCACCAGCCTGCGCCAAGGCGCGGTAAAGATAAGGAAAGCGCACATCATAGCACACCGACATCCCCACACAGCCAAAAGGTGTATCCGTCACCACTGCCATCGCACCGGGGCGATAGCCTGACGACTCGCGATAGGATTCCGTTTCGGACACGTCAACATCGAACATGTGTATCTTGTCATACCGCGCCGCCACCGCGCCATCGGGACCGATCAGGAACGAACGGTTGGCGAAGCGGCCATCGGCATCATCGGTTTTCAGGCCCAGGGAACCGATCAAAATCCAGAGTCCCAAACTCTGCGCCTCTGCTCGCAAGGCGGCAAGCGTGGGATCATCCGACTCATGATGGAACACCGAACGCTGATGATCACGGTCTGATGACAGAGCATTGGTGCATTCTGGCGTCAGCACAAATCCGGCTCCGCCCGCTGCGGCAGCCCTGACCAAAGCCACTGTCTCCGGCAAGTTTGTCGCCGGATCATCACCGACTGTCAGTTGGACCAGACCGGCACGCATCAGTCAGCCAACAACGCATCAAGCGCCCCGCGATGGTCCAGCGCATGCAGATCATCAGAGCCGCCCACATGCTGACCATCGATGAAAATCTGCGGAACGGTGCGCGACCCGCCCGCCCGTTGGGTCATGGTCTGACGCAAGGCCGGGTCGCGGCTGACATCCGTTTCCGCAAATGACACACCCTTCCTGTCCAGCAAACGCTTTGCGGCAATGCAATAGGGGCAATACGGCGTGGTATAAATCTCGACGGGCTTCATGACGGATCCTGCACAAACATGGGTTGCGCGGGACTATACGGATTTACCCTTCCTTCGCAACGCGGCACAGCACGAGAACCGAGATCTCGGCGGCGCCTTTCGCAAGACAGGCTTCCGCCGAAGCTGCCAGAGTGGCACCCGATGTCATCACATCATCCACCAGCAACACATGCCGACCCTCGACTGACGCCATGCGTCGCGGATGGACCCGGATGCTGTCGGTGACATTTGCAAACCGCCCGTCGCGCGTCCGCCCTTCTTGGCTTTGGGTATTGCGCTGCCGTTGCAGTAGGTCCGGGCAATGATCCAACCCCGACAGCCGCGCCACCTGTGCCGACAGCAGCGCTGACTGATTGTATCGACGCCGCAACAGCCGCAGCCAATGCAATGGCACCGGCGCAATCAGCATGTTTTGCCGCAAAATCGGCTGTGCTGCCCGCATCAGCCAACCGCCCGCAGGCCGTGCCAGATCTTGCCGGTCGGCATGCTTAAGCTGCAAGACCATTGTGCGCGCCCGATCCCGATACAAAAGCGCCGCCCGCCCCCGCGACCACGGGCGCGCAATCGTCAGACAGTCATCGCAATGGACCGGATGGCCGGGGTCTTGTCCCGGCAAAGGCGTGCCACACAGGTCACAGACCAGCCCTGTCACGAAAGGCGTGTCGCGCCAGCAATTGCCACAAAGTCCGAAATCGGTGGAAACCATGGCATCACAGGCCACGCATTGTGGCGGATAGACCATGTGCAGCAGCGCCGCTTGCATTCCCATTCGCCGCCCCCCATTTTGCGCAACATGCAATCGCCAACCATCCTGACAGACCGCCCCGCCCTTCTGCGCAATCGCAGCCGGGCCACCGAGTTTTTTTTGCACGACGAAGCCCGGCATGAGGTTGAGGAAAGACTGAGCGAAGTTAACAAACGGTTTACGTCACCAGCCGTTGTGACAGGTTACCCGAAGATCTGGGCGGATTTTGGCATCCCGGTTGCCGATGATGACCTGCTTCCCCTGACCCCCGGCGCTCATGATCTGGTGGTCCACGCGCTGTGCCTGCACTGGGCGAATGATCCGGTTGGTCAACTTGTGCAATGTCGCCACGCCCTGCGGCCCGACGGAATGATGCTGGCGCTGATGTTTGGCGGCCAAACCCTGCACGAGCTGCGCGCCTGTCTTGCCGAGGCGGAGGCGGAGGTGACGGGCGGCCTATCGCCCCGCGTGCTGCCGATGGGCGAAATCCGCGATCTTGGAGGATTGTTGCAACGTGCGGGCTTTGCCCTGCCGGTGGCTGACGGTTTCACCAAAACCGTGCGCTACCGCGATGCTTTGCATCTGATGCGTGATTTGCGCCTGATGGGCGAGGCCAACGCGCTGGCGGCCCGCCAGCGCCGTCCGACCGCACGCACCGTCCTTTTGCGCGCAGCCGAAATTTATCAAGCGCAGTATGCAGATAAAGAAGGCCGAATTCCCGCCACGTTCGAATTCATCTGCCTGACCGGATGGGCGCCTGATGACAGCCAGCAAAAGCCGCTTCGCCCCGGTTCCGCTGTCAAAAGTCTTGCCGAAGCGTTGAGGACGGCTGAAATGCCGCTGCCCCCTGATCTTGGCAAAGGTTGACCCCGACGCATAAGCCTATATGTCCCGCAGAATACTGAACAGCCAAGGACGAACGCAATGCTCGATGCCAAGCACGGAATGACCCATGCCTCACAGGCCGCCGTCATTGCGCCAGGTCAAGGTCGTCTTGCGCATGCCCCTGCTGATCATCCCCCGGTGAGGAAAGCAAAAATCGGCGTTCTGGTGGCCAATCTGGGCACGCCGGACAATTATGACTATTGGTCCATGCGCCGATATCTGAACGAATTCTTGTCCGACAAGCGCGTGGTCGATTATTCAAGTTGGCTGTGGCAACCCCTGCTGCAATTGGTCATCCTGACCAAACGGCCGTTCTCGTCCGGCGCGAATTACAAGCTGATCTGGAACCACGACCGGAACGAAAGCCCGCTTTTGACCATCACGAAGGACCAGACCGCCAAGATTGCCGCTGGCATTGCCACCCAGTTCGGTGACGACATCATGGTTGATTTCTGCATGCGCTACGGCAACCCGTCAACGGAGTCAAAGGTGCGCGCAATGGTCGAGGCTGGCTGCGAAAAGATCCTCTTCTTCCCGCTTTATCCGCATTATGCCGGGGCAACCTCCGCCACCGCCAATGACGAGTTTTTCCGGGCTTTGATGAAAGAAAAACGTCAGCCAGCCGTTCGCACTGTGCCGGAATACTTCGATCATCCGCAGTATATCGACGCTTTGGCCCAATCGGTGGAGCGTGCCTATGCCACCCTGGAAGCCAAGCCAGATGTTCTGGTGGCCAGTTATCACGGCATGCCAAAACGTTATCTGATGGAGGGCGACCCCTACCACTGTCAGTGCGCAAAAACGTCGCGTTTGTTGCGTGAACGCCTGGGTTGGGAAAAAGGCAGCATAGATACGACATTCCAATCGGTGTTCGGACCCGAGGAATGGCTGAAACCTTATACGGTCGAACATGTGGCTGAATTGGCCAAGCAGGGCAAAAAGAATATCGCTGTCATGGCTCCGGCGTTTTCTGCCGATTGCATCGAAACGCTTGAGGAAATCAACGGTGAGATTCGAGAAGCCTTTGAGCACGCAGGGGGTGAAACATTCACCTATATCCCGTGCCTGAATGATGACGATGCGCACATCACCGCACTTCTGGCAGTGATTTCAGAGAATTTGGCTGGCTGGCTGAGATAGCGCGCGGCTGCAAACATACTGATCAACCCTTGAACCGATATGGGGTGATCAAACGAAAAAAGGCGGTGGGAACTCCCACCGCCTTTTTCGTGACATTACGTCAGATCACTTCGAAGCAGCAGCTGCGATGATGAGCAGGAGCAGCAACGGAACGACGATACCACCAGCCGACGAAGACGTCTGAGCGGCGACAACGGTTGGTTCCATAACAGGTTCCATCATACCACCAGCGTAAGCGGTGGAAGCAGCGACCGTCAGAGCGGCAGCGAGCGCAAGTTTCTTCATAATAACCTCCAGTTATAGCATACCGCCGAATGTTGCAGAGGCGACGGCATGCACCCAAGACTGTACCTCGTATCGACTTCATAACCAGCTTGGCACAAGATTTGCAATCTGGCTTGTTGAAGCAGCATGCGCTTCGCCGACTTGTCGTCAAATTAGCAACACCTGAGTCCCAACTTTGGACATCGAAAAGAGTTCCGAAATATGTTCATTATAAAGCCCGACACATCCATTCGATGACCGTCGGCCAATCTTGCGCGTGTCGTGGGTACCGTGGATGCGGTAATAGGTCCACGACAGATAAAGGGCGTGTGTTCCCAGTGGGTTGTCAGGCGATCCGCCCTCTACCACATCGGGCCATTCGGGGTTGCGTTCTTTCATCGACGGCGTTGGCCGCCAGCTGGGGGCCACCACCTTTTGCACAACTTCCGTGCGGCCCCGCCGGGTCAGGTCTTCGGACAGCGGCACTGACGTTGGGTAAAGCCGATAGGTGGCCTGATCCTCGGACCAATAATGCAACGCTCGCGACGTCAGATCGACAAGAATCGCCCCGTTGCGGGTGTTGTCAAAATAATCCTGCCATCTCAACATTCGGAAACTGGAGACGTTGTTGCGCACGCTTCCCGACGCGACGCTGCGATCCATTTCGGTCGATCCGTCCATCGCAAAAGCAGGCGACAGGCCAGCCCCGATGCCGGCGACCGCGGTTCCCAGAAAAGCCCGGCGATTCAGTTTGGTCAGATCTACGACACTCATACGAGGTCTCCTGCATTTATTGGTATGGGGCTGCATACTCCCATCGGCCAAAACCCGCAAATCAAACCGCCGTCAACCGGCGGCGTCACGCAGAGTTGGGTTTGAAATGCCGCTTCAGTTTCGATACAAGCGCAAGAAATAATGCGCCTTCGGGCTGAAACGATCGGAATCCAAGATGAACAGACGTGTGGTGCTAACCCTCGGTGCGGTTGGTCTGCTTTCGGCATGTGCCCCGCAAACTGCTGCGGTTCCGGTAGACTCAAGCGGCCAGCCCCTGCCGCAGGTCTACAAGATTGCGCCCGGTTCCGAAAATGAGGTCTCGTTCCGGCTGCTGGATTCCGTTAATGCGCTGCGTCGGGCACAAGGCGCCCAACCACTCGCGTTCAACGCGGCTCTGAACGCAGCTGCGGCCACCCACGCCCGCGACATGTCGGTGCAGAACCGCCCGTGGCACTTTGGTTCCGATGGGTCTTCACCGCTGACCCGCGTGCAGCGCGTCGGCTACACCGGGGGCCTGAAGGGCGAGTTGATCTCTGAGACGTTTGAGACAGAGCTGGTCACACTGGCCGCCTGGATGCGTCAACCGGAAACCCGCGCGGTCATTCTGGATGCGTCCGCCCGTGATATCGGGTTTTCGTGGTTTCAGGAGCCAAGCGGCAAGATCTGGTGGTGCCTTGTGACTGGGGGCTGACGCCCCGCGCCGCCCCTGCGTTATGGCAGAATCTGGATTGGCGTTCCGTCTTTTACCATCGCGTAAATGCGTTCTATCTCTTTATCCGTCACTGCGATGCAGCCGGCCGTCCAGTCACGGCGCGACACTTTCTTCTTTGGACCGCCATGGATGAAAATGTCGCCGCCGGGGCGTTTGCCAAAGGCGTCCGCATAGGCACGGTCGGCCTGATTTGGGTATGATATTCCGATCGACAGATGGAATTCCGAGTTCGGATTGCGCCGGTCGATGATGTAGGTGCCTTCGGGCGTGCGCCCGTCGCCTTCGAATTCCTTGTGCCCGACTGGCGTGAAACCAAGGGCAACATCGTATGTTTTCAAAACCTTTTCATGATGCAGCATATACATCTTGCGCGCTGATTTATGCACCTGAACCGAAGTGACTTCGGGCCCGCTGTAGGTTTTGAATTTACTGTTGCCGCAAGCCGCAAGCCCCAACGCCACAATCAAAAGCGCCAGTATCCGAAAAACCCGCATGTGCCTTGCCCCGCATTTTTCAGACCGCATAGCGAATTTTGTCTCGGCTGCCTAGCCGGATTGGCCCGTCACTTGCTCACGGCTGTGTCATCGTCCTTTGCCAGACGTGCCTCGATCGCGATCAATCGCGCCAGCACCTCGTCGCGGTAGGCATCGGTTTTCAAGTTGTCTTCGGCGGAATGCGCGTCTTGCATGGAGTTCACGATCAGACCGACCAACAGGTTCACCACCGCGAACGTGGTGACCATGATAAACGGCACAAAGAACATCCAGGCGTAGGGAAATGCCTCCATCACCGGGCGGACAATACCCATCGACCAGCTTTCCAGCGTCATGATCTGGAACAACGTGTAGGCTGATGTTCCCAGATCCCCGAACCAGTCCGGAAAATCGCTGCCAAACAGCTTTGTGGCCATGACCGCGCCGATGTAGAAAATAATGGCCATCAGCAAAAACACCGACCCCATGCCGGGCAGCGCCGTGATGAACCCCTCCACCACCCGGCGCAGCCGAGGTGCGGCAGAAATCACCCGCAGAACCCGCAGAATACGAAGCGCTCGCAGCACTGACAGCCCCTGCCCGGCTGGCACCAAGGCAACACCGACGATCACAAAATCGAACAGGTTCCAGCCATTGCGGAAATAGCGCAGGCCCTGCGCATAGATTTTCACCACAATCTCCGCGACAAAGATCGCCAGACAGATCTTGTCCAACCACAGGATCAACGCACCGGCCTGCGCCATTACCCAGGACGAGGTTTCAAGGCCAAGAATCACCGCGTTGAACAGAATGACACCGATGATGGCATTCCTGACATTTGGTCGGTCCAGCCACTCGCCAACCGCTTCGCGCGTCATCATCGTCTCCCGGTTCCGTGCTCGTCCGCCGATATGCTATCGAACGAAGCGACCCACAAGCTCCACATGTGCTGACCAGCGGAATTGATCGACCACCTGCACCCAGTCCAGCCTGTAGCCCGCCTGAACGAGCGTTTTTGCATCACGCGCAAACGTCACCGGGTTGCACGACACCATCGCAATCACCGGCACTTTGGTTTGGGCAAGGCAGCGCATCTGCGCCTCGGCCCCGGCACGCGGCGGGTCGATGACAACGCCGGTCACATTCTTGAATTCATCTGGTTCCAGCGGGCGGCGGAACAGGTCGCGGGCCTCCGAACGGATCGGTTTAAGCCCTTCGGTATTGCGCGACGCCTTGTCGAGCGCGGCCACCATCGCCGGATCGCCCTCCACCGCATGCACCTCAGCCATCTCGGCAATCGGCAGCGCAAAGGTGCCCACGCCGGCAAACAGATCGACCACCTTTTTTTGTGGCCCCAAAGCCTCCAGCACCGTCTCTGTCAGGGCCTTTTCCCCGTGTTCCGTCGCCTGAAGGAACGCCCCCGCAGGCGGGGCCACCCGTGCCTTGCCGATGGTCTGGATCGGGGTCGCCCGCAGCGCCACCGTCTCGCCGTCCCAGGTCAGCCGCGCCATCGCATGTGCCTCGACGACCCGCGCCAGTTCCAGCCGCAAGGCACCGTCCAGCGGCTTGCCCCCTGTCACCACCACATCCGGCCCGCCAATCGCCCGCGTGACCATCAGCGACACCTCCTGCGACCGTGATCCGCCCAGGCGCACCAATTCCTCCAACCCCGGCATCGCCGCCATCAGGTCGGGATGCACCAGCAGGCAATTCGGGATCTGCACCAGCGCATCCGAGCCGCGCGCGTGAAAGCCGATCATCGACCCGCCCTTGGTCCGCCGTGCCGCAAACGTCGCCCGCCTGCGAGAGCGCGGCGGTGAGGTCAGAATGGGCCGGAACGGCGCATGCAGCCCTTGGCCTGCCAAGGCACCTTCGACATGCGCCGTCTTCCAATCCGCCACCATCGCATCCGACGCATGTTGCATCAGGCAACCACCACAGGTGCGGGCATGCGCACAGGGCGGCTTGATGCGGGCGGCACTGGGCGTCACGATCCGGGTGTTGACCAACCGATCGCCTTCCAGATCGCCCTCCACCACCTCGCCGGGCAGCATGCCGGCCACAAACACCGGCCCGTTTTCCCCTTGCGCGATCCCGTCGCCAAGGTGTCCCAGCCGGTTGATTGTCAGTATCACTCTGCCGCTTCCTTTTCATCCGCCCCGATGAACCCGCCCGACTGGCGGTTCCAGTAGCGGGCATACAGGCCATTTTGCGCCAACAGCGCCTCATGTGTGCCTTGTTCGACAATCCGGCCGTCGTCAAGCACCACGATCCGGTCCATCGCCGCGATGGTGGACAGGCGGTGCGCAATCGCCAGCACGGTCTTTCCTTCCATCACCCGGTCAAGCGCAGTCTGGATGTTGGCCTCCACCTCAGAATCCAGCGCCGAAGTGGCCTCATCCAGCACCAGAATCGGCGCATCCTTCACAAAAGCCCGCGCCAGCGCGATCCGCTGCCGCTGACCGCCGGACAGTTTGACGCCACGCTCGCCAAGAAAGGCGTCATAGCCCTTGCGACCTGTATGATCGATCATCTGGCGGATGAAGTCATCCGCCTCTGCCGCCCTTGCGGCCGCAACAATCTCGTCTTGCGTTGCATCCGGGCGGCCATAAGCGATGTTGTCGCGCGCCGAACGGTTGAACATCGCGGTTTCTTGGGTGACCATCCCGATCTGGCGCCGCAAGCTTTCCTGCGTCACCTGCCGCACATCCTGCCCGTCAACCAGAACCGCGCCTTTTTCGCAATCATAGAGCCGCAAAAGCAATGCCACCAAGGTGGATTTCCCCGCCCCGCTGCCGCCGACAATCCCCAGCTTTTCGCCCGCGCGAATGGTCAGGTTCAGATCCTCTACCCCGCCACGCCGACGGCCATAGGCAAAACTGGCACCCGCAAAGGTGATCTCGCCCCGCACCTTGTCCAGCGCCACCGCATCCGGCGCATCGGCCAACTGGTGCGGCACCGACAGGGTTTTCATGCCGTCCTCTATCTCCCCCACGCCGGTATAGATCGACATCAGTGTGAAACTCACCCACCCCGACATCTGTGCGATCCGCATGGCGATGGCACCAGCCGCCGCAATCGCGCCCGCCGTGGCAAGGCCTTGCTGCCACAACAGCACCGTGCCGCCGATCAGCAGCACCGGCAAAAGCCCCGCGACGGTCATCAACGACAACCGGAACCACGTGGAAAGCACCCCGAATTCAAGACTGCGCTCGCGGAAAACATCCATCGCCTTCAGCGCAACCCGGTCTTCAAAAGCGGCATGGGCGAACAGTTTCACAGTTTTGATATTGGTGATCGTGTCCACCACCTGCCCCGTCACCATCGCGCGCGACGACGCCCGCGCCGCCGAATTGACCCGGATCAGCGGCATGAAAAACCGGATCAGAGCCACATAGGCCACAAGCCAGACCGCCAACGCCAAAGCGATCCGCGCATCCACCGCAAGCAAAAACACCACCGAAGCGATAACCGACGCCAAAGCGAAGCAGACCGTGTTGATCACCTCGGTCGCCACATCCGTCACGGCCCGCGCCGCCTGCATCTGCTTTTGCGCAATGCGGCCCGCGAAGTCGTTGTCAAAGAATGTCACCGCCTGCCCCAGCGTCCAGCGGTGCAGCCGCGACAGCACCAGCGGCAGCACATTCGGCCCCACCACAATGCTGTTCGATGCGGCCGCAACGCCAAAAATCAACGGGCGCAGCACAAGATAGAACAGCAGGAACATGCCAATCAGTACCGCATGATCGCCAAAGAACCGCTCTGGCCCCGCACTCAGCGCGGCGTCGATCACCCATCCAAGAATGACCGCCGACACCACCTCGGTTGCGCCTGCAAGGGACGACAGAACGCCCGCCACCCCCAGCATCGGCCAAGATCCTTTCAGGCACCATTTCATGAACGGCCAAAGCTGCTGCGGCGGTTGCCCGTCCGCCGGACGAAACGCGTCGATCAGTTTGCCCAGTCGCTTCAAGGCCTTCATGCAGACACCTCATCAAGCCCGATGAACCCGCCCGATTGCCGGGTCCAGAACCGGGCATATAGCCCGTTCAGAGCCAGAAGCTCGGCATGGGTGCCCTGTTCTGCAATGCGCCCCGCCTCCAGCACCACAATCCGGTCCATCGCGGCGATGGTGGACAGCCGGTGCGCAATCGCGATCACCGTCTTGCCCTGCATCACACCGAACAATGCGTCTTGAATGGTCGCCTCGGCCTCCGAGTCCAGCGCACTGGTCGCCTCATCCAGAATCAGGATCGGCGCATCTTTCAGGATCACCCGCGCCAGCGCCACCCGCTGCCGCTGCCCGCCCGAAAGCTTCACGCCCCGCTCGCCGACATGCGCGTCATAACCCTTGCGGCCCTCCTGATCCTCCAGCGTCTGGATGAACTCATGCGCATCGGCGCGGGTCGCCGCCGCGATCATGTCGGCGTCTGTCGCATCGGGGCGGCCATACAGGATGTTGTCCCGCACGGATCGGTGCATCAGGCTGCTGTCTTGCTGGACCATGCCGATCACCCGGCGCACCGAATCCTGACCGACCTGCGCGATATCCTGCCCGTCGATGCGGATCACGCCGCCTTCGGTATCGTAGAACCGCAAAAGCAGCTTTACGAGGGTCGATTTCCCCGCGCCAGAGCGCCCGACAACGCCGATCCTCTCGCCAGGTTGAACGATCAGCGACAGGTCCTGCAACCCGCCCGATCCGCGCCCGTAATGGTGGCTTACCCCGTCCAGCTCGATCTTGCCCGCCGTCAGCACCAACGGCTTTGCGCCGGGTGTGTCGACCAGATGGATCGGCTGGGTAATCGTTTCCATCCCCTCGGCCACGATGCCCAAAGCCTGCACCAGCGATGTGAACGCCCACATGATCCAATATGTCATGTTGTTCAGTCGCAGCACCAGCGCGGTCGCCGCCGCCACCGTGCCCACCGTCGCCTGCCCCTGATACCACAGCAGCAGCGCCCAGCCTGTCACACCCACGATCAGCCCACCATTCAGAACCGTCAGCGCCAGATCCATCTTGGTGACGATGCGCATTTCCTTAGCAAAGGTTGTGCGCGCATGTTCGATGGCGTCCTTGGCATAGCGCAGTTCCATGTCGTGATGCGCGAACAGCTTGACCGAATGGATGTTGGTATAGGCATCCACCACCCGCCCCGTCACTGCCGAGCGCGCGTCGGAGCTGGCCTTTGCCGCTGGCCCCGCCCGCTGCACCGTCCAACGGACCAGCCAGCCATACAAGACAAACCAGATCACCAACGGCAGCAGCAGACGCACATCAGCACCCGCCAGCATGATCGCGGCACCCACCACCGTGACGCTGGCAAAGGCCACCGCATCGAAGGTCTGGAACACCGCATCCCCCGCCGCCGGCGGCGTTTGCATGATACGGTTGGCAATCCGCCCGGCAAAATCGCCCTCAAACCAGCCCACAGGCTGGCGGATCACATGGCTATGCGCGCGCCAGCGGATCATGGTGCCGAAATTCGGCAGGATGGTGTTGTGCAGCAGCGCCACATTGGCCACCAACAAAATCGGGCGCAGAATCAGGATTGCCGCCGCCACCAGCAAAATCTCGGTGCCATGGTCCGCCCAGACCACTTGCGGCCCGGTCGTTGCAAGCAGATCCACCAGCCGCCCGACATACCAGATCATCGCAACGTCGGCGAAAGCCGACACGACAGAAAGGGTTGCGGTTACCGCAAATACCCCCCTGAACGGGACAATGTATTGCTTCAGAAACGGCCACAGCTTGCGCGGCGGCGTATCTGTTTGCTCGTAAGGGCCATAAGGGTCCACGAGCCGTTCAAAATAGGAAAACACGTGGGACAGCCTCTTGCGGATTACCGCTGGCATATACGCCGTTTGATACCCGAGGAAAACCGCTTAACCCAGAAGTTGCGCGCGGGTCAGCGTCAGGTCGCTTGCCAACCACCGCGCGCGCGCCACCTCCAACGCGGCCCCCAGTGCAGGGCCCTGCACACGGTCGATCAGATCCGCGGCCCGCAAAGGAAACTCCGCCGTTGCCCCCCGTGTTACCCCCACTTCCCAATTTGTGGGCAAGGGTTGTTCCAGGACTGCGGCCCGCGCCAGAACAGCATCGGTTCCCACCACTTCGCCTAAAACAAAGCCCAGCGCCGCCGGGGTGCGCACACCGCCAATTTCGTCTCTGATATGGCCCAAATCTGCGCTTTCACGTCTGGACAACCTCAGTCGCTTTTCCACATCATCCCCGCCCATAACGGCCAACCGCCGCAGCCAGCGTGGCGGGATCTCGCCTTCCATATGCACCAAGGGGGCCAGAGGCCGCGCGTCCGCTGCCGGCAGCGCCACCGCCAGAACCCCAGCCATTGCCATTGCCGCCACTGCTGGCGCAGGGTCAGGGGCCGCCAGCAGTTTGCGCATTTCTGCCCCGATGCGTTCGCGTGAAAGCGTGTCTATCTTTGCGGAATTCGCCGCACAGGCCGCCAAGCCCTCGGGGTCAATGCCACCCTTCGGGTCGCCATAATGGGCAAAAAACCGGAAGAATCGCAGGATACGCAGGTAATCCTCGGCGATCCGCGCCTGTGGCTCGCCCACAAACCGCACCCGCCGCGCCAGCAAGTCAGGCAAGCCGCCCAGCGGATCTATCACCGTTCCGGTCCGATCAGCATAAAGCGCATTCATGGTGAAATCGCGCCGCGCTGCGTCTTCCTCCACAACGGTTGAAAATGCAACCACCGCGTGCCGTCCGTCGGTCTGCACGTCGCGGCGGAACGTTGTCACCTCATGCGGAACGCCGTGTGCGATCACTGTCACCGTGCCATGGTCAAACCCTGTCGGCACCGCACGAAATCCGGCCCGTTCCGCCAGAACAGACACGGTTTCGGGCAGTGCATCCGTCGCGATATCCACATCCGCCACCGGCACGCTCAAAAGCGCGTTGCGCACACAGCCGCCGACAAACAGCGCGCGATACCCCGCATCTTCCAGCACATGGCACAGGGCCTGCGTGCCGGGATGGTCGACCCAGGGCCCCGCAACCCTCACCTTGAGGCCCGCTCGGCCAGCCCGCGCAGAATGCGCGCGGTCGCGCCCCAGATGTAGTATGGCCCATAAGGCACCACGTAATAGTGCCGCCACTGTCCCATCCACAGCCGCCGTTCGACCACATATTGTGTAAGATCAAGCACATGCGACAGTGGCACGGAAAACACTTCTTCCACCTCCCCCGCCTCCGGGATTGGCAGGAATTGCTCTCGGATAATGCCCAAAATCGGTGTGATGGAGAACCCGGTCACGGTTTCGTGCGTGGGCAGATGGCCAACCACATCCACAAGGCCCTGTGGAAGCGAGATTTCCTCCATCGCCTCGCGCAGCGCCGCGGCCTGAACCGAGGTATCCTCCGGCTCTACCTTACCACCGGGCAGGGAAATCTGCCCCGGATGGTGTTTCAGATGCGACGCCCGCTTGGTCAGGATCAACTGCGCCCCGTCGGGTCGGCAATAAATCGGCACCAACACGCCCGCCGGCCGCAAAACGCGACCGGCGGGCGGCTGAATACCGGGGTTCAGATCAAAGTCAGACGACCCGCCATCCGGGCGCTGCAACGCCCCCAGCAGGCGGTCGATCTCATCCATTCTTGCCCTCAAATCCCAAGGTCTTCGGGTCCATCTCATAATGCGCGCTGCAAAACTGGCAATCGGCCGTGACCACGCCTTCGGGTGTCGTCATCTTCTCGATGTCCTTTTGCGAGTAGATCGACATTGTGTTGCGCACCTTGTCCTCGGAACACGAACAGCCAAACCGCACCGGCTGCGAATCAAACACCCGCGGCCCCTCCTCGTGGAACAGCCGCACCAACAGCTCTGCCGGGGTCACCTGCGGCCCGATAAGTTCGATTTCTTCCACGGTATCCAGAAGCACATTGGCACGCGTCCAGCTTTCGCCCTCTTCTCCCGCCAGAATGTCACGGTGGGTCAGCAAGCCGCCTTCACCCGACCCTGCCTCGGCAGCTACGCTCATTCCGGCCTTTGGCATGTGTTGCAACATCACGCCGCCACCGCGCCAATGCTTTGGCCGGCCCGGTTCAACACTCTGGCCAAAGGTCAGCGAAAACCGCGTCGGCAACTGTTCGGATTGCGCGAAATATGTCTCGGCACAAGAGGACAGCGACCCGCCTGCGATCGGGGTAAACCCCTGATAGGGCAGCATGCCCTCTCCTTGATCCAGCATCACCGCGAAGTAGCCGGTGCCGATCTGGCTGAATGGGTCGGCATCCAGATCCAGCCGGTCGGCGTCATAGCTGGCATAGGCGCGGATCCGCGCCGGTTCGCCATCGTCCGTGGGCCCGTAGTAATCTGTCGCGATCAATCGCGCCGGACCATTGCCGCGGATCTGCAGGCTCAGCTTCCAGCGCAGCTTGACCGACTGCCCGATCAACGCGGTCAGCAAAGCCGCCTCGGCCACCAGCGCCTCGATCAATGGCGGGTAATTGTGTTGCGACAACACCTGTTCCAGCACCCCATCCAGCCGCACCACACGGCCACGAATATCGGACTGGTCAAGTTGAAAGGGCAGGACAGTATCGTCCCAGGCGATTTGCGAACCGATGGTCATGGGGTTTCCTTAGCAAGCCAATCTTGGCATACCGCGCCTATATAGGCAGGGCAACAGCCCGACCAAGGGGGCAATCGCATGCGTCGTTATGGTGAACCCGTCAAACCCGGCCAGAAATACCGCCCCAGGCCGGGCGTCTATGCCGTGCTGCTGAACGGCAACCAAGTGCTGACGACACATCAGGCCAACCCTACACCCGAATTCCAGCTGCCCGGCGGCGGTATAGATCCTGGCGAACACCCGATTCCAGCCCTGCACCGCGAGGTGTTTGAGGAAACCGGCTGGAAGATTTCGGTCATCCGCAAGATGGGGGCCTATCGGCGGTTCACCTATATGCCCGAATACGACAAGTGGGCCGAAAAGATCTGCACCATCTATCTTGCGCGCCCGGTTCTGCGCCTTGGTCCGCCGTCAGAGATGGGGCACACCGCCGTGTGGATGCCTGCCGCGCAGGCGTTGGACCGGATCAGCAACACCGGCGATCGCGCCTTTCTGGCCCAAGCCCTGAGCCGTCAGCCGCGATAATCGAACAGCAATCCCGAAACATCGTCGGGAAAATCCTCTGACCCCATGTGGGCCGCCAGATCCCAGACCAGCGCATCCAGAAGATGCGCTGAACTCAGCGCGCTGTTCTTGCGAACCAGATCCTCCAGCCCCTCTTCCCCCAACTCCTCGCCGCTGTGTGACGGGCACTCTGTCAGCCCGTCCGACAAAAGAAACAGTCGATCGCCGGGATGCAATTGTGCTGTGACCCGTTCGTGCACAGCATCGGCCAGCAACCCGATCGGCAGACCGCCGGTGCCCAAGCGGTCAATGCGACCATCAGAGCGCAGGATCAACGGGTGGGGGTGAC
Organism: Paracoccaceae bacterium; assembly: GCA_046292785.1. GTDB lineage: Bacteria > Pseudomonadota > Alphaproteobacteria > Rhodobacterales > Rhodobacteraceae > Pseudotabrizicola. The sequence goes on from JBKBQB010000008.1 coordinate 25,569, forward strand.
CAGCCTGCACCAGCACCACACCTCCGCTGCGCAGATCAACCTGCGCATAGACCATCGTGAAATACTGATCCACCTGAAGGTCTTCCAGCATCGTGCGATTGAACCTCGCCGCCACCTGCTCGGGCGGCAAGGGGTCAAAGCCGCCGTCTGGACGGCGCTGCAAGGCAATATTCTGGTCTGGCGACGCAGCCGAAAGATATCCGGCCAATCGGGCGGTCATCATGGCCGATGCAACGCCATGACCCGAAACATCCACCGAATACAGCGCCACATGAGAGGCGTTCAAAGCGAAGAAGCCCGCCAGATCGCCACCGACATGACCCGATGTGCGCAAAAACAGGGTCGCGGCACCGCGCCCCCAGTCGCGAAACCGATCCCGCACCAAAGTCTGTTGCAGCTTGCGCGCTTCGATCAGATCGCGGTCCACGCTTTCCTGCGCGCGTTGCAGTTCCGTCAAAGTCGCGCCCAGAAGATGGTTTTTCTGCACCAATTCCTTGTGCATGCCGACAATGCGTTCACCGGCACGCAATCGCGCGCGCAATTCATCTGCCGAAACCGGCTTGGTCAGAAAATCATCTGCACCCGCCTCCAACCCTTTGGCAATCTCGGTCTTTTCGGATTTGGATGTCAGCAGGATGAAATAGGCATACCGCTCCCGGTTCAGCGCCCGGAACGCTGCACACAGATCCAGCCCGGACATTCCGTCCATCATCCAGTCTGACAAGACGATATCGAAAACCGCGCTTTGACAGGCGATCAGTGCCTCCTCACCCGAAGCAGCTTCGCAAACCTCATACCCCCAACGCCAAAGCGACATGGACAGCATCATCCGCTGTGCCTTGCTGTCATCAACCACAAGCACCCGCAACGGCCGGACGAGGGCGGGCAAAGCGCTGGTCAAATCAGGGCGGGACAATTCCATCAAGGCCATCGGATCATGTTCATGCACATATCAGACGTCTGAGGCACGGACGTTAATGAACAGTGAAATATAAAATTTTCCGGTGTGAACAAATTCTTGCCCAAACCCGGTAACAGAACTTTAAATGTGACCATCAACGATGGACGGGTCGGGCATATGCCCTTGGGTTGAACGGCGGGTGGTGTGATGATTGACTGGGGCCGTGTGCGGGAATTGCAATCCGAAATCGGGCCGGATTGCTTTGACGAAATCGTTGCTCTTTTTCTTGAAGAAACGGATGGTGTTGTTGACCGGCTTCAATCTTTGAACGATCCGGCATCTTTGGAAAACAGCTTGCATTTCTTGAAAGGCAGCGCGCTGAACCTTGGCTTTTCCGATCTGGCGCAGATTTGCCAGAACGGAGAACGACAAGCAGCCCAAGGCGTCGTCGACATTGCGGTTGATGCAGTGATAGATATCTATCGTCGATCACGCGTCGCGTTTCTGGGCGGTATAAGACCGTTTGCGGCCTAGATCAAAAATTCCGATAAAATTCCGTCATTGGTGATGTCACGATAAGGAAAAGCTGCCCGATCCAGCCGCGCGAACAGATGCGTGAAGTTTTCCGGTGCCTTTGTCTCTATTCCAATCAGGACCGAACCAAAATTGCGCGCCGACTTCTTCAGATATTCAAAGCGTGCGATATCGTCTTCCGGTCCCAGCATCTCCAGAAATTCGCGCAACGCGCCGGGGCGCTGCGGCATCCGCAAAATGAAATACTTTTTCAGCCCGGCAAAGCGCTGGGCCCGCTCTTTCACTTCTGGCAGCCTCTCGAAATCAAAGTTCCCGCCCGACGTGACGCAAACCACAGTCTTGCCGCGGATCACATCGGCAAGGTCGGACAGCACATCCACCGAAAGGGCCCCTGCGGGTTCCAATACAATGCCTTCCACATTCAGCATCTCCAGCATGGTGATGCAGATGCGATCTTCGGGCGCCAACAATACCGAATCTGGATCGACCCAATCCAGCAGGGCAAAGGTCTTGTCCCCCAAACGCGCAACGGCCGCGCCATCGACAAAACTGTTCACTGCGGCCAAGGTGTCCGGCCTGCCCATTGCCAACGCTGCGGTCAGCGATGCCCCGCCCATCGGTTCGACAAAACGAAAATCCACATCAGGGGCAGTCTGACGCAGATAGCGGGTCACACCAGAGGATAACCCACCACCACCCACCGGCAGGATAACCAGGTCAGGATCACGGCCCAACTGGTCCAACATTTCCACCGCGACCGACGCCTGACCCAAAATCACATCTGCATCGTCAAAAGGCGACAGGAAATACGCGCCCTTTTCGGCACAGAATGTCTTGGCCGCTGTCAACGTCTGATCAAAATAGTCGCCCGTCAGCACAATCTGCACCTGACCCGCGCCAAAAACCCGCGTTTTGTCGATCTTTTGTTGTGGAGTCGTCACCGGCATGAAAACAGTGCCTTGCACCCCGAAATGGCGGCAGGCAAAGGCCACGCCCTGCGCGTGATTGCCAGCACTGGCGCAAACAAAATGCTGTTGCTCGGGCTGAGCTTCGCGCACCTTGCGCATTGAGGTGAACGCGCCGCGCAGCTTGTAAGACCGCACCGGCGACAGATCTTCGCGCTTGAGCCATATGTCAGCCCCGAAACGCTGCGACAGATAATCATTGCGCTGCATCGGCGTCGGATCAAACAGATCGCGCAAGGCATCGGTCGCAAGACGGGCATTGGTGGCAAAATCGGTCATGCCCTTGGATGCCGCAGCGGCATGGCTTTGGCAAGCGTCGTGAATTTGTAACCATAACACCTGTGTTTCTTGCCCTTTGCCGCAAATCCCCTTAGACCCGCGCAAATCCCAAAGGGAGCGTGCCCATGTCGAACCCAAAGCCCAAGAAAGTCGTCCTCGCCTATTCCGGCGGTCTGGATACCTCGATCATCCTGAAATGGCTGCAGACCGAATACGGCTGCGAGGTCATCACCTTTACCGCCGATCTGGGTCAAGGCGAAGAGCTGGAGCCCGCCCGCGAAAAGGCGGTTCTGTTGGGTATCAAGCCCGAGAACATCCACATCGTCGACGTGCGAGAGGAATTCGTGCGCGACTATGTGTTCCCGATGTTCCGCGCCAATGCGCTGTATGAAGGGTTGTATCTGCTGGGCACCTCGATTGCGCGCCCGCTGATTTCCAAGCATCTGGTCGATATCGCCCACGCCCATGGCGCCGACGCGGTGGCCCATGGCGCCACCGGCAAGGGCAACGATCAGGTGCGGTTCGAACTGTCCGCTTATGCGCTCGACCCATCGATCCGGGTCATCGCGCCGTGGCGCGAATGGGATCTGACCAGCCGCACCAAGCTTCTGGAATTCGCCGAGGCGAAC
>JBKBQB010000008.1:28886-104368 GCA_046292785.1 Paracoccaceae bacterium
CGTTTTCGGTCGATGCCAACCTGCTGCACACCTCATCCGAGGGCAAGGCGCTGGAAAACCCGGCGGAACAAGCCCCGGAATACGTCTACCAGCGCACGGTTTCGCCAGAAGCCGCCCCGGACACCCCGGAATACATCGAGATTTCGTTCGAGCGCGGCGATGCCACCGCCATCAATGGCGAGGCCCTGTCACCCGCGACAATCCTGACCCGGCTCAACCAGCTTGGCGGCAAGCATGGCATTGGCCGTCTGGATTTCGTCGAAAACCGCTTTGTCGGCATGAAGTCACGCGGCATCTATGAGACCCCCGGCGGCACTGTCCTGCTGGAGGCGCATCGTGGGATCGAGCAGATCACACTGGATGCGGGTGCGGGCCACCTCAAGGATTCCATCATGCCGCGCTATGCGGAATTGATCTACAACGGTTTCTGGTTCTCGCCAGAGCGGGAAATGCTGCAAGCCCTGATCGACAAGAGCCAGGACCATGTGACCGGCACGGTGCGGCTGAAGCTTTACAAGGGTTCCGCCACCTGTGTTGGCCGATGGTCTGACCATTCGCTTTACTCGGAGGCGCATGTGACGTTCGAGGACGACGCAGGGGCCTATGATCAGAAGGACGCGGCGGGCTTCATTCGCCTGAACGCCCTGCGCCTGAAGCTGATTGCCAACCGCAACGCGCGGGTGTCGGACAAGAGCTGAAAACAGGTTCTGTTCAGGCAAAAGGGTCTAACGCTGCGGCATTTTAATTGCAGTTCCGCTTGCGACCCTGTGCGCGCATTTCGATGATCGGATCACGCATCGCGTGATCCATCCCGGCGGCCTGCCGACAGGCAGTATCAAGCGGCTTGTCCCGGACGATCCAATCGCAGCCCGGCAACGGCATTCATCGTGGTGGCGCAGGGATCTTGGGGGGCGGATCACACCGCCATTGAAAACGGAGATCTTGTTGGGCATCCGTCGGAACCGGGGGGTTTCACACCCCCCGGACCCCCCGTGGGATATTTACGAACAGATGAAGCCAGCCGCAGGCGAGGGTTTCACAGAACAGTCAGATCAAGACAATTCTGCCAGAACTGATCTGCCCACCCGTTGGGTTGATTACGCGGGTATATCGGTCGAGCGCGCCGATCTGGGGCACGACTGGGGGGGGCGGGCACTTGCCGATGCTGGACTACGCATGATCGACGCAATGGAATTGGCTGCGCACAAGGTAATGACTTTCATCAAGGGATGCCGTTGATGCAGCAGTCGGCGGCGCCGGTCGAGACAGCCTCTCTTTCCAGAGAAAGGCGTTGGTGGTGCCCGAACCGACACCGAACCCCCTGCTTTGGCGTAACGCAATGCCGCCTGCATACGAAGAGAAAGACGCGGGATCACCTGTGTGTGAGATCACACACGGGTGAGTGGACGTTGCGCGTTCGCAAGTCATCCTGACGCGGCATTGAACAGGAGCATACGATGAAACGGATAGTGTCGATGGTGGCCGGGTTGGCCATGGTGGTGGTGCTGACAGCAACCGGCAACAGTCAGGCGGCAACGGAAAAGGCGATCGTGGCAGGCGGGTGTTTCTGGTGCGTTGAGTCGGATTTTGAAAAGGTGAAGGGGGTGCGGTCTGTCGTGTCGGGCTATACCGGCGGCAAGATGCAGAATCCGACCTATCAGAACCACGACGGCCATTACGAGGCGGTGGAGATCACGTTCGACAACAGCCAGATCACCTATCCGCAGCTGATCGCGATGTTCCTGCGTTCGGTAGATGTGACGGATGCGGGGGGGCAGTTCTGCGACCGGGGGCCAGCGTATCGCACCGCAATTTTCGTGTCTGACGCGGCCCAAAAGGCCGCAGCCGAGGCGGCGGTGGCCGAGGCGGGCAAGGTTCTGGGCAAGAAGATTGCGACGCCGGTGCTGGGCGCCAGCACCTTCTGGAAGGCCGAGGCCTATCATCAGGATTACTACAAAAGTTCCGAAATCATCCTGACCCGTGCCGGGCCAAAGCAGAAGAAAAATGCCTATATCTTCTACCGTCAGGCTTGCGGCCGGGATGCGAAGGTCAAACAGATCTGGGGCAATCAGGCTGTATTTGCCAAATGACTGAAGGCCCGCCACATCGGCGGGCCTTTTGCCTTATTGGCCGATCTTGCAGGCGGTCATCACGGCCATGTTCAGAATGTCGTTCACCGTTGCATTGGTCGGGCAGATCTGGACGGGCTTTTTCACGCCCGTAAGGATCGGCCCGATCACCGTGGCCCCGGCCATTTCCTGCATCAGCTTGACCGAGATGCTGGCCGAGTGGCGCGCAGGCACCACCAGAATATTGGCGGGCCCGGTCAGACGGCAGAACGGATAGTTTTTCATCTGGTCCATGTTCAGGGCCACATCCACCGTCATTTCGCCTTCGTATTCGAAGTCCACGCCCATGCGGTCCAGCACACGGGGGGCCGCGTGCATCTTGGTGGCCCGCTCGGACACCGGATAGCCGAAGGTGGAGAAGGACACAAAGGCCACGCGCGGATCCAGCCCCAGGGACCGCGCAACGCCGGCTGATCTGATCGCAATCGTCGCCAGATCCTCGGGTTCCGGCCATTCCTGCACCAGCGTATCCGCGATCAAGACGATCCGGCCCTTGTGCAGCAGGGCGGTGACCCCGACCGCGCCATCGGCGGCGGTGGCGTCGAACACGTGGTTGATCAAGGACAGGATATGCGCTGATTTGCGGGTGACGCCGGTGACCAACCCATCCCCATGGCCGTGTTGCAGCATCAGGGCAGAGAACACATGCCGGTCGCGGGTGGCAAGGCGGTGGATGTCTTCGGCATCATGGCCGTTGCGTTGCAGGCGGTTGTAAAGAAACGCCTTGTAAGCCTCCAGATGGCGGGTGTTGGCGGCATTCACCACCTCCAGCTCGCGGAACGCATCGGCTAGGCCCGCAGCTTCCAGCTTTTCGCGCACGTCCGTTTCGCGGCCCACGACCAGCGCCTTGCCCAGACCGGCGCGCTGATAGGCCACGGCGGCGCGCAGCACGCGCGGGTCATCGCCTTCGGCAAAAATCATCCGGGCCTGTGCCTGTTTCGCGCGGGCATGGATGCCTTGCAGGATGCTGGCGGTGGGGTCCATGCGGGATTTGAGGCTTTGTTCATAGGCGGGCAGATCGACAATCGGACGGCGCGCTACGCCGGTATCCATCCCGGCGCGGGCCACGGCGGGCGGGATCACGTAGATCAGGCGCGGATCGAACGGGGTGGGGATGATGTAATCGCGGCCAAAGGACAGCTTGCGCCCGTAAGCCATCGCCACCTCATCCGGCACATCCTCGCGCGCGAGTGCGGCCAGCGCGCGGGCGCAGGCGATTTTCATCTCGTCGTTGATGGCGCGTGCGTGAATATCGAGCGCGCCCCGGAACAGATAGGGGAAGCCCAGCACGTTGTTGACCTGATTGGGGTAGTCGCTGCGCCCGGTGGCCACGATCGCATCGGGGCGCACGGCATGCGCTTCCTCTGGCGTGATCTCGGGGTCGGGGTTGGCCATGGCGAAGATCACCGGGTTTTCCGCCATGCTAGAGACCATTTCCGGCGTCACCGCGCCCTTGGCCGACACGCCCAGGAACACATCGGCACCGATCATCGCCTCTTCCAGCGTGCGCAGCGGAGTGTTGGCGGCGTGGGCCGATTTCCACTGGTTCATGCCCTCGGTGCGGCCCTGCCAGATCACGCCCTTGGTGTCGCACATCAGGCAATTGTCGTGTTTTGCGCCCATCGACTTGAGCAGTTCAAGGCACGCGATCCCCGCCGCGCCCGCGCCGTTCAGCACGATCCGCACATCACCGATCTTCTTGCCCGAGATTTCCAGCGCATTGATCAGCCCCGCCGCGCAGATCACCGCCGTGCCGTGCTGGTCGTCGTGGAACACCGGAATGTCCATGATTTCCTTGAGCCGCTGTTCGATGATGAAACATTCGGGGGCCTTGATATCCTCAAGATTGATGCCGCCAAAGGTGGGCCCCATCAGGGACACCGCCTTGATGATCTCCTCCGGGTCTTCGGTATCGAGTTCGATATCAATCGCGTTCACATCGGCAAAGCGTTTGAACAGCACCGCCTTGCCTTCCATCACCGGCTTTGACGCCAGCGCGCCAAGGTTGCCCATGCCCAAGATTGCAGTGCCGTTGGAGATCACCGCCACCATGTTGCCTTTGACGGTATAATCATAGGCAAGCGCGGGATTGTCGGCGATGGCTTGCACCGGAACGGCCACGCCGGGGCTGTAGGCCAGCGACAAATCGCGTTGCGTTGCCATCGGGGTGGAGGCGATCACCTCATATTTGCCGGGGCGGGGTTCCAGATGATAGGCAAGCGCTTCTTCGGGTGTGACACGGTTTTTCGAGGACATGGGCCATATGTTCCTTGATGGGGTTGATCCGTCATAGCGGGGCAAAAGGCACCGCACAATCGGCACGTGGCAGGGTCACAGCAGTTGCTGCACCCAGTCCCGGCCCTTTGCCAATTCTGCGATGCGGTCAGGAAACTCGGCCTGCAACAGCCGGATTGCCCAGACCTGCACTTCGGTCTTTTCCAGCCGACGCGCGCACCACAGCACCTGCGCCAGCGTTTGCCAGCGGGTCGGGTCGGCCTGATGGGCGGCATGCAGCGCGATCAGCTCGGCCCCCCATTCCTGCCGCGCCTTGTGCAAATCGGCTTGCACCAGACACAGATCGGCATGGCCCACCTGCATATCACGGTGCCGGTCCAGCACCGCCTCGGCCCGATCCAGGTGGCGCGAGCGCAACAGCTGCCCCGCAAGACGCGCCACGTCATCGGCACGACCCAGCCGGGGCACGTGTCCGCACAGCGCCGCCACATAGGCCATCACCCGGCCCAATCCCTGATCGGTCAGATGCGCGGGCACAATGCCGTGCGCGTTGAAATCGGGCACCACCTCCGGCGTATCGCTGTGATGATCGGCAATGAAAGACACATAGCGACACCCCGAAGCATGGGCGAGCGGCCAGAAATCCCCCCAGCGGGTCTGCGTGGTCTGCAAGGTGGCGATTTCGATCACCGTGGCGTTCGGGTTGGCGAACAGCATGTTGGCAAACCCCGCCCCATGCGCCGACACCACCACCTCGGCCTGCGCCATCAGCGCAATCTGCTCCAACGGGGTCAGATCCTCGAACATCAGCCGCACAAAGCCAAACGCCTCCAGCAGGTCCACCAGCGCCGCCTCGCCGTGCATCTGCCGGTCGCGCGCCTGACCCGGCGCACGGGCAATGTAGGCCCGCTTTGGCAGATGGCTGAAATCCTGCGCCGCAATCACCCGAAGCGCCCGATCGCGCAGGGCCAGCAGGCTGCTTTCCACCGAATTCATCCCCAGCACCGCCCGCGTGGTGCGCGACCCGCCATGCCCCTGCCAGGACAGGTCCGAAGGAGCCAACCCGTCCAACGAGCCGATGACCGAGGGCGGCATCTGGAAATACGTCAACTGAAAGCCGAACGCCGACAGCACGCAGGGGTAATCCTTTGGCGCGCGTTCCAGAACCAGCCGATCCGCCAATTCGGGAAACAGCGCCTCGACAAAGGCGCGCACAAAGGCGCGCGTCTTGTCTGGGTGGTTGGGGAAGTGCAGGAACACCCGGCCCCGGAAATCAAGGCCATCCAGCACGCAAAGCTGCGGCAGGGTTTCGGTGAGGAAATGGAAGTAGTTGAAGGTGTTGCGGCACTCTACCGCGAAATCCGCCCCTTCCGGCAGCGTCACCAAAGGCAAGCGCGCGTCATCATTGGCGGCCCGGCAGGCGGCGAAATAGGCGCAAAGCGCCGCCTCGGCATTGTCCTGCCGCTCATAGCTGAACTGGTTCAAGAGCCGCGCCCCAGCCGCGCCGTTCAAAAGGCATTTGCCCGCCGCCATCGCATAGGATTTGCGGAAACCTGCCTGGGTCAGCACCACCGGCACCACGTTGAATTCCGCCACCTGCGCAAATGTCCGGTGCCGCTTGACCTGCCGCAGATGCGCCTCGATCCGCGCGTTCATCGTGTCGGAGCCTGAGGCCGCAAACCCCTCGATCACCGCTGCTGCGCGCAGGCGCCACCAGAACGCGGGCGGGGTTGCGAACCCCACGCCCGCATCCCGCGCGGGGTCCAGAAACAGCGCGTCCGGCTCTGCCGCATGATCCACCTGATTGCGCACCTTGTCCCCCATTCCCGACAGCACCCTATCACGCAGGCCAATCGGGTCCAGTCGGGATAGCCCTTTCCCCCATCGCCCCGGTTTTGTAGGGTCAGGCCCGCAGCAGGGGGGCCACGCGTGCCGCAGGATGATCCAGTCACGCCGATGATGGCGCAATACCTTGAGATCCGGCAGGCCAATCCCGGCGCCTTGCTGTTTTATCGCATGGGCGATTTCTACGAGATGTTCTTTGACGATGCGGTTGCCGCGGCACAGGCGCTGGATATCGCGCTGACCAAGCGCGGGTTCCATCAGGGCGAGCCGATTCCGATGTGTGGGGTGCCGGTTCATGCGGCCGAAGGGTATCTGCTGACGCTGATCCGCAAGGGCTTTCGGGTGGCGATTGCCGAACAGCTTGAAGACCCGGCCGAGGCGAAAAAGCGCGGGTCGAAATCGGTGGTGCGGCGCGATGTGGTGCGCCTTGTCACCCCCGGCACGTTGACCGAAGATGCGCTGCTGGATGCGCGGCGGCACAATTATCTGTGCGCCTGGTCCGAGGTGCGGGATCAGGCGGCGCTGGCCTGGGCCGATATTTCCACCGGCGAGTTGCGGGTGATCCCCTGCCCGCTGTCGCGCCTGTCGCCGGAGATTGCCCGCCTTGCCCCGCGTGAGGTGCTGGGGAGCGAGACGCATGAGCGCGACCTTGCCCCGATCGCGGCGGATATGGGGGCGGCCCTTACCCCCCTGTCACGGGGCAGTTTCGACTCTGTTTCGGCGGAAAAGCGGCTTTGTGCGCTGTTTGCGGTGGCGTCGCTGGATGCGTTTGGCAGCTTTGACCGGGCCGAAGTGTCGGCCATGGGCGCGCTGGTGGATTACCTTGATCTGACCCAGCGTGGCAAGCTGCCGCTGCTGCGCCCGCCGGTGCGGGAAACGCCGGGCGGCGCGATGCAGATCGATTTCGCCACCCGCCGCAATCTGGAACTGACGCAGGCGCTGTCGGGGGGGCGCGAAGGCTCGCTGCTGCTGGCGGTGGATCACACGGTTACTCCGGCAGGGGCGCGGCTGCTGGAACGGCGCATTTCGGCCCCGTCCTGCGATCTGCCCACCATCCGCGCCCGGCACGCATCCGTGCGGTTCTTGCTGGAACAGGGTCGATTGCGCGAGGATTTGCGCAGCCATTTGCGCCGCGTGCCCGATATCGACCGCGCCCTGTCGCGCCTTGCGCTGGATCGGGGCGGCCCGCGCGATCTGGGCGCGATCCGCGCCGGTCTGGCGCAGGCCAGCGCGATGCATCCGCTGCTGCAAGGCGCGCCCGATCTGCTGGCGGAGGCGGCAACGGCGCTGTTGGGCCATGACACGTTGGTGGGCCTGCTGGAGGCCGCATTGGTGGCAGAACCGCCGCTGATGGCGCGCGACGGCGGCTTTATTGCCACCGGGTATGACAGCGAACTGGACGAAACCCGCGCCCTGCGCGATGAAGGCCGGTCGGTCATCGGCAAAATGCAGGCGGATTATGCCGACGCGGCAGGCGTGCCGGGGTTGAAGATCAAGCATAACAACGTGTTGGGATACTTTATTGAAGTGACCACAACGCATGAAGCGGCCATGCGCGCCAAACCCGATCTGTTCATCCACCGCCAGACCACGGCTGGGCAGGTGCGCTTTACCACTGTTGATCTGAACGCACTGGAAACCCGCATCCTGAACGCGGGCAATCACGCGCTGGAAATCGAAAAACGACACTATGACAGCCTGAAAGACGCCATTCTTGCCCTGTCCGGTCCCATCGGGGCCACTGCGCGGGCGCTGGCAGAGATCGACCTTGCCAGCGCATTTGCCGATCTGGCGATGGCGGAGGACTGGTCGGAACCCACCGTCGATGACAGCCACGCCTTTGCCATCACCGGCGGACGGCACCCGGTGGTGGAACGGGCGCTGAAGCGGCAGGGGGCGGGGCCGTTTGTGGCCAATGATTGCGCGCTGACCGAGGCCAGCACCCCCGCGATCTGGCTGCTGACAGGGCCGAACATGGCGGGAAAGTCCACTTTCCTGCGGCAGAACGCGCTGATTGCGCTGCTGGCGCAGGCGGGCAGCTTTGTGCCCGCGCGCGCCGCCCATATCGGGATGGTCAGCCAGTTGTTCAGCCGGGTGGGGGCCGCCGATGATCTGGCGCGCGGGCGGTCCACCTTCATGGTGGAAATGGTGGAAACCGCCGCAATCCTCAATCAGGCGGATGACCGCGCTTTGGTCATCCTTGATGAAATCGGGCGCGGCACCGCCACCTATGACGGGCTCTCCATCGCCTGGGCGACGCTGGAGCATCTGCACGAGACCAACCGCTGCCGCGCGCTGTTTGCCACCCATTATCATGAGATGACCGCGCTGGCAGGCAAGCTGGCGGGCGTGGAAAACGCGACCGTGGCGGTGAAGGAATGGGAAGGCGACGTGATTTTCCTGCACGAGGTGCGCAAGGGTGCTGCCGACCGCAGCTATGGCGTGCAGGTTGCCCGCCTTGCCGGTTTGCCGCAATCGGTGGTGGACCGCGCCAAAACCGTGCTGGAAGCGTTGGAAAAGGGCGACCGTGATGGCGGCAAGCAGATGGCACTGATCGACGACCTGCCGCTTTTTCGCGCGGCGCCGCCCAGTGCGCCGGCCAAACCCGCCGCCAAAGCCTCGGCGGTGGAGGCGCGGTTGCAGGGCATCCGCCCCGATGACCTGACCCCGATGGATGCGCTGCGGTTGGTCTATGATCTGAAACAGTTGCTTTAGCGACTGTCCGTCACAGGAAATTCACAAAGGCGCAGACCAACTGTCACAGACTGCGCCTATCAGCGCCCCGGTAATGCTGGGGGCTGCTGGATGCTGGATGTGAAAGACGTAACCCGGATGTTCGGGGAAAATGCCGCCGTGAACCGGGTCAGCTTTTCGGTCGAAGGCCCGGCCTTTGTCGGCATCATCGGGCGTTCCGGCGCGGGCAAATCCACCTTTTTGCGCATGATGAATCGGCTGACCGATGCCTCGTCAGGCCAGATCATGGTGGACGGCACCGACATTCTGGCGCTGCGCGGCGCTCAGGCCCGCGGCTGGCAAAGCCAATGCGCGATGATCTTTCAGCAGTTCAACCTGGTGCCGCGCATGGACGTGGCGTCGAACGTGCTGCACGGCATCCTGAACCGCCGCTCGACCTTGCAGACCATGTTCAACCTGTGGCCCCGCGCCGACATCATCCGCGCTTTGGAAATCCTTGACCGCCTTGGCATCGTGGAACAGGCCCCCAAACGCGCCGAAGCGCTTTCGGGCGGCCAGCAGCAGCGCGTCGCCATCGCCCGCGCCCTGATGCAGGACCCAAAGATCATTCTGGCGGATGAGCCGATCGCCTCACTCGACCCCATGAACGCGCAAATCGTCATGGACGCGCTGAAAAAGATCAACGTCGAGGATGGCCGCATGGTGATCGCCAACCTGCACACGCTGGATACTGCGCGCCGCTATTGCGACCGGGTGATCGGCATGCGCGACGGCCGCATCGTGTTTGACGGCACGCCGGACCAGCTTTCCACCGGCGTTGCCCGCGACATCTACGGCGCTGATGCGTCGTTCAACGAGTCCGCCACATCGACCGCGATCCCCACGGATGCCACGGCCGACCGCGTCTATGCCGACGCGATGCTGTCCTGATTTTCCCGATTTCCACCGGCCCCATAGGCCATCAACCATAGGAAAACCCTGATGAAACCGCTGCTCCTTTCTCTCATCGCCTCTACCGCCCTTGCCGGCACCGCAATGGCGCAAGACGCCATCACCGGCTTCAACATCGGCATCCTTGGCGGCGAAAACGCCCAGGACCGCATGACCAGCAACGAATGCTTCCGCAAATATGTCGAAGACGCCATCGGCGTTCCGGTCAAGCTGTTCGCCCCCGCCGACTATGACGGCGTGATCCAGGGCCTGCTGGGCGGCACCATCGACATGGCATGGCTCGGGCCGTCAGCCTATGCCAAGGTTTACCTGACCAACCCCGAAGCGGTTGACGTGGCCATGGTGAAAACCAACCTCGACAAGACCTATACCTACTTCTCCATCGGCTTTGCCCGCGCCGACAGCGGCATCAAATCGATGGATGACATGAAGGGCAAGGTCATGTCGTTCAACGACCCGAACTCGGCTTCGGGCTACCTGATCCCGCGCGTGGAACTGCCGCAGCAGGGCTACTCGATCGAGCCGGGTGCATTCTACGGCGACGTGAAGTTCACCGGCGGTCACGAGCAGACCATCGTGGCGGTGAAAAACGGTGATGTCGATGCCGGCGTGACCTGGGCTGACGGTCAGGGCGACTGGGAAGACGGCTACAACTCCGGCGCGCTGCGCAAGGCGGCCGATGCCGGTCTGGTCGACATGAACGATCTGGTCGAAATCTGGCGCTCCAAGCCGATCCCCGAAGGCCCGATCGTTCTGCGCCGCGCCCTGCCACAGGACGTGAAGCAAACCGTGATCGACCTGACCATGGGTCTGATCGACAAGGACAAAGACTGCACCTACGGCATCGCCGCAGGGGAAACCGCAGGATTTACGCTTGTTGGACACGATGTTTACGAAACGCTGATTGAAGTCCGTCGCCAACAAGACGGCATGTAATTTTCAGAACCGATCTGCCGGGCTGCCCCATGGGTGGCCCGGTAATTTTTTGGGGGCAGACATGGTCGATATCGCCTTGGATCCAGAGCGGGGGCAACGCGCCCGCCTTGCAGGCACGCAAGATGCCTATCTGGATATGGTCCGCCGCAAGCGGATGTATGGTGGAATTCTGCTGGCGCTGTTCATTGCCACGCTGGCCTCGGGCTGGATGCTGGCCGACAGCCGCAACGCCGGTGGGTTCTGGAACGGCATCCTTAACGTTTTTGATTTCCCGTCCGAAGTGGTGACCGAGGCCTGGGCCAAACGCGCGCTGATCCCGGCGCTGTTCATCGACCATATCCCCGCCCTGATCGAAACCTTGAACATTGCCGCTGTCGCCACCCTTTTGGGTGGTGTTGCCGCGATGGCCCTGTCGCTGCTGGCGACACGCGGGCTTGCCCGCTGGCCGCGCATGATCCCGGTGTTCCGCCGCAGCATGGATGCGTTGCGCGCGATCCCGGAAATCGTGATCGCGCTGGTGCTGATCTATATTCTTGGCGGTGGACCGGTGCCTGCCGTCATTGCCATCGCGCTGCACACGGGCGGCGCCTTGGGCAAACTATTCTCTGAAGTGGCGGAAAATGCCGATCTGAAGCCGGTTGAGGGGTTGAAATCGGTGGGCGCGAACTGGAGCCAGCGCATGTGGCTGGGCGTGATTCCGCAGGTTGCGCCGAACTGGTTGTCCTATGCGCTGCTGCGGTTTGAAATCAACGTGCGCGCCTCGGCCATTCTTGGCTTTGTGGGTGAAGGCGGCATCGGCCATGACCTGAAGCTTGCGATGCAATGGGGTCAGGGCCGCTATGACGAGGTGGTGGCGATCTTCCTGCTTTTGTTTTTCGCCATCGTCGTCATCGACCGCACATCGGACCATTTCCGCAACCGTCTGGTAAAGGGGCGCTGACATGGCCGCTGTTGACACCAATCTTGCCGCACAGATCACCGGCGGCTTTGCGCGAAAGCGCCTGATGGCCTTTGTGGTGCCCGGTGTGATCCTGCTGTATCTGGTCTACACCGCCGTCGCCTTCGATCTGGCGGGGCTGGCCCAGCGCGCGCGCATGGACAATGCCGCGATCCTGCTGTCGGACTTCTGGTCGCACAAGACCCACATCACCCGAGACAATCGCAGTGGCGCGCTGTCTGCTGCGGTCGAGGGAGAATCCAAAGGCGCCTTTCCACCCGGCGAATTTCCCGACTGGGTTGTGGTAGAGGGCGATGTGGCGACCATCGATCTTGGCACTGGCCAAATCGTCACATACGACACGGATGGCGCGCGATTTGTCGTGCCGGGCTACGGCACCATCGACATCCGCCCCGAAAACAACGCCCTGACCCTGACCGCGCCGCAACCGCTGCCCGATTGGATCAATGCCAGCGACACCCGCGTTTCTGTCACCACCCCCGCAGGCCGGTTCAGCTATACCCGGTCAAAGGTGGAAACCTTCCGGTATCAGGCCGGATGGGAGCTGTTCTTTTTCACGCTCGACAGCCCATTTGCCCGCAAGGGCCCGCTGGAGCTGCTGCACCTTGCCACGTTTGGCGACCGGATCGACCCGGACCGAAGCAATTTCGGTTACATCGTATCAGAATTCTGGACTAACAAGATGTGGCGACATTCCGATGTTGTCTGGGCCTTGTTCGAGACTATTCTGATGGCGTTCCTTGGCACCATGGGGGCAGCGATCATCGCCTTGCCGCTTGGGTTTCTGGCGGCTGCCAACTTCAACCCGCTGGGTCCGCTGCGGTTTGCCTTTCGCCGGGTGTTCGACTTCATCCGTGGGGTGGACGGGCTGATCTGGACGATCATCCTGAGCCGCGCCTTTGGTCCCGGCCCGATGACCGGCGCGCTGGCCATTTTGATCACCGACACCGGATCCTTCGGCAAGATGTTTTCCGAGGCGCTGGAAAACATCGATGAAAAGCAGGTCGAAGGCGTGCGGTCCACCGGGGCCAACAGCCTGCTGCGCGCCCGTTTCGGGGTAATCCCGCAGGTGACGCCGGTTCTGCTGAGCCAGGTGCTGTATTATCTGGAATCCAACACCCGCAGCGCCACGGTGATCGGCGCGATTGTGGGCGGTGGCATCGGGTTGTTGTTGACCCAGGCGATCCAGACCCAAAAGGATTGGGAAGAGGTCGCGTATTACATGACCCTGATCGTGCTGATGGTGATGGCGATGGATACACTTTCGGGCTGGCTGCGCCGCAAACTGATCAAGGGGGAGTAGGGCGGGGTTCACCCCGCCTTGCCCGATGCGCCAGCCTCTGGCGCGTAGGTCAGTGTAACCCGATCCCCGGCAAACCATGTCACCCCATATTCCACAGGCTGATCGGACAGATCGGCGTTGATCCCTTCTGACCGCAGCAGAGCCGCCCCCTCTGCCAGACGCAGCGCAACGGCCTGCACCGCAGTAGCCAATTGCGCCGTAATGCGGGTGGACCGTCTGGTGTAATCAACCACCCCACAAGCCGCCAGCGCCGCTGTGATCGACTGATTTTTCTGCACATGGCCAAGCAATTCCGGAAACCGTGCCGCCGGAAAGATCGAGCGGAAAACCGCAATCGGCTGCGCGTCGGCCATCGACACCCCCTCCACCACGTGAACCGGCGCGCCTGCGGCGAGGTCCAGCGCATCTGACTCGGCACCGTCAGCGGGGCGCGTCTCCAGCCGGGTGACTTCCCGCGAGGCGGTCCGGCCCAGCGCGGCGATGTTCTGATGGAAGCGCACCCGCAACCCCAGCGGATATTCGGTGGGCTGCACCATGACGTAAACGCCCGATCCCCGCCGGGAATGGACGGTTCCCGCCTGCACCAAGGACTGGATGGCATGCCGCACCGTGTGCCGGTTCACCCCAAACCGCGCCGAAAGCTGCGCCTCGGTCGGCAGCTTTTCACCGGGAAGATAGTGGCCCTTTGCTATGTCTTGCGACAGCGTTTGCGCAATCGACATCCATAAAGCGGTGCGGCGGGTCGGATCCGTCATGAATATTTCACACCTTGGCTGGTTGTGGAAAATCTGGAATCGGCCTAATATTTGTCTAGTTGTATAGTATTGCAGACAACTTTACAAGATGTCGAGGGCAGGATGAGCGCGCCAACACAGACAGAACAGACCCCACGGCAAGGGTGGATGGCAATCCTGGCCAAGGCCGATCCTTTGCAACTTTCGGCACTGATCCCAGACCTGCCGCCGCTGGATCATCTGCGCCCGCCAGAGGTGGGGGCAGTGATGGTGCGGGGGCGGGTTGGCGCAACCGGCGCCCCGTTCAATCTGGGTGAGATGACGGTTACCCGCTGTTCGGTCCGGCTGGCGGATGGCACGGTTGGGCATGGCTATGTGCAGGGGCGCGACAAAAACCATGCGCTGCGCGCGGCGGTTGTTGATGCGCTGATGCAAACGGATCAGGCGGCACACCTGCGCGCGACCGTCTTGGACATCCTGGCGGCAAAGGCCGATGCGGCAAAAGTGCGGCGCGCGGAAAAGGCGGCGGCGACCAAGGTTGATTTCTTTACACTGGTCCGGGGGGAGGACGCGTGATGTCACATGCGCTTGGCGGTGGGTTTTCCAACCCGCCAGAACAGGCCGCGCGCGCGTTTCGGGCCGTATTAGAGTCTGTTGCGCGCCCCGGAACGATCTTTTCCCTTGATGGCGCGCTGCCACCTGCACCGCTGTCTGTGGCGGCCGGAACGGTGTTGCTGACACTTGCGGACAGCACCACGCCGGTGCATCTGGCGGCCGGGGTGGATTGCCAGCCGGTGCGCGAGTGGATCACATTCCACATCGGCGCACCGCTGGTTGACGCGCAGCACGCCGCCTTTGCCGTGGGGCGCTGGGCGGATCTGGTGCCACTGGGCCGGTTTCATCACGGCGACCCGGATTATCCGGACCGCTCTGCCACGCTGATCGTGCTTGTGGACGATCTGACCAACACCGGCACACGGCTGATCGGGCCGGGCATCAAAAGCCATGCGCTGCTGTCTTTGCCCGAAAGTGCCGCTTTTCAGAACAATGCAGCGCAGTTTCCGCTGGGTCTTGATTTTCTGTTCACCTCGGGCAACCGCGTTGCCGCGCTGCCAAGATCCACCAAGGTTGGGGGCACCTGATGTATGTCGCGGTAAAGGGTGGCGAGCGGGCCATCGACAATGCGCACGCCTGGCTGGCCGAGGAGCGCCGGGGCGATCCCGGTGTGGCTGAACTCAGCATCGCGCAGATCCGCGAGCAATTGAAGCTGGCGGTGAACCGGGTGATGGCCGAAGGGTCGCTTTTCGACCCTGATCTGGCGGCTTTGGCCATCAAACAGGCGCGTGGTGATCTGATCGAGGCGGTGTTCCTGATCCGCGCCTATCGCACCACCCTTCCCCGGCTGGGCGAATCGCGCCCGGTTGATACCGAGGCAATGGCGGTGGATCGACGGGTCAGCGCCACGTTCAAGGATCTGCCCGGAGGCCAGATTCTGGGCCCGACGTTCGACTACACGCACCGGCTGCTGGATTTCAAACTGGCGGCCGAGGGGGGGATGCCCGCCGCTGCCGCAACCGCGAGCCCGCAACCCGGCCCGGTGCCGCATGTGACCGGGTTTCTGAACCGCGACGGGCTGATCGAGACGGCGGAGGCCTGCGATACCACGCCCCCCGACCTGACCCGCGAGCCGATGGAGCTGCCCGCCGACCGCGCCTTGCGCCTGCAAGCAATCACGCGCGGCGACGAGGGATTCATCCTGTCGATGGCCTATTCCACGCAGCGCGGCTATGGGCGCACCCATGCCTTTGTGGGGGAATTGCGGATCGGCATGGTAGCGGTGGAAATGGACATTCCAGAACTGGGATTCGCCATCGAGCTCGGCGAGATCGAGCTGACCGAGTGTGAAACCGTGAACCAGTTCAAGGGCAGCAAAACCGAACCGCCGCAGTTCACCCGCGGCTATGGTTTGGTGTTCGGGCAGTCAGAACGAAAAGCGATTGCCATGAGTCTGGTGGACCGGGCCTTGCGCTGGAAAGAGCTGGGTGAGGACAACATCGGAGCGCCCGCGCAGGATGAGGAGTTCGTGCTGATGCATTGCGACAATATCCAGGCCACCGGGTTTCTGGAGCATATCAAGCTGCCGCATTACGTCGATTTCCAATCCGAGCTGGAGCTGGTCCGCCGGTTGCGGGCCGAGGCCATGGCTGTGCAGGAGGCTGCGCAATGACCGATCAGGCCTATAACTTCGCCTATCTGGATGAACAGACCAAGCGGATGATTCGCCGCGCGATCCTGAAGGGGTTGGCGGTGCCGGGGTATCAGGTGCCCTTTGCCAGCCGCGAGATGCCGATGCCTTATGGTTGGGGCACCGGCGGCGTGCAGGTGACCGCCGCCTGCCTGACGCCCGATGATGTGCTGAAGGTGATCGACCAAGGCGCGGATGACACGACCAACGCCGTGAGCATCCGCAAGTTTTTCCAGCGCACGGCGGGGGTGGAAGTGACCGAGGCTACGGCGGAAGCGTCATTGATCCAGACCCGGCACCGCATCCCCGAAGCGCCACTGCGCGAGGGGCAGATATTGGTTTATCAGGTGCCGATCCCGGAGCCGCTGCGGTTTCTGGAACCGCGCGAGGCGGAGACGCGCAAGATGCATGAGCTGGAGGAATACGGGCTGATGCATGTGAAACTGTATGAGGACATCGCGCGGCACGGCGAGATTGCCACCAGCTATGCCTATCCGGTGAAGGTGGAGGGGCGCTATGTGATGGACCCGTCGCCCATTCCGAAGTTCGACAACCCGAAGCTTGGGGATTGCCCGGCGATCCAGCTATTTGGCGCGGGGCGCGAGCAACGGATCTATGCGCTGCCGCCCTATACGCAGGTGGTAAGCCTTGATTTTGAAGATCACCCGTTTGTGGCGTCCAAGGCGCCGCATGACTGCGATCTTTGCGGCGCGGGGGAAAGCTATCTGGATGAGGTGATCATCGACGACGCGGGCGGGCGGATGTTTGTCTGCTCGGACACCGATTTCTGCGCCGGGCGCCAGACGGCGGGGCATCGCGGGCGGTTGTCGCCAGCGGAGGGGGTGTGATGGGTGTTGCGATAACACAGGCGATGGACCTGCCCCTGCTGACCGTCAACGGCCTGACCAAGCGCTATGGCGCGCGGATCGGCTGTGCGGATGTATCGTTCGATCTGTTCCCCGGCGAGGTGATGGGGATCGTGGGGGAAAGCGGATCGGGGAAATCCACGCTTTTGTCTTGTCTGGCGGGGCACTTGCAGCCCGATCAGGGGCAGGTCAGCTATGACGGGCGCGATGTGCTGGGCATGGCAGAGACCGAGCGGCGCAGGCTTTCGCGCACCGAATGGGCCTATGTTCATCAAAACCCGCGCGATGGGTTGCGCATGGGGGTCAGCGCGGGCGGCAATGTGGGCGAGCGGCTGATGGCCGTGGGCGCGCGCCATTATGGCAGCATCCGCGACACCGCGACCGACTGGCTGGGCCGGGTGGAGATTGCCGCCGACCGGATCGACGACCGGCCAACCGCGTTTTCGGGCGGCATGCAGCAGCGGTTGCAGATCGCGCGCAATCTGGTGACCGGGCCACGGCTGGTGTTCATGGACGAGCCGACGGGGGGTCTTGATGTCAGCGTGCAGGCGCGGCTGCTGGATCTTTTGCGCGGTTTGGTGCGCGATCTGGGGCTGTCGGTGATCATCGTGACGCATGATCTGGCGGTGGTGCGGCTGCTGGCGGACCGGCTGATGGTGATGAAGGATGGGCGCGTGGTGGAACAGGGCTTGACCGATCAAGTGCTGGACGATCCGCAGAATGCCTATACACAGTTGCTTGTCTCTTCGGTCTTGCAGGTGTGACCCATGCTTTTTGCCTATCGCGCGATTGATACGAAACTGGAAAAGCTGCCCGTTGACGGCCCGTTGCAGGAGGCGGTCTGGATCGACCTTTACCGCCCGCTGGATGCGCAGGTGCACGCGGTGCAGGCCATGGGCATCGAAGTGCCGACACTGGCCGATATGGAGGAGATCGAGATCTCCAACCGGCTGTATCGCGAGGATGGGGTCGATTACATGACCGTGGTTCTGCCCGGCATGTCCGAAAGCAACGAGCCGGTTTCCGGGCCCGTGACATTCATCATGACACCCGAACGCCTGTTCACCGTGCGCCACCATGCACCGCGCCCTTTTATGACTTACCCCGAGCGCGCCAACAAGGTTGGTCCGGGATGCACGGACAGCGCAAAGGTGTTTCTGAGCCTGATCGAAGAAATCACCGGCCGGTTGGCCGACCTGCTGGAAGGGTCGGGGCGGGCGCTGGACGCCTTGGCACGCGAGGTTTACAGCGACAACGGCACCACCGACAGCAACCAGTTGCAGGCCGCGCTGCGCCGCACCGGGCGGGAGGGCGAGCAAATTGCGCGGGTCCGGCTGTCTTTGCTGACGATCGAGCGGGCGATCAGCTATTTCGGTCAGGGGCTGATCTCGGAGCACCGGGGCACCGCACTGAAAACGGTTGTCAAAGGGTTGATGCGCGATCTGCATGCGCTGGAGGTGCATGCCGACCATCTGTCGGCGCGGGTGGCGCTGGCCAGTGATTCGACGATGGGCATGATCAACCTGAGCCAGAACCAGACCATCAAGATCGTGTCGGTGGTGGCCGTTGTGTTTCTGCCGCCAACAGTGATCGCCAGTGCTTACGGCATGAACTTCGAGGTGATGCCGGAGCTGAAATGGGTGTTCGGTTATCCCATGGCGCTGGGCATGATGGTGGCGTCGGCCATCGGCACCTATCTTTTCTTCAAGTGGAGACGCTGGCTATGACGGCGATGATCGAGATTTCCAATCTGTCCAAGGCGTTCACCCTCCACAATCAGGGGGGAACGGTGATTCCGGTGATGGCCGGGGCAGAGGTGCGGATTGCGGCGGGCGAGTGCGTGGGGCTGATCGGGCAGTCGGGCGCGGGCAAGTCGACCCTTATGCGGATGGTGTATGGCAATTACCTGACTGCTGGCGGCAGTCTGGTGGTGGCGGGGGTGGATGTGGCGCAGGCCAGCCCAAGGCAGATCATCGCTCTGCGGCGCGACACGCTGGGCTATGTCAGCCAGTTCCTGCGGGTGGTGCCGCGTGTGCCCACGGTGGAGGTGGTGGCAGAGCCACTGCTGCGGTTGGGGGTGGATGCATCAGCCGCGCGGGCGCGGGCCGAAGATCTGCTGGCACGACTGAACATTCCGGTGCGGCTGTGGGGGCTGTCGCCCACCACGTTTTCGGGCGGCGAGCAGCAGCGGGTGAACATCGCGCGCGGCTTTGCGCACGGCTTTCCCGTTCTGCTGCTGGACGAGCCGACCGCGAGTCTTGATGCCGCGAACCGCGAGGTTGTGCTGACGCTGATCGATGAGGCCAAGGCGCGGGGCGCTGCGATACTGGGGATTTTTCATGATGAGGCAGCGCGGGCGCGGGTCTGTGATCGGCTGGTGGATGTCACCGGATTTACCCCCGGACTGGCCGCATGATCTTTGCCGTGGTCGGGCCATCCGGGGCGGGCAAGGACACGCTGATCGCGCGAGCCTGTGCGCTGCGCCCCGATCTGCGGCTGGTGCGACGCGTCATCACCCGGCCAGAGGCGGCTGGTGGCGAGGATTTCGAGGGCGTGACCGAGGCGGAGTTCGCGCACCGACGGGCAATGGGTGAGTTTGCGCTGGATTGGCAGGCGCATGGGCTTTGTTACGGCATCCCGGCGGCGCAGCTGGCAGGGGACGGACCGATCGTGTTCAACGGCTCTCGTGCGGCACTGACTGCCGCTTTGGTGCTGATACCGGATCTTGTGGTGATCCTAGTCACAGCGCCGGTGGAGGTCTTGGCGGAGCGGCTGGCTGCACGGGGGCGTGAAAGCATTTCAGATGTGCGCGCACGGCTGGAGCGGGCTTCGTTTTTGCTGCCGGCCGGGGTTGAGCCGCGGATCGTTCACAACGATGGGAGCTGTGCGACCGGCGTGGCGCGGTTTCTTGCGGCGATCTATCCGGAAAGCGGGAAGCGGTGCAGCAGATGAAAGCTGCCCGAATCGTCTTCGCCAAACAGGCACAGATCGTCGATGGTGAATGGGTTGGGCAAGACCGGCGCAAGATGCGCAGACAGGATGCGGGCCACCTGATCCGCCTGATCCCCGGCAAGGCGGTTGGTCAGCGTCAGGTGGAAATGCATGTCTTCCATCACATGCGGATAACCCCATGTGTCGAGATGAAGGCGTTGCCGGGGCGAAAGGCTTTCGGGACGGCGTTTTGCACGCTCTTCGGGCAAAAGCGGGGCACGCAGGGGGTTGGTGGCGCGCACCACCTGCGCCGCAAGGGTGTTGATCTCAGACGGGTCACCGCTGAGTGTCAGAGCAAGAAAGCCGTGCAGGTTTGCAAGCTGCAGTCCGCTGCAAGTGGCGGGATCAAGCTGCTGCGACAGGGCCTGGACAACCCCGGACACATCCTGGGCGGTCACCCCCGGTGCGGGACGGAACGGCGCGCGGACTGTGCCGTGGAACCCGTACTTGCGCGGGTTGGTTGTGAGATCGGCCAGCGGTGCAGGCAAGCCCGGCAGGTCGGGGTGCGCAACGGGCGTGCCGGACAGATTGTCCCAGCCAACCAGAGCAGCGGCTGCAGTGGCAAAGCGACCGGGACGCGGCGCAAAATAGACGGCAAATCGTTTCATCAGATCCATGATGTTGCCATGAAAGAAATTTGTCACACGGGTGTGACGCCAAGGTGGCATTTCACCTCTCTGCGCGACGGATCGCAAGACAGGACTTGAGACATGACCGAGATAACTCTTGAAAACGCTATGCTTGTGCTGCCCGGCGAGGTGATTAAGGGCGCGATCTGCCTGCGCGACGGGATGATTTCCGACATCAGCGAAGGCAACAGTCGGGTTGCGGGCGCCGTGGATTGCAACGGCGATTTTGTGATGCCCGGGCTTATCGAATTGCACACCGACAATCTGGAGCGGCATATCGAGCCGCGCCCACGGGTAAACTGGCCACATCAGGCGGCGATCATCGCGCATGATGCGGAACTTGCCAGTGTGGGGATCACCACGGTGTTCGATGCGCTGCGAGTGGGATCGGTGACATCAAATGCCAAGGCGAATTACGGCGAATATGCCAGGGCTTTGGCCGATGAGATCCTGGAACTGCGGCGGCAGGATGCGCTGCGGATCAGCCATTTCCTGCATCTGCGCGCCGAGGTGTGTTCGGAAACGCTGGTGGATGAGATGGCAAAGTTCGGCCCGGATGACCGGATCGGTATTGTCAGCCTGATGGATCATACGCCGGGAGAACGGCAGTTTCGGGACGTTTCAAAACTGAAAGATTATGTCTGCGGCAAACATGGCATGAGCGACGAAGAGTTCGACGCACATGTCGCCGGACAACGCGCCCTGCGCGACCGACTGGGGCCGTTGCACGAGGCGACGGCGGTAGCAGAAAGCCGTCGATATGGGGCGGCGTTGGCGAGCCACGATGACACAACCGCGCCGCAAGTGGCTGTATCTGCCGGGCACGGGGTGACATTCGCCGAGTTTCCAACGACCGAAGAGGCGGCGGTCGCGTGCAGGCAGCAGGGCATCAAGGTGATGATGGGTGCGCCCAACCTGATACGGGGCGGATCACATTCGGGCAATGTGGCAGCCAGCGTGCTGGCCCAGGCTGATCTGCTGGACATCGTATCTTCGGATTATGTGCCGTCTTCCTTGCTTTCAGCAGCGCTGCTGCTGGGCGATCTGTGGGGGGATGTTGCGCGCGGCGTTGCAACCGTGACACAGGCCCCTGCCCTTGCCAGCGGATTGTCCGATCGCGGGCTTTTGGCGGTCGGGGCGCGGGCGGACGTGCTGCGCGTAGCGCGGATCGGTGACGCTGCGGCCGTTCGTGGCACTTGGGTTCAAGGCAACAGGGTGGCCTGATCAGGCCACCCGAAGCTTGTCCGGTTCAATTGGCGGGCGTCGACGACACGCCAACCTGTGCCGGACGCAAAAGCCGATCATGCAGCATGAAGCCATCGGTCATCACCTGAATGATCTGGCCTGCTTTGGTTCCGGGAACAGGCGCTTCGAACATCGCCTGATGCAGTTGAGGATTAAAGGCATCGCCCGGCGCTGGAGAGATCGGGCTTACGCCGTGTTTGGTCATGACATGGGTCAGTTCGCGCAGCGTAAGTTCCACCCCTTCGATCAGGGCAGACGCCTGAGTGCGGGAGTCATCGGTTGTTGTATCCAATGCCCGTTTCAGGTTGTCGAAGACCGGCAAAAGATCGCGGGCAAGGCGGGTGCTGCCGTATTGTTCGGCCTCTCGCCTGTCACGGTCGGCGCGCTTGCGCGAGTTTTCTGCATCGGCCAGGGCACGCATGAAGCGGTCACGCAATTCATCCCGCTCGGCGCGCAGGGCGTCCAGCTCTTCGGCCTCAATGAACTCCTCAATCTCGTCGACTTCTGTATTCTCGGGGCTCGGATTTTCCTGCGCCATTTTTCGTCTTCCTTACACAAACCTTCTGAAGATCAACCCTTGCCGCGTTCGGATACCATCCGGCCGACAAGTTGCGCCGTGTAATCGACAATCGGAACGATGCGGCCATAATTCAACCGCGTTGGCCCGATGACTCCGACGGCACCGATGATCTTACGATCAGCGTTCATATAGGGAGAGACCACCAGAGAGGAACCCGAAAGTGAAAAAAGCTTGTTCTCGGAACCGATAAAAATGCGCACACCATCGCCGGCTTCGGTCAGTTCCAGAAAGTCTGCAATGTCCCGCTTGCGTTCAAGGTCGTCGAAAAGGTGACGGATTCGGTCAATCTCCACCCCTTCGGTTGCGCCTTCCAGCAGATTCGCCCTGCCGCGAACAATCAGCCGCTCGCCCTGCTCACCGCCATTTTCCCAGATCGCCAGGCCGCTTTCGACCAGATCCCTGGCCAGAACATCGATCTCTTGGCGGTGCAAGGCGATATCCTGGGTCATCGTCCGGCGTAGTTCGGAAAGGGTTCGACCTTCGGCCAGCGCATTCAGGAAGTTTGCAGCTTCGCGCATCGAGGATGGTGTCTGGCCGGGTGGGGGTGTGAAAAGACGGTTCTCTACGTGGCCATCGGCAAAGACCAGAACCACGAGCGCCCGATCGAGGGTGAGGCTGACAAATTCAATGTGCTTGATGGGCGCTTCGCGCTTTGGCGACAGGACAAGGCTGGCACTTCGCGTGATGCCGGACAGGGCAGAGCCGATCTGATCCAGCAAAGAAGCCACGTCGCGATCAGAGTTGTCCAGCGTCGCATCGATTTTTTGTCGGTCCTCATTATCCACGGTTCCCACTTCGAGCAGACCATCCACAAACATGCGAAGCCCGCGCTGCGTCGGAATGCGGCCTGCCGAAACATGCGGGCTGTCAAGAAGGCCCAAAAACTCCAGGTCCTGCATGACATTCCGGATGGTGGCTGCTGATACTTTTTCGGTCATGCTGCGCGTCAGACTGCGCGAGCCGACAGGTTCGCCGCTGGTAAGATACCCTTCGACCACCCGGCGGAACACTTCGCGGGAGCGGTCATTCATCTCTGTCAGCAGACTTGCGCTATCGGTCATTTTTGACTCCCGTTGTTTGGCCAGAGTATTCTGATCGACGCGATGGTCAATCGGGCTTGCATCATGCCTTGGCGCGCGCATATCTGGGCCAAACCATGGAAAGGAACTCCGATGCGCCCCTCTGGCCGGAATTTGGACCAAATACGGTCCGTTTCAATTGAAACAGGTGTCATGCGGCATGCCGAAGGGTCTTGTCTGATCAAGATGGGCGATACGCATGTGCTATGCTCTGCCACCATCGAAGACAAAGCACCATCGTTCTTGAAGAACACGGGCTTGGGGTGGGTTACGGCTGAATATGGCATGCTTCCACGCGCCACCAACACCCGCATGCGGCGAGAGGCGGCGGCAGGAAAACAAAGCGGCAGAACACAGGAAATTCAAAGGCTTATAGGAAGATCCTTGCGTGCCGGTGTGGATCGCAGCGCACTAGGCGAACGGCAGATTGTTGTTGATTGTGACGTGCTTCAGGCGGATGGCGGAACACGCTGTGCATCGATCACGGGGGGTTGGGTCGCCTTGCGTCTGGCTGTGAACCGGCTTTTGGCTGCGGGCGCCATTGTGAGTGATCCCATCGTAGACAACGTTGCTGCGGTTTCCTGTGGCATTTATGCGGGTCAGCCTTTGCTAGATTTGGATTATCCTGAGGATTCTGCTGCGGGCACCGATGGAAACTTTGTGATGACGGGTCGCGGAAGATTGATCGAAGTACAAATGTCAGCCGAGGGTGCCTCGTTTTCTCGGTCGGAAATGATGGAGCTTTTGGACTTGGCTGAAGCCGGAACAAAAGTCTTGGTGGCAGCGCAGAATGGCGCGTTGGGTGTTTGAGCATGCCAATGCGCATTGGTCCCAGACTTCTGATCGCCACCCACAATCAGGGTAAGTTGGACGAAATGCAGGCTTTGCTTTCTCCCTATGGCATAAAGGCGCTTTCGGCGGCGGAATTTGGGTTACCGGAGCCCGAAGAAACAGAAGACAGTTTTGTCGGCAACGCGCGCATCAAGGCACACGCCGCGTCAAGCGCAACAGGTTTGCCGGCGCTGTCGGATGATTCCGGCATATGTGTCGACGCCCTGAACGGTGCGCCCGGCGTATATACGGCGGATTGGGCGGAAACAGGCTCTGGGCGGGACTTCACAATGGCAATGGCGCGCACATGGGATGCCTGCGAAGCCGCAAACGCTCCACAGCCACGGGCGGCTCAGTTTTGCTGCACCCTTGTTTTGGCCTTTCCCGATGGCAGCGATTTCGTTTTCGAAGGTCGCGTGTCGGGAAGCCTGATCTGGCCAACGCGTGGCCGCCATGGGCACGGTTACGACCCGATGTTCCAGCCGGATGGTTTTGATCAGACGTTTGCAGAGATGAGCGCAGAGGATAAGGCGCGTATCAGTCACCGCGCAGACGCCTTCCGGAAGTTCGTTGCCCACTGTTTCACGTGAAACAGACGTTAATGCCAAAAGAGGCAGGTAATTCAGATACAGAAAGGGTTCGGATGCATCGCTGGCAAACCGCAGGTTTCGGCCTCTATGTCCACTGGCCTTTTTGTCAGTCGAAATGCCCCTATTGTGACTTCAACAGCCATGTGTCGAGCCAGATTGACAATGACCGTTGGCGTGATGCCTATCTGTCAGAGTTGCGCCGCTATGCTGCGCTGACACCCGATCGGGTTATCCAAAGTATTTTTTTTGGCGGCGGCACCCCATCTCTTATGCCTGCAGAAACGGCGGGTTCGATTATCGACGAGGCTGTGCGTCTATGGACCCCGGCAAATGACATTGAGATCACGCTGGAGGCAAATCCGACATCGGTTGAGATTGATAAATTCAAGGATTTTAGCGCGGCGGGTATCAACCGCGTCTCTGTCGGTGTTCAGGCCCTGAACGATCAGGATCTTCGTCGCCTTGGCAGGATGCATGACGCACATGAAGCGAGAAGAGCCATTGAAATCTCGCACAGAGTTTTCAGTCGAAGCAGTTTTGATCTGATGTATGCAAGGCAGGATCAGACAATGGCCGCGTGGAAGGCCGAGCTGTCAGAGGCGCTGTTACTGGCAGGAGAACACCTTTCTCTCTATCAATTGACAATAGAACCGGGCACGGTTTTCGGGGCACGCCATGAGAAAGGCCTTCTGAGTGGTCTTCCCAATGACGATACAGCGGCAGATATGTATGAATTGACGCAGGACCTGTGCGATGCCCATGGGCTCCCGCAATACGAGATTTCCAATCATGCTCAGGCCGGCGCTGAGTCGCGCCACAATATGATATACTGGCGTTGCGGGGACTATGTAGGCATTGGGCCTGGCGCACATGGTCGACTCACTGACTCGGCAGGACAGCGCTACGCGACCGTCTGTCCCTCAATGCCTGACGAGTGGCTTGCCACAGCAGAACGCGCCATCGAAAAAATGGTAGGCAGAGAACTTTTGCGGCGAGACGAACGCGCAACTGAATTTATTCTGATGGGCCTCAGGCTATCAAATGGGATTGATCTTGCAGAATATGAGCAAATCGCCGGTACGCCACTTTCGGAGAACAAGCTCCATCTTCTTGCGGGAAAGGGCTTACTGGAAGTGTCCTCTGGTCGCGCACGCATAACCCAGAACGGCCGCCTGCTGTTGAACGCTGTGTTGCGAGAGCTTTTGTGAAGATCAATCGCACAGCTTAGGGTGTGAAATCGCGCGGGATAACAGAGAGAACCTGGCAAAGCATATCGAGTTGATCGAGACTACGGTATCGCAGTCGAAGAACCCCACCTTCTCCGGATGAGTCGTGGTCAATACTTACGCTTAAGCCCAGATTAGCGGTTAAGTCAGCTTCGATCGCGCGAGTATCAGCGTCTTTTTCACTTCTTGACGTCTTGGTGCCTTGAGTGGAAGGCTTCAAGGAGATACTTTTCGCAAGCTTTTCAGTGTCACGAACTGACAAACTTGACCCTACAACTTTCAGTGCCAAGGCGGTTGGATCTGGAGATCCGATCAACGCTCTTGCATGACCAGCTGTCAATTTACCAGTCCGGATCATGGAAAGGACATCGTCTGGCAAGTTCAACAACCGCAGTGTATTCGCGATGTGGGATCTGCTCTTTGACAGCGCCTCGGCAAGCTTTTCCTGGGTATGGCCATATGAATCCATTAACTGGCGAAAACCAAGAGCTTCCTCCACTGCGTTCAGGTCAGCTCTTTGGATGTTTTCAATAATTGCAATTTCAAGCACTTCATCATCAGAGAACTCTCTGATGACAACCGGCACCTTGTGCAACTGCGCAATTTGCGCGGCACGCCATCGACGCTCGCCGGCAACAATCTGATAGCCCTCGCCTCCGACATTCTCGCGGACAACAAGTGGCTGGATAATTCCCTTCGTGCGGATCGACGCCGCAAGTTCATCCAGCAGTCCAGGGTCAAAATCGCGACGCGGCTGGTTCGGATTGGGAAAAATCTGCTCGATCGGGAGTGAAGTCTCGTCCGGACGTCGGGCGACACCCCTCTGATCAATGTCGCCCCGCACAAGATTGACGTCTGCCATCAAAGCCGAGAGACCTCGCCCAAGCCCTTTCCGGTCCTGCTTCTTTTCCATCATCATTCTTCCCTTGTCAGGCCGCACGGCCCTTGGATCTGCGAGCTATCACCTCAAGTGATAAACGTCGGTAAGCATCAGCGCCTTTGGATGTCGGATCGTATTGCAACACCGGCAATGCGAAAGACGGAGCTTCAGACACTCTGACGTTTCTTGGGATTGTTGTTGCAAAAACCATGTCGCCCAAGTTCGAGCGCGCATCAGCCTCGACCTGTTGAGACAGCCGGTTCCTGCTATCCGTCATAGTGATCAGCACGCCTTCTATCCTCAGACGCGGATTGGCAGCCTTTCTGATATCTCGGATCGTCAGCATAAGCTGGGAAAGCCCTTCGAGCGCGAAGAACTCGCTTTGCAGCGGTATGAGAACGGATTCGGCTGCTACGAGAGCATTTACCGTCAACAAGGAAAGGGAGGGTGGACAATCGATAAGAACAAAATCAAACCCCGCTGTTAAAAAACTCGCCTCTTGCATGGCATCGGAAAGCAAAAACGAGCGTTTCTCACTTGCAACCAAATCAATATCCGCAGACGCGAGATCGGCATTCGCAGGGCACAGCGAGATTCCCTGAACAGCTGTCTTTTGGATCAGGTCATTCAGTATCGCCTGCTCCAAAAGCAGATCGTAACTGGTTTTTGCGCGCGCTTCAGGGCCGACACCCAAGCCTGTGGATGCGTTGCCCTGCGGGTCCATATCAACGACCAAAATGCTATAACCGAATTCTGCCAATCCAGCAGCAAGATTTATTGTTGTCGTGGTTTTACCCACACCCCCTTTTTGGTTAGCAACCGCAATAATCCGGGGTGTGGAGCGACCCTCAAAGTCAGGCATGATGTATATCTCTCAGTTCCAGAATCACACCGGACGGGTCAGTTTGGCTTTGATGAACTTTGACATTAAAAGCCCAACTTTGCCTCGCATCATCAATTTCATGTTGAAATCGCGCGCCCTTTGGAAAGAGTGCAACACCAGAAGGAGCAAGGTGAACCGAAGCGAATTCGCACAACTTTGGCAAAGCTGCAAGTGCTCGGGCGGACAACACATTTGCCGAAAGGGGCGAAAGGCGCTCAATTCTCGATGCGACGATCTGAATGTTCAGATCAAGCTGACGTGCGGCTTCACTGAGAAATGCCGCCTTTCGCTGATCTGATTCAACAAGATTGACCCTAAATCTTTCATTATCCTCGCTTGCCAAGATTGCAACAATCAATCCCGGAAAGCCACCGCCGCTACCCAAATCGCACCAGAGACCGGAGGCGCCGTGAGCGCGTTTGTAAAGTTGGACGGAGTCGATAATGTGCCGGCCGCGGATGTCTGACAGGCTTCTTGACGATACAAGGTTTATGACTGGGTTCCACTTCTTCACCAAAGACTCAAACAACAGAATACGGTCCTGTGTTTCACGTGAAACAAGACTTCCTAAGTCCTCAAGAAATACGTCAGGCACTAGACTGCCCTTTGGTTCAGGTGATATTTTCTGATATTTGCCAAAATCAACGCCAACGCAGCGGGCGTCATACCTTCAATTTTAGACGCGTCGGCAAGACAACGCGGCCTGAAACGCGACAATTTTGATCTGAGTTCTGATGAGAGACCCGCCATGGTCATAAACTCGAGCTCAGGTGGTATCACCGCTTTCTCTTCACGCTTCAACTGAGCGATTTGTTCCTCCTGACGCTCCAAATACCGGCCATACATGGCATCCCGGACAACCTGTTCTCGCGTGGACGGATCGGCAGATATCAGAGCGGGAAGCAACCGCTCCTGCATCTCTTCGGCCATCGCAAACGCGCCCAGAACTGATAAACCAGTCCTACGGGTTCCATCCAGACTGACCTGAAGCCCGAAGGCATTTAAATCTCGCGGAGTGAACGTCACTTCTGAAAGCTGAAGTTTCAGCCTTTGTAACTTATCTATTTTTCTCTCAAAAATCATCGCCCGCTCGGCTGAAACCAAGCCCAATTCAATACCCAGACCCGTAAGCCGCTGGTCTGCATTATCTGCCCGCAAAGACAACCGATATTCTGCGCGTGAGGTAAACATGCGATACGGCTCAGAGACGCCCTGCGTGCGCAAATCATCGATCAACACGCCAATGTAGCTGTCCGTCCGGTGAAAGGTAATCGGCTCTGCGCCAAGCGAAAATCGGGCAGCATTCAACCCCGCGGCCAAGCCTTGGGCTGCAGCTTCTTCATAACCTGTCGTTCCATTAATCTGTCCTGCAAGAAACAATCCGTCGATATGTTGAACAGAAAGCGTCGGAGACAAGGACCGAGGATCAAAGTAATCATACTCAATGGCATAGGCTGGCTGAAGGATCTTCGCATGCTCCAGACCAACGATTGACGACACATACGCTTCCTGAACATCAATGGGCAACGAAGATGAGATCCCATTGGGATAGATTGTGTCATCCTCAAGACTCTCTGGTTCCAGGAAGATCTGGTGGCTGTCTTTCTCCGAAAATCGGGTTACCTTGTCCTCAATGGATGGGCAGTATCTTGGTCCAACACCGTCGATCATGCCACCATACATAGCAGACCGCGAAAGATTGTTTCGGATGATCTCATGCGTGCGCGGGTTGGTATGGGTTATCCCACACGAGATCTGCTTCACCCTTGGTTGGGAATTCAAAAATGAGAACATGACAGGATCATCATCGCCCTTTTGCATTTCGAGCACTGACCAGTCGATTGTGCGACCATCAAGGCGTGGCGGAGTCCCTGTTTTCAGTCTTCCACGCTTCAAGCCAAGATCAGTGAGCTGGGAACAAAGGCGTGTCGAAGATTCGTCCCCCATGCGGCCACCAGGCAGTTTCCTGTCACCAATGTGAAGCAAACCATTCAGAAATGTACCAGCCGTTAAAACAACCGCCTTGGTATTCACCCTCTGCCCAGAGGCCAGGATGACTGCCTGTACTTGGGCGTGACAAACGTCCAGGTCAACAACTTCGCCCTCAAGCAAAGTTAAAGTCTCATATTTAGCCAATTCTGCCTGCACGAATTGACGGTAAAGTGTTCTGTCTGTCTGCGCCCGCGGTCCCTGAACCGCGGGACCTTTCTTCCGGTTCAACAACCTGAACTGAATCCCCGCTGCATCAGCTGCACGCGCCATAACACCGTCAAGAGCATCGATCTCACGCACAAGGTGGCCCTTGCCCAAACCTCCGATTGCAGGATTGCAAGACATTGCCCCTATTGTACTGAGCTTTTGAGTAACCAACGCCACGTTTGCACCAGCTCGCGCAGCAGCCGAAGCTGCCTCCGTCCCAGCATGTCCACCGCCAATAACAACGACATCATAATGTTTCACGTGAAACAGCCCTATTTGCCAATACAGAAACTGGTGAATATTTCATCCAACAGCGTTTCAACACCGATTTTCCCGACAAGCAGGTCAAGCGCATGACTGGCCGACCGGAGATCATCAGCCACAAGTTCAAGCGACGGGATTTCAGTATACAGGTATTGCTGCGCCGATACCATGGATTCTACAGCAACCGAAAGCGCTGCTCTATGCCTGTCACGGATCAAGATCCCTGCACCCGAGACTTTCTTCTCTAAATGGCGCTGTATCTCCTCAATCAGCCAGTCTAACCCCAAACCTGTATGACTTGAAACCGCGCGCTCACGTGGACTAATATCAGCCTTCCCCCACACAACGATCTCGGCATCAACGAGCGGATCGGACTCAGCATCAGGCGCAAGCAGCATGATGCGAAGATCGGCAAGGCGCGCACGCTCTATCGCCAGTTCCACACCCATCTTCTCAATCTCATCTGTCGACTCTCGTAACCCAGCAGTATCGAGAAGCGTCACTGGAAAACCGCCGATGTCCATCCGAACCTCGATTACGTCTCGAGTCGTTCCGGCAACAGACGACGTTATCGCAGCTCTGCGCCCAATCAACGCGTTCAAAAGACTGGACTTTCCAACGTTCGGTGCGCCGATTATAGCCACCTCGAACCCCGCGCGAATCCGCTCCAAGGCACGGCTTTCAGAAATCTCGGCGGAAAAAACCGCGTGTAATCGATCCACGATGTCTCGAACCTCCGGCACCACGTCAACCGGAACATCTTCGTCCGCAAAATCTATGGTGGCTTCTATCAAAGCGCCAGCACGAACCAGATCCTTGCGCCACGCCGCAGCCCGTTCACCGATTGCCCCAGACAACACTCTTTGTGCTTGGCGGCGTTGAGCTTCTGTTTCTGAATCAATTAAATCTGCAAGCGCTTCAACCTGTGTAAGATCCAGCATCCCATTTTCAAGCGCTCTGCGCGTGAACTCACCGGGTTCTGCAACACGCAAGCGAGGCATGGCAGACAAAGCCTTCAACAGCGCCGAGACAACAGCTTCACTTCCATGAACCTGAAATTCAACCGTTTGCTCGCCGGTAAAGCTGGCACCTTCCTCAAAGAAAAGCACAAGACCGCTGTCAAGCAATTCGCCGCCCACCATCAGGTTTCGAACTCCGACGCGACGTGGCACCAATCCAGCAACACCAAGAGACGCCGCAGCATCCACTGCCATGGGGCCTGAAACCCGAACAACAGCAATACCGGCCTTGCCGCGTGCCGTGGCCAGCGCAAATATTGTGTCTGTCATGTTCAAGTCTCTGAATTGAAACGATTATGTATTCATGGATTCAAAGAATTCGGCGTTCGATTTCGTCTGCTTCAGCTTCGAAATCAGGAATTCAATCGAATCTGTGGTCCCCATCGGATTCAGGATTCTACGCAGAACATAGGTCTTCTGAAGATCGATTTTCTCGATCAGCAGATCTTCCTTACGCGTCCCCGACTTCAGAATGTCAATTGCTGGGAACACACGCTTGTCCGCTACCTTGCGGTCAAGCACGATCTCGCTGTTGCCGGTCCCTTTGAACTCTTCGAAAATCACTTCATCCATACGGCTGCCAGTATCGATCAGCGCCGTCGCGATAATGGTCAAGGACCCGCCTTCTTCGATATTCCGCGCTGCGCCGAAAAACCGCTTTGGGCGTTGCAACGCGTTTGCATCAACGCCGCCGGTTAGAACCTTGCCGGATGACGGCACCACAGTGTTGAAAGCGCGGCCCAGTCTGGTGATCGAATCAAGCAAAATCACAACGTCCCGCTTGTGTTCAACAAGGCGCTTGGCCTTCTCGATCACCATCTCGGCAACAGCGACGTGTCGGGTCGCCGGTTCATCGAAGGTCGATGACACAACCTCACCGCGCACGCTTCGTTGCATGTCGGTCACTTCTTCCGGCCGCTCATCAATCAGAAGGACAATCAGGTAACATTCGGGATGATTTGTCGCAACCGAATGCGCAATATTCTGCAACAGCACCGTCTTGCCTGTCCGTGGCGGCGCCACGATCAGTGCCCGCTGTCCCTTGCCGATAGGGCAGACCAGATCGATGATCCGCGCCGAACGGTCCTTTGCCGTGACATCATCGACCTCCATTTTCAGCCGCTCGTCAGGATACAGCGGCGTCAGGTTGTCGAAATGCACCTTGTGCTTTGCGCGTTCAGGATCGTCGAAGTTGATCTTGGTAGCCTTGATAAGGCTGAAATATTTCTCGTTTTCGCGGGGCGCTTGAATAACACCCTCGATGGAATCGCCGGTTCTGAGACTGAATTGGCGTATCATCTCCGGGCTCACATAAATGTCATCCGGCCCCGACAGATAGTTGGCGGATGGACTGCGCAAAAACCCGAACCCGTCTTGCAGCACTTCAAGAACACCATCGCCCCCGATTTCGAACCCTTCCTCGGCATGTTCCTTCAAGATCTGGAACATCATCTCGCCCTTACGCATGCTGGGCGCGTTCTCGATCTCCCATTCCTCAGCCATGGCCAGCAGGTCAGCCGGGGTTTTGGCTTTCAGATCGGCAAGGTTCAATCGTTCTACAGTCATGGAAATAGTCCTTTGTCCACCCATCTCACCGACAGGCAGCACCACAGCATCAGGGGGAAAAACAAAAGCCGGACGGCCATGCTCTGCGTCGATTAAGACCAGAGGCCGAAAAAGTCAACAAATCAGAACTTCACGATCACCGAAAACACGATCAAAAGCATCAAAACGGTCGGCACCTCGTTCATCATCCGATAGCGCCTGCCATTCAAGGCATTTGATCCGACCGCAAAATCCTTGCGCCGACCGGCAAGCCACATGTGAAACCAAGTCATCGCCAGAACAGACCCTGCCTTGACCCAAGGCCAGATCATCGACCAGTCCACAATCCCTGGCGTGGCCACAAGCAGCAGACCGAAAATCCACGTCGCAATCATCGCAGGGTTCATGATCGCGCGCAGCAACCGCCGTTCCATGGTCTGGAACAACCGATCGGTCCTGGTCCCGGTCTCCACCACCTCGACATGATAGACAAACAGCCGGGGCAGATAGAACAGCCCTGCCATCCACGCGATCACCGACACCACATGCAGTGCCTTGATCCACAAGTGCCAGTCCGACAGGAAATTGCTCATCATGGTTCCTTCGCTCTCTTCTTCTATATTAAAAGAAATATAAGAAAGGAATGTAGTAGTAGGCCCTGTGGACAACAGAATTCCAGATCTTTTCCCAGATTTTGCCCACACCTCTCGACCTTTGGATAAAGCTGGGGAAATCCAGGCTGCCTTGTGGATAAACAAAAAATATTACATTAAAATCATATAGTTAAATTGTATGCTTTTATCACGCATCCATACATGATTTCTGGAAAACCGCGCAAAAATGGGTCGCACACAGACCAAAGCTGCCGCTGTCCACAACGGGATATCTCTGGCGAACGGGTTGACAAAAACGGGCACCTTGTCACCTTGACCGCTTGAACCCCACCTGCGCACATTTCGCACCGCAAGAACAAAGCAAGTCTATCCACAGAGCTGTCCAGATGAAGCTGATCCTTGCCTCCACCTCTCAGATCCGCCAGCAGATGCTGACGGCAGCAGGCGTTCCATTCACGGCGCAGCCCGCGCGGATAGACGAGGTCTCGATCCGTCAGGCGTTGCAGGCCGAACAAGCCAGCCCAAGGGATATTGCAGATGCGCTGGCCGAGATGAAGGCGCGCAAGATCGCGGAGCGATTGCCCGACTGTATGGTGCTCGGCTGCGACCAGATCCTGGAAATCGACGGCGTTATGCTCGCAAAGCCGGACTCACCCGACGATGCGCGCGCGCAGTTGCGGCTTCTGCGGGGCCGGTCCCACCGGCTTTGGTCGGCGGCTGTGATCTACCACGATGCCAAACCTGTCTGGCGTTTCATGGGGCAAGCCCGGCTTGCCATGCGCCCGATTTCAGACGGCTATCTTGATGACTATGTAACCCGGAACTGGGACAGTATCCGCCACAGCGTTGGCGCCTACAAACTCGAAGAACAGGGATCACGCCTTTTTTCCGCTGTCGAAGGCGACTACTTTACCGTGCTCGGCCTTCCACTTTTGCCAGTTCTGGGCTATCTGGGCGACAGAGGCATCATCCCGACATGACAGATCATCCGCGCATCCCCCTGGCCGGCGTTATCGGACACCCGATCGCCCACAGCCGTTCTCCGGCTCTGCACAGCTACTGGCTCAAACGCTATGGCATCCAGGGTCATTATATTCCGCTCGACATTGCGCCAGCAGACCTTTCCCAGATGCTCGCGGCGCTTCCGCGCATGGGCTTCGTCGGTGTGAACATCACAATCCCGCACAAGGAAGCGATCCTGCACATCGCTGACGTGATCACAGATCGCGCCGCGTTGATCGGTGCGGCCAACACGCTGATTTTCCGCAAGGATGGCAAGATTCAGGCGGATAACACCGACGGCTCCGGCTTTATCGCCAATCTGCGGCAGAACGCGCCCCACTGGATTCCCGCGGCTGGTCCTGCGGCGGTCTTTGGCGCAGGTGGCGCGGCCCGTGCCGTTGTCGCCGCCCTGATCGAGGTGGGGGTGCCGGAAATCCGCATCACCAACCGCACCCGGCCCCGCGCCGAAGCGTTGCGGTCTGATTTCGGGGCAAAGCTTGTGGTCAGCGAATGGGTGCAAGCCGCGAACATGCTGGACGGTGCGACCACCGTTGTGAACACCACATCGCTGGGCATGACCGGCAAGCCCGATTTCCGCGTGCCGCTGGATGGCCTGCGCTCCGATGCTGTTGTGACGGACCTTGTCTACACCCCCCTGATGACCCAGTTCCTGATCGAGGCGCAGGCGATGGGCTGCACGGTGGTCGACGGTTTGGGAATGCTGTTGCACCAGGCCGCACCCGGTTTCGAGCGTTGGTTCGGCACACGCCCCGAGGTGGATGACGCCACCCGCCGCGCCGTTCTGTCGGCATGACCGTGTTTCGGCTTGGGCTCACCGGGTCCATCGGAATGGGAAAATCGACAACAGCGGCGTTCTTTGCGGCATCGGGGCTCCCCGTCTGGGATGCCGATGCCGCCGTGCACCGGCTGTATGCGCCGGGGGGGCAGGCGGTGCAGTCGGTGGCCGCGCTCTGCCCCGCGGCGCTTCGGGATGCTGCTATCGACCGCGACGTGCTGCGAGGCTGGATAAAGGCCGATCCCACCGCCCTGTCCCGATTGGAAGCTGTGGTGCACCCGCTGGTGGCCACAGACCGCAGCACCTTTTTCAGCCAGATCACCAATGGCATTGCCGTTTTCGATATCCCCCTGCTGTTTGAAAACGCCATTGATGCAGAGATGGACGCCACTTTGCTGGTCACCGCGCCCGCCGCTCTCCAGCGTCAGCGCGTTCTGTCACGCCCCGGCATGACAGAGGCCCAGTTCGCGATGATTCTTGCACGCCAGTTGCCAGACCGCGAAAAGCGGGCGCGCGCCACGCATATCGTCGAAACCCTGTCACTCGATCAAACCCGCGCCTATGTGCAGGCCTTGATCGCCCATTTGCAGAGCAGCCATGCGTGAGATCGTTCTTGATACAGAAACCACCGGCTTCGAACCGTCAGAGGGTCACAGGATTGTCGAAATCGGCGCGGTGGAATTGTTCAATCACCTGCCGACCGGCAAGACCTACCACCAATACATCAACCCCGAACGCCCCATGCCGAAAGAGGCGTTCGAGGTCCACGGGCTGGGTGATGACTTCCTGAAGAACCAACCGCTGTTTGGTGCGATCGGGCGGGCGTTTCTGGAATTTGTCGCAGATGCGCAACTGGTGATCCACAACGCCGCGTTCGACATGAAGTTCTTGAATTTCGAACTGCAACGCGCTGGTCTGCCGACCCTTCCTAACAGCCGCGCCACAGATACGTTGATGATCGCGCGGCAAAAGTTTCCCGGCTCGCCCGCCTCGCTTGATGCGCTTTGCCGCCGTTTCGGGGTCGACAATTCTGCGCGCGAAAAGCATGGCGCGCTGCTCGATTCCGAAATCCTGGCCGAGGTTTATCTGGAACTGGTCGGCGGCAGGCAGCCGGATCTTGTGCTGTCGTCCTCATCCGGCAAAGGCAACGCGGCCGACGGGTCAGGCACAACCGACACATGGCGCCCCCGCCCGCGTCCCGTGGCGCTGCCCCCCCGCGTTACCGAACAGGAAGCCGCAGCGCATGACAGTTTCGTTGCCAAGCTGGGCGACAGCGCCCTGTGGCTGAAGTACCGCTGAACGAAAAAGGCCGGCCCAAAAGGACCGGCCATATCGCAAAGGCCAAGGCCTCAGTTCGGTTGCGCCGGTTGTGCCGGAGCCTGCGCGCGGCGGGCAAGCTCTTGTCGATACAGCGCCAGATAATCCACCGTGTCGATGTTCAGCGGCGGGAAGCCCCCGTCGCGCGTCACATCGCTGACGATGCGGCGGATGAACGGAAACAGCAACCGCGGACATTCGATCAGCAAGAACGGATGCATCTGCTCGTCCGGCACGCCCTCGATGTGGAACACCCCGCCGTAATCGACTTCCAACAAGAACAGCGTCTCATTGTTGGCGCGGTTTTTTGACGTCACGCGGAATTTCTGGATCACTTCATACTGGTGATCCTGCGGGCGCTTGCGCGCGTCAAGGCTGACCGCGACCTGAATGTCGGGTTGCACCTCACCCCCGTTCAGCCCCTTTTGCGCGACCGCATTTTCAAAGGACATGTCACGGATGAATTGCGCCAGCACCTGCATCTTGATCTGCGGCTGGGCCTGTGGCTGCGCGTCTGCGCCATTTTCCTCGGCCATAGTGTCTTGTCTCCCTGAGAAACCATTCGTTGGCGTTCCTAGCAGGTCACAAGACCGTTCTCAATGCCGGGTCCAGCCAGAGGGCGGTTTTGGCGGCGCGTTTTCATCCACCTCGTAGAATTCGCCGTCAATCACCGTTGGCCCGCCCTGAGGATCATCCGTGCGGCGCCGCGCCGCGCCATCCGCACCGAAGGTTTGAAATTGAACCCGCGCGCCCACAAAACCGATCACCGCCTCGCGCACCCGTGGTACCATCAGCAAGAACCCGACCCCGTCGGTGAAAAATCCCGGCGTCAGCAACAACAACCCCGCCAGCACGATCAGCGCGCCATGTGCCAGCGGCGACAGCGGGTTTTTCAGCTGCCCCATGTCTCCGCGCAATTCGGCCAGAACCCGCAGCCCCTGCCACCGCATCAACGCCGTGCCCACAACCCCCGTCAACAACACCAGCGCCAGCGTCGGCCAAAGCGCCAGCCACCCCCCGATGGTGATGAAAAGGGCGATCTCGACCAAGGGAACAATCAAAAACAGCGCGAAAAGCCACATTCTGGCCTCCATCATCGGGAATTGCGGGCGGAGCAGCGGTAGACACCGCCCCCTGCCAGCCCTACATAAGATCCGATGGTCAAAGTTACCAACCCCCAATACATGCCGGGCCTTTCGCGGCGTCTGATCGAGGTTTTGAATGAATTCTTCCCTGATCCAGCTTCTCGTGCTCGCCGGGATCGCGATTTTCCTGATCCTGAAGCTGCGTTCGGTCTTGGGAACGCGCGACGGGTTTGAAAAGCCGTCCGTTCCGCTTGACGATGCGCGCCCGAAAGTGAAACGCGATTTCGAAGTCATCGAGGGCGGTCCGGACCGCGATATCAGCGATCATGTCGCGGATGGGTCCGACGCAGCCAAGGCACTGGCCGCGATGAAAACGGTCGAGCCGGGGTTTTCGGTCAACACCTTCCTTCAAGGCGCGCGCGGCGCATATGAAATGATCCTGATGTCGTTCGAACGGGGCGAACTCGACGCGATCCGGCCATTTCTGGATGACGAAATCGAAGCCGCCTTCGCGCAGGCCATCAATGCGCGCGAAGTCGAAGGGCTGACGGTCGAGGCAACGTTTGTTGGCCTGCGCGAACTTGCGCTGCAAAACGCGACCTTCAACCGCGACACGAAACGGGCCGAAATCTCGGTGCGCTATGTGGGCGAGTTGACCTCGGTTGTCCGCAACAAAGCTGGCGAAGTGGTCGAAGGCAGCGCCAAGGAAATCAAACGTCAGCGTGATGTCTGGACATTCGCCCGAGTCATGGGCGCATCCGATCCGAACTGGCAGCTTGTCGCCACAGGCGACTAAGATCTCCGGTGGGGTGGGCGGGCAATGCAGTCAGGGCTTTACTGGTCGGCGCGGCACTGATGTCCGCGCCCGCCGCTCCGGCACAAATCCTTGATTTTCAGGATCTGAACGGCTGGGCCGATGAAGACCATCGCGCAGCGCTTGCCGTATTCCGCAACACCTGCCCGCTTCTGCGCGATCCGCTTTGGTCGCCCCTGTGCGCCCTTGCCGCCGAAGCGGGCGACAGCCGCGTCAAATCGCGCCAGTTTTTCGAACTTCTGTTCCGCCCTGTGGTTGTTGGTGATCCGCCCGCCCTGTTCACCGGCTATTATGAACCGGAACTGAACGGGTCACTCGCCCGCACGCCGCGATTCACCTATCCGCTTTACCGCAAACCGCCAGAGATGACCGAAGGCCAGATCTTCCACTCCCGCGAAGCCATCGATTCCGGCGTCTTGCGCGGGCGCGGTCTGGAACTGGTCTGGCTGGATGACCCGGTCGAGGTGTTTTTTCTGCAAGTCCAGGGCTCTGGCCGGATCAGGCTGCCCGATGGCCGCGTGATGCGCGTCGGCTATGGCGGCAAGAACGGTCATCCCTACCGTTCTATCGGGCAAGAGCTGATCCGGCGCGGCGCCTCCATGGCCGATGTGTCGGCTCAGGATATAAAGGCTTGGGTCCGGGCCAACCCCGAACCCGGTCGGGCGCTTTTGAACTCCAACCCGTCTTTCGTGTTTTTCCGCAAGCTCGATGATCTGCCCCCCGAAAGCGGCCCCATCGGCGCGATGGGCCGTCCGATCACCGCCATGCGCTCGGTGGCCATTGATCCCGCCCATGTGCCCCTCGGCGCGCCGGTCTGGGTCGAGAAAGACGGCCGTCAACCGCTGCGCCGCCTGATGGTGGCCCAAGACACCGGCGGCGCGATCAAGGGCGCGCAGCGGGCCGATATCTTCTACGGCACCGGCCTTGCCGCGGGCGAAGAAGCCGGGCGCATCAAGGATGGCGGCCGCCTGATCCAGCTTTTGCCCATCGACCGCGCCTATGCGCTGTTGCCCGAAGGCTGATCGCGATGGCCCGCCGTCGCACCCTTCACCCGGACGAGGTTGATCTTTGGCAGGCGGTCACCCGCACCGCCCGCGCCATGCATTCCAATGGCACATCCATCCTGCACGGTGATCCGGCGCAAAAGGATCCCATCGCCCCCACCATCCCCGGCACCGCCCCGCCGCCGCTGCCCACCTTCCGGCTGGGCGAAAAGGCCAGGGTGACAAAGGGCCACAGCCTTGCCCCCGATCTGCCCACCGCGCTGAAAAGCGCCGCCGTGCAGATGGATGCCAAGGCCTACGCCCGCATGACGCGCGGCAAACTGCTGCCAGAGGCGCGGATCGACCTGCACGGCCTCACGCTGGCCGAAGCGCATCCCGAACTGATCCGGTTCATCCTGCAAACCCATGCCCACGGCATGCGCCTTGTTCTGGTCATCACCGGCAAGGGCAAGGCAAAGCCCGACCATGGCCCGATCCCCACCCGCATCGGCGCGCTGCGCCATCAGGTGCCGCAATGGCTGCGCCTGCCCCCGCTTGGCCCGTTGGTGCTTCAGGTGGCGGAATCGCACCTCAAACACGGTGGCGCGGGGGCCTATTACGTTTATCTGCGCCGCAGCCGCTGATCCCCGCCGCTACAGCACATAGCGCGACAGATCCGCCGACCGGGCCAAGGCCCCCACATTCGCCTCCACAAACGCCGCATCCACGCTGACGCTCTCGCCAGACCGATCCGGGGCCGAGAAACTCAACTCCTCGAACACCCGCTCCAGAATGGTGTAAAGCCGCCGCGCGCCGATGTTTTCCACCGATTGGTTCACCTCAGCCGCGATCCGCGCCAAGGCCGCGATCCCCTCGGGGGTAAAGGTCACCGCCACCTCCTCCGTCGCCATCAGCGCCGAATATTGCCGCGTCAGCGCGTTTTCGGTCTCGGTCAGGATGCGCACGAAATCGCCCTCGGTCAGCGGCTTCAACTCCACCCGGATCGGCAAACGGCCCTGCAATTCCGGCAACAGGTCCGACGGCTTGGCAATGTGAAACGCCCCGCTGGCGATGAACAGGATATGGTCGGTTTTCACCGGTCCGTATTTGGTCGAAACCGTGGTGCCCTCGATCAGCGGCAGCAGATCGCGCTGCACCCCCTCGCGCGACACATCGGCCCCACGCGCATCGCTGCGCGCACAGATCTTGTCGATCTCGTCCAGAAACACGATCCCGTTTTCCTGCACCGCCTCCAGCGCCGCCGCCTTCACCGCCTCGTCATCCAGCAGCTTGTCGGCCTCTTGCCCGATCAGCAGATCATAGCTGTCGGCCACCGTCACCTTCTTGCGCACGGTGCGGGTGCCGAACGCTTTGAACATCTCCTGCAAGCCCTGCATCTGGGTTTCCATCCCCGGCATGCCCATCATCGGCAACGGGCTGGTGGTATCGGCCAGCTCCAGCTCGATCACCGTGGCATCCAGCTCGCCGCGCCGCAGCTTGCCGCGAAACATCTCGCGCGTCTGATCGCGCGCATCCTTGCCCGCCAGCGCCTCGATCACCCGCTCTTCGGCGGCGGCCTGCGCGCGGGCCTTCACATCCTCGCGCATCCGCGCGCGCGTGTCGATCATCGCGGCATCCACCAGATCGCGGATGATGCTGTCCACATCGCGGCCCACATAGCCCACTTCGGTGAACTTGGTCGCCTCCACCTTCAGGAACGGCGCCCGCGCCAGCTTGGCCAACCGCCGCGAAATCTCGGTCT
The DNA here is from genome assembly GCA_046292785.1 of Paracoccaceae bacterium. Classification (GTDB taxonomy): domain Bacteria; phylum Pseudomonadota; class Alphaproteobacteria; order Rhodobacterales; family Rhodobacteraceae; genus Pseudotabrizicola. The sequence goes on from JBKBQB010000008.1 coordinate 70,117, forward strand.
TGCCCACGCCCGTTGGCCCGATCATCAGGATATTCTTGGGATACACCTCATCGCGCAGATCATCCGCCAACAGCTTGCGCCGCCAACGGTTGCGCAGCGCCACGGCCACGGCACGTTTGGCATCGTTCTGCCCGATGATGAAACGGTCAAGCTCCGAGACAATCTCGCGGGGGGTCAGGTCAGTCATACGTTACTCCCATAGGGGGGAAGGCGATCCTTGCCCGGAAACTCCGGCAAGGCCCGCATCAGGGCAGAGCGCAGCCGGTCCCACTGCGCCCCAAGGAAAACAAGGCCAAAGCCAAGGAACAGGATCACCAGCGCCGATCCGTCAAACAGCGTATAGATCAGCCACACCGAATACCCGGCCCCCGACACCAGAAACGACCGCCGGTCGATCACCATCGCTACCCCGGCCAGCGCCAGCAGGAACACCAGCAGCAAAAGCTGCGCGCCTTGCCCGCCGTCCAGCAGATACAGCGCGGTGGTGTTCACAATCGCGGGGGCTGCGGTCACATGCAGCCAGAACCCGGTGGTGCTGCGCGTGGACACCCGCAGCGGATCCGACATGTCAAACCGCATCGCCAGCGCAAAGGTCAGCAAGCCAAACACCAGCGACAGCACCGAAAGCGGCCCGCTGCCCGACAGGTGCAAAAGCCCCATCCCGTCACCGGGCACCATGCCGCCGCCCGCAAGCAGCGACCACACGGTGGAAAACAGCGCCGTGGCAATGATCGCCGCATCAAAGGGCACGCGGAAAATGCGGTAATGCACCAACATCACCCCCGCAATCACCGCCGATGACAGCGCAGACGCCGCAAATTCCTCCAGCCCCAGCACATCCGCGAAAGCCGCCCCCAGCGCCCAGGCCGACAGCGCCGACATGATCGCCAGCGCAAGCGACGGCGCAATCATCCGCCGGGTCAGCGTGAAATACCGCTGCACCGCCGCCAGCCCGCCCAGCGTGATCAGCGCCACAAACACCGTATCCAGCCCACCGGGGCTGAACACCTCGGTCCCGAACACGGTCGCCACGCCAACCCAGCCCATGAACAGGATGGACAGGCCAATCACGATGAAAATCTCGTTGAACCCTTTGAACAGCACAAACGGCTCTTCGCCCGGCTCCACGCCGGCCACCGCCTGCCGCCGCGCCTCGGCAATGCCCACCAATCCCGCCGCCTGCGCCTCGGTAATCACCCCGCGCTGCACGGCGGTGCGAAGGTCTTGGGGGTCGATCATGATGCTGCGATCCGTCTAGTTCCGTCACTAGAGATAGACATTTCGCGCACCGGTTCCAAGGCTCAGGATTTGTATTGACATATAGTATATACGTGTCAGATTGAGATAGCGTGGCAGCCCCATGGAGAGGCAGCCCCTGTAGGGTAGATCTTTTAGATCAAATGAAGCCTCACCGGGGGAGAGAACACCGTGTTTGAGTGGGATGACGCTAAAAGGATTGCGACACTAGAAAAGCACCGCATTGACTTCATTGACGCGGCTCAAGTCTTTGTTCAGGCCCATTTGATCCTGCATGCAAGAAGCGAGGTTGAAGATAGAAAGATTGCGGTGGGACAACTGAACGGCGTGACTCTCGCCGTTGTTCACACACACCGAGATGGTGCGATCCGCATCATCACCGCAAGAAGGGCACGAAAGAATGAGCGCGAACAGTTTGAAGCGCTTCTCGCTCGACGAAGTGCGGGCGATGAAGGGTGAAACGGATTGGGAAACATTGCAAAAGGCGGGCGATCATGAAGGGCCCGAAGAATTTGCCGTGGACTGGGCCAATGCGGTTCTTGTCGATCCGGCAAACAAGCAGATGGTCTCCCTCCGCCTAGATGCCGACATACTTAACTTCTTCAAATCCAACGGCAAAGGCTATCAAACCCGCATGAACGCTGTCTTGCGGGCCTATGTCGAGGCGCAAAGACCTAAGAAGCCCTGATCCTCTCCACGGTCAGATTGCCGTTGGTATAAACACAAATGCTGGCCGCAATTGCCATCGCCTTGCGCGCCACATCCTCGGCGGTCAGGTCGGTTTCCATCAGCCCGCGTGCCGCCGCCAAAGCAAAATTACCGCCCGATCCGATGGCGGCCACGTCATGTTCGGGCTCCAGCACATCGCCCGCTCCGGTGATCACATACAGATCACGCCCGTCGGTCACGATCAGCATGGCCTCCAGATTGCGCAGGTATTTGTCCATCCGCCAATCCTTCGCCAGATCCACACAGGCGCGCGCCAACTGCCCCGGTGCCGCCTCCAGCTTTTTCTCCAGCCGTTCCAGCAGGGTAAAGGCATCCGCCGTCGATCCGGCAAAGCCGCACACCACATCATGCCCACCGGGCGACAGGCGGCGCACCTTGCGCGCGGTGCCCTTGATCACCGTCTGGCCCAAAGACACCTGACCGTCACCGGCCACCACCACCTCGCCGCCCCGGCGCACGGCCAGAATGGTTGTCCCGTGCCAGCCGGGGAATTTGTCGTCTGCCATCTCGGCACCTCCGTCACTTGCCCCCCTTATATGGCGAGCGGGGCGCAAAACAAAAGGGCGGCCCCGCAGGACCGCCCCTTTGTCATGCCTCAGCGGCGATCAGATGGCCGACTGGATCCAGGTGGCCAGCGCCGCCTTTGGGGCCGCGCCCACCTTGTTGGAAACAACCTGCCCGTCCTTGAACATGAACAGTGCCGGAATCCCGCGCACGCCCAGTTGCGCCGGGCTTTCGGGGTTTTCATCCACATTGATCTTCACGATCTTGATCTTGCCCGCGTATTCGGTGGCCAATTCTTCCAACGCTGGGCCGATCTGGCGGCAGGGGCCGCACCATTCGGCCCAGAAATCCACCACAACCGGAATGTCCGATTGGCGGACCTCGGCATCAAAGGTGGCGTCGGTGACGGCAATGGTCGCAGCGCCCATGTCATATCTCCTGAATGGAATGTGTTAGCCTTTGAAGCTAGGCACTCAAACCCGAAAGGTCAAGCGACGGTGGCACGCGCCAAAGCCGCCGTCACGGCATCGGGATCAAGCGGCATAAGATTTGGCGTGGCGGTCCACAAAATCGCTGTGCGGATCTGACGGTCCGGATAAATCTGCCCAAGCGCATGGGCATAGGCCCCCATCTGCCGCAAAATCCCCTCGGGCACCTGATCCGGCGTTTTGGGCACCACCCGGTTCGATTTGAAGTCGATGGCCAGCACCTCGTTCGGGCAAATCACCAGCCGGTCGATCGTGCCCGAAATCTGCCGCCCGTTCAGATCAGCCGTCACCGACACCTCGGCCAGCGTGCCCGGCGCAAACAGACCCGACAGATCGGGCGCAGACAGCACGCGGATGGCCTCGGCCAAAAGCTGCTCTGCGTCAAACGGCTCGGGCGTGATCGCCTGCGCCATTGCGGGCCACAGCGCGGCGTCGCTTATGGGCAGCACCTCCAGCAAACGGTGCAGGATGGTGCCGCGCGCCTTTGCCGTCTCCGCCTCCGCCCCCTCACCGGGCAGCGCCTTGGCCCCGCCAAGGTCGGATGGCGACAAAGCGCCCGGATCGCGTGGGGCTTCCAGGGCGGGAAGGGCGATCCAACCGGGCAGCAGAGCGGGCGCCGGCACCGCAATCGGTGCCGCACCAGCGTCGGGCCATATGCCATACATATGCCGCACGCGGCCCATACCATCCGCAGACGCGCCAAGCGCGGTCAACCCCGCCTCCACCTGCCGATACCACGCCCATTTCTCACGCGGCTTGGCCTCCTTGCCTGCGGTCACCTTGGCCTCGCCCGCGCCCGCCACGATCAGCCACGACCGCGCTCGCGTCAGCGCCACATACAGAAGCCGCAGGTTCTCTTCCGCCACCTTGGCCTTGCGTAGGCCAAGGGCTGCGGCAACATCAGCCGGGCTGTCCTTTTCGGCGGTTTTCCACACCGGCAACCCGTCGGCCAGCTTGATCACCTCGCCCCGATCCCGTGGCGTGCGATCCGCCGTATCGGGCAGAATCACGATGGGCGCCTCCAACCCCTTTGATCCGTGCACCGTCATCACCCGGATGTTCGCGCCTTCGCTGTCCAGCTGGCGCTTGACCTCCACCACATCGCTTTCCAACCAGATCAGAAACCCGGTCAGGCTGGGCACATCATTGTTTTCATAAGACAAAGCCTGATTGAGCAACTCGTCGATCCCATCCTCCGCCTCTGGCCCCAGCCGGGTCAGCAGGCGCTGGCGGCCGTTGTGGCGGGTCAGGATGCGTTCCAGCATTTCATAGGGGCGCAGGAAATCGGCCTGATTGCGCAGGTCGGTCAGCACGGCCAGCGTCTCCGGCGCATCCGCATTGCGCAAGGTTGCCCACAAATGCCGCTCTGCCCGCCCATGCGCCAGCCGGAACAGCCGGTCCTCGGACCAGCCGAACAGGGGCGAGCGCAACGCGGCGGCCAGCGACAGACTGTCCTCCGGCGTGGCCAGAAAGGACAGCAGCGCCACCAGATCCTTGACCGCAAGCTCCTCGCCCAGCTTCAGCCGATCCGCCCCGGCAATCGGCAACCCGGCCTGCTTGCACGCCCGAATAATCTGCGAAAACAAAGGCCCACGGGTCTGCACCAATATCAGCACATCCCCCGCCCGCACCGCCCGACTGCCGCCACCCGCCAGCGGAATGTGCACGCCATCGTCGATCATCTGGCGGATCTCTGCCGCGATCAACCGCGCCAATTCCACCGTGTAATGACTGTCCGACATCAGATCAACCGGGCTCCAGCCATCCTCATCCGCAGGAGTATCGGCCTTGGGGATCAGCGGCCAAAGATCCACCCGCCCCGGCAGGTCGCCAAAAAACGCCAGATGGCGCGGCGGGTCGCCCAGCGCCATAGGGAATGTATTGCCAAAGGTCGCATCCACCACATCCAGTATGGCGCTGGACGACCGGAACGAATAGTCCAGCGTGCGGTCCTGCATCGGCTGGTCCACGGCGGCAAAGCGGGCACCGAATTCCTGCCGTTTGGCGTCAAAGGCCGAAAGGTCGGCCCCCTGAAACGAATAGATCGACTGCTTCTTGTCCCCGACCACAAACAAGGTGCGGGGCTTGTCACTTGCCCCGCGCCCGGCGGTGAATTCGCCCGTCAGCTTTTCCACCACTTCCCATTGCGCGGGCGAGGTGTCTTGCGCCTCATCCACCAGAATATGGTCAATGCCGCCATCCAGCCGGAACAAGACCCATGCCGCAAGGCCGGGATCGTTCAGCAACTGACCCGCCTTGCGGATCAGGTCGTCGAAATCCAGATACCCCCGCTCTGCCTTGCGTGTCGCGTAAAGTCGCAAGAAAACACGCGCAAAGCCATGCAGCGAAAGCGTTTTTTCCGCCGCCTCCAAGGCCACGCGTGCCGCCCGCGCCCCTTCAACCCGGCCCATCAGCCTTTGCAAACGGTCCCCCAACGGCCCAAGCGCATTGCGCAGGTCTTTGGTGGGAAAGTCGTTGACCTTGGCCTGATTGGCCCGTGCGCCTGTTGCAAACAGAAACACGCCCTCCAGCACCTGCAACGCGCGCAGGTCCGGCGTGAACGGGTCCAGCGCGGCCAGCTTGTTGCCGACCTTCTGGTCATTGGCCCCGCTGGTCGCCAGCCGCGCCGTCAGTTCCGCCAGAATATCGCCCTCATCGCCCAGAAACACCGCTCCCAGCAAACTCTCGGGCGTCAGCGTCGCAGGCTGCCCGAACCGCGCCAGCGCGTCGGCGCGGGGCAGGGGGTGCGCGAAATCATCGGCGCGCCCGCAAATCTCGGCCATCAGCGCGCCGAAATCCTCGCCGGTGTAATGCCGCGCCAGATCCGCCACCTGCTGCGGCGCCAGCCTGTCGGCCATGTCCTGCACGATGGCGTCGCGCAGGGCCTTGGCCGTGCGGTCGTCCATTTCCTTGAAGCCGGGGGTCACCCCCGCCTCCAACGGATAGCGGCGCAGCAGGGTGGCGCAAAAGCTGTGGATGGTCTGGATGCGCAACCCGCCCGGCGTTTCGATCGCACGGGCAAACAACTGCCGCGCCAGGGCCAGTTGGGCCGGGTCCAGCGCATCGCCTTCGCCCAGATCGCGCAGATCGGCGCGCAAGTCGGCATCCGGCTTCATCGCCCATTCGCCCAGGCGGCGGAACAGGCGGTTTTGCATCTCGGTCGCGGCGGCCTTGGTATAGGTCAGGCACAGGATGTGCTGCGGCTCCACCTTGTTAAGCAACAGCCGCGCCACCCGGTCGGTCAACACCCGCGTCTTGCCCGAACCCGCATTGGCCGAAAGCCAGGTGGACAGCGCGGGCTGTGCGGCTGCCATCTGCGCAAGGCTGGCATCATGGGTCATGGCGCATCCCCCCCGCCCACGTCCTGCGGATCGGGGGCGTCTGTCATCTCCCATTCGCCAAAGCGGGCCAGATGGTCGTAATCCCCCGGAAAACGCTCGGTGAACACCGCCCGGCGCGACACATATCCCTGCCCCCGCCGCGCGTAAGATCCGATCAGGTGATACAGCCCGTCGCGCACTGCCGCCAGCTTTTCGGGCGTGATCTCATCCTCGGTCACCTTCCCCGCAGACCCAAGGCCCACGTAGGAGATCCGGGCCACCTCTTGCGGGCCCAAGCCCTTGAATCCCCCCTCTTCGGCCAACAGCGCCGCAAGATGCAGCTGCTTGGCAAAGGATTTCTGTTCCTTCTCGGACGGCGGGCTGCCTGTCTTGTAATCGATCAGGTGCAACTTGCCGGAAGGCAGCATGTCGATCCGGTCCGGGGTGCCGAACAGGGTGAAATTCAGACCCTGCAACATCAACTCGCCCTTGCCTTCGATCAGCACGCTTTGCCCGTCACTGGCCGAATCCACGGTCAGGAAATGGTCCGCCGCGCGCTCCATCCGCGCTGCCCAAAGCGCGCTGGCGGCGGGCCATGGCACCCGCAGGGCCAGCACCTCGGCGGTGATCGCCAGCAGCCGCGCTCGTGCCGCAACGCGGTCCTCGCCATCGGGGCGCTCGCGCACGAACCGTTCAAGGATCTCATGCACCACGGTGCCCCGGTCGCGGGCATCCGGCGCGTGTCGGATCGGGTCCAAGGGGCGCAGGTTCAGCACCTTGTCGGCATAGATCGCATAGGGATCGCGGATCAACACCTCCACCCGCGTCAGAGACAGCGACACAGGCCGCGCGGCCAGTGGCGGGCGCGGGGCAGGGCGTCGGGCAGGGAGCAACCCAGCCTCGGGCGCGGCAAGCGGACGATCCATCGCCGCCGCGAGGTCAAGCCACGCCTGCCCCCGCGCCCGCATCTGGCGCAACGCCTCTGGCCCGTTGCGCTCCGGCAAGCCCTCCATCAGGTTGGTCGCTCGGTTGATCCAGCGCGACGGCACGGTTTCCGCCTCGGCATTGCGCAGCGCGCGCGACAGGACAACCTGCGGCGCGGCAATGGCTTGTTGGAAATCATGCGCCGACAGGCCAATCCGCCGTTCGGGCAGCAGCAGGCCCGCATCCAGCCGCATCTTGCGGTTCAGCCACGGGTCGGGCGGCGGCAGGGCGGGCCATGTGCCATCGTTCAGCCCGGCAAGGATCACCAGATCGGCACCTTGCACCCGCGCCTCCAGCGTGCCCCAGATCATCACGCCGGGATGCGCGATCATCGGCGCGCGCACCTCCCCGCCCGAGATCAGCCCCTCGAACAGATCGCGGAATTCGCCGGGCGACAGGGTGGCCCCATGAACCGCCTCTGCCTCCAGCTGCGTCAGGAAAGACTGCGCCGCCTCCCCCGCCGCTTCGTCCCACAGCCGCCCCGTGCCTTCCGGCGCGGGCCCGCGCGACAGGCGCTCGGCAAGGCTGCGGGTGCGGGCCAGATGATCGACCAGATGCACCGCGCCCGCATCCTCCAACCCGTCCAGCGCGCCCGCCAAAGCCGTGGCCCAGCCAAGCGCATGCGGGTTGGTCTGCGTCATCGCCCAGGTGATCAGATCCGCCCCGGTCGGAAACGCAGGCCCGTTTCGGCGCAGCGTCAGTTCCAGATCACGCGTCAGCAAAAGATGCTGGCCCCGATCCATGGCCGAGGCGGTCAACGGATGCTTGAGCACCGTCAGCAGCGCATCCGATGTGAGTTTCTGACCAAACATCCGCACCATATGGCGCAAAAACCGCCCCGGCGCGGATTGGTTCAGCGGCACACCGGCGCTGTCATCGGGCCGGATGCCCCAACGGTCCAGCGCGGCGGCCACTTGCCGCGTCAGCACCCGGTCGGGCGAGATCAGCGCGGCAGGCACGCCCCGTTCGGCGGCATCGCGCAGGATCAGCGCAATCGAAAGCGCCTCTTGCCGTGGCGTCGCGGCCTCCATCAGCGCCACATCCTGCATCGCACCCGGCAAATCCGGCAGGCCCGGCCCATCGACCAGCCACTGATCTGTCACCGGGGCAGGGCGCAGCGCCAGCGAGATCACCCGGTTGCGTGCAGCACTCGGCGGGGGGCTGTCGTGCCAAAGCCGCACATCGGGCAGGGCGGTTCCGGTCAGCGCCATCAACCTGTGAAACCGGAACTGCGGGTGATCTTCGCAGGTCAGCGCATCACCCAAGCCTTCCCAGACCGGCGCGGGCATATCAAAATCAAACCCCGGCAAGACGATGGCGCCCTGCGGCAACCGGGCCACCGCCTGCATGAACAGCGCGGTTGTGCCGCGTGATCCGGTGGAACCCGCGATGATCACCGGATCCGGGGGCGGGTTGGCCGCCCAAAGATCCGCCAGCAACAGCGCCAGATGCCGCTGGCGGCCTTCGGCATCGGGCTGTTCGGCATCGGTGAAAAAAGGCGCGATGATGGTCAGGAATTCCCGCGTGCGTGCCCAATGTTCGGAATGGTCCGACACATCAAGGCCCGCCACCTGCTCCGGCCCCACGCCCTCGCCCTGCATCTCCGACATCAGCGCCGAAAGACTCTCCGCCAGATCGGCCAGCGCGGACCTAGGTGCCAGATCGGGCAGATTGTCCAGCAACCGCCCGATAAGGACCGTCAGTTGCAGCTTGCGCCGCAGGGCAGGGATGGCGGCAGGCAGATCGGGCATGACAATTTCGGCCGCAAGATCACTGACCAGGCGGATACGCGGCAAAAACGCCGCCCCATGCTGGCCAAAAATCTGCACGACACGGCGGCGCATCCTTGCGGTGCTCAGATACAGCGTCACGCGCGCCATCGCCTCGGGCGGCTGATTTCGCATCCGGGCGCGCAAACCCGCCACCAAAGCAGCCGGAAAATCGGTGCCGGGTGGCAGCGCGAACAGGCGGGGCGTTTCTGGATCAAACATCGGGCCATTCCCCGGCATCCCGCAACATCGCCTCGGCCTCGGCAATCCCGCCGGGGTGGCCCACATCGCACCATCCGCCACTGTGGATCACGCCGTAAGCCCGCCCGCTTTGCATTGTGCGCGTCCACGGAGCATGGAGCGAAAACGCAGGCTCGGTTTCCGTCAGCAGCCGGGGGTGGATGATCTGGGCCCCAAGGTAAAGATACCCATCCCGCCCCTTGGCCCAATCAACCCGGCCCTGATCGTCCATCACGAAATCCGACCGGCCCGACGCACTGCGCGCCTGCGCTGCGGGCAACAGCAGGAACAGCTGATCCATCCGGCTGGCATCCCACGCCGCCATCAGCCGGGACAGCGGGTTTTCCCCGGTCCAGACCGCATCGGTGTTGAGCGTCAGCACCGGGCCATCCCCCAAGAGCGGCAAAGCCGCCTTCAGCCCGCCGCCGGTATCAAGGATGCTGCTGCGCTCCCACGACAGCGCCACATCGCTGCCCGCCAGATGATCGGCCAACTGGTCGCCAAGGTAATGCAGGTTCGCCACCTGCCGCGGCACCCCGGCCTGTGCCGCGATCCGGCGGGCATGGTCGATCAGCGCCAGCCCCGCCACCTTGATCAGCGGCTTGGGCTGGTGCGCAGTCATCGCACCCATGCGGGTGCCGAACCCGGCGGCAAACAGCATCAGGGGGAATGTGTGGCGCATTGGTCCCCGATGATTTTCAGGATGGTGTCGGTGGGCGCGGGCAGGATCAGCCCGCAGACCCGGCCCAAGTCGTGCAGGGCAGGATGGGCGAGGCTGGTTTGCAAATGCTGCCACACCCGAGGGATCAGGCGCAGATACTGCGGCTTCCCACCCACCATGCACAGCCGCGCGAAGATCCCCAGAATCCGCAAAGACCGCTGCGCGCCCAGAACCGCGAAAGACGCCTCAAACTCCATTTGGTTGCAGTCGGTTAACCCTATGAAATGGCGGATCGTTTGTGCGACCACCTCGGTCGACACATCGCGCCGCGCATCTTGCAAAAGCGAGACCAGATCGTAGCCCGGCTGGCCCATTTGGGCGAGCTGGAAATCCAGCAAGCCAACGGCCGCCAACCCATGCCGACCGGGCAAGTCCAGCAAATTCTCGGCGTGATAATCGCGCAGGATCAACACACGGGGCTTGTCTGCATGGTGGTGCAGCGCATCGGTGAGGGCTGCGAGGAAAGCGGTGTGATCCGGGCGCACGCCTGTCGCGCCAAAGGCATACCAATCCAGCGCAAAGGCGGCAGCTCTGGCCCAGTCTTGGGCAGAAAGATCCGGCAGACCGGGAGGGGCTGGAAAACGGTGAAGGTGGGCCAGAACATCGGCAGCCGATTGATACAGCGCCGGTTCGCGCTGTGGGTCATCGTCCAGCACGCGGGCAAACAGCGCATCGCCCAGATCTTCGATCAGCAAAAATCCTTGCTGCAGATCTTGCGCAAGGATCTTTGGCGCAGACAAGCCAAGGCTTTTCAAGTGCTGCGCGATCTTCACAAAATCTGCCGGATTATCGCCAGTGCCGGGGGGGGCGTCCATTAGGACGGCGGTTTCGCCGTGTCGGGTCAGCCGGTCGTATTTCCGGTCAGACGCGTCCCCTGCCAAAAAATGACGCGCCGCATCATCCCATGAATGCGCCTTCAGGAACTGTGCAGAGTCGGTGCTTCGATCACGCATCGAGCGCCCTTGCCAGTTCGGGGCGGCCCATGAACGAAATCAAGGCTCTGCGGCCATCACCTTCAGCGGAAAGAGAAACTGTGATCGGGTCTTCCGGCACATGTGGCCCCAGCCGGTCGGGCCATTCGATCAGGCAGATCGCGGTCGCGAACGCATCCTCCAAGCCAAGTTCCAGAACCTCATCCGGATGCGACAGGCGGTAAAGATCCGCGTGCCAGATTTCTGCCGCGGGATCTTCATAGGTCTGCACCAACGTAAAGGTGGGCGATGGCACATCCTCCATCCGGCCGAGTCTGGCGCGGATGATGGCACGCGACAAGTGGGATTTTCCGGCGCCAATGGGCCCTGTCAACAACACCGTGTCGCCCGGCATCAGTTCATCGGCCATGAGCCGACCAAGCGCGTCGGTTGCGCTTTCCGATGGAAGATAGAGGGAATGGTGCGACGGGGCCATCATGGGTGCAGTTTTACCGCTGCACGGCGCAGCCGCAAGCTGATCCGGTCAGGCCGAGCGTCGATCTTCCGACGAAACGGCGATTGCCTCCTTGACGGCTTGCTGGGTGCGGAAGCTGACCAAGGTCGCACCCGCCGCCAGTGGCGTCAGGGTGCAGGTGATCATCCTTCCGTCCAGAAGCCGCGCTTCCCCGCTCCACGATTCACGATCGCCGACGGTGCAGACGTATTCCTCGACCTCAGACCACAGCGTGCTTGGTGCGGTCAGGGTGCGCCATGTGCGGGACAGGGCAGATATCCCGCCCCCCGAAAGGGTCTCGGCCGGATCATGTCCCCAGAGCCGCGGGTAGGAAGAATTGGTCATGACCAACAGGCCGGTTTCGGAAAAGACCGCCATCGCCTCGTCCATCGAGTCGATGACCGATTGGCCCAGTTCCAGATCGGCACGATAGCGGCGCGTGCGGGTAATTTCGGACGAAATGTCTTCGATCATCAGCGCAAGGGCCCCGTTTGGATGTGGTCTGCCGATGACACGATAGGTTTGGCCGCCCGGCAAATTCCAGGTTTCTTCATAGACGCCCGACGCTGCCGCCCGTTCCAGATCGGTGATCTGCCGTCGCCAGCTGCGATAGTCTTTGGGTTCAGGCACCATGTTGCGATCACGAAGAGCATCCAGAACCGACAAGAGTGATGGCCGCAAGGACAGAAAATCAGGGGGCAGGCCCGTCAGATCCAGCAGTGCCGGGTTGAACAATTGCAACTGGCGCCGACTGTCAAAGATGGCAAGACCGATGGGAAGATGGGCAAAGGTTTTGGTCAGCGTCTGCATGAAATCGCGCAGGGTGATTTCGGCCTGGACGGCAGCATCCGCGCGCAGCGCGTATACCCGCCGCCCCTCACCGTCAGGCATGCTGACAAGTTCGAACCACATCACCGATCCGTCCGGAAACCGCAGCTTTTGCCGTTGCCCGTCAACGCCTTGCATTGTCGCCGTTCGGTCAAACAACCGCGGCAGCGGCCATGTCAAGTCCTGCCCCGAAGCCAGAAGATCTGCCGCGCGCAGCAAATAGGCCGTGTTAGCCCAGATCACATCGCCGTTTTCCCGTTCACGCCATGCCAGAAAAGGCGCATGCGACAACATCGAGCGCAAGAATCCCAGTTCTTCGCTCATGGACCTGTGGGCAAGCAGATCATGGCCAAATGATGTGCCGCGCGATTCCGGATCAATCAGGGTAATGTGCGACAGGCCACCACGGTATTCCGCCAGCAACATCAGAGGCTGGCCATCGGAATCTTCTGCGGCAAGTGTAATGGCGCCTTCTTCGGGAAGGCGGGCAAGATATTGGTCGACTTGCGGAAAAGTAACGGAAAGGTGTGCAATCAATTTTGCCCAAGCCGATCCCGGCGCTGGCGAGGCCGACAGTACTGCCCGCCCCCCCGGCGTGCAATCCACCAACACCTCGCCGTCAAAAAGAAAGAGGGTTCCCTTCTGGCGCTCGTCGAAGATGCTGGGTCGGATGGGTGGCTTGACGGCGTGAAATGCCGACATCAGCAAGAGGCCCCCAAGTGCCGCCAGGATCGCAGTGAGACCCATGCCGATACCAATGATGTCGTGAGAATCCATAAATCACTCGCAGCGAAAGCCAATATCAACCTAAGGAATAGTTTGTTAACGCAAGGTTAACCAGATGGCCTGCCGGAGCCAAAGCTTTCAATCGCCACATAAAGGGGGCTGTTTCAGGCTTTGATCGGTGCGTTTGGTCCAAGGCCGTTTTCAACGGCCAGTGCGATGCGGTCGATTGGCCACACAACCTCGACCACGGCGCCACCGCGCTCCGGCCGCTCGTCGGGAGCCAGAAAGGGATCTGACGCGTTCGCAAATGTCAGTTCAGCGCCGGTGCGTTCGAGAAGCGTTTTGGCGATGAACAGGCCAAGCCCCATTCCTTCGTATTCGGGGCGCATGGCCAGATCCTGCGAAGATCTGCGGCTGCGTACAAAGGGATCACCGATCCGGCCAATCACATGTGATGGAAATCCTTCGCCATCATCCGAAATGCGGATCGTGATGAACCCTGCTGACCACTCGCCCTGGATCCAGACAGTCGTGCGGGCGAAATCGACCGCGTTCTGCACCAGATTGCGCAACCCATGAATGACTTCCGGGCGGCGGCTGACTGTAGGCTGACGCTCACCCCCACCCGGACCGGCCTGAAATGTCAGTTCAAGATGCTTGCCCCGCCCCTGATGCGGCTCGGCTGCCTCGCGCACCAATTGGGCAAGCGGAACGATGCGCATGTGCAGATCATCTTTACCCGCGCGTCCCATTGAATGCAGGATATCGCGGCACCGGTCCGCCTGTTCCCGGATCAGCCGCGCATCTTCGAACAGATCCGGCTGATCCTTCAACTCGTCCATCATCTCGGCGGAAACCAGTTTTATGGTGGCAAGCGGTGTTCCCAGTTCATGGGCTGCTGCGGCGACCACACCGCCAAGATCGGTCAACTTCTGTTCGCGCGCCAATGCCATCTGAGTTGCAAGCAACGCATCTGACATCGACCGGATCTCGGTCGCCACGCGGCGCGAATAAAGGCCAAGGAACAGGATGCCGATGACAATTGACAGCCAGAAGCCGAATTCGAACAAAATTGGCACTGACAGCACCGATCCGTCGGCATAGCGCAATGGTGCGTGCACAAACGCAATCAGGGTGATGAGAATGATCGAGAGGCTGCCCAGAAAAAGTGTTGTGCGCAGCTCAAGCGCTGATGCCGAAATCGTGACGGGGGCAAGGATCAGCAGGGCAAACGGATTGGTCAGACCGCCGGTCAGATAAAGCAAAAAGGACAGTTGCGACAAATCAAACAGAAGGGTCAGCATCGCCTCTGCCTCGGACAGCCGCTTGCTTTCCGGAAAAACGAACGCCGACACAAGGTTTGCGATGATCGAGGCGCCAACAGCCAGATAACAAAGCCCAAGTGGCAGCTGCATGTCGTAATAGCGGTCGGCAACAGTGATTGCGGCCAGTTGCCCGACAATCGCCATCCAGCGCAGCAGGATAAGGGTCCGCAGGCGAACCCAGTCGCTGCGGGTGTCTCGGGACGGCAGACCTGCGACCGGGGAAAGCATGGCATCCCTCATCCAAAAGTAATAACAGGGTCAGTGTTAGGCCCGCACGGATCGAGGATCAATGCGGCGATAAGACAGGCGGAGTTCTTGGGATGACAAAGATGTATGCTGCGATGGCCGGAGCGTCGGTTTTGGGGTTGTTGGGTGGGACGGCACTTTACATCTTTCTGGCGCAGGGCGATGACGCCTTTGCCCAGTGTCGGGGTGGACAGGTTGGCGGGGGTGATATTGGTGGCGCTTTCACGCTTGTGGATGAAACCGGCACAACGGTCACCGATGCAGATGTGCTGACCAAGCCGTCGCTTGTTTACTTTGGCTATACGTTTTGCCCGGACGTTTGCCCGCTCGACGCGGCAAGAAATGCCGAGGCCGTCGACTTACTGGATGAAAATGGCATAGACGTGACGCCGGTTTTCATCTCGATCGACCCGGAGCGGGACACCCCCCAAGTCATGGCCGAATTCACCGAAAACCTGCACCCCAAAATGGTTGGCCTTACAGGATCGCCGGATCAGGTCAGGATCGCATCACAAGCGTACAAGACATTCTATCGCAAACAGGATGGTGGAGATCCGGATTTCTACCTTGTTGACCATTCGACTTTCACATACCTGACATTGCCCGGATTTGGGTTTGTGGATTTTTTCCGGCGCGAGGACACAGCCGCGCAGATGGCAGAACGTGTCGCCTGCTTCACAGCCAATGCAGCCGGTGCCAAGAAAAATTGACCGGCAGGTTTGTCCACTCTACCTATACATCGAATGACTGAATTTAAGGAAAGCAGAGTATGGCAGACGACATTTCGGCAGATATAGGCCCGGATCGGTCTCTGCTGCTGGTAGATGATGATGAGCCGTTCGTAAAACGCCTTGCCCGCGCGATGGAGCGGCGAGGATTCATCCCTGAAACCGCAGAAAGTGTTGCCGCCGGAAAGGCGATCGCGCAATTGCGACCGCCGGCTTACGCGGTGATCGATTTGAGGCTTGAGGATGGCAACGGGCTGGATGTGGTTGAAGCCTTGCGTGAACGGCGCCCGGATTGCCGCATCGTGGTGTTGACCGGATACGGTGCGATCGCAACCGCAGTCGCTGCGGTGAAAATCGGGGCGACAGACTATTTGTCGAAGCCGGCTGATGCGAACGACGTGACCAATGCACTGCTGGCCAAGGGGGAATCCATGCCATCGCTGCCGGAAAATCCGATGTCTGCAGACCGTGTGCGATGGGAACATATTCAGCGGGTTTACGAAATGTGTGATCGCAACGTGTCTGAAACGGCGCGCAGGCTTTCAATGCACCGCCGCACGTTGCAGCGCATCTTGGCAAAACGAAGCCCAAAATAGACTACTCCAACGGCATAGCTTGAATAGCGTGTGAATTAGGATTAATCCATGTAACGATACGTTCCAAAAAGGAAACCAATCGTGGACATGGATCTGAACGCACTGTCCCTAAAAGAGTTGAAAGACCTTCAGTCGCAGGTTGCGAAGGCGATCAACAGCTTTGAAGATCGCCGCAAAAAAGAGGCCTTGATCGAGCTTGAAGACAAGGCGCGGGAAATGGGCTTCTCTCTTGCGGAGTTGACCGGACTTGCACCCGTGCGCAAGCGCACGCCTGCGACCGCGAAATATGCAAATCCAAGTGATCCGTCTGATACTTGGTCAGGCCGGGGCCGCAAGCCCCGTTGGTTCGAAGCGGCATTGCGTGCTGGTAAAAGGCCTGAAGATTTGGCAATATGAGATCAAAAGCCATCCTTTGGGATGGCTTTTGAATTCAGCATCAGCCGATCTCTGTCAAAAGGTCATGGTGGCGTTTGACAAGATCGCTCCGCACGACCGCGGGCGCACGAAGCCTGATATCCAGATCCGCAATATGCACCTCTCTTGGTCTTCCGAAAAGCTTGTCCGCCTCCTGTTCGGTAAAGCCCGCTATATTTACGGCCTCCATCCAGCCAGAGATGCGATCTGCTGACTTGATCTGGCTTTTGATTTGCGGAGGCAATATCGCAGGCAGCCCGTATCGCAAATGGATCGCGGCCGTGAGTCGTTCATCCAGCACACCGTAGTCGGGGCCGATGGCTGCCTTGACCGGGGAAATCATGTCGCCGATCACATATTCGGGTGCGTCGTGCAAAAGGGCCGCCAACTTCCATTTCGGTGCAACACCCGGATTCTGGCGCGCAAAAATCACTTCCACCAGCAAGGAATGCTCTGCAACAGAATAGGGCCAATCACCTCGCGTTTGCCCGTTCCATCGAGCGACGAAGGCCAGACCGTGCGCGATGTCTTCGATTTCGATATCCATGGGCGTTGGGTCTAGAAGATCAAGACGTCGACCGGACAGCATCCGTTGCCAAGCACGTTTTGGTTTTGCCACAATTGCCTCCGGGATGCCTTCAATCACCGGCCTCTAGCGCAGCTTGTTGGACTGTTCAAATTCTAACGGCCAATGAAATGGAACTTTTCAGACCGCACCAGCGTTGACCGGGCGATAAAGCAGAACGGAAGGCGCACAAAATGTTCAACTGGGTTCCTGTGATAGCTTTGGGTCTTGTCGGGATCGGTTATTCGGGCGCGATCAGCGCGCTTGATCGCGCCGAAGCTACGTCTGTGCCAGACACAACCATCGTGTCCTTCTCTGCTGCCCCTAACCTGTCTGTGCATGATTTTGTTGGCCAACTTCCCGGTTCTGTTCAGGATCCGCTTTGTGACGCCAAACAGACAATCACCGCATCCCTGCAACATGACTTTGCAGAAGTCTTTGAAAGCACTTGGGAACAGCAGCACAGAGTGTCGATGGAGCTCTGGGCATCAGATTTGATGGGCACATGGACCCTGTTGCGCGTTGAAACAGATGCTCTTGCATGTATCGTTGCTTCGGGGTTTGGTTGGTCCGAAGGCATGGACGCACAAGACATTCTTTCAGATCGTCCACTCAGCTGACACTGGGTTTTTGCCACGTTGTTCTGACAGGCTTTGGATGATAAAGCCCTCTCCAGCACATAGGAGAGATTTGGAAATGGTTGACTATATCGTCAAAGACATCGCGCTTGCAGAATTTGGGCGCAAGGAACTGACCATCGCAGAGACCGAAATGCCGGGCCTGATGGCGTGCCGTGAAGAGTTTGGCACGACAAAACCCCTCAAGGGCGCGCGGATTGTGGGCTCTCTTCACATGACCATCCAGACCGCCGTTCTGATTGAAACGCTGACTGCTCTGGGTGCCGACGTGCGCTGGGCATCGTGCAACATTTTCTCTACCCAAGACCATGCAGCGGCGGCGATTGCAGCGGGTGGCACACCTGTATTCGCAGTCAAGGGTCAGACCTTGACCGAACATTGGGACTATCTGGACAGGTCGTTCATGTTCCCCGAAGGTGCGAACATGATCCTCGACGATGGCGGCGATGCAACGCTGTATGTCCTTTTGGGCGCGCGCGCCGAAGCAGGCGAAGAAATTCTGGCTGTTCCTGCTTCTGAGGAAGAAGAAGTGATCAAGGCCCAGATCCATAAGCGCATGAAGGAAAGCCCCGGCTGGTTCACAAAGACCAAAGCGGCGATCAAGGGTGTGTCTGAAGAAACCACAACGGGTGTTCACCGTCTTTACGATCTGCACAAGAAGGGTGAACTGCCGTTCCCGGCGATCAACGTGAACGATTCGGTGACCAAGTCGAAGTTCGACAACAAATACGGTTGCAAAGAGTCGTTGGTGGATGGCATCCGCCGTGCGACCGACACGATGATGGCGGGTAAAGTTGCTGTCGTGTGCGGTTATGGTGATGTTGGCAAGGGTTCGGCTGCGTCCTTGCAGGGTGCGGGTGCCCGCGTGAAAGTGACCGAGGTTGATCCGATCTGCGCGCTGCAAGCCGCGATGGACGGCTTTGAAGTGGTCTTGCTTGAAGACGTTGTCGGTGACGCTGACATCTTCATCACCACCACTGGCAACAAGGACGTGATCCGCATCGAGCATATCCGTGCGATGAAGGACATGGCGATCGTCGGCAATATTGGCCACTTCGACAACGAGATTCAGGTCGCAGCACTGAAAAACCACAAGTGGACCAACATCAAGGAACAGGTCGACATGATCGAGATGCCGAACGGCAATCGTATCATCCTGTTGTCTGAAGGCCGTTTGCTGAACCTCGGCAACGCTACGGGCCATCCTTCATTTGTGATGTCCGCGTCGTTCACCAATCAGGTGCTGGCGCAGATCGAATTGTGGACCAAAGGCGCAGAATACAAACCTGGCGTCTATATTCTGCCAAAGGCGCTGGACGAAAAGGTTGCCCGTCTGCATCTGAAGAAAATCGGCGTCAAGCTGACCGAATTGCGGCGCGATCAGGCTGATTACATCGGCGTGCCGGTCGAAGGGCCGTTCAAGTCGGAACATTACCGGTATTGATCCGAAAACCCGATCACCCGCCCCCCTTCATTCGGGGGCGGGTTGAACCTTGTGTGCATCGGGAGGCGTTGGGGTGAAAACCGTGCGAGTTTTCCCTTGGTCCACGTCACCTTTTCTGGCTAAACTTTGACTTAAGCCAAGACATAGGGAAACTTGGTGATTTCGAACCAAGCGTGACAGGGACATGAGCATGAGCAAACGTGACGATTTGATCGCGAAATACGCGGAAGACCTTTCCTCCAAATGCAATATTGCGCCGGACATGGCGCTGCTTACCAAAGTGACAATCGGCTGTGGTCCTGCAATCTATAATGACGATTCGTCGACCGTTGCCGGCAGTGACCCGACAGAGTTGGAAACCATCAAGAAGAACTTTTTGATCAAGAAGCTTGGTCTGGAGGATGGCCCGAAGCTGATGGAAGCCATCAACGCGGTCATTGATACCTATGGCCGCTCCAACCGCAGCAAATATCGTGCAGTTGTCTACTACATGCTCGTCAAGCATTTCGGCAAAGAAGCCATCTACGTTTGACCATCTGCACTTGGCAAACACGTCAAAGACCCTTGTTTGCGTGATCTTTTGAAGTGTTTGCCGGGTGATTACAGTTTTAGACGTGTGTTGCTTGTCTTGGCGCGCGGTCTTGGGATATTCTCAACTGTAACAGGCAGGACGCCTTGGACCCTTTTTCAGAACACGTGTGGTGCTAGGGGAGCACGTGGGGTGGATGGAGGGTCCCGCGTTGACTGGGGCCCTCCATTTCCATCATGCTTTACTCGATCGTCATGCTGGCCATTCTGCAAATCAGGCACCACTCGTCGCTGGTAACTGGCTGGACGGAAAGTCGGGATGTTTTGACCAAAGCCATATCCTGCAATCCTGGCATGGCTTTGCAATCCTCCAATGAAACTGGCTTTTTCATCGGGACAACCGCCTTGATCACAACACAGTCCCACCGATGATCTTCGGTCGTGCTGTCTTGTGCCGACTCCCGGATCACCTCGACCACGCCGACAATCTCTTTGCCGACGTTTGAATGATAAAAGAATCCACGATCACCGATCTTCATCGCCCGCATGTTGTTGCGAGCCTGATAATTTCTTACGCCAGTCCATTCTTCGCCCGTATCACCACGGGCAACCTGCTGATCCCAGCTCCAGGCATCGGGTTCGGATTTGAAGAGCCAATGGTTCATCCGATGACCTTCTTCCACTCCCGGATGGAGACGGTTTCGAACAGACCGGCTTTGGCATAGGGGTCATTTTCGGCCCAATTCTGCGCTTGCTCCAAGGTTTCAACGGTCAAAATCACCAGACTGCCGATCATGCCGCCATTTTCATCCAGAAACGGCCCAGCCATTTCCACAATCCCGCTGGACTCGATGTGCGCGAGATGGGCGGGGCGATTGTCAATGCGGATTTGCAGGTGGTCTGGCTTGTCAATGCAGATCAGGGCGGCGCGCATGGGCTATTCCTCTTTCAAAGGGCGGGACATCAGGGTGTGAATGGCGTCGGCAATGGTGGTGTGCCCGGTTGTTACCTGCGTGACCATGGCAGTCACCGGGATTTCATCGGCAACCCCAAGAAGCGTGGCGCGTTGCAAGATGGCCTGAGCCGTCGCGATACCCTCGACCGTCTGGCTGGCGTCGGGGATCTCACCGCGTCCAAGCGCAAGACCATGGCGAAAATTGCGCGACTGATCCGAAGTGCAGGTCAAAACAAGATCCCCAAAACCTGAAAGGCCCATAAGCGTTCCTGGCAGCGCCCCCGCCTGCGTTGCAAAACGGACCATTTCCGCGAAACCGCGCGTCATCAGGGCTGCCCGCGCGCTTTCTCCCAGACCTGCGCCCATAACAATTCCTGCTGCGATGGCCACCACGTTTTTCAGCGCCCCGCCAAGCTCGGCGCCGATCACATCGCTGTTGCGGTAAACGCGCAGGATCTGACCCGACAGTATTTCTTGGGTTTGGTGACAGGCGACATCATCGGTGCAGGCCAGGGTCAGGGCTGTGGCCTGACCTCGCGCAATGTCGGCAGCAAAGCTGGGACCAGTCAGGATCATCGCGGTTGCATCAGGACAGGACTGCGCGATCAGCGCGGTTGGGCCCTGACGGGTGGCAAGGTCCATCCCTTTGCAACAGGCCACAAGGCGACGACGCGCCAAAACCGGGGCGTGATTTTGCAAAACACCACCAAGCGCCTGCATTGGCACGCAAAGCAGAATGGTTCGAAAACTTGACAACAAGGCCATTTCCGCTGTCACAGAGACTGATTCCGGCAAGATGATGCTTGGCAGGCGTTCAACGCAGCGGCGCGTTTGCATCTGATGCGCCAGATCGGCGTCGCGGGCCCAAAGCACAACTTTGCGCCCCTGATGTGCCAAGGCGACAGACAGTGCCGCGCCAAAAGCGCCGGCCCCGATGATGCCGATGGCTGCTGTCATGCCTTTGGCCCCCGCTTGCCAGACCCGATCATCGCCGGGGCGGTCTGGTCAAGCGGCCAGCGGGGACGGGCCGAAAGCGTTGCATCATCGCGGTGCCCAAGCCGGAACCGTTCTATCCCGGCATAAGCGATCATCGCGGCGTTGTCGGTACACAGGCGCAACGGAGGTGCAAGAAACTGCACGGCCTGTTCTGCACAAACAGTCTCTAGTGCGGCGCGAATGGCCGCGTTTGCCGCAACGCCCCCCGCGACAGCAAGCGCAGGAACCGGCGGGTTGGTTGACAGGTAGACCGCAAGGGCGCGGCGGGTTTTTTCTGCAAGAACTGCCACCATGGCTGCCTGAAATCCGGCACACAGATCGCGGCGATCTTGCCGCCTCAATCCGCCCTGTTCCGCGATTACGGCGTCTCTTGTCCGCAGAAGCGCGGTTTTCAATCCCGAGAATGACATGTCGCAGCCGGGTCGATCCAGCAACGGCCGCGGGAACCTGAACCTTTCAGCGTCGCCCAAGGCCGCCTCGGCTTCGACCGCAGGCCCGCCGGGCTGTGGAAGCCCAAGCAGTTTGGCGGTCTTGTCATAGGCCTCACCGGGAGCGTCATCGATTGTTCCACCGATCCGGCGAAAGATCTCGGGGCCGCTGACGATCAGGAACTGGCAATGACCGCCAGAGACCAGAAGCATCAGATAAGGAAAATTCACGCCATTGGTAAGGCGGGGGGTCAGCGCGTGCCCGGCCAGATGATTGACCCCGACCAAGGGCAACCCGGTCCCTGCCGCCAGACCCTTTGCCAACATCACCCCGGACAAGACGCCACCAATCAGACCCGGCCCCGCCGTAACTGCAATTCCGTCCAGATCGGCAAAACCGATACCGGCTTCGGTCATTGCCCGTTCGACGCAGGCATCCAGCCGTTCGGCATGGGCGCGTGCCGCGATCTCCGGCACCACACCGCCATACGCTGCATGCAAAGCGACCTGCCCCTCAACAATCGATGACAGGATCTGTGTGCTGGAACCGGCACGCACAACCGCTGCCGCTGAATCGTCGCAGCTTGATTCTATGCCAAGGAAGGTCAGACTTGTTTGCATGGTCCGCCGTTGCGCCAAGGGTTCTGTGCAGGTAACACCATGTGCATGGTCTCGCAATCCCGCGCCCTTCCAGTGTTGATCACCCGGCCAGAGCCGCAGGCCAGTCGCTTTGCGTCAGATTTGCAGGAAAGATATGGCGGGCTGATCGAGGTGGTTCTGTCGCCGCTGCTGTCACCCAGGCTTTTGCACCCAAAACTGCCTGCCGGGCCCTTTGGTGCGATTGTTCTGACGTCTGAAACCGGCGCGCGTGCGGCTGCTGCAGCCCGCGATCTGCCAAAACGTGCCTATTGCGTCGGTGACCGCACGGCAGAGGTGGCGCGATCTGTCGGGTTTGATGCACAATCAGCGGATGGCGACGCGGATCGGTTGTTTGACCTGTTGCGCAACCGATCCGAAGATGCACCGTTCTTGCATTTGCGCGGGCGGGATGCGCGCGGCGATTTGTCTGCCCGCCTGTCTGCCGCTGGTGTCGCCGCGCAGCAGGCGGTCGTCTATGTGCAAGAACCGGCGGTCTTGTCGGCAAAGGCTGTCGCGGCATTGAATGGCTTTGGTCCCGTGATCGTGCCACTGCTCTCGCCCCGGACAGCGGAAATATTTCTTGGCGAACTCAACAACCTGCCAAATGCCCCGCAAAGTTTGCCAAGACTTCGCATTGCTGCGTTAAGCCCCGCAATCGCGGCAGTTTTTGCCAATTGTCCTGCACAACACATCGAAACAGCCGCGGCTCCGTCGCAGGCGGAACTGTTCTTGGTGCTGGATCGTTTTATCTTCACGGCTTGATGATCAAAGAGTTGCGGGATTAGGATCAGGCAGAGAAGGCACCCGGCGTCGCCTTCGACCAACGTCACAGTCAGGAGTCTCGATATGGCCAAACGCCCCACTTCCAAGGCACCCGACGAAGCGGAGTTGGGCGGCACCCCCGATGCGCCCAAATCGGACAGGGACACAGCAGATGTCATGGGCGACACTGTAGAGACAGGTGCCAAAGCCGAGATGGCGCCCGATGTGGATGCGCCCTCGGACATAGATCCGGTCACGATGGATGAACCGCCCCGCTTTTCGGATGGTCCAGACAACGTCACACCTTCGGTCATGGAAGACCCCGCGCCCGCTACACCGGAGCCGACCCCGGTTCGCGATCCGGTCCCGCCTTCTCCGCCCACGGTGTCGTCATCTGGGACTGGCAACGGTGGTGGTGGCTTTGTCGGCACGGCTCTGGGGGGTGTTGTGGCCGCAGCGGCGGGCTATGCCCTGGCCATATTCGTGCCATTTCCGGGCATGGGGGTGTCAGATGCGTCATCCTATGCGACGCAAGCGGATGTGCAGGCCCTGACCGGCCGTCTGGCCGCGCTTGAGGCGCAGCCCGTCACTGACCCGAACCTCGCAGAGCGCGTCGCAAATTTGGAGGCTCGCCCCGCGCCGGAGGCTTTGCCAGCGCAAGATCTGACACCGCTGGCCGAGGCGCAGGCCGGACTGGAACAGCGACTGAACGCATTGGAATCGCGCGGCTTTGAAGGGTCGTCACAAGCAGCTTCGGCCGATCTGTTGGCGTTGGTCGACTCGCTTCGGGCTGAGGTGGTCGAGATGAAGGAGGCCAGTGCGGGCGCAAACGCAGGGATCGAAGCCCTTACTGCCCAGACCGAAGCGCGACTTGCCGATGCCGAGGCGCAGGCTGCGGCCCTGCGGCAAGAGGCCGAAGCCACAGCGCGCAGGGCGGTGGCCGCCGCGGCGCTGGGGCGGGTGCAGGCCGCAATCGAAAGCGGTGCGCCGTTTGCAGGGGCGCTGGCGGATTTGCCGGATCTTCCGGTGCCGCCAGAACTTGCATCGCTTGCGGAGTCCGGGGTTCCGTCGCGCGCAGCACTGGAAGATGCTTATCCACCCGCAGCACGCGCGGCACTCGAGGCCTCTTTGCGCGCCAACATGGGCGAAGGCTGGTCAGACAGATTCGCTTCCTTTCTGCAATCCACCACCGGCGCGCGATCCTTGACACCGCGAGAAGGGTCGGACCCGGATGCCGTGCTGTCGCGGGCGGAAGCGGCGGTGAAAACCGGCGACCTTGCGCAAGCACTTACCGAACTTCAGGGATTGCCGCCCGAGGGTCAGGCAGAAATGGCCGCATGGACAGAGCTGGCTCGAAAGAGATTGGATGCTGTGGACGCAGCGGCATCTCTGTCTGCCGCAGTGGAAGGATAGGAAAAGCAGATGCTCTGGACCCTTTTGAAAGTCGTTCTGTTTGTCATTTTCATTGCGGCGCTGACCTACGGGGCTGGGGTGCTGGTTGATACTGGCGGGGGTGTGCGTATCACCATTTCTGGTTGGGAACTGACCCTTGGTCCGTTGCAGGCCGTGATAGTCTCGGTGCTGCTGGTGGTGGCGCTTTGGATCGTGTTCAAGATTGTCAGTTTCGTGGTGGCCCTGCTGCGCTTTCTGTCCGGGGACGAAACGGCGATTTCGCGCTATTTCGACCGCAATCGCGAGCGCAAGGGATATCAGGCCCTGACCGAAGGCTTTCTGGCGCTGGCATCGGGAGAGGGACGCGTTGCCATGGCGCGGGCCCAGCGTGCCGAGCGGTATTTGGCAAAGCCGGAATTGACCAATCTGTTGATGGCACAATCGGCGGAAGCGGCGGGTGACACCAAACGTGCGGCGGAAGCCTACAAGCAACTTCTGGCTGACGACAAAACCCGCTTTGTCGGCGTGCGCGGATTGATGAAGCAAAAGCTGTCAGAGGGCGATACCGACATGGCGCTCAAACTTGCGCAGAAAGCGTTTGCGATGAAACCCCGTCATGCGGAAACGCAGGACATTTTGCTTAAACTGCAAGCAGACCACGCGGATTGGAAGGGCGCGCGTCAGACGCTTGGCGCAAAGCTGAAAGCCGGCGCGTTGCCGCGCGATGTCTACCGCCGTCGGGATGCCGTGTTGGCGCTTCAGGAAGCCAAGACGGTGTTCGACGACACCGCGAGCATCGAGTCGAGAGAGGCCGCGATCGAGGCAAACCGGTTATCGCCGGATCTGATTCCGGCAGCGGCGATGGCAGCCCGCGGGTTGGTTGCGAAGGGCGATCGGAAAGGCGCGACCCGCGTTCTCAAGAAAGCCTGGGCTGTCCATCCGCACCCCGATCTTGCAGCAGCCTTTGCCGAGATCGAACCAGAGGAGTTGCCCGCTGCGCGCCTCAAACGGTTCAGGGCGCTGACCGATGTGCAGCGTGACCATGAGCAAACCCGGCTGCTGCTGGCCGAACTTCATGTTGCAGCCGAAGATTTTCCCGAAGCGCGCCGCAGCTTGGGCGATGTTGTTGCCACTCACCCAACGCAGAGGTCATTGGCGATCATGGCAGCCATCGCGCGGGGCGAAGGTGAGGACGATTCGGTGGTCCGCGGTTGGCTTACCCGCGCCTTGACCGCACCACGCGGCCCGCAGTGGTGCTGCGACAAGTGCCATGCCATCCATGCGCAATGGCATCCGATCTGCGAAAACTGTGGTGGGTTTGATACGCTGAGCTGGAAAGAGCCACCGGAAACCACGGGCCCCAGTGCGACCGGCACGGAGTTGTTGCCGCTGATCGTCGGCCAGCCCACACCTGCGCCCGCGCCGTTGGCGGAAACGGATACGGTTGTTGCAGAAGACGCGGACATTGTCTCCACGCAACCGCGCCCTGACTGATGGCAAAGCCGTGAAACACCCGAAAACAAAAGTCAGGCTTGGGCAACCGGGCTTGACGCCGAAATCGGGGCGGACTAGGAGAGCGATAAGGAAAGTGCCGCTGTAGCTCAGCTGGTAGAGCACGTCATTCGTAATGATGGGGTCGGGGGTTCGAGTCCCTTCAGCGGCACCACTTTCCAAGCCAAACCCAGGCCAGACTTAACGCTCGCGCAGCGCCTCATTGGCTTTGTAGAGCGGTTTTGTCAGGTATGTGAGGATGGTTTTTCCCCCGGTCTGAAGCTCAACCGTCGCCTGCATGCCGGGGCGGATCTCCAGCGCCTGCTGACGTTCGGTAAGATGGCTGCGATCGACCCGAAGGGTGACCTTGTAATGTGGGTCGCCATCCGGAGTGCGGGCGCGTTCATCCTTGAACGTATCAGCCGAAACAAAGATCACCCGTGCCTGCAGGCTGCCATAAATGGTGTAGTCATAGGCTGAAAGTTTGATCGTGGCTTCCTGATCCATCTTGATCTGTGCGATATCGCGCGGTTTGACCCGGGCCTCAACGAACAGTTCTTCGTCGAGTGGAATGATCTGCATGATCTCCTCTCCTGGTCGCACCACGCCGCCGATGGTGGTCAGTGACAACTTGTTGACCACACCGCGCATTGGCGCCAGCAGCTGGGTGCGCGAAAGCTGATCCTGCGCCTGTTTCAGCCGCTGCCGGAGCGAGGCAAGCTGGCCTTGTGTTTCAGAGTAGGTGTTGGCGCGGTCCAACTCTGCCATGGTGCGCGCCTCGGAAAGCTGCGCCTCGGCGTCCGACGCTGCCTTGCGCGCGCGTGTCACCTCGATCAATGGGGCGATTTCCTGAGCATACATCCGTTCCAGCAATTCGCGCTCTTTCTGAGCCTGCGTCATCACCGCTTTGGCCCCCGCCACCCGCGCCGCCTGTTCCGACATGCGCGCCGCCAAAAGGGTGCGTTCAGATGCGATCACATCCGGCACACGTCTGGCATTGTCTTCTGTCACGTCAAACGTGGTGTTCCCGGCCAATTCGGCTTCCAGCCGCAGTTTGCGCACTTCCAGTGTGGCAATCTGGTCGCTCAGATCATCGACAGCAGATTGGTATTGGGTGCCGTAGAGCCGAGCGAGGATCTGACCCGGCTCGACCGTGTCACCTTCGGCAACATGCAGCTCCGACAAGATACCGCCTTCCAGATTCTGGATGATCTGAGGGCGGGAGGATGAGACGATCTGGCCCTCGGCCCGCACAATCTCGGCCAGCCAGGCGAAGGAGGCCCACAGGATAAACACCCCAAGCGCTACACCGATCAGCCAGATTGTCAGCGACGGGCCGCGCATCCGTTGATCAAGGCCGTGGTCGAAGGTGGTCATGGCGCGGCCCCCCCGGCCATGGTGGCGGCTTGTGGCTGCGCCTTCATCAGATGGGCCAGAACGGCATCGCGCGGGCCATCAACTGCCAGCTTGCCGCTTTGCAAAATCAGGGTCCGGGTTGTCAGTTGCAGGATCGGCACCCGGTGGGTGGCGATAATCGCGGTGCGCCCGTCCAGCCAGATCCGCAGGCGGCTGACCAATGTGGTTTCCAGCGTCTGGTCAAGCGCGGCGGTGGGTTCATCCAGAATGGCAACGGCAGGGTCTTGCAGCCAGATCCGCGCCCAGCCCAAGGATTGGCGCTGACCCACCGACAGGCCTTCGCCCATTTCCTTGATCTCCAGATCCAGCCCGCGCGGATGGTTGCGCACAAACTGGCCAAGGCCCGCGAAATCCAGCGCGTCCAGCAGGCGGTCGTCGTCCCGCTCCAGTTGGGTGGTGTTCAGGTTGTCGCGCAGGGTGCCCGCGAACAGCCGAACCTCTTGCCCCAGATAACCGATCCCCCGCCGCAGATCGCGCGGGTGCACCTGCCCCAGATCGACCCCGTCGATCAGGACGCGGCCGGATGTTGGGTCGTAAAGCCCCGCCAAAAGCCGAAGCAGGGTCGATTTTCCCGATCCGTTGGTGCCCAGGACGGCGATATGCTGACCGGCGGGAATGGCAAGCGCCGCGATGTCGATGATCGCAGAAGCGGCGGGATCGTAGCGGAATTCGAGATTGCGCAGCTCGTACGCCCCGGTCAGCTTTTCCCGGCGCAGGTATTTACGGCCCGACTCTTCGGCCTGCTTGCCATCGGCAATCACCTCCAGAGCCTCCAGCGCGCCCTTGACGTTGGACCATCGCGCCATGGTGGCCGAAAGCTGGGCCAGCGGGCCAAGGGTGCGGCCGGTCAAGATGCCGATGGCAATGATGGTGCCAACGGTGAAATCGCCGGAAAACACCATGAAGGTGCCAACCATGACCGCGCCGACATAGGTGGCCTGCTGCACCCCTTGCGCCCAATAGGTTAAAAGAGACGTCAGCTTGCGTTGTTCGGACGATTTCACAGCGTTCAGTGTCACCAACTCTGACCAGAGCCGTTTGATGCGGTCTTCACCGCGGGTGATGTTGACAGTCTCGGTCTCGAATACGGCTTCATACAACAGTTTGGCCTGCCGGGTGGTGGCGCCTTGCGTGGCTTTGGTCATTTCGACCATCTTGCCGCGCAGCAGAAAGCCGGGCAGCACCATCAGAATACCGCCAATGATCAACACCCAGACCAGATTGCCGCCAATGGTGGCGACCAGCGCCAGAAAAATCAGGATGAACGGCAGATCGGCAATCGCGCCGATCGTTGAGGCGGTGAAGAATTCGCGCACCGACCCGAATTCGCGCATGGCGTTGAAGGTTTGGCTGGGCCGCCGCTCGTGTGGGTTGGGCTTCATCCCCAACAGCCGTGTCATCAGGCGATCCTGGACCACCAGCTCGATCCGCCGCCCGGTCATGTCCATCAACCCCGACCGCGCGGCCTTGAGCATGCCCTCCAGAACGATGGCCAGCATGGCGCCCAGTGCCAGCACCCACAGGGTGGGTTCAGATTGATGCGGGATCACCCGATCATAGACCTGCAAGGAAAAGAGCGCGACCGACACCGCAAGAAGGTTGGCGAAAAGTGATCCGGCGGCGACCTCCAGCAACTGACGTTTGTATTTTTTGAATTCGCCCCAAAACCAATGCACCCCGCCTTTCGGGGTGTGCCGGGTTTCAAGGTCAGCCATGGTGGTGCGCGCGCGCAGGATCGCGCCCGCATAGACACTGGCAAAATCAACCGACGAGACCTCGACCCTGCCATCGGGGACGCTGGGATCGTATACTTCTACTCCGGCGTCGCTTTCAGCTAGCACCAGAACAACCTGCCCCGATGTCATTTCAGCCAAAGCCGGCCAGTGCCCGGCATTTGGCTTTGTCCTGCGCTCGACCCCGGCCGTCAGGCCGCAACCGCGCAGAGCGATGCAGATTTCGTCAAGCCCAAGCCGACCGGACCCTGCCGCGATCTGGATGTGTTCCAAAAGATCTGCGACGGCAACCTCTGCCCCCAGAATAGCGGCATAGACACTTGCAAGCTGCGCGCGGTTCATGGCCCGATTGGTGTGGCGGGCTCGCGACTTGCGAGCGCCGGGCGCTGGCCGTGCCGATACAGGGTCTGCCGGGGCAGCCCTGCCCGCATTCATGTCAAAGGAAACGACCTTGTC
This sequence comes from Paracoccaceae bacterium, assembly GCA_046292785.1. Classification (GTDB taxonomy): domain Bacteria; phylum Pseudomonadota; class Alphaproteobacteria; order Rhodobacterales; family Rhodobacteraceae; genus Pseudotabrizicola. The sequence goes on from JBKBQB010000008.1 coordinate 99,860, forward strand.
AGTTGTCACATGCGCGCTCCGTCGACCAGCACGCCGCGTTCTAGGGCGATCTGCAGTCTAAGATCGATCGCCATGTATTTCAGCGCGGCCTGATCCCGCTCTGTGCGCGCGAAACTTTCATATTGTTGAACCAGTTCCAGAAGCGTGCGGCGCCCAACCTTGTATTGTTCGGTGAACATGGCCAGGTTCCCGGCAGTCTGGCGCAGCACCTCGCCGCCCTCGGCCTCGCGGCTGAGCACGCTTTGCATTTCGCGGTGCAAGGTGACAATGCGGCGGTTTGCGTCCTCTGCGGCTTGTGCGGTGCGCCGACCAACCAGATCGGCCGTCGCATCCAGCGCAGCGCGCGCAGCCCCTGATCCAAAACCGAACGCGCCCCCTGCAAGTCCGATACCCCCGGCTATACCGTCTTTACTGAGATCCGCCGTGGCACCAAGGCCGGGCAGCATATCGGCTTTCGCCATTTCCGCTTCGGCCAGGGTGCGCGCGCTTTCGCCCCTTGCGCGCATCACGGCAAGCGGTTCGGGGGCGGGTTGGTCTGCCGGCAGATTTTGCAGACCGTGCAATCGTGTCAGATCACGGGTTGTCATCGCCCCAAGCTCCGCCAGTGCCGTGACCTCGGCCTGTCGGTCAGCTGCCAGAGTGGCGTGGATTTCAGCCAGCTTTTGCGACAGGACGCGCTGTTCGGATCTGTCGGACAGACCACCTTCGACCCGCAAGGTCATGATGCGCTCGAACTCGGCCAATCGCGTCACAGCCCGCTCGCTCACAGCAGCCTGTTCTCGGGCGCGCTCTGCCTGAAGATAGTGCTTTAGGCCATCATAGACCCTTTTGTTACCCTCGCTGGCCAGTACCGCTGCCGCAACCTCGACATCCGCCGCAGCAAAGGCACGCTCTGCCTTGCGCCGACCGTTGTCGAAAAGTGTCTGTTCAACCAAAATCGAGGCGGTCAATGCGCCCAGAGACGTAAGGTTCGCGGACGGCCCGATGCGCGGCAACCAGTTTTTCGCCTTGGCTTCAGCACGCAGTCGGGCAACGCGCATTTCTGCGGCCGCCACACCTGCGCCGGCCTCTGTCACGGCAGATGAGACTGCGGCAAACGGGCCGTCGGGTGGCAAGACTGACCGGCGCGATTGAAGATCAGCAATCAAGGCCGACCGCGCCTCTCCCTGCGCGGTCAGAACAGGTTCTGACGGGTCGGAGGAAGCCTTTCCTACACCGAACCCCAGTTTAGGGCCATTGCGCCAGCCATCGCCCACACAAGCGGACAGCAGACACAGCGCCACCAGCATCAGGGCAGGGCGCCCTGTGCCAGCCCTGACCCGTGCCGTCTTCTTTTGCGGCATGACAGGACCTCCCGTCAGACCGTCTGGATGTCTTCGTCGAGCAGGATTGTCGCGCCTGAAGGCCCCACGGTGTAAATGTTGTAGGTTTCACCGTCGATGTCCTGGGTTCGGTTCGTATTCACCCCCCCGATGATCTCGACATGGTCGTCTTCGCCGCCCTTGATCACAATGGTCCGGTCGGCGCCGGTAATACCCAGAATCTGCGCCTCTGTGATTGTCAGGTCCGCATCCGGCGCAAAGGTCAGATCAATCGCCGAGAAGTCAAACCCACCCAGACCGGGCCGCGACAGGTCAACATGCGGCGCATTGGTGTTGTTGACGATCATCAGGGTTGAACTCTGGTTGCCCGCCACATCTGTTGTATCCACCACCAGATAGCTGCCATCCGGCACCGGCGTCGGGGTGAACCCGGTGGCGCCGCGCGAACCGAAGGTGATGTTTTCATCCCCCGTGACCTCGTCGACCGAGCGCACAGCATTGATCTGGGTTGCATTGCCGTTGGCATCGATCCGCGTGAACTCGTAGCTGCCATCTGCGTCTTGCGTCACGATCCGGGTCAAACCCGCGCTGACACGTTCAAATTTCACCACGTTCGGCGCGCCCGGCGCAACGGTGTCGATCGTCAACGGCTGGCTGTAGCTGTCGATGTTGCCAGCCAGATCGCGGGCCGACACAACAACCTGCGCATCAAGCTCGCCACGCGGCAGGTTTGCCCCGCTGAAAATGGTGGACCAGTTGCCTGACGCGTCAGTGACAATGCGCACCGGGGTGCCCAGCACCTGATCGCCCACCATGATCTGAACGGTAACGGTGGAGTTTGGTTCAGATGTTCCTGTAACTGTCAGGCCCTCGGCTGCCTCTTGCGCGTTGAGATAGCCATCGCCTGCCAGAACCGACTGACCGGACCGCAGGGGCGTGACCTCACGGTCAATTGCAACTTTCTCTCTGTGCGTGCCGACGTTGCCGAACCTGTCAGTTGCGGTAATCACCAACTCGCCAGAGGTTGTGCCAACGGGGATCTGCGATGCCGGAATGGTAATCGACCACGCTTCTCCGGAGACCATGGCCGGGCGCGCGGCATGTCCGTCAAAGCTGACCATCACCGATGATCCGGCTTCAACTGTCCCGGTCACGGTCAAGCCCCGTCCTGCCTCGGTTTCGTTGAGAACGTTGTCGCTGCCCGTTGACAGGGTGCCGCGCGTCAGCGGCACCACTTCCGTATCGATGCTGACCACATGGGTTGCCGAAGCGACGTTGCCAACACGGTCGGTTGCTGTCACCGAAACCGTGGCCGTCCGGGTACCTTCGGGAATGCCCGAGGTGGCGACGGGCACTTCCCAGACACCGGCGCTATCGGCGCGCACATCGGCATAGGTTGTGCCGTTGAAGGTCACGCTGACCATCGCATTGGCCTCGGCAGTGCCGGTCAGGGTGAGTCCCTGCAAACGTTCCGCGCCAGAGATGACGTTGTCGCCCGCCTGTTGAGCGCCGATGGTCACGCCGGTTTCGGTATCGACCTGCACCGTGTGATTGTCGGTTGCAATGTTGCCTGCCATATCGCGCGCCGATACGGAAACCGTAGCCTGATAGGTGCCAGAGGGCAGCTCGCCGGGGCCGTAGGTGACTGACCACTGGCCATCCGCGCCGACAGTTGCCGGATGCGTGACTGTGCCGCCGGGCGTCGTAACGGCGACTGACAGAACGGCACCGGGTTCGCCCGATCCCGTCAGGTCAAATCCATTGCTGCGTTCTCCCCCCGAAACCAGGTTGTCGCCAAGTTGGGTGTCATCGATGGCCACTGCGATTTCGGTATCGATCCGGATATCGCGACGGTCCGTGGATCGGTTTCCGGCGCTGTCGGTCGCTGTGACGATGGCGGTGCTGTCATAGGTTCCGCCAGCGACAGTGCCGGCGGGAAAGGTGACAGTCCAGTTGCCCGCGGCGTCGGTGTCGGCAGGCCTGATGCTGCCTGCCCACTCGACACTGATCGTTGATCCTGCTGCCGATGTTCCGGTCATGGTGATGACACCTGCCGCCTCGACGGCATTCACGCTGTTATCGCCTGCCACGGCAGTCGAACCAAAGGCGACGTCAACTTCGGTGTCCACGTCAAACGTGCGCGTCACCGACGATGGGTTCCCCGCGCCATCAATGGTCGTCAGCGTTGCGGTGGCCTGATAGGTGCCCGCAGGGATGGTGCCTTCGGAGAAGGCCTGCGACCAGTTGCCATCGGCGTCCGAGATGATGGTGCGCGTTACGGTCCGGCCACCACCTTCGACCACAAGCGTCACGGCCGTGTTCGGATTGGTGCTTCCGGTCATTGTGAACCCGTTGGTGAATTCACCATCGTTGATCAGGTTGTTTTCGGTGACCAGATCGATGGAAACCGGGTGCGGGATTGTATCAATCACCAACTGGTCGGTGATGACGGTCACGTTTCCAAGTGGGTCGGTCGCAGTGACCGTCACATCCAGAGTGCGCTCGCCGCCCGCAATCTCATCTTGGGAAAAGGTGAATGTCCAGTTGCCTTGACCATCAACGACCGTGTCACGTGTCAATCCGCCTACGTCTATCCGGATCGTTGCACCCACCTCGCCCTCGCCTGCGATGGTGATGCCATCTGCATAGTCGTTCAGGTTCTCAACGTCGCCCACACTTTCGGTGCCGGCACTGAATTCGACAGCTGGCGGGGTCATGTCGATGACATAGTCCGGTCCATCCAGCACATGTTCCGTGCCGCCGGGTTCGGTCACGACCACGACGGTCGAGTAGCTGCCATCGGCAGGAAGATCGTTGCCCTCGAAGCGGACATCCCAAGTGTTGTCAGGTCCGATGATGGTTGTCTGGGTCCGGTCGCCAACAGTCACAACTACCGTGTCACCGGATTGTCCGGTGCCAGTGATGTCGATGACAGGATTCGTGGTATTCGTGGTGAGCACATCCCGCAGATCCGGATCGTTGACTGTCGGCGGAACGCGATCGCCGCCGCCGGGCGTTGTGTCCGTGCCGCCGCCACCGGGCGTGGTGTCCGTGCCGCCGCCGCCGGGCGTTGTGTCCGTGCCGCCGCCGCCGGGCGTGGTGTCCGTGCCGCCGCCACCGGGCGTGGTGTCCGTGCCGCCGCCACCGGGCGTGGTGTCCGTGCCGCCGCCACCGGGCGTGGTGTCCG